>NZ_LGUR01000197.1 GCF_001270495.1 Streptomyces viridochromogenes
GGAGCTGGGTCCGGGTGGGGGGTTGGACTCGGGATCTGGTCGGCATTTGGAGCTGGGTCCGGGTGGGGGGTTGGACTCGGGATCGGGTCGGCAGTTGGAGCTGAGTCCGGGTGGGGAGTTGGACCCAGGATCTGGTCGGCATTTGGAGCTGGGGCCGGGCAGGCAGTCGGACCCGGACTCCGGCCAGAAGTTGGAGCCGGGGCCCCGGGAGGCGCAGGTTCCTGGAGTGGCGGGGGCGGCGGGAGCGCCGGAGCGGGGGCCCGGGCACGGGGCTCTCTCCGGGACCGAGTCCTGGGGTGGGGCCGCTGTGGGGGAGGGCGTCGCCGACGCCGAGCCCTCGGCCAGATCCATACCGGCGCCCGGGCGGTCGCATGGGCCGGCATCGGCGTCGGGCCCGGCGAACGGTTCGGCGTCCAAGTCCGAGCCGTGGGGCGGGTCCGTACCGGAGGCCGGGCCAGAACCTGTACGCAGGTCTGGGCCGGAGCCCGCGCACGGGTCCGGGCGGGACGCCATACACGGATCCGATCCTGAAGCCGTACCCGGCTCTGGGCGTGGCGCTGTACTCGGCTCTGGGCATGAGGCCGTACGCGGGTCTGGGCCGGGACCCCTACGTGAGTCTGGGCCGGAACCCGTACGCGAGTCTGGGCCCGACCCCGTACGACACGCTGGCCCGGAACCCCAGCGTGGCTCCGGGCCGAAACCCGAACGCGAGCCGGGTTCCAACCTTGAACCTGACCCTGACCCGGGCCCACCGTCCGAGCCTGAACGGACAGGCGTGTCGCTCCATGAGCCCGAGCAGACGCGAGGGTCCGCCTCCGATTCCGAAACCACCCCCGCACATGGCCCGGGTTCGGGGACCCCCCACCTCCCCTGGAGCCCCAAGCCCTTGAGGGAATCGCCCACCCCTGCCTACCTGGACGCCTCCCGAGTCGCTCCCCCACTCGATCCCCGTCAGCGGGGAGACGTACGCGACGCCATACCGCCACCGCCACCGCCACCGCCAACGCCCTCGACCCCGACCGAAGACGAGCGTGCCAAGGCCACTCCCACCTCTGCCTCCGCCTCCATCCCCGCCCCGGCCACAGACCCCCCTCGCGCCTCCAACGCCTCCACCGAACTCGCCTCCCAGGCGGGCCCGGAGCCCCGCTCACCGGCCCCGGCCGGCAACTCCAGCGGCGCCCGGCCTCAGCAGCACCCCGGCGTCTCCCTGGCGCGCGCCGAAGCTGTGACCGAGCGGCGCCCGGCGCCCGGTCCGGGGCACGCGCCCGGAGGGCGACCGCACAGCCCGATGCCGCCCGGCGAGCTCCCCGGCCCCGCTGTCCCGGCGGAACACCCCCGGCGTGGACGGCGCCGTACCGGGAAAGTCGCCGCCGTCGGAATCGCCGCCGCAGGCGCTGCCGTGGCGGTCATCCTGGCGACCAACCCAGGCTCGCCCGAGGACGATCAGGCAGGCTCCTCACCCTCACGGCCCTCCTCGGCCGCGTCCTCCCCGGGCACCGGCCCGTCGTCCACGGTCGAGGGCACATCGAGGCCGCAGAGCCTGCCGCCCGGGTCGCGCAGGGAGGCGGGCGGGTTCGCGTGGGTGCCGCCCGAGGACTGGCGGCGGGACGTGCAGACCGGGTCGGAGGTGCACTACACGTCACCGGACGCCGAACAGGAACTCGCCGCGAAGTCGTCCTTGGCCCGCGACGACCTGATGGACTCCTGGCAGAAGTCTGAGGAGAACGCCCAACAGGGCCGGCAGTACCGCAAGATCCGCCTGGAACGGACGACGTTCCGCGGGCACCCGGCGGTCGTCTGGGAGTACACCTTCACGCTCCAGGGCGACCCCTGGCACGCCCAACTGCTGGGCTTCACCGTGGACGGCAAGTCGTACCAGATCAACACGTGGTACCGGCCGGGAATCGAGACGGAGGCGTTGAAGACCTACGAGAGAGTGAAAGAGACGTTCACGGTGCTGTGACCACACGAGGCGACACGACACGCGACGAAACGAGACGAGGGGCCTCCGAAACGCACACGCGTTTCGAAAGCCCCTCGAACTTCACGATCACCCAGAGCCGGCCGCGAAGGCCGACAGGTCAGCGGACCGGCAGGTCAACGGACCGGCAGGTCAAGACCGGCAGGGTCAGCCGGTCTTGACCTCGTCACGCGGCGCGTCCGAAGCGGGAGCCGCCTCGACAGCCGCGGGGTGCCCACGCCCGACCTTCTCCTTCACGAAGGCCACGACCAGCACGACCGCGGCCACCAGCAGCGACAGCAGCACGGTCTTGCGGCCGTCGTGCTCGGTGTCGGTCAGCATGTAGCCGAGCACGAACACGATCAGCGCGGCGGTAGCCCAGGTCAGATACGGGTACAGCCACATCTTCACGACCAGCTTCTCCGGCGCCTCGGCCTGGATGATCTTCCGCATGCGCAGCTGCGAGAAGCAGATCACCAGCCACACGAACAGGGCGACCGCACCGGAGGAGTTGACCAGGAAGAGGAAGACGGAGTCCGGGAACTTGTAGTTGAAGAAGACCGCGACGAAGCCGAAGACGACGGACGCGAGGATCGCCGTGCGCGGCACGCCGTTGCCGGTGGTGCGGGCGAAGGACTTCGGCGCGTCCCCGCGCTGGCCGAGCGAGAAGGCCATGCGGGAGGCGGTGTAGAGGCCGGAGTTGAGACAGGACAGCACCGAGGTCAGCACGATGAAGTTCATGATCTGACCGGCGTGCGCGATACCGAGGGAGTCGAGCGCGGCGACGTACGAGCCGTTGTCGGCGATGGACTTGCTGTCCCACGGCAGCAGGGCGACCACGACGAAGATCGAGCCGAGGTAGAAGACGGCGACCCGCCAGATGATGCTGTTCGTGGCCTTCGTGACCGCCCGCTGCGGGTTCTCGGACTCACCGGCGGCCAGGGTGGCGATCTCGCTGCCCATGAAGGAGAACACGACGAGCAGCACGCCGGTGAGGATGGCGCCGGCGCCGTGTGGCAGGAAGCCGCCGTGGTCGGTGAGGTTGCTCAGCCCGGCCTGGTCGCTGTCGACACCCGGCAGCAGCCCGAAGACGGCCAGCCCGCCGATGACGATGAACGCGGCGATCGCGACGACCTTGATCCCGGCGAACCAGAACTCGAACTCGCCGTACGAGCCGACGGAGACGAGGTTGGTGGCGGTGAGCACCACCATCACGATCAGGGCCCAGCCCCACTGCGGGACGGCCGGTATCCACCCCTCCAGGATCTTCGCACCGGCGGTCGCCTCGACCGCCAGCACGACCACCCAGAAGAACCAGTACAGCCAGCCGATGGAGAACCCGGCCCAGCTGCCGAGCGCGCGGTCGGCGTGGGCGGAGAACGACCCGGAGGTCGGGTTGGCCGCGGACATCTCACCGAGCATCCGCATCACCAGCACCACGAGCGTGCCGACGAGGGCGTACGACAGGAGGATGCCGGGTCCCGCGGTGGCGATACCGGAGCTGGACCCGACGAAGAGTCCGGCGCCGATGACGCCGCCGATGGCGATCATGGACAGGTGGCGGTTCTTGAGTCCGGCCTGTAGGCCGTGGCCGCCGGCGGCCGGTCCGGCCGTCTTCTGGTTCGGCTGCGAAGTCATGGAACGGATTTCCTTTGAGCCGTGGGGAGCGGTCCTCGCACGAGTGGTTATGGAGCGGCGTACGAGTCGGACCAGTGAATCGGAGGAGAACGGATTCTGGAACCTTTGATTCGTGATTGTTACTTGAGGTTTTCTTGAGCTTCCATGGCGTGCGTCACACTAAACACGATCGACACCCGGCGCTGCTGCCCCGAAACAGCCGTGTCACACTCGTTCCATGCGCGTGTATCTCGGCTCCGACCATGCGGGCTTCGAACTCAAGAACCACCTCGTCGACTGGCTCAGGGCGGCGGGTCACGACCCGGTCGACTGCGGCCCCCACATCTACGACGCCCAGGACGACTACCCGCCCTTCTGCCTCCGCGCCGCGGAGAAGACGGCCGCGGACCCCGACTCCCTCGGCATCGTGATCGGCGGCTCGGGCAACGGCGAGCAGATCGCCGCGAACAAGGTGAAGGGCGTCCGCGCGGCCCTGGCCTGGAGCGAGGAGACGGCGTCCCTCGGCCGCCAGCACAACAACGCGAACGTCGTGGCCGTGGGCGCCCGCATGCACACGCAGGACGAGGCGACGAAGTTCGTCGAGACGTTCCTGAGCACCCCGTACTCGGGAGACGAGCGCCACACCCGCCGCATCACGATGCTGGCCACCTACGAGACGACGGGCGACCTCCCCCCGATCCCCCCGCACCACCCCCAGCAGTAGCCCGCGTCTTTCAGCCCCTCCGGCGCCGGCCCGGGCATTTCAGCCCGTCCGGCGTTTGAGGACGAGGCCCCTTAAGGGCCGATAGCGGGGTCTGGGGCGGCAGCCCCAGCGGGGTCGAAGGGGCGGAGCCCCTTCAAGGGATGGGACGGGTAGGGGCGGCGGGGGCGAAACCCCCTGCCCCCACCCACCCGCAGAAGACAAAGGAGCCACCGTGCCCGAGGGCCACACCATCCACCGGCTGGCCCAGGACTACGCCACCGCGTTCCTCGGCACGTCCCCCCACGTCACCAGCCCCCAGGGCAAGTTCTCCGACGCCGCGGCACTCCTCACCGGCTCAGAACTCACCCACACCGAGGCCCACGGCAAACACCTCTTCCTCGGCTTCCGGGACGCCGACTGGATCCACATCCACCTCGGCCTCTTCGGCAAGGTCAACTTCGGCAAGGTCAACGCCGGCGACGCCCCCGCACCCCCACCCACGGACACCGTCCGCCTCCGCCTCGCGAACAGCACCGCATACGTCGACCTCCGCGGCCCCACCACCTGCGCCCTGATCACGCACCCCGAGAAGCAGGCGATACACGACCGCCTCGGCCCCGACCCCCTCCGCGCCGACGCCGACCCGCACCAGGCGTACCGAAGGATCTCCCGCAGCCGTACGACCATCGCCGCCCTGCTCATGGACCAGAAGGTCATCGCGGGCGTAGGCAACGTCTACCGGGCCGAGGTCCTGTTCCGGCACCGCATCGACCCCTACCGCGCGGGCAAGGACATCACCCCCACCCAGTGGGACGCCATCTGGGCGGACCTGGTCGACCTCATGCACGAGGGCGTCCGCAACAACCGCATCGACACCGTCCGCCCCGAACACACCCCGGAGGCGATGGGCCGCCCGCCCCGCGTCGACGACCATGGCGGGGAGGTCTACGTCTACCGCCGGGCCACCCTGCCCTGCCACATCTGCGGCGGCGAGATCCGCACCGCCGACCTGGCCGCCCGCAACCTCTTCTGGTGCCCGAACTGCCAGACCCCGTAGGAAAGCCCCCGAAGTCCCCGCAGCCCTCGAAGTCCCCGCAGCTGCCGAAGTCCCAGAAGCTGCCGCAGTCTCCGAAGCCGCCCCCGGCTCAGAACCCGTGCGGCAACCAAGGCACCACGGCGGACGCGAACCCCACCGCCGCGTCCGCCAGCGCCCCCTGCCGCAGCTCCCGCACCCGCCCGGCGGCCCCGAGCGCCTCCAGGCTCACGCCGCCGAGATAGGCCGCCCCCAACTCCCGTACGGACAAGGCGAGATCGGCGGGGTCCGTCGTACGCCCGCACGACGCGCCCTTGGCGTCCCCGGACAGCCGCCAACGCCCCGCGTTCCAGGGACAGAAGGCGTCCTCCACCTCGAACACCACATCCACCGGCGCCTGATAGGTCCGCGCCTCCAGCGCCGCCCCGACATCCACCAGCCGTACATGCAGCGAGTCCCGCACCCGCAGCGCACACCGCCGGATGTCGGACACCTGGTGCTGCCACGCCTCGTCCAACGGCCGTCCGTACGCCTTGACCGTGGACGTCAGGTCGATGTCGAACAGGAACCGCCACAGCGCGGCCTGCGCCGCCGGGTCGAGCGCCTCCGCGTCCCGCAGCAACACCGACCCCGCGGGCCCGGACGGCTCCCACTCCGGTTTGACACGAAAGCGCGCGTACCCCACGACTTGGCCGTCCCGCTCCGCCAGCACACACTGAAGCGGTGAGCCGCCGTCCCGGTCGCTCTCCGGGTCGAGCACCCGGAGCCGCTCCCAGCCGGGCTCCCGCACCAGCATCCCCGGCCGGCCGGACACCTTGCGCGCGTACACCGCCTCGCACAGACCGAGGGCCTCGGTCGGTACGGCGTACCGCAGGCGTACGTCATCGGTGCCGGGCGGCACGGACAGCCGGACGCGGGTCGTGTCGATCTCGGCGTTCACATGGAAGGTGCCGGTGCCGTACCCGAACCGGCCGTAGATCTCCGGCTCGGAGGCGGTCAGTACGGCAAGCGGCCAGCCCCACTCGCGCACATCGTCCAGCTGCCGCCGCATCATCGACGTCAGCAGGCCGCGCCGGCGGTGCGTGGCGGCGACGCTGACCATCGTGACGCCGGCCGCGGGCACCGACGCGCCACCCGGCACGGTCAGCCGGAAGCTGAAGGCGCCCGCCGTGCCCACACACGCGTCCCCCTCCCAGGCCCCGAGGGAACGGTCGAGCTCGGTGAGCGACTCCCATAACTCCCGCTCCTCCGGAGCCTCCGGGATCGCACCGAAGGCACGGACCAGCGTGTCGTACCAGATGCCCCATTCATCCCGCCGTAGCGCGCGTAGCTCGGGACGGCCGGAGTGTCCGGGGTGGCTCGCACTGTCTTTCGCCATGAACCATGCCTACCAGGGCATTGCGGGACGAGCGAGGGAATTTCTCGTTGGCGGCCGCGAGGTGGCTTTCCGTGAAGTTCACTGTGAAGTTGAACCTCGGACGGGGGACAAGTGGGACCTCCCGTGCCAAGCAGCTGGTCCGATGGATAGGGTCCCGAACTAATGGCAGCAGGACGAGAGCGGCGCACGGCGGCCGAGACGTTCACGGCCCGGTTGAAGATGCAGTGGCACCGGGCCCGCGTCGGCGTGCGCAGAAGCGCGGTGGACTACTTCCGCGGCGACGGCTCGGACTGGATCGCGCTCGCCGGCCTGCTCCTCACGGTCCCCCTGATCTGTGCCGTGACCATGGCCAACCCGGTGTGGTTCTCCCCGGCCGCGCTGGTCCTCCCCATCGTCGCGGGCGGTCTCCTGCTGCGCCCGGCGAGCCTGCTGGGCCTGTACGCGGCGGCGGCCACCGCCCTGATCGTGGAGTCGGTGCAGCTCGGCCCGTACACGGAGGGCCCCTCGCGAGTCACCCCGGGCGTGGTCCTGGTAGTGGCGGCGTGCGGCTTCTTCGGCCTGCTGATCGCGCAGTTCCGCAGCCGCGTGGGCGTGCCCTGGCGGCGCGGCGGCACGATGCTCTTCGACCTGCGCGAACGCATCCGAGTCCAGAGCAAGCTCCCACAACTGCCCCACGGTTGGCATCGCGAGATGGCCCTGCGCCCGGCGGGCGGCCAGTCATTCTCGGGCGACTTCGTGGTCGCGGCCCGCACGAACGGCGGCCGCACGCTGGAGGTCGTCCTGACGGACGTGTCCGGCAAGGGCATGGACGCGGCATCCCGCGCCCTGCTCCTCTCGGGAGCCTTCGGCGGCCTCCTCGGCAGCCTGCCCCCGCACGCGTTCCTCCCGGCGGCGAACGGCTACTTGCTCCGCCAGGACTGGGACGAGGGCTTCGCCACGTCGATCCACCTCGTCCTGGACCTGGACTCGGGCGACTACGAGCTCTACTCGGCGGGCCACCCACCGGGCCTGCAACTGAGCGCGGGCAGCGGCCGCTGGGAGGAGAAGGCAGCGGAAGGCCCCCTCCTCGGCGTATACGACGGCGCCCAGTTCGACCCCGTGAAGGGCTCACTCCGCCCCGGCGACGTCCTGATGCTCTTCACCGACGGCCTGGTCGAAACCTCCGACCGCGACATCGTCGAGGGCATAGACCGCCTCACCGGCGAGGCCGACCGCTACGTGACCGGCGGCTTCCACGGAGCGGCCTGGCACCTGATCGAGGCAGTGGCAAAGGACGTCAACGACGACAGAGCCCTCCTCCTGATCTGCCGAGAGGGCCCAACGGCCCAGGCGACACCACGCTGACACCCATGTGAGCAGGCGGTTTCAGCCTTTCCGGCGCAGGAGGCTCGGCCCCCACGGGCCCACCCCCCGGCGTCGGTCCGTGCATCTCCAGCCCGTCCGGCGTTTGAGGACGAGGCCGCAGGCCGATGGGGTCCAGGGGGCGGAGCCCCTGGCGGGGTGGAAGGGGCGGAGCCCCTTCAAGGGATGGGACGGGTAGGGGCCGGCGGGGGCGAGACACTGGACGGGTGACCGAGACCGACCGAACCCCGCTCTCCCTGGCCGACGTGGAGACCCTCGCCCGAGCCGCCCACGCCGCCCAGACCGACAAGGCCGGACGCCCCTACACCGAGCACCTGAGAGCCGTCGCCGAAGGCGTACGCGCCCGCGGCGGCGACACCGACCAGATCGCGGCAGCCTGGCTGCACGACGCCGTCGAGGACGCCGCACTGACCGAACAGTGGCTGGAAGAGGCCGCACTGAGCCGCCGTACGAAGAACATCGTGCTGGCCGTCACCAAGCGGGCCGGAGAGCCACCCGAGGCCTACGCCGCGCGCATCCTCGCCACCGACGGCGCCCTGCTGGTGAAGGAGGCGGACCTGGCGCACAACGCGAACCCGGCACGCCTCGCGGCCCTCGACGAGAGCACCCGCAAACGACTGACCGAGAAGTACGCACGGATGCGCGCACTTCTCGGTCTGGTGGGTGAGTGACCTCCCGTGAGGTCCCGTGAGGTCCCGTGAGGTCCCGCGAGGGGAACGCTCCGAATCGGCTCAGGCGTTGACCTTCTCGCGCCTGGCCGCACCCTCGCGCTTCTCCCGCTCCCGGGCCAACTGAGCCGCGTCCCGCTTGAACGCCCACTCCATCTTCGGCTCCATCGCGAACCGGAACACCCGCTGTACCGGTGAGGTGCACAGCAGCGTGACACCGATCGCCGCGACGACGGACACGAAGATCTCACCGAGCGGCCGCTGCAACCAGGCGTGCTCGAACCAGCCCTGATAGTCGCCGGCCTTCACGACGAAGCCGTGCAGCAGGTAGCCGTACAGCGTGCCCGCACCGAGCGCCGTGAACCACATGTGCCGACGCGGCACCCAGGCGAAGAAGCAGGCCGTCAGCAGCAGCGAGCAGCCGAACATCGCCAGCACCATGACCGGCCCGGCCCACCACGGCGCGCCCAGCTCCTGCGCGGCGTCCCGGTGGTAGAACCACGCGGTGTTCATCCGCGGCACGGCCCACCATCCGAAGCCCAGCGCCGCCGCGAACACCGGCACGGCCAGGATCCGCACCGTGCGCGTACGCACCATGTGGAAGTGCTCGGGCTTCATGCACAGACCCAGCACGAAGTACGGCAGGAACTGAAGGACCCGCTGAAGGTCCAGGTCGTCACCGATCTCCGGGGTGACCGTCGCCGCCATGGCGAGACCGAGCGCGAGCGGCAGCGGCCAGCGCACCATCTTCCAGATGGGGGTGGTCATCCGCCAGATGAACAGCGCGCACAGGAACCAGGTCAGGTACCACGGGTCCAGGAGGCTGATCTCCTGGCTCGGGTCCTCGTCGATCCAGCGCTTGAAGAGGGGATAGGCCGTCTCGAAGACGATGTAGGGCACCGCGACGCCGGTGATCAGGCGCTTCAGCCGGTTGGGGCTCGCGTCGAAACTCCGCGAGAAGAAGCCGGAGATGATGATGAACGCCGGCATGTGGAAGGTGTACACGACGGTGTACACGGCCTCCAGGATCCGGCTGTCGCCCTTGATCGGCTCCCAGGAGTGTCCTATGGCGACAAGCACGATCGCCAGGTACTTGGCGTTGTCGAAGAACGCGTCGCGCTGCTTGGCACCGGCGGACGCGGATCTCCTGTCCGCCTGAGCCTGCTGGTTCTGCGGCGAGCGCGGACTCGGCACTCCGTCCGCCGACGACTCTGCCGGGGGGAGTGGCGCTCTGTTGTGGCCGTGCGGTCGCAGCGAGTTGTTCACAGACCCTCCCGCCGGAAGCCGGGGGAGTAGACCGAGGCCCTCGCTGCGCATGCGGGGGACGAGGCAGCATGGAACATCTGAGGCACCCTAGCGTTGCCTGTGGGATTTCGTAAAACCCGCGAGGTCATTCCCGGATATCGCGTTGGGCCTCGCGTGTACAACGAACGTGCACCGCACGGACACCTGTTGGCCATCCGTCTTGTCCGGATTCATCCGGACTAATCGGTGCATATAGTCAGGAGCTGGCCTCGGTGGAATGATCAGCTCACACTTAATTCGAAATATCGGCGAACACGTTGTGTGTCGATGGAAACGATCCCGTCGAATTACCTGCGCGAGTACGCACCCGAAATCCTGTACGGGCACAACGTGAGAGGTGGTTGCGCTCGGAGGACCCGCACAGATCCGGCACAGGTGTGGCGAACGAAACGTCACGTGCCGCATAGCGGGGCCCGGTTGGTGGCACGATGGTTCTGGCGGGGGTGCGCGGGGTCGCGTCCCCGGGCCGGGAGAGCGGACCGACCGAGGGTGTGATCTGTTGTGGCCATTTCGCTGTCAGTGGTGTTGCTGTTGGCGATCATCTTGGTGGTGTTGATTCGTGGCGGATCCCTGAAGGCCGGCCCCGCCGTCGTCGCTGTGCTGTTCGGCTTCTTCCTCGCCTCGACCGGCATGGCCGACGACATCCAGAGATTCCTCAACTCGATAGCCGAGACGATCAACTCGATCCAGTTCTAGCCTCCGTTCCGGGAGTCGGTCCGGGAGCCGTTCCGGGGTCCGTGGGGCGGCCTGGAAGGGTACGGATACCCTCGTTCGTGATCGTCGAACGGTCCGGAACGGGGGAACGTACGGATGGCGCTGCGCGAGACGGACCCGGCGGAGGTGGGTGGCTACCGGATCGAGGACCGCCTCGGCTCCGGTGGCATGGGCGTGGTCTACCTCGCCCGCTCGGCATCCGGACGCCGCCTGGCCGTCAAGGTCGTGCACGCGCAGTACGCCGACGACGGCGAGTTCCGCACCCGGTTCCGCCGCGAGGTGGCCGCCGCCCGCCAGGTCAGTGGCGCCTTCACCGCCCCCGTCGTCGACGCGGACGCCGACGCGCCGCTCCCCTGGATGGCCACGCTCTACATCCCGGGCGAGGACCTCGGCACCCATGTCCGCCGCCACGGCCCCCTGCCCCTGCCGCAGTTGCGCGAACTCGCCGCCGGCCTCGCCGAGGCCCTGCGGGACATCCATCGCGCCGGAATGGTCCATCGCGACCTGAAACCGGCCAATGTGATGCTCGCCGAGGACGGCCCCCGCGTCATCGACTTCGGCATCTCCCGCGCCGCCGAGTTCGCGCCCTCCGACGTCCTCACCCAGACCGGCCGTGTGATGGGCACCCCGCCCTATATGTCCCCGGAGCAGTTCTTCTCCCCCCAGGACGTGGGCCCGGCCGCGGACGTCTTCTCCCTCGGCTCGATCCTCGCGTACGCCGCCACCGGCCACGGCCCGTTCGACAGTCCGAGCCCCTACGAGACGGCCCTCCGGGTCGTCGACGGCACCCCCGAACTCGACGGCATTCCGTCCGATTTGCTCCCCTTTATTCAGTTCTGCCTGGAAAAGCACCCCAAGTCCCGCCCTTCGCCGGACGAGTTGCTGCGACTGCTGCGCGACGGCGCCCTCCCCGACCCACGCCCCGCGGAGGAGACGCCGACCGTCGTGGACCCCGGCCGGCCCCGCCGGCGCCGCAGACGCCTCTGGCTGGCCTCCGTGGCCGCCGCCGTCGTCGTCGCGGCCCTCGCCACCACCACGGTCGCCCTCACCGGCGACGACTCCGACCCCGGCGACCTGCCCCTCGGCTGGCGGGCCTGGCACCAGAAGTCGAAGGACCCGAGCCCCGACAAGGAGCCGATAGGCGCCGACGCTCCCTTCGCCCGCTGCGCGGCCACCGGCCGGTCCCTCGTCTGCGCCGGCGACGACGTCATGGCGAGCCGCTTCGCCCTCGCCGACGGCCGCAACACCTGGGCCCGGTCGGTCGACGAGACCGCCGACGACATCGGCGGCGGCGACGCCGGCTCGATCATCGCCGCGCGCGGCGGTCGCGTGTACGTCTACGGCGCCGACGACCGGATCGTCGGCGAGGATGCGTCCAACCCGACTCGCTACACCGTCCAGGCGCTCGACGCCGAGACCGGCAAGGTGATCTGGAAGACGATCACCGGCGACAGCGACGAGGCCACGGAGCCCAACAACGACCAGGGCTTCTCCACCGCCGTACCCGAGGGCGTCATCGCCACCTACGGTGCGAAAGGGCAGCAGTACGCCCTCCTCGACGCCGCCGACGGCAAGGTCCGCTGGAAGCGGCCGATGCCCAGCCCGGCCACGCAGATCTGCCTGCTCCGCAGCGCCGCCCAAAACGCGTATCTGGTGTGCCAGCAGTGGGGCGAGGAGGACGTCACCGGGACAAGCGTCGCGCAACTCGACCCGGCCACCGGCCGTCCCCGGTGGACCGTGCAGGTCAAGGGAGAGCAGGACATCGTCGGCCAGTCCGACGGGCGGCTGGTGATGCTCAACACGACAGGCACCCGTCGCACGCTGACCCTGATCAACTCCACCTCGCACGTCCTGACGACCATACGGCTGTCCCGGACCCTGCCCGAGGGCGCGACGCCCACCCTGCTGGGCGACAGGCTCTACGTCACGTCGTCCAGCGGCAGCGTCCGCGCGGTCGCCCCGGACACCGGGCGCCAGCTCTGGGAGAGCAACTCCACCGTGGAGTCGCCGGGCCCCCCGACCGCCTCCGCGTCCCACCTCTACGTGGCGTCCCCCAGCGGCCGCCTGGCCGCCCTGAACCTGCGTACCGGCGCCGTGGAGGCCACCCTCCAGGGACGGGACGACGGCGGCACCGCCGACTCCACCGGCATCGGAGCCCCCCTGACCCTCGTCGGCGACGCCCTCTACGTTCCGTACGGCATCCGCTCCGTCTACACCGTGGACGTACGCACACTGCGCGGCGACTGAGTCGACCGGGGGGCATCCCGCCGGGAAACGAGATCCCACCGGGAAACGAATCAGGGCCAGGTCGAGGAATCATCCTCTGACCTGGCCCTGAGCCGTATGGAGCGGGCGACGGGAATCGAACCCGCGTAGCTAGTTTGGAAGACTAGGGCTCTACCATTGAGCTACGCCCGCACAGGACGCGCCGCAGGTCAGGTGACCGCGGCACAGAAGGCATCGTAGCGGGTCGGTGCCCCTCACCGCACACCCCGTAAATGCGGCGGTCGCACTGCCTGCGGCCATGTACCCTACGTGTCGCACCAGCACGGGGTGTGGCGCAGCTTGGTAGCGCGTCCGCTTTGGGAGCGGAAGGCCGTGGGTTCAAATCCCGCCACCCCGACCACCGACCGGTCCTCACCGGTCATCCGCGCGGTCACCTCGCTTGATCGCCTTTGGGGCGTTGAGCGGCTGCGGTTACTATGCAAGCTGCGCGCCCGTGTGTCTCATCCACAGGAACCTCTGGACATCCCCGGACATCCACAGGAGATCCTCGTGGACGTCCTCCGGGCGACGAAATCCGCCGGACCAGTCTGGCCCCGGCAGAACCCAAGAAGTCAGCCCCCAAGGAGACCGAACCGTGAAGAGCGCCGTGGAGACCCTGAACCCGACTCGGGTTCGGCTCAGCATCGAGGTGCCCTTCGAGGAGCTCAAGGACAGCCTCGACGCGGCGTACAAGAAGATCAACCAGCAGGTCACGGTGAAGGGCTTCCGCAAGGGCAAGATCCCGGCCCGCGTCATCGACCAGCGGTTCGGCCGCGGTGCGGTTCTGGAGGAGGCCGTCAACGACGCGCTGCCGAAGTTCTACACCGAGGCGGTCAACGAGGCGGAGATCGACGTCCTGGGCCAGCCCGAGGTCGACATCACCGAGCTGAAGGACGGCGAGACGCTGAACTTCACCGCCGAGGTCGACGTCCGCCCGACCATCGAGATCCCGGACTACTCCGGCATCGAGGTCGAGGTCGACCCGGTCGAGGTCACCGACGAGGACATCGACAAGTCGGTCGAGCAGCTCCGTGAGCGCTTCGCCTCCACCTCCCCGGTCGAGCGCGCCGCCGAGGACGGCGACGTCGTCACGATCGACCTGCAGGCCAAGGTCGAGGGCGAGGTCCTGGAGGACGGCGTCGCCGAGGGTGTCTCGTACACCATCGGCTCCGGCGAGCTGCTCGACGGCATCGACGACGCCGTGAAGGGCCTGGAGGCCGGTGGCGAGGCCACCTTCGCCTCCGAGCTCAAGGGCGGCTCGGCGGCCGGCAAGGAGGCCGAGGTCACCGTCAAGGTCACCCAGGTCGCCGCGCGCGAACTGCCCGAGCTGGACGACGAGTTCGCGCAGCTCGCCTCCGAGTTCGACACTCTCGACGAGCTGAGGGCCGACAGCCGCAAGCGCCTCGAGAACATGAAGCAGTACGACCAGGCCACGCAGGCCCAGGAGCGCGTCCTGGAGAAGCTGCTGGAGCTCGTCGAGGTGCCCGTCCCCGAGAAGCTGCTCGAGGACGAGATCAACACCCGCAAGCACAACCTGGAGCACCACCAGCTCGGCCAGATGGGCCTCGACCTCGAGAAGTACCTCGAGATCCAGGGCAAGACGGTCGAGGAGTTCGACGCCGAGACCAAGGAAGCCGCGGTCAAGGGCATCAAGACGCAGTTCGTCCTCGACGAGCTCGTCAAGCAGGAGAAGCTGAACGTCAACCAGGAGGAGCTCACCGAGCACCTCATGCGCCGCGCCGCCTCCTCCGGCATGTCCCCCGACCAGTTCGCCCAGGCGGTCGTCGAGGGCGGCCAGGTTCCGCTCCTGGTCGGCGAGGTCGCCCGCGGCAAGGCCCTGGCCGTCGTGGTCGAGAAGGCCACGGTCAAGGACACCAACGGCGAGCTCATCGACCTGAACGACGAGGACGAGGTCGAGCAGGCCACGGAGACGGTCGAGGCCGCCGAGGGCACCGCCGACGCCGCCGACGAGGAGAAGACCGAGGGCTGAGCCCACGGAGCCTTGTAGCCCGTAGGAGGGGCCCCTGGGGATGCACAATCCCGGGGGCCCTTTCCCATACGGCTGTGCAGTGTCCCTTCAGGGGCGCGGGGCTGTATCGATATGCGGCTCCGCCGCGGGGGCGCGAACGGCCACGACGGACCCGCAGCCGCCCGCTTACCGAAGCCGTACGGCGCTACGCCCCGGGCGAACACTCACGGAACCGGGATGGCACTGCCCGGCCTGCGCGTTAGGGTCCATGAGTATGAGGGCAGGGGAGTCCCCGTTGCCCACGCAGAAGACGTGCAGACGGCCCGGCGCCGTCGTAAGACGAGCAGGTGGATACGTGACGAATCTGATGCCCTCCGCCGCCGGCGAGCCTTCCATCGGCGGTGGCCTCGGCGACCATGTCTACAACCGGCTGCTCGGCGAGCGGATCATCTTCCTCGGCCAGCCGGTCGACGACGACATCGCCAACAAGATCACCGCGCAGTTGCTGCTCCTTGCCGCCGATCCGGACAAGGACATCTACCTCTACATCAACAGCCCCGGCGGCTCGATCACGGCCGGCATGGCGATCTACGACACCATGCAGTACATCAAGAACGACGTGGTGACCATCGCCATGGGCCTCGCCGCCTCGATGGGCCAGTTCCTCCTCAGCGCGGGCACGCCGGGCAAGCGCTTCGCGCTGCCGAACGCCGAGATCCTGATCCACCAGCCCTCCGCCGGTCTGGCCGGTTCGGCCTCCGACATCAAGATCCACGCCGAGCGGCTGCTGTACACCAAGAAGCGCATGGCCGAGCTCACGGCCCTGCACACTGGCCAGACCGTCGAGCAGGTCACCCGTGACTCGGACCGGGACCGTTGGTTCGACGCCACCGAGGCCAAGGCATACGGCCTCATCGACGACGTGATCGCCACGGCCGCCGGCATGCCGGGCGGCGGCGGCACCGGGGCCTGAGACCCCCACAGCGCCCCCAGCCGACCGCCTCAGCCCCTAGGAGACAGACAGTGAACGACATCCCCGGCAGCAGCCTGTACGACCGATCGCGCGCCGAGTACGCGGGCCCCGTGGCCGAGTCCCGGTACGTCATCCCGCGCTTCGTCGAGCGCACCTCGCAGGGCATCCGCGAGTACGACCCGTACGCGAAGCTCTTCGAGGAGCGCGTGATCTTCCTCGGCGTGCAGATCGACGACGCCTCCGCGAACGACGTCATGGCGCAGCTGCTGTGCCTGGAGTCCATGGACCCCGACCGGGACATCTCGGTCTACATCAACAGCCCCGGCGGCTCCTTCACCGCGCTCACGGCCATCTACGACACGATGCAGTTCGTGAAGCCGGACATCCAGACGGTCTGCATGGGCCAGGCGGCCTCCGCCGCCGCCGTCCTGCTGGCCGCCGGCACGCCCGGCAAGCGCATGGCTCTGCCGAACGCCCGTGTGCTGATCCACCAGCCGTTCAGCGAGACCGGCCGCGGTCAGGTCTCCGACCTGGAGATCGCCGCCAACGAGATCCTCCGGATGCGCTCGCAGCTGGAGGAGATGCTGGCCAAGCACTCCACCACGCCGATCGAGAAGATCCGCGAGGACATCGAGCGCGACAAGATCCTCACGGCCGAGGACGCGCTGTCGTACGGGCTGATCGACCAGATCATCTCCACGCGGAAGATGAACAACGCCGACGTTCGCTGACGCGGACCCGGTATTGTCTGCTGCCCCTTGGCACGGTTTGGGACGGTGCACGTCAAAGTGAACCGCGCCAAGGGGGGCCCGAACGGGGGGCCAGGCAAGGTACCGTCGACATAAGGCAGCACCAGGAGCCGCTGGATTCGAAAACGTCCAGTCGTCTCCCAGGCGAAGGGGAAGCACACCGTGGCACGCATCGGTGACGGCGGCGATCTGCTCAAGTGCTCGTTCTGCGGCAAGAGCCAGAAGCAGGTCAAGAAGCTCATCGCAGGCCCTGGTGTGTACATCTGCGACGAGTGCATCGATCTCTGCAACGAGATCATCGAGGAAGAGCTCGCGGAGACCAGTGAGGTCCGCTGGGAGGAACTGCCCAAGCCACGCGAGATCTACGAGTTCCTCGAGGGCTACGTGGTCGGCCAGGAAGCGGCCAAGAAGGCGCTCTCCGTCGCCGTCTACAACCACTACAAGCGCGTCCAGGCCGGCGAGAACGGCGGCGCCCAAGGCCGCGACGACGCCATCGAGTTGGCGAAGTCCAACATCCTGCTGCTGGGCCCCACGGGCTCCGGCAAGACGCTGCTCGCCCAGACCCTGGCCCGCATGCTGAACGTCCCGTTCGCCATCGCCGACGCGACGGCGCTGACGGAGGCCGGGTACGTCGGCGAGGACGTCGAGAACATCCTGCTGAAACTGATCCAGGCGGCCGACTACGACGTCAAGAAGGCCGAGACCGGGATCATCTACATCGACGAGATCGACAAGGTCGCGCGGAAGAGTGAAAATCCGTCGATCACCCGGGACGTGAGCGGTGAGGGCGTCCAGCAGGCCCTGCTGAAGATCCTGGAAGGCACGACGGCCTCGGTCCCCCCGCAGGGCGGCCGCAAGCACCCGCACCAGGAATTCATCCAGATCGACACGACGAACGTCCTGTTCATCGTGGGCGGCGCGTTCGCGGGCCTGGAGAAGATCATCGAGTCCCGGGCCGGCGCCAAGGGCATCGGCTTCGGCGCGACGATCCGCTCCAAGCGCGAGCTGGAGGCCAAGGACCAGTTCGAGGACGTCATGCCCGAGGACCTGGTGAAGTTCGGCATGATCCCCGAGTTCATCGGCCGGCTCCCCGTCATCACCTCGGTCCACAACCTCGACCGCGAGGCCCTCCTCCAGATCCTCGTCGAGCCCCGCAACGCACTGGTGAAGCAGTACCAGCGCCTCTTCGAACTCGACGGCGTGGAACTCGACTTCGAGCGCGAGGCCCTGGAGGCCATCGCAGACCAGGCCATCCTCCGCCAGACCGGCGCCCGTGGCCTGCGCGCCATCATGGAGGAAGTCCTCCAGGGCGTGATGTACGAGATCCCGTCCCGCAAGGACGTGGCCCGCGTCGTCATCACGGCGGACGTCGTTCACTCGAACGTGAACCCGACGCTGATCCCGCGGGAGGCGCGGGGGCGGGGGCCGGGCGAGCAGAAGACGGCGTAAGCAATCAGAGCAACAGGGGCTCGGTGAGACTCTGAGCGGTTGCAGAAGTCCGTCTTAGGGCTCAATGAGCGAAGGCCGCCCTTGGCTGTGCCAGGGGCGGCCTCATGTCTACCGGGTGTCAGCGTCTACGCCCACGAGCAGGCTTTCAAGGCGTGCTCCTGCCTCACGCCGAGCCGCATGAGCCCGGACCAGCACTCCGGGTGGGGTGTCTTGCCCGGGAGGGCGAACCAGCCGCAGGCTATCTTCGTCTTAGGCCCTATCGTGTATAGTCCGTAGCTTTTCAAGACGCCTGTGCACTGCGCAGCGGTGGCAGATGCGGGTGTTGCTGTCGCCAGGGGGACGATCGTCCCTGCAACTACAAGACCCGCTACGGCAAATGCTCGCTTGAGCACGTCAATTCCCCTCGATCATTTCGCGCCCTGGTCATGGGCATGATCGGCATAGTGGATGGGGTTGGGGGTTGTGGCGGTTATCCTCGCTGAACCCGACAATGTCCCGAGGGACGCGCGGGGTGTGGGTCGGGCGAGTAGAAGACGGCGTAGCCGCAGCACAGACGTACGGAAGGGGCCCCGATCGACCGGGGCCCCTTCCGTGTGTTGGGCTACGGGTGTCAGGCCTTGACGCGGACCTCCGCGCGCACCTTCGTGGTGATGTCGATCGCCACGTCCTTGGAGACGCTTGTCGTGGCGTCAGTCGGCGACACCAGGGCGATGGTGCTGTAGTCGGCCCAGGCGCAGAACCAGTTGATCCTCTCCTGCTTGGTCATCAGGTCCTGGCCCTTGGTCGACTGGCACTTCATGACCGCGCCGTCGAGGTCGGCGGACTCGGGCTCGCCGACCAGTTCGGTCTTGGGGGCGCTGCTGCTGGAGGAGTCCTCCTCGGCGGACTTCTTGAAGGCTGCGAAGAACGCGTCCAGAGCCTTCTCCGGGTCGGCGACCTCGCCGTAGACGCCCGCGAAGTAGATGTTCTTGGCCTTCGCCAACGCGCCCAGATCGGGCATGGAGCTGTTCGGGTCGTTGGGGTCGTAACCCGAGAGGTCCGCGGTCGAATAGATACCGGTCACGTCGGTGCCGTTCTTGACGCCGCTCTTCTCCAGCTCCGACGCCGAGTCGCTGCTGGACGTGCCGCCCTTGTCGCCCATCCGCGAGTAGTCGTTGAGCAGCTTCTGGGGCGTCGTCAGCTTGTGCGCCCCGTCGTCCGCGAGGCTGGCCGCGCCGCCACGGCTGCCGCCGAGCGCGAAGTACGCCCCGACGGCGATCGCGGCCACGACCGCCACCGCGCCGATGATCAGGCCGGTCTTCTTGCCGCCGCCTCCCGGCGCCGGCGGCTGGGGCATCCCGTACGGGGCCTGGCCGTACGGCGGCTGCTGCTGGCCGTACGGGTTCGGCTGCTGCGGCGGGACGCCCGGCGCCTGCTGCGGGTAGCCGTAACCGGGCTGGGGCTGGGGCGGAGGAGCCTGCTGGGGGTAGCCGTAGCCGGGCTGGGGCGCCTGCGGCTGCTGGCCGTACGGGCCGGGCTGCTGCGGCTGGCCGTACGGACCGGGCTGCTGAGGCTGCCCGCCGTACGGGCCCGGCTGGTTGTAGCTCATTTCTGGGTTCCCCTCCAGATGCTTATGCGTTCACGACATCCTGGCGCAAACACAGTGGCCGTACGGCATCGGGGTGCCCACCGTTACAGAACAAACGCGTTTCGGGACATGCCCGGGACACCTCTAAACTGAGCGCGTGACCGAGAACGCTCAGCAGCAGCCACCAGCGCCCGACACCGAACTGCCGACCCAGTACGCGCCGGCCGACGTAGAGGGGCCGCTGTACGAGCGCTGGGTAGAGCGCGGTTACTTCGAGGCGGACGAGAAGAGCGACAAGCCGCCCTACACCATCGTCATCCCGCCGCCGAACGTCACGGGGAGCCTGCACCTCGGGCACGCCTTCGAGCACACCCTCATCGACGCCCTCACCCGCCGTAAGCGCATGCAGGGTTACGAGACGCTGTGGCAGCCCGGCATGGACCACGCCGGTATCGCCACGCAGAACGTCGTCGAGCGTGAGCTGGGCAAGGAAGGCAAGTCCCGGCACGACCTGGGGCGGGAAGCCTTCGTCGAGCGTGTCTGGCAGTGGAAGGGCGAGTCCGGCGGGCAGATCAGCGGGCAGATGCGGCGCCTCGGCGACGGTGTCGCCTGGTCGCGCGAGCGCTTCACCATGGACGAGGGCCTGTCCCAGGCCGTCCAGACCATCTTCAAGCGGCTCTACGACGACGAGCTCATCTACCGCGCCGAACGCATCATCAACTGGTGCCCGCGCTGTCTGACCGCCATCTCGGACATCGAGGTCGAGTACCAGGACGACGACGGCGAACTCGTCTCCATGAAGTACGGCGAGGGCGACGAGACCATCGTCGTCGCCACCACCCGTGCCGAGACGATGCTCGGTGACACCGCCGTCGCCGTCCACCCGGACGACGAGCGTTACAGGCACCTGGTCGGCAAGCTCATCAGGTTGCCGCTGACCGAGCGCTCGATCCCGGTCGTCGCCGACACCCATGTCGACCCGGAGTTCGGCACCGGCGCCGTCAAGGTCACCCCGGCCCACGACCCGAACGACTTCGAGATCGGCCAGCGCCACAACCTGCCGTCCCTCACGGTGATGGACGAGCACGCTGTCATCACCGCCCACGGGCCCTTCCAGGGCCTGGACCGGCTGGAGGCCCGCTCCGCGATCGTCGCCGCGCTGCGCGCCGAGGGCCGGATCGTCGCGGAGAAGCGGCCGTACGTCCACTCGGTCGGCCACTGCTCGCGCTGCAAGACCACCGTCGAGCCGCGCCTGTCCATGCAGTGGTGGGTCAAGGTCGGCCCGCTCGCCAAGGCCGCCGGAGACGCCGTCCGCGACGGCCGGGTCAAGATCCACCCGCAGGAGATGGAGAAGCGGTACTTCGACTGGGTCGACAACCTCCACGACTGGTGCATCTCACGGCAGTTGTGGTGGGGTCACCGCATCCCGGTCTGGTACGGCCCGAACGGCGAGATCGTCTGTGTCGGCCCCGACGAGCAGCCGCCCGGCACCGAGGCGGAGGGCTGGAAGCAGGACACGGACGTCCTCGACACCTGGTTCTCCTCCGGCCTGTGGCCCTTCTCCACGCTTGGCTGGCCCGAACAGACCGAGTCGCTCGCGAAGTTCTACCCGAACTCGGTCCTGGTCACCGGCTACGACATCCTCTTCTTCTGGGTCGCCCGGATGATGATGTTCGGCCTGTACGCGATGGACGGCACCCCGCCGTTCCACACCATCGCCCTGCACGGCATGGTCCGTGACCAGTTCGGCAAGAAGATGTCGAAGTCCTTCGGCAACGCGGTCAACCCGCTGGACTGGATGGACAAGTACGGCAGCGATGCGCTGAGGTTCACCCTCGCCCGTGGTGCGAACCCAGGGGTCGACGTCCCGATCGGCGAGGACTGGGTCCAGGGCTCCCGCAACTTCGCCAACAAGATCTGGAACGCGACCCGCTTCGCGCTGATGAACGGCGCGACGGTGGACGGGCCCCTGCCGGACCCGGCGGCGATGTCGTCGACGGACCGCTGGATCCTCTCCCGCCTGAACTCCGTCGTCGCCGAAGTCGACGCGTTCTACGAGGACTTCCAGTTCGCGAAGCTCTCCGACGCCCTCTTCCACTTCGCGTGGGACGAGGTCTTCGACTGGTACGTCGAGCTGTCGAAGACGACGTTCCAGGCGGGCGGTGAGGCGGCCGAGGTCAGCAAGCGCGTCCTCGGCGAGGTCCTCGACGTCACGCTGAAGCTGCTGCACCCGGTCGTCCCCTTCGTCACGGAGACCCTGTGGACCACCCTCACCGGCGGCGAGTCGATCGTGATCGCCGACTGGCCGAAGGACAGCGGCTTCCGTGACCAGGGCGCCGAGCGGGAGATCGAGTCGCTCCAGTCCGTCATCACGGAGGTCCGCCGCTTCCGCGCCGACCAGGGCCTTCAGCCCGGCCAGCGTGTCCCGGCCCGCCTGACCCTGGACGGCACGGCCCTCGCCCCGCACGAGCCGGCCATCCGCCAGCTGCTGCGCCTCCAGCCGGAGGGCGAGAGCTTCGCGGCCACCGCGACACTGCCCGTCGCGGGCGCCGAGGTCGCCCTGGACCTCTCGGGCGTGATCGACGTCGCGGCCGAGCGCAAGCGCCTGGCCAAGGACCTCGCGGCCGCCGAGAAGGAGAAGTCCCAGGCCACGGCCAAGCTCGGCAACGAAGCGTTCCTGGCGAAGGCGCCGGACAACGTCGTGGAGAAGATCCGCGGCCGCCTCGCGAAGGCGGAGGAGGACATCGCGCGGATCGCCGCGCAGCTGGAGCGGCTGCCGCAGGCGTAGGTGTTCGTACGGCGACGAAGGCCCCTGGAGCTTCTTGATTCCGGGGGCCTTCGCGCACCGTCTTGGGGGCGCGGGGCTGTATCGATATACGGCTCCGCCGCGTGGGCGCGACCAGCCCTCACCGACCCGTCACCCGCCCGACGACCCACACCACCCCACTCCCTGGGCGCACTGTCAGTCGCCCTCCGTAGACTGGCCCCGTGAGCGACCAGAACGAGCCCGACCCCCTCGACCCCTTCGACGAGATCATCGCCGAAGAGACCGACCGCGACCCCGATCTCGCCGTCATCGAGGCCGGCAGCCGGACCCTGCGCACCCAGGGCGGCCCGCCGCAGGCCGACGTGCCCGCGCGCCCCGAGGACCCCGAGGTCGACAAGGCCCTGCGCGAGGTCGAGGCGGAGCTCGCGACCCGCTGGGGCGAGACCAAGCTGGAGCCGTCCGTCAGCCGTATCGCCGCGCTGATGGACGTCCTGGGTGAGCCGCAGCGGTCGTACCCCTCGATCCACATCACCGGCACCAACGGCAAGACGACGACCGCCCGCATGATCGAGGCCCTCCTCGGCGCCTTCGAGCTGCGCACCGGCCGCTACACCTCGCCGCACGTCCAGTCGATCACCGAGCGGATCAGCCTCGACGGCGCCGCGATCTCCGCCGAGCGCTTCATCGAGACGTACCACGACATCAAGCCGTACATCGAGATGGTCGACGGACAGCAGGAGTACCGGCTGTCCTTCTTCGAGGTGCTCACAGGCATGGCGTACGCGGCCTTCGCCGACGCGCCCGTCGATGTCGCCGTCGTGGAAGTGGGGATGGGCGGCTCCTGGGACGCCACCAACGTCATCGACGGTGATGTCGCCGTCGTGACGCCCATAGACCTCGACCACACGGACCGGCTCGGCAGCACTCCGGGAGAGATCGCCGGCGAGAAGGCCGGGATCATCAAGCAGGACGCCACCGTGATCATGGCCCAGCAGCCGGTGGACGCCGCGCAGGTGCTGCTGAAGAAGGCCGTGGAGGTCGACGCCACCGTGGCCCGTGAGGGCCTGGAGTTCGGGGTCGTGTCGCGGCAGGTCGCCGTCGGCGGGCAGCTGGCGACCCTGCGCGGACTGGGCGGCGAGTACCCCGAGGTGTATCTGCCGCTGCACGGCGCGCACCAGGCGCACAACGCGGCCGTGGCCCTCGCCGCCGTGGAGGCTTTCTTCGGCGTCGGCGCCGCGCGGGCCGAACCTCTGGACATCGACACGGTCCGCAAGGCGTTCGCCGCCGTAGCCTCGCCGGGGCGGATGGAGGTCGTACGGCGGTCGCCGACCGTCGTGCTGGACGCGGCCCACAACCCGGCCGGCGCGCGGGTCACCGCCGATGCGGTGGGGGAGGCCTTCGACTTCAGCCGGCTGATCGGGGTCGTGGGCGCGAGCGGCGACAAGAACGTGCGGGGTCTCCTCGAAGCCTTCGAGCCGATCTTCGCCGAGGTCGTCGTCACGCAGAACTCCTCGCATCGCGCCATGGACGCCGACGAGCTCGCCGCCATCGCCGTCGAGGTCTTCGGTGACGAGCGTGTGCAGGTCGAGCCGCGGCTGCCGGACGCCCTGGAGGCCGCGATCACGCTGGCCGAGGAGGAGGGCGAGTTCGCGGGCGGCGGTGTGCTCGTCACCGGGTCCGTCATCACGGTCGGCGAAGCCCGGCTGCTGCTGGGGAAGGGCTGAGTCCGAACGATGCGTACGCTCTGTTCCTCGACCCTGATCGGTGAGTTCTTCGTCATCGGCTTCGCCGGTCTGGTCGCCATGAAGGATCCCGACCTGTCCATGTCGACGGTGTGGACGGTCAGCGGCATCGCGATGTTCCTGTGCCTGCTGTTGTGCGGCCTGGTGACGCGACCCGGCGGCGTCGCCCTCGGCTGGGCGCTGCAGATCGCGCTCATCGCCTCCGGCTTCATCGTCTCGACGATGTTCATCCTGGGCGTGATCTTCGCGGCGCTGTGGTGGGCCTCGGTGCACTACGGGAGGAAGGTCGACGAGGCGAAGGCGAGATTCGCCGCCCAGGGCGACTCCTCTACACCTGACGCTGCGTAACAAGGGCCCGGACACGCCCTGTAACCTCATCCCACCGCACCACCGGCAGCAAGAAGGAGCCCTCCGTGACCCAGCGCACCCTCGTCCTCCTCAAGCCCGACGCCGTCCGTCGTGGCCTGACCGGCGAGATCATCAGCCGTATCGAGCGCAAGGCCGGCTGGCAGATCACCGCGCTGGAGCTGCGCACCCTGGACCAGGAGACGCTGGAGCAGCACTACGGCGAGCACAAGGGCAAGCCCTTCTACGAGCCGCTGGTGGAGTTCATGGCCTCCGGCCCGGTCGTCGCGCTGATCGTCGAGGGCGAGCGGGTCATCGAGGGGCTGCGTGCCCTCGCCGGTCCGACCGACCCGATCGCTGCCGCGCCGGGCTCCATCCGGGGGGACTTCGGTGTGATCGTTCGCGAGAACCTCATCCACGCCTCCGACTCCGAGGAGTCGGCCGAGCGCGAGGTGAAGATCTTCTTCCCGGGCCGCGCCTGAGCCCACTGACCCGGCCCGACCTGGGGCGGCCGAAGAAACCCGGCCGCCCGGCGGCATATGCGCGGCGATCGAGGGAACGAGTGCCCCCGATGGCCCGTCTCCACAAGCGGGGCGGCTCGCCATCTGCTGACAATGGCGAAGACCCTCCCGCAGTGTTCGCGAAAGCGCGTCTACGATAGAAGCCTTCACGTCACAGCACCCACTTCGCCGACCTGAAAAGCCATCAAAAGCTCCCAGGGAAGGCCAGACGAATCCTGATGGGGAACTCAATGTCGTTCATCGGCCGTGACATGGCTGTCGACCTCGGGACCGCCAACACGCTGGTGTACGTCAGGGGTCGCGGGATCGTACTCAATGAGCCGTCCGTCGTCGCGATCAACACCAACACCGGTGGCATCCTCGCGGTCGGCGCCGAAGCGAAGAAGATGATCGGGCGTACGCCCGGCAACATCGTTGCCGTACGTCCGCTGAAGGACGGCGTCATCGCCGACTTCGAGATCACCGAGCGGATGCTCCGCTACTTCATTCTGAAGATCCACAAGCGGCGGTATCTGGCTCGTCCGCGGGTCGTCGTCTGTGTGCCCTCCGGCATCACGGGCGTCGAGCGCCGCGCCGTCATCGAGGCGTCGTCCCAGGCCGGCGCCCGCCAGGTGCACATCATCGAGGAGCCCATGGCCGCGGCCATCGGCTCCGGCCTGCCGGTCCACGAGGCCACGGGCAACATGGTGGTCGACATCGGCGGCGGCACCACGGAGGTCGCGGTCATCTCCCTCGGCGGCATCGTCACCGCCCAGTCCATCCGCGTCGCGGGCGACGAACTGGACAACGCGATCATCCAGCACATCAAGAAGGAGTACTCCCTTCTGCTGGGTGAGCGGACGGCCGAGCAGATCAAGATCACGATCGGTTCGGCGTACGACCTCGACGCTGACGAACACACCGAAATCCGCGGCCGGGACCTCGTCTCCGGGCTGCCGAAGACCGTCGTCATCTCCGCGGCCGAAGTGCGCAAGGCCATCGAGGAGCCGGTCAACGCGATCGTGGACGCGGTGAAGACGACCCTCGACAAGTGCCCGCCGGAGCTGTCCGGCGACATCATGGACCGAGGAATCGTTCTGACCGGCGGCGGCGCCCTGCTGCGCGGCCTCGACGAGCGCCTGCGCCGCGAGACCGGCATGCCGATCCACATCGCCGAGGACCCGCTGGACAGCGTGGCGCTCGGCTCCGGCAAGTGTGTCGAGGAGTTCGAGGCGTTGCAGCAGGTACTGGACGCCCAGCCCCGCAGATGAGGTAACTCTTCGATTCCGCCGTACGGGATGATCTCTTCTCGTACGGCGGATCGTTGATATAGAGGCATAAGCTTCCAAGAGCCTCGAAGCTTGTCATTCAAGCTCGCATACCAGCTCCGCACACAAATTCCGTATAAGAACCCCTCGGGTTTCCCAGGGGTTTCCCGAACTCCTATGAGGAAGGGCACGGCCGCCGCACGTGAGGGACACACGAGAGAGCCGGCTGCTCCTGGTGCTGCTGATCGCGATCGCGTTCGCGCTGATCACGGTGGACATCCGCGGCGGTGAGGATTCCCCGGTCGACGGCGCTCGGTCCGCCGCGGCCACGGTCTTCGGCCCGATCGAGAACGGTGTGTCGTCGGCGGTCGACCCGGTCGGCAACGCGGTCGCGGCGATCCGTGACTCCGGCGAGCGCCACGACCGGCTCGCCGCGCTGGAGCAGGAGAACGCCGCCCTCAAGGCGAGGCTCGGCAGCGACGACCGCAACCGCAGCCGGCTGAAGCAGCTGGACAAGATGCTGAAGGTCGCGGGCGAGGGCCAGTACGGCATCAAGGGCGCCGAGGTCATCGCCATCGGTGCGGCCCAGGGCTTCTCCTGGACGATCACCATCGACATCGGCGAGAACGACGGCATCCGGCGCGACATGACCGTCCTGAACGGGGACGGGCTGGTCGGGCGGGTCACCACCGTCGGTCCCAACACGGCGACCGTGCTCCTCGCCAACGACCCCGACTTCACCGTGGGCACCCGCATGGAGTCCAGCGACGAGCTCGGCTTCGCCTCCGGCCAGGGCGACCGCCCGCTGCGCGTCGAACTCCTCAACGGCAAGGCCGAGGTGAAGAAGGGCGACCGGCTCGTCACCTTCGGCTCCCAGGCCGACAAGCCCTTCGTGCCCGGCGTCCCCGTCGGTGTCGTCTCCCGCGTCGACCCGTCCGGCGGCGGTCTGACCCGCACCCTCTACGTCACGCCGTACGCCGCCTTCTCCAAGCTCGACATCGTCGGCGTCGTCGTCCAGGCCCCCACCAAGGACCCGCGCGACACGGTGCTCCCGGACAAGCCCGAGCCGACCCCCACGCCGACCGTGACGGTCACCGTCACGCCGGGCGCCGAGGACCCGGACGGCCAGAACCAGCCTCAGGCGGACGGCCGGAACCAGCCTCAGGCGGACGGCCAGAACCAGCCTCAGGCGGACGGTCAGTACGAGCCGCAGGCCGACGGCCGGTATCAGCCTCCGGGCGACGACCAGAACCAGTACGAGCAAGAGCAGTAGGAGCTGAAGCCCCATGCGCGTCAACCGAATCCTGCTCTCCTCCGCCCTGATCGTCGTCGCCCTGGTGGTCCAGGTGAGCGTCCTGGCCCGCCTCCACCTCCCGGGCGCCGTCCCCGACCTGCTGCTGCTCACGGTCCTGGGCCTCGCCATGGTCTACGGCCATGTCGGCGGCGCCCTCGTCGGCTTCGGCGCCGGCCTGCTCGCCGACCTCGCCCCGCCCGCCGACCATGCCGCCGGCCGCTATGCGCTGGTGCTGTGCGTCATCGGCTATCTCGTCGGGCTCATCAAACCCGACAACGGCCGGCTCAAGTCGGCCACCGGGCCGATGGTGGTCGTGGTCGTCGCAGCGATCGGCACGACCCTGATGTACGCCGGGGTCGGTGCCCTCGTCGGGGACACCGCGGCCCGTCATGTCGGCCTCGGCAGCTTGGTGTTCACGGCCGCGCTGTACGACCTGCTGCTCGCCCCGTTCGTGGTCCCCGGGATCATGGCGCTGGCCCGGCGCGCGGAGAACGACCCGCTGGCCGACAGCAACTCCCAGACGAAGAAGCCCGACATCTCCACCGGCTGGCTCTCCGGCGGCACCGGCCTGCGCATCGGCGGCCAGCGCGGCGGGCTGAAGGGCGGCCTGAAGGGCGGTCTGAAGGTGAAGGCGGTGCGGGCGCGAACGGCCCGCGCCGGACGCATCAAGGGGGTCAAGCGGCTGTGAGGCCAGGGGAGTTCACCCGGACGGGTGAGGCCAGGAGGAACCGGGCCGCACGGGCCGGCCGTTCATCACTCGTACACACACGGTCGTACACGCACGGTTGTACGCACGCAGTCGCATCCGCACCGGTACTCGCGCCGGTACGCGCACCTGAGAGGGGGAGGCAGCCGCAGTGACCAACATCCCCGAGACCGGCCGGACGCCACGCGTCCAGATCCGGCTCATCGTCATCCAGGTCCTCGTCCTCTCCCTCCTCGGCACCCTCGGCGGGCGCCTGTGGTACCTCCAGATCCGCGAGGGCGACGCGTACGCCAAGGAGGCGTCCGGCAACCACGTCCAGCAGGTCGTGCAGCCCGCCGTGCGCGGCTCGATCCTGGACGCCCGCGGCGTGCCGCTCGCCGACAACGAGACACGGCTGGTGGTCTCCGCCTCCCGCACCGACCTGCTGAAGATGAAGGACGACGGCGAGGCAGTCCTCACCAAGCTGGCCGCCGTGCTGGGCATGACGCCCAAGGAGGTCAGGGAGAAGGTCCGGCTGTGCGACGCCGAGACCCCGCAGCCGTGCTGGAACGGCTCGCCGTACCAGCCGATCCCCATCACCGACGAGGCCACCCCCAAGCAGGCCCTGCAGATCCGTGAGCGCGCCGAGGACTTCCCCGGCATCACCGCCGAGCCGCAGGCCCTCCGCCGCTACCCGAGCCCCGGCGAGTCCAACACCGCCCAGGTACTCGGCTATCTCTCCCCGGTCACCGACGAGGAGCTCCAGCAGGCGCAGGACACCGACTCGCCGTACCTGCGCTCCGACCAGGTCGGCCGCTCCGGCCTGGAGCGGCAGTACGACAAGCAACTGCGCGGCAAGGCCGGCGTCACCCGCTACGAGGTCGACAACCTCGGCCGGGTCATCGGCCAGGCCAAGGCGGACGCCGCGCAGCCTGGCTCCAACCTCGTCACCAGCATCGACGCCCGCGTGCAGCGAGTCGCCGAGTACGAGCTCAACCAGGCGATGAAGGACGCCCGCAAGGAGTGGGACCGCAACACCAACGAGCCGTACAAGGCGGACTCCGGCGCGGTCATCGTGATGGAGGCCAAGACCGGCCGCATCGTCGCCATGGCGTCCAACCCGACCTACGACCCCAATGCCTGGGTCGGCGGCATCTCCGCCAAGGACTACAAGAGGCTCACCGGCAAGGCCTCCAACTACCCGCTGCTCAACCGGGCGATCCAGGGCCAGTCGGCCCCCGGCTCCATCTTCAAGGTCGTCCCGACGGCCGCCGCGGTGAACGCGGGCTACTCCTTCGACGGCCCGTACCAGTGCTCCAGCTCGTACTCCATCGGCGGCCAGGTCTTCAAGAACTTCGAGTCCAAGGGGTACGGCCCGATCAGCCTCGGCCGCGCCCTGGAGGTCTCCTGCGACACCGTCTTCTACCGGCTCTCCCACGAGGAGTGGAAGCGGGACGGCGGCACCAAGCCGAAGAAGAACGCCAACGACTGGTTCTACAAGACGGCCCACCAGTTCGGCCTCGGTGCGGAGACCGGCATCGACCTGCCCAACGAGGTCACCGGCCGCGTCCCCGACCGCCAGTGGAAGCTGGACTACTGGAAGGCCAACAAGGACGCCTGGTGCAAGTACGGCAAGAGGGACGGCAGCTACGCCGAGAAGATCGCCTACGAGAACTGCCTCGAAGGCAACCGGCTGCGCGCCGGTGACTCCGTGAACTACTCCATCGGACAGGGCGACACCCTCGTCACCCCCATCCAGATGGCCACCATCTACTCGGCCATCTCCAACGGCGGCACCCTCTACGACCCCACGGTCGGCAAGGCCGTCGTGAGCGCCGACGGCAAGACCGTCGAGGAGATCAAGCCCACGTCGCACGGCAAGCTGCCGATAAGCAAGCAGACGCTGGCCTCGATGGACGACGCCCTCGCAGGCGTCGCCACCCGCGGTACCGCCGCCTGGCGGTTCGCGGACGTCGGCTGGCCGCAGGACAAGATCCCGATGCATGCCAAGACCGGTACCGCTGAGGTCTACGGCAAGCAGACGACCTCGTGGTTCGCGACGTACACCAAGGACTACTCGGTCGTCATGACGATCTCCCAGGGTGGTACGGGTTCGGGCGCCTCCGGTCCGGCCGTGCGCAACATCTACGACGCGCTGTACGGCGTCTCCGACGATGGCGAGATCAACAAGAAGAACGCGCTGCTGCCCACGCCCCAGAAGAGCCTGCCGAAGGTCCGCACGGACGGCACCATCACCTCGCCGAAGGTCTCCAAGGACCCGGCGAAGGACCAGCGGGCCAGCCAGAAGGGCGAGGCCGAGCCGGACGAGCAGCAGCTCGCCGGGACCGTGGCGACGCCGACGCCCGAGAACCGGGACACCCGGCGCAGGCGACGCAGGGCGCGGCGGAGGGGAAGCCGGAGGATGCTCACATGACCGGCGCCAACAGTTTCCAGGTCTCCGGGTACGGGCCCGAACGGGCGGGCTGGACCCGCTTGTTCGCCCGCGACTCGCTCGCCCGCCGACTGGACTGGCCGATACTGCTGTCGGCGATCGCGCTGTCGCTGATCGGCTCGATCCTCGTCTTCTCGGCGACCCGCAACCGCACCGAGCTCAACCAGGGTGACCAGTACTACTTCCTCATCCGGCACATCCTGAACACCGGTATCGGGATCGCCCTGATGATCGGGACCGTGTGGCTGGGACACCGCGCCCTGCGCACGGCCGTGCCGATCCTGTACGGCGTCTCGGTCTTCCTGATCCTGCTGGTGCTCACCCCGCTCGGCTCCACCATCAACGGCGCCCACTCCTGGATCAAGCTCCCCGGCGGCTTCTCGCTCCAGCCCTCGGAGTTCGTGAAGGTCACGATCATCCTGGGCATGGCGATGCTGCTGGCGACGAGAGTGGACGCGGGTGACAAGCAGTACCCCGACCACCGCACGGTGGTGCAGGCGTTGGGCCTGGCCGCCGTACCGATGCTGATCGTGCTGCTCATGCCCGACCTCGGCTCGGTCATGGTGATGGTGGTGATCGTTCTGGGCGTGCTGCTCGCGTCCGGTTCCTCCAACCGCTGGGTCTTCGGGCTGATCGGCGCGGGCACCATGGGGGCGATCGCGGTCTGGCAGCTGGGCGTCCTGGACGACTACCAGATCGCCCGCTTCGCGGCCTTCGCCAACCCCGAACTCGACCCGGCGGGCGTCGGCTACAACACCAACCAGGCACGCATCGCGATCGGCTCGGGCGGGCTCGCGGGCTCGGGACTGTTCCACGGCTCGCAGACGACCGGCCAGTTCGTGCCGGAGCAGCAGACCGACTTCGTCTTCACCGTCGCGGGGGAGGAGCTGGGCTTCATCGGCGGCGGGCTGATCATCCTGCTCCTCGGCGTGATCCTGTGGCGCGCCTGCCGCATCGCACGCGAGACGACCGAGCTGTACGGGACGATCGTCGCCGCGGGAATCGTGGCGTGGTTCGCCTTCCAGGCCTTCGAGAACATCGGCATGACCCTCGGAATCATGCCGGTGACCGGCCTGCCGCTGCCGTTCGTGTCCTACGGCGGGTCGTCGATGTTCGCGGTGTGGGTGGCGGTGGGGTTGTTGCAGTCGATTCGGGTACAGCGCCCGATGTCGGCGTGACCGCTGCGCTGGGCTGGGGCCGTGGGGGCTGACTGGTAGCTGCGGCGCCGGCCGGGGCCGGGGGCGTCAGGTGGGTCCTGGAGTGCCGGTGCGGCGACGGGGGTGGAGTGAGGACCTGGCGCTGAGGGCTGGAGTGACGGCCTGGCGCCGAGGGCTGGAGTGCTGACCTCGCGCCGTGCCGCCGGGCCGGGACTGTGGTGCCAGCAGGGGCCGAGGGACGGCTGGGCCTCGGCTGGGGCCGCGGCGGCTGACCGGTGCGGGGGTGCCCGCCGTGGACTTGGAGCTGTGGCGCCGGACCGGACCTGCGGTGGCCTGCCGAGTTGGTCTGTGTGTCTGTCGGGACGGGGCGTCTGTCTCGCCGAGTTGGTCTGTGTGTCCGCCGGATTGGTGCGTCCGCCTCGCCGATCGGGTCCGTGCGTCCCCGGCGGATCAGTTCCGCTGCCCCGCCGAACCGGTCCGTCCGCCCCTGGTCCGTCCGCCCCCGGCCCGGTCGCCCCCGACCCGGGCCGTCCGCCCGCCGGATCCGTCCGGCTGCCCCGCGGAACCGAACCGGTCCCTCCGCCCCGCTCAACGGTCCCTTGCCCCGCCGAACCTGTACCGTGCGCCCCGCCGAACCTGTACCGTGCGCCCCGCCCAACCGGTACCGTGCGCCCCGCCGGACCCGGCCGCAAGGGCCTGTTTCTCTGTCGTCGCCCCCCTGTTCGCCTGCGGTTCATGGCTGGTAAGCCCTGTCATCCGGGTCCGACTCCCACTAGATTCGGGTCATGGCGGACACGAAGCGCGAAATCGAGCGGAAGTATGAGTCCGACGACAGCGGCCTGCCCGATCTGACCGGCGTTGCCGGTGTCGAGGCCGTGATCGACAAGGGTGTCGCGCATCTGGACGCCACCTACTACGACACCGCGGACGAGCGCCTCGATGCGTCGTCGATCACCCTGCGCCGCAGAACCGGTGGCTCCGACGCGGGCTGGCATCTGAAGTTCCCCGTCGCTCCGGGGGTACGGGACGAGGTCCAGGCCCCGCTGTCCGACGCCCTGCCCGACGCGCTCGCCGGCCTCGTCCGTTCCCGGGTACGGGACGCCGAGCTGGCGCCCGTGGTCCGGCTGCGTTCCGAGCGCGACGTGCGCGACCTCGTGGACGCCGACGGCCGGGTGCTGGCCGAGGTCAGCGTGGACGCCGTACACGCGCAACGGCTCGCCGGAGGGGACGGCAGTGCCCAGTGGACCGAGATCGAGGTGGAGCTGGCGGACGGCGTCGACCCGGCCTTCCTCGACAAGGTGGAGAAGCGGTTGCGCAAGGCAGGCGTACGGCCGTCGAAGTCGACGTCGAAGCTCGCGCGAGCCCTGGCCGAGACCGCACCGAAGAAGCCCGCCCCCGCGTCCGCCGAGGACCCGGTGACCGCGGGCGACCACGTGCTCGCGTACGTCCGTGCCCAGCGGGACGCGATCGTCGAGCTCGACCCCGCCGTACGCCAGGACGTCGAGGACTCCGTCCACAGCATGCGCGTCGCCACCCGCCGGATGCGCAGCACCTTCAAGTCCTTCGGCAAGGTCCTGGACCGGGCGGTCACCGATCCCATCGGTGACGAGCTGAAGTGGCTGGCCGGCGAGCTGGGCGTGGACCGGGACCGGGAGGTGCTGAACGAACGTCTGTCGGCCGCTCTCGACGAGGTGCCCCACGCGCTGGTGTCCGGTCCGGTCGTCGAGCGGCTGAGCCAATGGGCGGGTGACAGGCCCGGCGGGGCGAGCAGCCGGCTGATCGGGGTGCTCGACTCCCGCCGCTACCTGGACCTGCTCGATGCCGTGGACGGGGTGCTCACCGACCCGCCGCTGCGGAAGGCGGCCGGGAAGAAGCCCGGCAAGGTGCTCCCCAAGGCCGTGCGGAAGGACTTCGGCAAGGTGTCCGCGCTCGTCGGGCAGGCGCTGGAGCTGGAACCCGGCACCGACCGGGACGTCGCCATCCACGAGGCCCGCAAGAAGACCAAGCGCACCCGCTACGCGGCGGAGGCCGCCACGCCCGCCCTGGGCAAGCCCGCCAAGGCCCTGACCAAGGCCATGAAGTCCTTGCAGAACCTGCTCGGGGAGCACCAGGACAGCGTCATGGCCCGCCAGACCCTGCGCGAGCTGTCCGCGGTCGCACACGCGGCGGGGGAGAGCGCCTTCACATACGGGTTGCTGTACGGGCGTGAGGAGCAGCGGGCGGCGGCCGTGGAGGCCGAGCTGCCCGGGGTCTGGGACGGGATCAAGGGCGGGGCGGACGTCCTCTGAGCCTTCGGACGTGCTGAGGGTGTCCGCGGCCGCGTTAGGCTAGATGGTCACCCCTGTCCGTTCAGTCCAGCTCACGAAGGTTCGCGAGATGCCTGCCGAAGTCGCTGCGTCGGTTTTCCCGCAGCTCGAAGCTCTGCTCCCGCATGTGCAGAAGCCGATCCAGTACGTCGGCGGAGAGCTCAACTCCACGGTCAAGCCGTGGGAGTCGTGTGACGTCCGCTGGGCGCTCATGTATCCCGACGCGTACGAGGTCGGGCTGCCCAACCAGGGCGTCATGATCCTTTACGAGGTCCTGAACGAGCAGGAGGCCGTCCTCGCCGAGCGCACGTACAGCGTGTGGCCGGACCTGGAGGCGCTGATGCGCGAGCAGGGCGTCCCGCAGTTCACGGTGGACAGTCACCGGCCGGTGAAGGCCTTCGACGTGTTCGGCCTCTCCTTCTCCACCGAGCTGGGCTACACGAACATGCTCACGGCCCTGGACCTGGCCGGCATCCCCCTGGAGTCCAAGGACCGGACGCTCGACGACCCGATCGTCCTGGCCGGCGGCCACGCGGCGTTCAACCCCGAGCCGATCGCGGACTTCATCGACGCGGCGATCATCGGCGACGGCGAGCAGGCCGTGCTGGACATGACGAAGATCATCCGCGAGTGGAAGGCGGAGGGGCAGCCGGGCGGCCGCGAGGAGGTCCTGTTCCGCCTCGCGAAGACGGGCTCGGTGTACATCCCGGCGTTCTACGACGTCGAGTACCTCCCGGACGGCCGTATCGCCCGTGTCGTACCGAACAAGAGCGGTGTCCCGTGGCGTGTGTCGAAGCACACGGTGATGGACCTCGACGAGTGGCCGTACCCCAAGCAGCCGCTGGTCCCGCTGGCCGAGACGGTCCACGAGCGCATGTCGGTGGAGATCTTCCGCGGCTGCACCCGCGGCTGCCGCTTCTGCCAGGCCGGCATGATCACCCGCCCGGTCCGCGAGCGCTCGATCACCGGCATCGGCGAGATGGTCGAGAAGGGCCTGAAGGCGACCGGCTTCGAGGAGGTCGGCCTGCTGTCGCTGTCGTCGGCGGACCACAGCGAGATCGGCGACATCGCGAAGGGTCTTGCGGACAGGTACGAGGAGGACAAGATCGGCCTGTCGCTCCCGTCCACCCGCGTGGACGCGTTCAACGTGGACCTGGCGAACGAGCTGACGCGGAACGGCCGTAGGTCGGGGCTGACCTTCGCTCCCGAGGGCGGCTCGGAGCGCATGCGCAAGGTCATCAACAAGATGGTGTCCGAGGAAGACCTCATCCGGACGGTCGCCACCGCCTACGGCAACGGCTGGCGCCAGGTGAAGCTGTACTTCATGTGCGGCCTGCCGACGGAGACCGACGACGACGTCCTGCAGATCGCCGACATGGCGACGAAGGTCATCGCCAAGGGCCGCGAGGTCTCCCGCTCGAACGACATCCGCTGCACGGTCTCGATCGGCGGCTTCGTCCCGAAGCCCCACACCCCCTTCCAGTGGGCCCCGCAGCTGTCGGCCGAGGAGACGGACGCCCGTCTCGAGAAGCTCCGCGACAAGATCCGCGGTGACAAGAAGTACGGCCGCTCGATCGGCTTCCGCTACCACGACGGCAAGCCCGGCATCGTCGAGGGCCTCCTCTCCCGTGGCGACCGCCGCATCGGCGCGGTCATCCGCGCGGTCTACGAGGACGGCGGCCGCTTCGACGGCTGGCGCGAGCACTTCTCCTACGACCGCTGGATGGCGTGCGCCGAGAAGACGCTGCCCGCCTTCGGCGTCGACGTCGACTGGTACACGACGCGTGAGAAGACGTACGAGGAAGTCCTCCCCTGGGATCACCTGGACTCCGGCCTCGACAAGGAATGGCTCTGGGAGGACTGGCAGGACGCCCTCGATGAGACCGAGGTGGAGGACTGCCGGTGGACGCCGTGCTTCGACTGCGGGGTGTGCCCGCAGATGGACACGCACATCCAGATCGGCCCGACCGGGAAGAAGCTGCTGCCGCTCACGGTCAAGAACGCGGCGCCTGCGCCCAGCGGGCACTCGCACTGAGGTGGGCGAGGCGCTCGGTCGGGGTTTCCCGTCCGAGCTCGTCGGTGCGATTGGCGTCGCCTCGTACGCCGCTCCCAGGCCCTGCTGGGGCCCCTCACCTCGTCTCTGAGGCGGAGTGGGTCTGAGGGTCGTTCCAGGCGGGAGCGCGCAAGCATCGCCTGTGATCCCCTTCTTGTTCAGAAGGGGATCATTGGTGTACCCGGATCTTCCCTCTCGCGTCTGCCAACCCCGCCCGTCAGGATCTCTTGGCCTGGATGCAGATGTAGGGCCAGCTAGGACGGGGGAGGTCTCAGAACGGTCAACTGAGCTCCTCCGAGGGCCCCTGCGCGGTTGGCTGGTGCGGTCGGAGCCTGGCAGAGGCGTTGCTCCGGCAAGCTGAAGGCCGGTTGGTGTACTCAGGGGGCTGCAAGGGTGCGGAACGTACTCCGACTCATGGGCGGTGCGGGGCTGCTGGTCACGGGCGGAGTGGCTACGAATCAAGTCCTGTCCGACAAGGGCCTCAGCTGGACATGGCTATATGCATCTCTGGGGATTGCGGTGCTCATGCTCCTCTACACGGAGGTATGGGCAGCTCCTGGTGGTGACGAAGCAGCGGGAAGCGCCAGGCCCAACGGTGCGCCAAACACGGGGCGGGGCGGACGTGCCGTGTACCTGCGGCAGTTGCGGGAGACCGTGCGGGATATGGAGACCGTGGGCGTCGCTACGCAAGGTGAGTTCGTGCTCCGCATGCACCAGGTATACGTAGATGTCAGCCTGGCGCCGCAGGTACTGCATGCCGTTGCCGGAGAGCCGCATCTGGGCGCTGTGCCTGGTGGCGAGGCTGGAGGACTGACGCGGCGCCGCAGTCTGGAATCCGTGCTGCGAGATGCCGAGCGAGGCGGGGCTGCCCGGGTTCTCGCAGTGATCGGCGGACCAGGGTCAGGGAAGACAACGCTGGCCCGCAACACGGCCCTCGCGCTGTGCGAGCACCGCTGGTGGCCCTGGGGGCGGTGCCTTCCCGTCCTGCTCTACTTGCGTGACCATTCCGCCAGGCTCCTCGTCAGTGAGGCACCCACGCTGGCGGCAGTAGCTGTCTCGTCCGGCTGGCTTGAGGGGAAGGTGTCGGAGGACTGGTTGGAGCGAAGGCTCGATCGTGGCGGGTGTGTGGTGCTACTGGACGGGCTGGATGAGGTAGCCGACCCTGCGGATCGAAGTCGGGTTGTGGCCTGGGTCGGGCGGCAAACGGAGCGACATCCTCGCAACATCTATGTGGTGACCTCGCGGCCGCACGGCTATCAGTCGAACCCGCTGCCTGGAGCCGAGGTGCTGCAAGTGCGGCGCTTCACGGGCGAGCAGATTTTTCAATTCCTGCATCAGTGGTCCTACGCCGTCGAAAGCCGAGCCCGGGCCCATACGAGGCGCGAGGTACACGCGGCCGCGGACAACTTCGCTGTGCGGCTGCGGACTCGGGCAAGCAGTCGGCACGAGTTGCGCACTGCCGGCGCAAGAAACGCAGAGGATCTGATGGCCCGGCTTCGGGACCAGCCAGCGCTGTACGACCTGGCGGCAAATCCACTGCTACTGACAATGATCGCGAACGTCCATCGCTACCGCGGGCAGCTGCCCGGAAGCCGCGCGGAACTCTACGCCGAGATGTGTGACGTGCTGCTGCACCGACGCTACGAAGCCCGCGGTCTTTCGGACGCCACCGGCTTGAACGGTCAGCACAAGCAGCACGTCATCCAGCATCTCGCCCTGGTCATGATGCAGGCCAAGGTACGTGACTGGCCGGTGCGCGACGCGGCCGAAGCGATTCACCAGCCTCTGCAGGAAGTGCCCGGCAACGTCACCTCCGAAGTGTTTCTCGAAGAGTCTCGAAAGAGCGGCCTGCTGGTCGAACGCGAACACGGCTTCCACGGTTTTGCACACCTGACGCTGCAGGAGTACCTGGCAGCTGCTCAGCTCAGCACCCCCCGTGCTGATACGACGATCTTGACGGGAAGCGTCGATGACCCATGGTGGCGCGAGACGATCTTGCTGTGGGCCGCAGGCAACGACGCAACCGAGGTCATCAGGGCCTGCCTGGATTCCGGCACCGTTCGTGCCCTGGCTCTGGCCTTCGACTGCGCCGACCAGGCACAGATCGTCGACCCGGCCGTCCGCAGCCGACTGGAGGCCCTGCTCACTGAGTCTGTCCGCAATCAGGTCGCGGATCCAGCCCTGCAGCGGGTTCTGGCTGGAGTCATGGCTACTCGCACCTTGCGCGAGACCATACAACTCAACGATTCCGCGGCCTTGTGCGCGCGACCTGTACCTCGAGCCCTGTACAACATGTTCATTCAGGAAGAAGAAGCCAACGGGCGCCATCACCCGGATGTCGCCGACACAGGCGGTAGCGACAACAGCAACGCAGCTGCGGTAGGGATGCAGGCCGGTGACGCCGAGCGCTTCGCCGTCTGGCTCAACAGCATCACCAGCGAAGCTACGTATCGTCTACCCACACCTGACGAACTCAAGGAACAACCCGCGGCGATTGCGACCGCTCTGAGGGGTCACACCGTCTGGGTCCAGGACGGCACCAGCACTCTCTTGTACCAGCCGCCGCAAGTGCCGTGGCCGTACACTCCTGTGCTCGTCACCATGAGGTCTCGTACCACTCCTACCAGGTCCTCCGTTGCAAATGACCGTCAACAAATCACCAACTACCTGCGAATGCTTGCCATCCCCTCCGAACAACGCAGGCAGGTGTTGGACTGGGCCAGAGTGCTCAGCGTTGCTCTCACGCGTACTGCTGAATTCCGGAATGATCCCGACCTCGATTCCCTGAATCTCGTCCTCGACCTCGCGTTCGACCTCACACTTGACCTCGCCTTGGACCTCGTCCTAACCGACGCACTTGACGGTGAACGTGACCATTCCCCCTTCTATCGGCCCGTGAGTCGCGCCCAAGCAGTCAGCCGCGCCCAAGCCATCAACCGCGCTCGCGCCCTCGCTGACGTTCTTAACCGCGACCATTTTCACGACCGCGTTGCTACCGGCGCGCTCGAATCTATCGGCGAAGCACTGGCTCTCGACCCGGCTCTCGACGCCATTCGTGATCAGTTCGCCTTCGCCACCGGGTCTGATCCGGGTGATCGCCTGAACCGTGCTCGTGCTCTCAGCCGAGCCCTCAGTCTCTCCGTGAACCAAACTCTCAGTCACGCCGAGAGGGTCGGTCAGTCACTGAATAGCGACCTCATGGAGACTCTCTACCGCCTCCGCGCCCTAAGTAGCCCTGACGCTGGTATTCGCCCCCTTAACGCTGGAATTGCCGAATTAATCGCCGAGGCTCTTGCCTTCGCTTTTACGCGTGCACGTAACCTTGATCCCGATATCGGTGTCGACCTCGACCTCGACCTCGATCTCGACCTCGACGTCGAGAACCCCGCCCCGCTCATGCTCCATCTCAGTTCCCCTGAGAGGCTGACTCTGGCCGTCGACATCGCCCTTGATCAATTTGCCTACCCCGGAATGCCTAGAGCGGCCATCGCCGCGTTCCGGTCGCTAGTCGCGATCTGGGAACCTCCTGCCGGCGTAGAGTTGGCCTCAGCTCTGACGAGTTTGGACGATTTCCTGGCAGACGTTGGAGAGGAAACGTCCGCCGCTGAGAAAGGTCCAGAAGATCCAGTCGGCACCGTGCGCCGTGTACGCGATTCGCTGCTGACTGGCCCGAGCGGCACGTCGCTACCCGTTCACGTACGACGGGCTGCGGAGAACACATTGGAATTGCTGACCGCAATGCGCGACCGCAGGCTTCCTGCCACCAATCTGACTCTGTCTTGCGCTCGCATGGGCCTCGTGGCTATGGCCGCTGTCCTGCAAGCAGCGGATCAACACGACGTAGCCCGAACCCTGCGTCGGGCATTGCAGAGCCTGACTGCGCAAGACCGCACATCGCCGAACCGGCAGGATTCCAATCAAATCCTTCTGGTCACGCGCACTCAGTAGTAGAACAAATCCCCCGACAAGTTCGGCCCCGCAGCCGTACCGTCGCGTTCCGCCGCGCACGGAAGAAAGGTTCGCTTCGGCTAGGGCCTGTGTTGAGTCGTGATCATTGGAGGCTGCGCATCCAGATCACTGCTCCTCGCAGGTGGAGGCCAGCAAGATCGCTCTCGGGCATCTTGTCGTAGCGGCTCGCGATGCCGTGCCACGCCTTCAGCCCAGGACGCGGAACACAGCGAAGCTCCCGGTCGGCGATCTGCTGGCTGGCAGGCCGTCGGCCGGGAGCTTCGGTGTGGTCTTCTACCGGGCTGGGCTGGCGTTCTCCGCCAGAACCCGGTGAGGAGCTGAATGCCCTACGGATCAGCTCAGCAGCTGTACCACCCGGCGTAGGCGTCCCACTTGCCGTCCTTGGTGAATTCTGCGCTCTTGCCCTTGTTGATCGTGGTGCACTTCGAGTCGGGCATAAAGGCCCCCCTCCAGTCCACCTTGAGCTTCTTCTTGCTGGCGCAGTTGTTCGTGATCTTCACCCAGTGGTGATAGTACTTTCCGAAGGCGGTCTCCTCGTAGAAGGTCCTCCCATGCTGGACATTGACGCAGGAGGGCGCGGCGTTGGCCGCCGGAGCGGCGACACCCACGGTCACCAGGCTGGCGACAGCGCCGGCCGCCGCCAGGGCAGCGGACATCCTCAGGGAAACTCGCTTCATGACAGGAACTCTCCTCAACCTGTAACAGGTTTCTGACTATTTCAGCAGGTCAGGCTAGGGACCCATGACACTCCCCCGTGCCTACGGTGAAGAGTAAGGTCGGCCGGCGATGACTCTGGCCATCTCGTGTGCCAGAGGCGGGTAGGGAAGACGTCCGAGCTGGTCTGAGCGACTTCCCGTAAGTAACGTACCGATGATCCAACTCCCGCTGAACCTATAACGTTTCAGGTTTGGCTTCTCAGATGCCGTTGATCAGGTTCCCGGCGAGGAACGGGGAGAACGTGCCGGCGGGGGTCCCGGGCGGGGCGGTACCGCACTGCCCTCGGAGTCCCCGGGGAATTTGATCCACAGCAGGTATTCGGCGCCGCCGATGCCGAGCGATGACGGCACGCCGAGCTTGCGGCCGGCGGGGTTGCGCAGTCGACGTGTTGGCCATTGGGGTCCATCGCGCCGTACCCGTTGCGGGAGGTGTCGACGACGTACCTCGCGCCGCTCACTCCAGGTTCGCCAGCGCGGTCACGATCTGATTGCCGTAGCCGCAGCTGATGTCGGTGGCGTCGAAGTTGGCAGTGCCCACCGAGAACCGCTTCACGTGTGCGATGCCGCCCTGGACCGGACGAAGGCCGCTGTCACATCCGGCGAATCCTCGTACGGGCGATCACGTTCGTGGCGCTGTTCGAGGCCGGTGCCACGTCTCAGTCGTCCCAAGCCGCCATCCCACACCGCAGCCAACTAAGGCCTGTATCTGGTTGCGATCAATCTGTGAGTTCCAGCCCCGTATCGGGGGCGGATCAGGTAGTCCGTAGTGCATGACGCGAGCGCAACTGACGGATGACGAGTGGGAGTTCATCGAGCCGTACCTGACGATCGGCGAGTACGGGCCCGTATCCCTCCCGGCTGCGGCAGCAGTTCGAGGGCGTGATCTGGCGGTTCCGTAGCGGTGCGCAGTGGCGGGAGATACCTGCGGAGTTCGGCGCCTGGTCCACGGTGCACAACCGGTTCCGGCAGTGGCGGGACGCCGGGGTCTTCGAGGCCCTGCTGGAGGGCATGATCGCCGAGGCGGCGAAGCGGGACGAGGTGGACTTGTCACTGGTCGGCGTGGACTCCACCACCGCAAGAGCCCACCACGACGCAGCCGGAGTGCAGCTGGGCGAGGGGGTCCTCGACGCCCTGGAGAAGGCCGCCGAGGAGGAGAAGCCCCGCTCAAAGGGGGCACCGAGGAGGAACAAGCCGGGCAAGAAGTCGAAGTTGATCCCGAACGAGCCGAACGCAACCGCGTCCGGCGATGCCGCAAACTCCGTCTGAAGGCCGCCCTGCTCGGCCGCTCGCGCGGCGGGCAGACCAGCAAGGTCCACGACGCACCGGGCCAGACGCAGCCTGCCGGTCGGCGTCAGCGGGGCATTACGGTGGGACAACGAGGGCCTCCTGCGGTCGGCGGTAGATGTCGCAATCCACACCGAACCCAGAAGGCCCTCACCCCTTCAAGCACCCAGCACGCGTGTCACCAACGTCCCGGGACAGCACACCTAGGGCTGCGCGGGTGATGGCTGCCGCTCACGGTCAAGAACGCCGCGCCTGCGCCCAGCGGGCACGCGCACTGGGAAAGGCGACGACGTTGATCCGGGAGGGCCCAGGCTCCGCAGGGCCGGCCTCGGCATCGAGGTCGAGTCGGGTCCCCGCCGGCAGAAGCTCGCGCGAGCGTATGGCGCGGAGACTCGAACCGCTGCAGCCGGACGAGCCGGGAGCCGCGCTCGACGTGGGACCGGCCCCCGAGGTGATCGCCGAGACGGCCGTGGCGCTGCTGCCGCGGCGATGAAGGACCTTCACCGATCCCTGTCGCCGTCGTGCGTTCCGGGCGCGGCCGCGGCCAGCCGGCCGGCCTCGCGGTCCAGCCAGTGGCGGCGCAGGGCCTCCAGGACGATCGAGACGTCGAAGGAGGTCACACCGGGGAGTTCGGCGAGGTCGTGGGTGAGGAAGTCGGCGAGGCCGCGTTCGTCGCGGAAGACGCCCTGGTGGACCACGCAGGAATGGCCCGCGGTGGTGGAGACGTAACGTGCCGAAGGGTGGGTGGAGAGGGCGGCGGCCACGTCCCTGATCGCGCCCGGGGCGACCGTGAGGGCCACCACCGCCTCCAGGGCGTAGCCGAGCAGGGCCGGTTCGATCTCCACGCGGGGGCGGACCAGGCCGCGTTGGAGCAGGGACTGGGTGAGGCGGTAGGCCGTGGACCGGCCGATGGCCAGTCGGCGGGAGACCTGGGCGGCAGTCGTACGGCCGTCCACGGCGAGCAGGCGCAGGGCGCGCAGCTCGTCGTCGGTGAGGGGATCCGGGGCGGTTGACGCGCTCGTGGGGGCGTCCTGTGCCGCGCGGGCGGTGAGGCGGTCGACCTGGTCGTCGGCCAGGCGGGGGAGGCGCCAGGCGTCGGACTTGGTGGTGGCGGACAGGACGAGTTCGGAGCGGGCCGAGCGGACGCCGGGGGTGGCGGGGATGCTCCGGGTCAGCAGGTCCCTGACGTCGGCCCGGTGCTCGGGGAGGACCGAGCAGTAGACGTCCGTCGTGCCGGCGGTGACGGCGACCAGGGTCGTGCCGGGCAACTCGGCGAGGCGACGGGCGACTTCGGGGGCACCGCCGGGTTCCGCCGTCACCCAGACGTGCCAGGGGTGGCCCTCGCCGGACACCGACCAGTCGAGCTGGCCGATCACCCGTAGCAGGCGCTCCGACTCCAGCCGGGCCAGCCGGCGCCCCACCGTGCTCGCCGACACACCGAGCGCCTCCGCGAGCAGGCTCAGCGGGGCCCGCGGGGCGTGCTGGAGCGCGGCGACGAGATCGAGGTCGTCGTCGTCCAGGAATGACATGCCGTACATGGTCGTACATCCAGTCTCAGACCGAATCTGTCAGGGCGCGGATTCCCGTGAACGATACGTTCGAAATTGGCGCGCTCCTTGCATGAATTCCTCAAGTGGGTAGTCAATGGAGGGTGGCTTCCAACCAGACCACCGAACAGGCCCCGCTCACCGGGCTGATGGCCCTGCTGGTGCGCATCGAGCGACTGGGCAACAAACTCCCCCACCCCTTCTGGCTGTTCGGCGTGCTCAGCGTCGTACTCGCCCTCGTCAGCTGGGCGTTGTCCGCCGCCGGTGCCTCCGCGCTGAACCCCGCCAGCGGCAAGACCGTCACCGTCCACAGCCTCGTCTCGGGCGACGGGCTGCGGATGATGATCAACGACGCGGTGACGAACTACGCCACCTTCCCGCCGCTCGGCACGATCCTGGTCGTCATGCTCGGCGTGGCCGTCGCCGACCGCTCGGGCATGCTTCCGGCGATGCTGCGGGGCGCGGTCGCCCGGGTCCCGGCCCGATGGCTGACGTTCACGCTGGCGTTCACCGCGATGGTCGCGCACGCCGCCTCCGACGCGGCCTATGTGGTGCTGGTGCCGCTCGGCGCGCTGGCCTTCAAGGCCGTGGGACGCAGCCCCATGCTCGGCGCGGTGGTGGCGTTCGTGTCGGTGTCCGCCGGGTACGACGCGAGCCCGCTGGTCACCCCCACGGACGCCGTGCTCGCCGGGCTCACCACCGCCGCGGCGCAGACCGTCGACCCGGGCTATGTGGTCAACCCGCTGTCCAACTACTTCTTCTCCATCGGGTCCTCGGTGGTGCTCGCCGCCGTCATCACGGTCGTCACCGAGAAGGTCATAGCCCGGCGGGTGGCGGCCATGCCGGACGAGCCCGAGCCGGGGGACCAGGACGCCCCCGATGCCCACGACGCGGCCGGCTCCCCGGCGTCCCTGACCCTCGGCGCCGACGAACGGCGCGGGCTGCGCAACGCGGGACTCGCGCTGCTCGCGTACGTCGTGGTCGTCGTCGCGGCGATGGTCCCGGTCTCCTCGCCGCTGCGGGGCGAGGGCGGCAGCATCGTGCAGTCCCCGGTGCTGACCGGCATCGCGGTCGTGCTCGCGGTGGCGTTCCTGATCGCCGGCGCGGTCCACGGACGGGCCGTGGGCACCGTGCGCAGCGGCCGGGACATCCCCGACCACATGGCGAAGGGGCTGCGCGAGATGGCCCCGATCCTGGTGCTGTTCTTCGCGATCTCCCAGTTCCTGGCCTATTTCAAGTGGACCGGAGTCGGCGAGGTCATGGCGATCCGGGGCGCCGACCTGCTCAAGTCGGCCGGTATCACCGGACCGTGGGCCTTCCTGGGCATCCTGCTCGTCTGCACGCTGATCAACCTGCTGGTCACCAGCGGCTCCGCCCAGTGGGCCCTGGTCGGCCCGGTGTTCGTGCCGATGTTCATGCTCCTCGACATCCCGCCCGAGGTGACCCAGGCGGTCTACCGCATCGCCGACTCCTGCACCAACGCGGCGACCCCGATGAGCGCCTACTTCGTCATGACCCTGGGCGTCGTCCAGCGGTACCGCCGCTCGGCCGGCATCGGCACGCTGCTGTCCCTGACCCTGCCGCTGTGCCTGACCATGCTGGCGGCCTGGACGCTGTTGTTCTACGCCTGGTGGGCACTCGGCATACCGCTGGGACCGGGAGTCCCCGTCCGCTGACCGCCGTCGCCGTCACGTCCGTATGAGGAGAGCCGCCTGTGTCGCCGCGCCGTATCGAGTCCCTGGCCCGCACCGCCCTGCCCGAGATCACCGACGACCTGCGCACGCTGGTCGAGCTGGAAACCCCCAGCCACGACAAGGAGTTGCTGAACCAGGGCCTGGCGGCCGTCGAGCGGTGGACACACCGGCGGCTCGGCCCGCCCGACCGGGTACGACGCCATGACGGCGGCCCGCACGGCGACATGCTGGAGCTGCTGTACACGGGAACGGCCGAGGCGACCGTGCTGGTGCTGTGCCACTACGACACCGTGTGGCCGGCCGGCACCCTCGCCGAGTGGCCGTTCCGGGTGACCGGCGACGGCTCGGCGAGCGGGCCGGGCGCGTTCGACATGAAGTGCGGCCTGGTGCAGGCCGTGTGGGCGCTGCGGCTGCTGCGCGAGCTGGACCTCCCGCGCCCCGCGGTACGGCTGTTCCTCAACGGCGACGAGGAGATCGGCAGCCCCGCCTCCCGCCCGCACATCGAGCGGCTGAGCGAGGACGCGGCCGCCACGCTGGTGTGCGAGGCGTCGGCCGGGCCGGAGGGGGCCCTGAAGACGTCCCGTAAGGGCGTCGGGCTGTTCGAGGTGACGGTGGAGGGCGTGGAGGCACACGCGGGTCTCGACCCCTACGCGGGCGCGAGCGCCGTGCACGCCCTCGCCGAACTGGTCACCCGGATCGCCGCCCTGGGCGCCCCGGAGCGCGGCACGACCGTCAACGTCGGCGTGATCAGCGGCGGCACGGGCACCAACGTCATCGCCGGGCACGCCCACTGCGGCATCGACGTACGCATCGCCGTGCCCGCCGAGGCGGCCCGCATCGACGCCGCGCTGGCCGCCCTGCGCCCCGCCGACCCGCGCGTCCGGGTCACCGTCTCCGGCGGCTGGAACCGCCCGCCCATGGTGCCCCACCCCGGCTCCCAGCTCCTCTTCAAACAGGCGCAGTCGATCGCCGGCGAGCTCGGGTGGAGGGCCGCCGAGACCTCCGTGGGCGGAGCGAGCGACGGCAATTTCGTCGCCGCGCTCGGCCGGCCCGTCCTGGACGGCCTGGGCGCCGTCGGCGGCGGCGCCCACGCCCGCCACGAGCACGTCCTGCTGGACCACCTTCCGTCGCGTACGGCGCTGCTGGCGGGGCTGCTCATGGTGCACGCGGAGTAGCTGCTCACGGCGTACGCGCAGGAGTTGCCGGATCGTGTCCCCGACCTGCATCCGAGCGGCCCGTTCCGCGCGTCTACGACGGTATGGATCTCGAAAAACCGCCACCACCGCCGCGCCGGGAACCCGAAGGGTGCCTGGTGGTCGCGATCCGCGTTCCGGTACGGATCGTCGTGCTCGTGCTGGTCGTGCCGGTGCGGATGGTGTGGGACGCGCTCGTCGTCGCCGGGCGCTTCCTGAACGACACGGTGCTCCGCCCGGTGGGGCGGGCACTGCTGTGGCTCGGCCGGGCGGTGTTCGTGTGGCCGTTCGTGGCGCTGTGGCGGTACGTCGTGGTGCCCCTGGCGAAGGCGCTCGCCTGGCTGGGGAACATGCTCCTCGTCGTCCCCGCGGTGTGGCTGTACCGCTACCTCCTGACACCGCTGGGGCACGCGTGCGCGTGGCTGGCGCACGGGATCGGGGCCGGTCTGGGCTGGCTCTACGCGCGCGTGCTCACCCCGATCGGGCATGCGGTGATGTGGGTCCTGCGAGGGCTCGGCGCCGTGCTCGCCGCCATCGGACTCGGCATCTTCGGCGTCGTGGCGTGGCTGGTGCGGTATCTCCTCGTCGTCCCCGCCCGGTGGGTGTACGAGTGGATCCTCGCGCCGGTCGGGCGGGCGATCGCCTGGTGCGCAAGGGGCCTCGTGTGGCTCGTGAGCATGATCGCCACCGGGATCGGGATCGCGCTGTACTGGACCGCCCGCGTGCTGTTCGTGCTGCCCGCGCTGGGTCTGTACCGGTGGGTCCTCGCCCCCGTCGGCCGCGTGCTCGCCGTCGTCGGCAGGGAGCTCCGGGACGCGCTCGGGCACGCGTGGCGGGTCGCCGGGCGGATCTCGCTCGCCTTCGGACGGTTCCTCGTCAAGCTCTTCCGATGGACCTTCGTGGAGCCGGTGCGGTGGGTGTACCGGACGGTGCTCACGCCGGTCGGGCATGTCGTCCGGGACGCCGTGCTGCGGCCCGTCGCCGAGGCCGCCCGCAGTGTGGGACGCGCCACCCGGCAGGCCCTCACCGCCGCCCGCGAGTCCGTACGGCAGGCGCGGGCCGACTTCCGGCGGATGCTCTTCGGGGAGCAGAAGGAACGGGAAATGGAGGCCGTGCGGGAACCTCGGCGCCGCGAGACACGTACTCTTGGTAGCAGTACGACCGCTCTCACGAAGGACTGAACGACACTGGGCAAGCGACAGCCCGAAGGCCCGCCGCCCGCACCCGCGGTGCAGCGCATCCGACTGCGCTACACCAAGCGCGGCCGCCTCCGGTTCACCAGCCACCGTGACTTCCAGCGCGCCTTCGAGCGTGCGCTGCGCCGTGCCGAGGTGCCGATGGCGTACTCGGCGGGGTTCACGCCACATCCGAAGGTGTCGTACGCCAATGCCGCACCCACCGGCACGGGCAGTGAGGCGGAGTACCTGGAGATCGCGCTCACCGAGGCGCGCGATCCGGAGCAGTTGAGGGTGCTCCTCGACGAGTCGATGCCCACCGGGCTCGATGTCGTCGAGTCGGTCGAGGCCCGGACCTCCGGGCTCGCGGACCGGCTCACGGCGTCCGTCTGGGAGCTGCGGCTCGACGGCGTGGACCCGGCCGAGGCCGAACGCGCGATCGCCGCCTTCAACGCCGCCGAGGCCGTCGAGGTCCAGCGCATGACGAAGAACGGCGTGCGCACTTTCGACGCCCGTCCGGCGGTCGTCCACCTGGAAAGCACCGACGGAACGGAAACGCACAGTTCGGCAGCTGATAGGCCGACCGACCAGCCCTGTGCGATACTGCGGCTGGTTGTTCGGCACGTGACGCCTGCCGTACGACCCGACGACGTCCTGTCCGGTCTCCGCGCCGTGGCCGACCTGGCGCCGCCGGTCCCCGCAGCGGTGACCAGGCTGGCGCAGGGGCTGTTCGATGAAGAGACCGGCACGGTGACCGACCCGCTCGCGCCCGACCGCGAGGCAGCGACGGCCCCACCCAAGGCCGAGACCGCTGCCGCCGCGACGGCGCCGGCGTAAGGAAGGTTCCGTAGGGACGGACGTCGAAGCGCCGCCCTCGTACTCGGGAGCCACCTGGGTCGGGCAGCGCACCGACCAGAAGACTTTCGCCAGGCCGTACGCATTCGGCGTACGGAACCGGCGAGACAGGACACAGAGAGCTCCCGTGCGGCGCCCGCGCCCCGGACGGCGGCAGTCGCGCAACGCGCGAGCCGCGGACGTCACCGGCATACCGCCGGACCAGGCGCGGCGCCCGGGAGCCTGACGGGAGAAACGCCCGCATGCTCGAACCGACCGAACCCACTGAGGGTTCCGAACTGAACACCCCCAGCGACACCCTGCCGCCGCGTCGTCGGCGCCGTGCCGCGTCCCGCCCCGCGGGCCCGCCCACGGGTGCCGCCGAGGCGCAGGCCACAGAGGTGGTCGCGCCGGCCATACCGGTCGCCGAGGCCGCCGATGTGGCGGCGCTGAGCGACGAGGCCGAGACGGCTGAGAAGCCCGAGGAGAGCGTCGCGGCCGTCGCGGCCGAGGTGACTCCTGAGGCCGCGGAAGCCGAAGAGACCGGAGCGGCGGAAGAGGTGGCGGAGGCCGCACCTGCCGGCCGTACGCGTCGTCGTGCGGTGCGCCGTGCGTCCGCGCCCGCCGGGGCGCCCGCGGCCGCCGGGGCCGCCGAGACCGTGGTGCCCGTGGCCGCCGCGCCGGTCGCCGAGGAGAGCCCGGCGCAGACCACCGAGGTGACCACCGAAGTGACCGAGGAGGCGGCACCGCCTCGTACGCGTCGGCGTGCCACGCGCCGTGCGTCCGCGCCCGCCGGTGCCCCGGTGCCTGCGGAGGCTGCCGAGAGCGCCGCCCCCGCCGAGGTGCCTGCCGCCGCTGCGGCTCCCGCCCCTGCCGAGGCTCCCGCCTCCGCCGAGGCCGCCGAGGAGGAGGCTCCGCGTCGTACCCGCCGGCGTGCCACCCGCCGGGTGTCCGCGCCCGCCGGTGCTCCGGCCGACGAGAGCGCGGACGAGAGCGCGGAGGCGCCCGTGAGTGCCGAAGCCCCCGCCGAGGCGGAGGAAGCCGTCGAGGCCGCCGAGGAGGCCGCACCGCGTCGTACGCGTCGGCGTGCCACGCGCCGCGTCTCCGCGCCCGCCGACGAGGCGGCCGAGGCCGCTGTCGCCGAGGCTCCCGCCGAGACGCCGGCGACGGCGGAGACGCCCGTGACGCCCGCTGTCGAGACCGAGGCACCCGCGGCCGCTGCCGATGAGGAAGCCGCCGGTCCGCGCCGCCGCCGTCGTGTCGTCCGGCGAGCCGCCGCCGGGTTCGCCGCGCCCGCTCAGGCCCCCGCCGCCGAGGCGCCCGACGCTCCGCGTCCGGCCCGCCCCGCCGTGGCCGTGTTCCAGGCGCCCGTGTTCACCGAGCCGCAGTTCCAGACGCCCCAGCGGGCCGCCGCCGAGGCGGCCGCCGAGGCGGAGACCGAGGACGTGGAAGAGGTCCAGGCGGAGGAGCAGCCCGGCACGGCACGTCGTCGTCGCCGGCGCCGGGGCGCCGAGGAGGCCGAGGCCCAGGCCGTCGGGACCGTCGCCGCCGAGGACGAGACCGAGGAAGCCGAAGAGGCCGCCGAGGACATCGCCGAGGGCGAGGACTCCGAGGAGACCGAGGAGACCGGGTCGCGTCGGCGCCGTCGGCGTGGTGGCCGCCGCCGCCGTCGCGGTGAGGCCGCGGACGCCGAGGGCGGTGACACCGAGGGCGACGAGGTCGCCGCGGAGCAGGCCGCGCAGGACGCCGAGGACACCGCCGAGCAGGAGGAAGAGGACGACGAGGACGCGCGCGCCGAGGACGGCGGTGGGTCCAGCTCCAGCAGCCGTCGCCGCCGTCGCCGTCGCCGTCGCGCCGGTGACTCCGCCGTCGACACCGAGCCCGGTGACGGCGACCCCGAGCGCACCGTCGTCAAGGTCCGTGAGCCGCGCCCGAAGGCCGAGCCGTCCGACGAGGTGCAGTCCATCAAGGGCTCCACGCGCCTGGAGGCCAAGAAGCAGCGCCGCCGGGAAGGCCGTGAGCAGGGCCGCCGCCGCGTTCCGATCATCACCGAGGCCGAGTTCCTGGCCCGCCGTGAGGCCGTCGAGCGCGTGATGGTCGTCCGCCAGCACGGCGACCGCACCCAGATCGGCGTCCTTGAGGACAACGTGCTCGTCGAGCACTACGTCAACAAGGAGCAGGCGACCTCGTACGTCGGGAACGTCTACCTGGGCAAGGTCCAGAACGTGCTGCCGTCGATGGAGGCCGCCTTCATCGACATCGGCAAGGGCCGCAACGCCGTCCTGTACGCCGGTGAGGTCAACTTCGAGGCGCTGGGCATGGCCAACGGGCCGCGGCGCATCGAGTCCGCCCTCAAGTCCGGCCAGTCCGTGCTCGTCCAGGTCACCAAGGACCCGATCGGGCACAAGGGCGCGCGTCTGACCAGCCAGGTCTCCCTCCCGGGCCGCTACCTCGTGTACGTCCCCGAGGGCTCGATGACCGGCATCAGCCGCAAGCTGCCCGACACCGAGCGCGCCCGGCTGAAGACCATCCTCAAGAAGATCGTCCCCGAGGACGCGGGCGTCATCGTGCGCACCGCCGCCGAGGGTGCGAGCGAGGACGAGCTGCGCCGCGACGTCGAGCGCTTGCAGGCGCAGTGGGAGGACATCCAGAAGAAGGCCAAGAACGGCAACGCGCCGACGCTGCTGTACGGCGAGCCGGACATGACCGTCCGGGTCGTCCGGGACATCTTCAACGAGGACTTCTCCAAGGTCGTCGTCAGCGGTGGCGACGCCTGGGAGACCGTCCACGGCTATGTCTCGCACGTGGCGCCGGACCTCGCCGAGCGGCTCCAGAAGTGGACCTCCGAGGTCGACGTCTTCGCCACGTACCGGATCGACGAGCAGCTCGCCAAGGCGCTGGACCGCAAGGTCTGGCTGCCCAGCGGCGGTTCGCTGGTGATCGACCGGACCGAGGCGATGGTCGTCGTCGACGTCAACACCGGCAAGTTCACCGGTCAGGGCGGCAACCTCGAGGAGACCGTCACCAGGAACAACCTGGAGGCGGCCGAGGAGATCGTCCGTCAGCTGCGGCTGCGCGACCTCGGCGGCATCATCGTCATCGACTTCATCGACATGGTGCTGGAGTCCAACCGGGACCTGGTGCTGCGGCGTCTGCTGGAGTGCCTGGGCCGGGACCGTACGAAGCACCAGGTGGCCGAGGTCACCTCGCTGGGCCTGGTCCAGATGACCCGTAAGCGGGTGGGCCAGGGTCTGCTGGAGTCCTTCTCCGAGACCTGCGTCCACTGCAACGGCCGCGGTGTCATCGTGCACATGGAGCAGCCGACCTCCGCCGGAGGCGGCGGCAAGCGCAAGAAGCGCGCGCGTGCCGGTGCCGGTCCCGAGCACGTCCACGAGGCCGCTGTCGCCGTCGAGCCGGTCGAGACGGCCGAGGAGGAGGCGGAGACCGAGGCCGAGATCGCTGCCGAGGCCGCCGAGCCCGCGGCGCTCCCGGAGCCCGCCTTCGCGCCGGACGAGGAGCTGTACAGCAGCGTCGCCGAGGCGGAGGCCGCGGCCGGCCGCGGAGGTCGTTCGCGGCGCCGTGGCGGTCGGCGGGCCTCGGCCCCGGCGGGTGCGCCCAGGAAGGCCGAGGCCGTTCCCACGGCTCAGGACGTGACGGTCGCCGACGAGGTCGCCCGTCCGGTGCAGCCGGAGTCGGCCGCCGAGGCGAAGGCCGAGCCGACGGCCGTGGAGGACGCGGTCGTCGAGGCCGCGGCCACGCAGGCCCCGGCCGTCGAGGCTCCGGCCGTCGAGGAGGCCGCGCCCAAGGGACGTACGCGGCGTCGCGCGACCCGTAAGGTCTCCGCGCCCGCCGGGTCGCCCGCGGGGGCCGAGGCCACCGTGGTGACCGTCAGCGAGGCCGCGCCGACGGCGCCCGAGCCGGTGGCGGAAGCCCCGGCCGCGGCTCCGGCGGAGCAGGTCGAGGCGGCTCCGGCCGAGGCGGCCGCCGAGGGCGCCGCTCCGGCCCGTCCGCGGCGCCGTGCCGTGCGCAAGGCCACCGCGCCGACCGCGTCCGAGGAGACGGCCGTCGTGGTCGTCCCGGCGGCGGAGGCCGAGTCCGGCGCCGCCGTGGAGGCCCCGGCCGCGGAGGAGGGCGTCGAGGAGACGGCTCCGGCCAAGAAGACGGCCCGTAAGACGGCCAAGAAGGCCACGGCGAAGAAGGCCGCCACCAAGAAGACCGCGGCGAAGAAGACCGCGGCCAAGAAGACGGTCGCCAAGAAGGCGACGGCCAAGAAGGCGGCGAAGACCGTCAAGACGGCCGCGGCCAAGTCGACGGCGAAGAAGACCACGGTCTCTGCCGCCACCGACGAGTGACGCCCTTCGGCGAGTGACGCTCATCGACGAGTGATACGAGGTGCGGCCGGTCTCTGTGACCGGCCGCACTCCGTTGGGGACCGGCCCGGTTTGACCCCCTCGGCCACGGACCCGTAACCTTGACCGTCGGCGTGTCCATGGATATAGGCGCGCCACATCCCCGTAAACCTTTTCCTCCGGAGCACTGGGTGCCCTGGAGAGGCTGTCCGCGTGCCGGATGGCTGGACTGCGGGGGTGCCGTTTCCGAGCGAGAGAGTGAGATCCGCGTGTACGCCATCGTGCGCAGCGGTGGTCGCCAGCACAAGGTTGCTGTCGGCGACATCGTTGAGGTTGACAAGATTTCCACTGCCAAGGTTGGCGACACGGTCGAGCTCTCGACCCTGCTCGTTGTCGACGGCGACGCTGTGACCAGCGACCCGTGGGTGCTGGCCGGCATCAAGGTCCAGGCCGAGGTCGTGGACCACCACAAGGGCGTCAAGATCGACATCCTTCGCTACAAGAACAAGACCGGCTACCGCCGTCGTCAGGGCCACCGCCAGCAGTACACGGCGATCAAGGTCACTGAGATCCCCGCGGCCGCGAAGTAAGGGACTGAGGAGAAATGGCACACAAGAAGGGCGCATCGTCCACCCGGAACGGTCGCGACTCGAATGCCCAGCGGCTCGGCGTGAAGCGCTTCGGCGGTCAGGTCGTCAACGCGGGTGAGATCCTGGTCCGCCAGCGTGGCACCCACTTCCACCCCGGTGCGGGCGTCGGCCGTGGCGGCGACGACACGCTGTTCGCGCTGCAGGCCGGTGCGGTGGAGTTCGGCACCAGCCGTGGCCGCAAGGTCGTGAACATCGTTCCGGTCGCCTGAGTCTTCCGACTCGAGGCTGGACCGAGCCGATCGTTCAAATCCTTCGCGAGGCGGACCTCACTTCCCAGGTGGGAAGGCGGGTCCGCCTTTCGCGTGTTAGAGCAGAGACATCACCGTACGTTTCGTAGTGCTGGAGGCACCAACCATGACCACCTTCGTGGACCGCGTCGAACTGCATGTCGCCGCGGGTAACGGAGGCCACGGCTGTGCCTCCGTTCACCGTGAGAAGTTCAAGCCGCTGGGCGGGCCCGACGGCGGCAACGGCGGGCGCGGCGGGGACGTGATCCTCACCGTCGACCAGTCGATCACCACGCTGCTCGAATACCACCACTCCCCGCACCGCAAGGCCACCAACGGCAAGCCCGGCGAGGGCGGCAACCGGTCGGGGAAGGACGGGCAGGACCTGGTCCTTCCCGTGCCGGACGGCACCGTCGTCCTCGACAGGGCGGGCAACGTCCTCGCCGACCTGGTCGGGCACGGCACGTCGTACGTCGCCGCGCAGGGCGGCCGGGGCGGGCTCGGCAACGCGGCGCTGGCGTCGGCGCGGCGCAAGGCGCCCGGGTTCGCGCTGCTGGGTGTGCCGGGGGACCTTCAGGACATCGTCCTGGAGCTGAAGACGGTCGCCGACGTGGCGCTGGTCGGGTACCCGAGCGCCGGCAAGTCTTCGCTGATCTCCGTGCTGAGCGCAGCCAAGCCGAAGATCGCGGACTACCCGTTCACGACGCTCGTGCCGAACCTCGGCGTGGTGACCGCCGGTTCGACCGTCTACACCATCGCCGACGTCCCGGGGCTCATCCCGGGTGCCAGCCAGGGCAAGGGCCTGGGCCTGGAGTTCCTGCGGCACGTCGAGCGGTGCAGCGTCCTCGTGCACGTCCTGGACACCGCGACGCTGGAGTCCGACCGCGACCCCGTCACCGACCTGGACATCATCGAGGCGGAGCTGCGGGAGTACGGCGGCCTCGACAACCGGCCGCGGATCGTCGTCCTGAACAAGATCGACGTACCGGACGGCAAGGACCTCGCCGAGATGGTGCGGCCGGATCTGGAGGCTCGTGGCTACCGGGTCTTCGAGGTGTCGGCGGTGGCGCACACCGGGCTGAAGGAGCTGTCGTTCGCGCTGGCCGAGCTGGTGGGCAAGGCGCGGGCCGCGAAGCCGAAGGAAGAGGCGACACGGATCGTGATCCGGCCGAAGGCCGTCGACGACACGGGCTTCACCGTGACGCGCGAGGAGGCCGGCGGCGAGCCGCTGTTCCGCGTGCGCGGCGAGAAGCCCGAACGCTGGGTGCGCCAGACCGACTTCAACAACGACGAGGCCGTGGGGTATCTCGCGGACCGGCTCAACCGCCTCGGTGTGGAAGAGGAGTTGATGAAGGCGGGGGCCCGCACCGGCGACGGCGTCGCCATCGGTCCCGAGGAGAACGCCGTCGTCTTCGACTGGGAGCCGACCGTGATGGCCGGGGCCGAGATGCTGGGCCGCCGGGGTGAGGACCACCGGTTCGAGGCGCCGCGGCCTTCCGCGCAGCGCAGGCGTGACAAGCAGGCCGAGCGGGACGAGGCGGCGCAGGAGTTCGACGACTTCGAGCCGTTCTAGGAGTGGCCTCCGCGGAGGTGCGTTAACAGCCGGGAAAGTCGGGGCGTACGGCAGGGCAACCAACGGTCGTTCCGGTGAGTCGTACTGGGCGGTGCGGACGAGGATCTTGATCCTCGTCCGTCGTCAACTGCCCTTGCGACAACCGGAGTAGACGTGCCCTTACCTGCCTCGCACAGAACACGGCGTGCCGTCGTCATCGCGCTCGCCCTGCTCTCATCAGTCGGCGGTGCGCTGCCCCTGGCGCAGGCGCAGGTGCAGGACCAGGAGCGGCCGCGGTCGGCCGCGGCGGCCGGTGCGCGGCAGGACTTCAACGGCGACGGCTACTCCGACCTCGCGGTCGCGGCGCCCGAGGCGACCGTCGACGGGAAGACGCGGGCCGGATACGTCGCCGTGGTGTACGGCTCGGCGAGCGGGCTGAGGACCACCTCCAGGCAGGTCATCAGCCAGAACACCACCGGCGTCACCGACTCCGCCGAGACGGGCGACCTGTTCGGCAGCGCGGTCAGCACCGCCGACCTCGACCAGGACGGGTACACGGACCTGATCGTCGGCGTCACCGGTGAGGACTCCGTCGAGGGCGGTGCCGAGACCGGGCTCGTGCAGGTGGTCTGGGGCGGGGCGACCGGGCTGTCGGGCGGGGCGGCGCTGGCGTACGGGCACCACACCTACGACCGGCTCAGCGCCAAGGACCGGCTCACCGTCGGGGACGTGAACGGCGACGGGGCGAGCGACCTGGTCGTGGTGGAGAGCTACACCGATCTGCGGGTCGTCAAGGGCCCCTTCGGGCGCGACGGCGGTGCGCGGGGCGGGGAACAGACCGTCCACGACGACTCCGACCCCCGCTTCCTGGACCTGGCCACCGGTGACGTGAACGGTGACGGCATCGACGACGTCGTCGGCACGATGAACGACGGCGACGAGTACGACGCCCGCCGCGTCACGTACTGGCAGGGCACGAAGGACGGGCTCGCCGAGGGGGTCGTGCCGCGCGACAGCAGGGGCTGGCGGGTGCAGGGCGGCGAGTCGCTCGGCCTGGGTGATGTGAACGGGGACGGCTACGCGGACATCGTGGTCGGACGGCCCGTCGACGGCTACGACAGCGACGTCGACACCCCGATTCCCCTGGGCGGCCGGGTCGCCTTCATCCCGGGCTCCGCGAGCGGGCCCGTAGGCACCAAGGCGATGTACGTCAACCAGGACAGCGCCGGAGTCCCGGGCGCCGCCGAGCGGATGGACGGCTTCGGCTCCGACATCTCGGTCGCCGACGTCGACGGCGACGGCTACGCCGATGTCTCCACGGGCGTGCCCGGCGAGGACTTCGACGGGCTGAGCAACGCCGGCGGCGTCATCGTCCTGCGCGGCGGCGCGAACGGCCTGACCGGCACCGGCGCCACGGGGGTCAACCAGGACACCGCCGGTGTGCCGGGCGCGGCGGAGACCGACGACGCCTTCGGCCGTACGACCCGTCTCATGGACGCCGACCAGGACGGCCGCGCCGAACTCGTCGTCGGCGCACCGGGGGAGAACGCGAACGCCGGGTCGGTGTGGGTGTTCAGGTCCACGCCGGCCGGGATCACCCCGACCGGCTCGTTCACCTTCGGTGCCGGGACCCTCGGCACGGTCGCGGCGAACGCGAAGCTGGGCTCCGGGTTCAACTCCTGATCGATCGCCAGACCCGTTGTGGCAAGGGCGCGTTCCCGTGCCGCGGCGGGTCTTCTGTTGTCTCCCTAGTTGTCATGCACGTGAAGCTCGCAGTTCAGCAGCCAGACCGCCCACGGGCGTGAGCATCCGAAGTGTCCAAGAGGCCAGCGAGGCAGGGGAGTTCGCCGATGAACGGTGTTTCCGGATCCGTATCGCCCGACCGACGCCGCTTTCTGACCGCCGGAGCCGCGGTGCTCGGCGCGGCGGCTTCGGCCCAGCTGTGGCTGCCGTCCGCCGCCCGGGCCGCCGAAACCCCGCTGCCCGACGGCGTGTTCAGCCTCGGCGTCGCCTCCGGTGACCCGCTGCCCGACGGCATCGTGCTGTGGACGCGCCTCGCCCCGGATCCGCTGAACGGCGGCGGCATGCCCGACCGCGTCGTGTCCGTGGAGTGGGAGCTCGCGGAGGACGAACGGTTCAGAAAGCCGGTCCGCCGCGGCGTCGCCCAGGCCCGCCCGGAGCTCGGGCACAGCGTCCACGTGGACGTACGGCGGCTGCGTCCGGGGCGGACGTACTGGTACCGCTTCCGCGTGAGCGGACAGATCTCGCCCACCGGCCGCACCCGCACCGCGCCTCACCCGCACAGCTCCGGCGGCCGGCTGCGCATGGCGCTGGCCTCCTGCCAGAACTGGCAGCACGGCTACTTCACGCCGTACGCCGACATGCTGGACCAGGACCCCGACTTCGTCCTGTTCGTCGGCGACTACATCTACGAGTCGCGGCCCTCGGCCACGGCCCTGCGTCGCCACGAGGGCACCGACGAGCCGTACAGCCTGGTGCAGTACCGCAACCGGTACGCCCAGTACCGCACCGACCCGGACCTGGCCGCGATGCACGCGAACGCGCCCTGGGTGGTCACCTTCGACGACCACGAGATCGACAACGACTTCGCCGGCGAGATACCGCAGGACCCGGACAAGCAGCCGCACGACGCGTTCGTGGCCCGGCTGACCGCCGGCTACCAGGCGTTCTACGAGCACATGCCGGTCCGGGCGAGCGCCATCCCGAACGGTCCGCACATCCAGATGTACCGCCGCCTGGAGTTCGGCCGCCTGGCCCGGCTCAGCGTGCTGGACACCCGCCAGTACCGCAGCGACCAGGCCACCGGCCAGCAAGGCGCCCAGGACCCCGCGCTCACCATGCTCGGCGCCGAGCAGAAGCAGTGGCTGCTCGACGGGCTGCGCCACTCGCCGGCCCGCTGGAACATGATCGGCTCGCAGATCATGATGGCCGAGACCGACCTCCAGGTCGGCGAGGGCAAGCTCTGGTTCTACGACGCCTGGGACGGCTACCAGGCCGAACGCAACGCCCTGATGCAGGAGTTGAAGAAGGTCCGCAACCCGGTCGTGTTCACCGGCGACCGCCACCTGACGATGATCAGCGACCTCAAGGAGGACTACGCCGACCCGGACTCGGCCGTGGTGGGCGCCGAGTTCGTCGGTACGTCCATCTCCAGCAACGGTGACCAGGACCAGGCCGCCTTCCACAAGGAGTGGGACCCGCGCCTGCCGGACAACCCGCACTGGAAGCTCCTCGACGCCCACCGCGGCTACCACCTCTTCGACATCCGCCGCGACGGCATCGACGCACAGGTCAGGATCGTGGACACGGTGCGCCAGCAGACGGCCACGCCGAGCACGCTGGCGAACCTGCGGGTCGAGGCGGGACGGCCGGGCGTCGAGGTCGTATAGCGCTCGCGACCGCGCTCACTCCTGGTGGGGACCTGGGACTCATCCGTGTCCCAGGTCACTCTCAGGGCAGTCTCAGGAAGCCCTCTTACCGTCCTCTGACCATGGAGACGGACTGTACGAGAGATGAACCGCCGGTCAACGGCGGCGTGATCACCCCGCTGCCCACCGGGACCCGGCTGCTGCACATCGGCCCGCACAAGACGGGCACCACCGCGATCCAGGGCGCCCTGTTCGCGGCGAAGGACGAGATGGCCCGGCACGGCGTCGCCTGGCCGGCCACCAACCGGCACCCCATGGAAGCGGTCCTGGCCGCCTGTGCCCGCACCGGCATGATGGGCGACACCGCGCCGACCGAGCGGCACTGGGAGCGACTCCTGGAGCAGGTGCGCGCCACCGGCCGGCGCACCTCCGTGATCAGCAGCGAGTTCTTCGCCGACGCCCCCGACGGCGAGGCGATCGAGCGGATCGTCGAGCAGCTCGGCGGTGACCGCGTGCACGTCCTGGTCACGCTGCGCCCACTGGCGCGGATCATGCCCTCGCAGTGGCAGCAGTACGTGCAGAACGGTCTGCGCATGGGCTACGAGGACTGGCTGGAGCACATGCTCACCAAGCCGCCGTACGAGAAGCCCAACCCCAGTTTCTGGCGCCGGCACCGGCACGACCGGCTCGTCGAGCGCTGGGCGCGGGTGGCCGGTCCGGAGCGGGTCACCGTCGTCGTGGTCGACGACCGTGACCGGGAGGGCCTGCTGCGCACCTTCGAGGCACTGCTCGGACTGCCCGCCCGTCTTCTACGGCCCGTTCCGGACGCGACGAATCGCTCACTCACCCTCGCCGAGACCGAAATGCTGCGGAATCTTAATAAGGAATTCCGCGCCAATGAACTGCCCGCGGAGCTCTATTCACAGCTCGTCCGGAACGGCGCGGTGATGCATATGAAGAACACGTGCACTCCCGGTCCCGGCGACGTGAAGATCCGCACCCCGCAGTGGGCCGTCGAGGCCGCTGCCGAGATCGGTGCGGAGATCGCGGAGCGTATCGGCGGGACGGGGGTGCGGGTTCTCGGTGACATGCGCCTTTTGTCCGCTGTGCAACTGGCCGCCACGCAGCCCGCCGCCCCGAGCGCCCCCGAGTCGCGCATCACCCCCGAGTCCGCGGCTCAGGCGCTGTACGGGGCCCTCGCCGCGGCGGCCGCGGCGCCCGTGCGGCACACCGCGTCCGCCAAGTCGCGTACGGTTCACCAGACCTCGTCGAAGGAACTCGTGCGGGTACTCGGCCACCGCTGCCTCAAGCGGCTACGGCTTCGGTGAACCTGTGCCGTTACTCACAGCAATTGCCGTGACCCTTCGGGGAGGCTCTCCACAATGACCATGCGTACAAGGTGAATGACAGGTTGCGCGCACATATGCAGCCGGGGGCGCTCACCTTGCACTGCGGTAACCCCAAGTGGGACCATTTCCAAGTTCCCAGTCGCCACAAGGTAGGTCACCTGTGTCCCAGCACATAGCCAAGCCCCGTACCACCGCAGTGATCCTGGCCGGTGGCACCGGTCAGCGGGTGGGTCTGTCGATCCCCAAGCAGCTGCTGAAGATCGCCGGCAAGGCAGTCATCGAGCACACGTTGACCACCTTCGAGAACGCCGACTCGATCGACGACATCATCGTGCTGATGGCGCCCGGATACGTGCCGGACATCGAGAAGATCGTCGCCAAGGCCGGGTTCACCAAGGTCAAGAAGATCATCGAGGGCGGCTCGACCCGGAACGAGACGACTGAGCGCGCCATCGACGCCCTCGGTGAGGGCCTGGCCGAGGGCGAGGACCTGAACGTCCTCTTCCACGACGCCGTACGCCCGCTGCTGTCACAGCGCGTGATCGACGACTGCGTCGTGGCGCTGGAGCGCTTCCAGGCCGTCGACGTCGCCATCCCGTCCGCGGACACGATCATCGTGACCCGCACGCACGGCGAGGACGGCGAGTTCATCACCGAGATCCCGGACCGCTCCCGGCTGCGCCGCGGCCAGACGCCGCAGGCGTTCAAGCTGTCCACGATCAAGCGGGCCTACGAGGTCGCCGCCGGTGACCCCAACTTCCAGGCCACGGACGACTGCTCCGTCGTGCTCAAGTACCTGCCGGACGTGCCGATCCACGTCGTCGCGGGTGACGAGTACAACATGAAGGTCACCCAGCCCGTCGACGTCTTCATCGCCGACAAGCTCTTCCAGCTGGCCTCCACCGCCGCTCCCGAGCAGGTGAGCGAGGAGGCCTACCGTCAGCTGCTGACCGGCAAGACCATCGTGGTCTTCGGCGGCTCGTACGGCATCGGCAAGGACATCGCCGAACTCGCCGAGTCCTACGGCGCCAAGGTGTACGCGCTGGGCCGCTCCACCACCGGCACCCACGTGGAGAACCCGGAGGAGGTCGACGACGCGCTGTCCAAGGCGTACGCCGAGACCGGGCGCATCGACTACGTCGTGAACACCGCCGGTGTGCTGCGCATCGGCAAGCTCGCCGAGACCGACAACGCCACCATCGAGGAGGCGCTGAAGGTCAACTACCTCGCCCCGGTGCAGATCGCGCGGTCCTCGTACAAGTACCTGTCCGAGACCAAGGGCCAGTTGCTGCTCTACACCTCCAGCAGCTACACCCGCGGCCGCGCCGAGTACAGCCTGTACTCCTCGACCAAGGCCGCCATGGTGAACCTCACCCAGGCCCTGTCCGACGAGTGGGCCGGCGACGGCATCCGCGTCAACTGCATCAACCCGGAGCGCACCGCGACCCCCATGCGCACCAAGGCCTTCGGCCAGGAGCCCGCGGGCAGCCTGCTCTCCTCCGAGGCCGTCGCCCGTACGTCGCTCGACGTGCTGCTCTCCGAGCTGACCGGCCATGTGATCGACGTCCGCCAGCAGGACCCGACGGCGCCCGCCGGAAAGGCGTCCGGCTTCGAGCAGGCGCTGGCCAGTGTCCTCGACCGCCAGGACGGCGTGGCATAATCAGCAGTTAATAGCCTTATGGAATTCAGGCCTCTGCGATTCTTCGTTCACGAAGAATTCACAGGGGCCTGAGTCCTTCCCCCTTCAGACCGGCCCCTCTCCCTGAGCAGGTTCTCCGTGATATCCACCGCTATTCGCGTCGCCCGGGTGGGCAGCGCGGCCGAGCTGGCCGCGGCGGCCTTCATGATGCTGGGCTTCCCGGCACTCATGCTGGCCGCGCTCGTCCCGAGCGTCCCCGCCTTCGCGGCCGCGGCCGCCGTGACGTACCTGGCGGACCACTATCTGCACCGCAAGAGCAGCTATCTGGTCAACCGCCTGAGCAAGGTGCGGGCAGGTCTGTCGATCCGGTTCCTGATCAGACAGCTCCTGCTGATCCTGCTGCTGGCCCGCCTGGGCCTCGCGGACGACCTGATCTACTACGGCGCGATCGCCTGCTTCATAGCCTTCTACGGCCTTCAGGCCCCGCACGGCGCGCTGGTCACCCTGATCCGCAACCGCCGCCGTATGCCGGTCGCCACCCGCAACATCGACCTGGCCTCGCGCATCCGCATCCCGGACGCCCCGCCGCGCCGGCTGCTGCACCGCTCCGCGGAGAAGATGCTGCACCTCGACCTGGCGGCCGTCGTCGGCATCCTCGTCTCGGCGTCCCTGGAGTCGGCCGTGGCCGGCTTCGTCGGCATCGGCGTCACGGTGGGCGTGGGCTGCCTGTACGTGCTGGCGCTCGTCCCTTACGTCCGCGGCGCGAAGACCCCGCCGAACGCGGAGAAGGTCCTGGCCGCGGTCGACGACTGGCTGGCCGAGTACCGCCCCGAGACGGTGCTGTACTTCTCCGGCTCCAAGGACTCCGCCTACCAGGTCAACATGTGGCTGGAGACGATGGAGCAGCTGGACTCCAAGCCGCTGATCATCCTGCGCGAGCGGGTCATCCTGAACAACCTGGCGCCCACCACGGTCCCCGTCATCTGCGTGCCCGGTGGCGTGCACCTGATGAACCTGGACCTGTCCAACGTGCGCGTCGCCCTGTACGCGGCCAACGTCGGCAAGAACATCCACCTGCTGCGCGTCCCCACCATGAGGCACGTCTTCATCGGCCACGGCGACAGCGACAAGCTGGCCAGCGTCAACCCGTACAGCAAGGTCTACGACGAGGTGTGGACGGCCGGCCGCGCGGGCCGCGACCGCTACGCCATAGCCGACGTCGGCGTCCGCGACGACGACATCGTCGAGGTCGGCCGCCCGCAGCTGGCCCCGATCCAGACCTGGCAGGGCGTGCCGGAGGGGCGGATCCCGACCGTGCTCTACGCCCCCACCTGGGAGGGCTGGGACGGCAACCCCGGCAACACCTCGATCGTGCTGGCCGGCGAGAACATCGTGAAGAAGCTGGTGGCGGCCGACCCGCCGGTCCGCGTCCTGTACAAGCCGCACCCCTTCACCGGCACCGTCAGCAAGGAGGCCGGCGCCGCGCACCGCCGGATCACCGCCCTGGTCCAGCAGGCCGCCACCGAGCGCGCCACCGACCCGCGCTTCACGGCCGACGCCGCCACACAGACCGCAGCCAAGGCCGAGCTGGCCCGGATCGAGGCCCGCCTCGCCGAGCTGGCCGGCAAGGCCAACGGCAACGGCAAGGGCGGCGACGAGGCCGAGGCCACCCGCGACGGCCTGGTCGACGTCGCCCGGCACGAGGAGGCCGCCCGGCTGCGCGCCGAGTGGAACGCCGCGTACTGGCGCTCCTTCCCCGACCACGAGCACCGCGTCATCACGGGCGCCGAGCCGCGTCTGTACGACTGCTTCAACGTCTCCGACGCGATGGTCTCCGACATCTCCAGCGTGGTCTCCGACTTCATCGCCAGCGGCAAGCCGTACGCCGTGACGGACTCCGCCGAGCTGGGCGTGGAGGAGTTCAAGCGGCAGAACACCGCGGTGCGCGCCGCGACGATCCTGTCCAACAGCGCGGCCGAGCTGGGCGAGCTGCTGGGCGCAGTACGGGACCCGTCCGCGGACCCGCTGGCCGAGGACCGGGGGGACCTCAAGCGCTATCTGCTCGGCCCGGACGAGCCGACGTCGATCGACCAGTTCAACACCGCCGTGGCGAACCTCGCGATCAAGGCCGAGGCGCGCAACGTCGGCCAGGAGTCACGGGCGGCGGCCGGAGCCGCCGAGGCCGAGCCGGCGACCGTGCCCGCGCAGCGGGTGGCGGCGGCAGGGGACGATGTGACGGCCTGACCCCGCGACAGCCGACGGCGCGGCCCCCGAGGAGCGAATCCTCGGGGGCCGCGCCGTTTCTGACGGGCCTCTTACGTTGCCCGATTAACGTGATCCCATGTCAGCTGATGTTGTGACGTGAGTCACGAAAATACAGGTATTAGGCAACCGGTTGCACACCTCACCCGTCTACCAGGTAGCGAATGAGGCGATACGGGGGAGATATCCCATTAACGAGGGGGAAACGTGACCGCTGCGCAGCCTGATGTCACCGTGATCATCGGGGCGTACGAAGCGATGCCGTATCTGGTCGAGTGCCTGGCATCCGTCGAGGCACAGACCATCGACCCGGAGTGCATCGAGGTCATTGCCGTCGACGACGGTTCGACGGACGGTACGGGGGAGTGCCTGGAGGAGTTCGCGGCCCGCGCGGCGATGCCCGTGACCGTGATCCGGCAGGAGAACTCCGGCGGCCCCAGCGGCCCGCGCAACGTCGGCCTGGGCAAGGCGGCCGGGCGTTACGTGTTCTTCCTGGACGCCGACGACCGGCTGGGCCCCGAGGCCCTGGAGCGCATGGTCGCGATGGCCGACAAGAACGGCACCGATGTCGTGCTCGGCCGGGTCGAGGGCGTCAACCGCACCGCGCCCAAGTCGATGTGGGGCAAGACGCTGGACCGGACCGACGTCTTCTCCTCCAACATCAAATTCACGCTGAGCGCGCAGAAGCTGTTCCGCCGCGACCTGCTCACCCGGCACAACATGCGCTTCGACGAGTCCCTGTGGACCGGCGAGGACGCGCTGTTCACGATGGAGGCCTATCTGCGGGCCGACGGCGTCTCCGTGGTCGCCGACTACACCTGCTACTACCTGGTGGGCCGGGACGACGGCAAGCACGTGACGAAGAGCGGCGGTTACACCCTGCGCTTCGACTCCGCGCGCGCCCTGATGCACCTGATAGCCGAGCTCATACCCGCCGGCGACCGGCGCGACCTGCTCATGGTCCGCCCGTTCCTCATCACCCTGCTGCCGCAGTTCGGGCCCAAGTACGCCAAGGACAGCGAGAAGGTCCGCCAGCACAAGCTGGAACTGGCCAAGCCCCTCATGGACGCCTACTGGACGCCGGACATCGCCCGCCGCCTCAAGGTCGAGGAACGCCTGCGGCTGCACCTGGTCGCCGCCCAGCGCGCCGATCTCCTGCTGCCCGTCGTGGAGTTCGTCAAGGCCAAGAAGCAGGCGGCGGCCCTCCTGGAGAAGAAGGGCCGCCGGGTCTACCTCGCCTACCCGCACTTCCGGGACGCGGCGGCGGGGATCCCCGACTCCGTGTACCTCGCCGAACCGCGCGAGGCCCGCGCCTTCCCCGGCTACCGGGAGGGCGGCGCGGACTCGTTCCTGCGCCGGGCGGCGCGCAAGGCGCGCCGGGTGCTGAGGTCCTCGGGCGGGGCTACGCGGGGTGGGCGGGCCGCCGCGGCGTGACGGAGCGTCGCTGATCCGGGATCTCGGGGGCCTCCGCCGCCAGCCGCTCGGCCATCCGGGCCCGGTGCTCCAGGGAGGCGGAACACAGCGACTGCACGGCCTCGTTGAAGCGCACCTGTGACGTCGGCTCGTCCGGACCCAGCAGGTGACGCTTCAACTCCGCCCGCGCCTGAACCAGTTCGTCCTTCTCGGGGTGCCGCACCGCGTCCAGCAGTTCCGGCACCCCGGCCGCGTCCGGCGTGAGCACGGTCGCCGCGCGCACGGTCGGGAAGGCCTTGCGGAACACGTCCTCCGCGAGGCCGCTGGTGTTGGCCACGGCATACGGCTTACCACTCGCCAGGAAGTCGCTGATCACGCTCGACACATCGCTGATCAGCAGGTCCGCCTGGTTGTAGCAGGCGTACAGCGTGGGCCGCGCGTCGGTGATGACCTGGTGCTCCCACGCGGGCAGCGACGCCCAGTAGGCCTCCTCCCAGGCGGCCGTGGCCCGCGCCACCGCCTCCGCCCGCCCCGGCTCCGGAGCCGACTGGAGCAGCATCCGCTCCACCTGATCGGCGCTCGCTCGCCCGGCGATCGCGGTCAGCCGGTCCAACTCCGCGGTCAGAAGGGCGAGTTCACCGGTGTCACTGGGCCGCTCCCCGGTCCGCTCCCGGTTCGCCGCCCTGATCAGCTCACGGATCCGCAGATCGGCCGCCCCGGCGCGCGGATCCACGGACCCCGTCAGCGGATGCGGCTTGTACAGCAGCCGTACGCCCGGGTCCGCGAGCAGCGCGCGTACGAGGTTCTCGCCTGCCTCGACCACCGAGGTGTTGCCGGGGTTGCCGTCCCAGCCCTCCCAGGTCGGCGCGTACAGGACCGTCGTACACGCCCCGGTGGGCGCGCCCTCGTACGGCAGGACGCCGTCCAACTGCGGGCGGCCGATCTCCACCACGTCCTTGTCCTCGACGCCGACCTCGGCGTACGCGTACCGCTCGCGCGCCGCCGGACCGGCCACCCACACCTCGTCGTAGGCCTTCGCGTACGGGTTGCAGGACGACAGCTTGTCGCTCTCCCCGTGGTTGACGAAGGTGTGCTTGAGCGTGGGGATGCGCAGGACCTGGGAGGTCTTGCCGGAGTTCGAGGGGTGGATGAGGACCTGGAGCGAGGACTCCTCCAGGCGCATCAGCGTGGAGACCTTCGGCAGGCAGAGGATCGGCACGTCGGTCGGCGCGATCTTCTGCACCATGAACCGCTCACGCAGCACGATCAGCGGCCGGCCGTCCAGCTTCGCCAGCGGCTCCAGCCACATGTTCGCCTGGTACGCCGAGGAGACACCGCCGGAGAAGTAGAGTCCGGCCGTCGGCCGGTACTCCGCCAGCCAGGCGTCGAGCCACTCCAGCGCCTCCCGCTCGCTCGCGGGGCGACGGCTCGGCAGCAGCCGTACGAGAAGGTCGTACAGGCCGAGGAGGGCGAGCCCCAGGGACAGTGCGATGCCGAGGGCCGCGCAGCGGGGGTCGTCGGTGGCCGCCGTGGTCAGCAGGCCCGCCGTGGCCGGGAGGCCGAAGACCAGCAGACGGTGGCCGGGGCGGCGCAGCAGGATCGGCGGGGCGGGGGACAGGCGCAGCGCGGAGGCGTCGATGTTGCGGGTGACCACCGGCAGCGTGCGGGTGCGGCGGACCAGCACCGAGACCGCCTGGATCGCGCAGTGCAGGGCGTAGAAGGCGAGCAGACCGGCGATCAGCGGCGTGTACAGCGTCTCCCGGTGCTGCTCGCCGAGCCGCAGCAGCGCGACGACCAGCAGCAGGTCCCGCAGCACATGCCGCACGGTGATGTCCGCGTGCGATTTGGCGAACACCGACAGCATGCCGCGCTGCCAGCGGAACAGCACGCCCTCGACGGCCAGCGACACGACCGTCGCGGCGAGCAGCAGCGGGACGTGCGGGCGCAGCGCCGCCACGGCCTGGGCGCAGAAGGCGGCGGCCAGGAGAGCCGTGACGAGCGCTCTCGCCGGGATGCGGGGCAGGGGTGGTGCGGGCAACGCGGTCACTCCAAGGTCGGCGCGGGACGTCGTGCGTCCGGGTTAACGCGCGGCGGCCTGCAGACGACACGCATGTGTCCTGGGGGCCGGGAGTGACCGGGATCGCGGAATCGCCGCCCCTACCGTCCGGACTGCAGCGCCCGCCGGATCGGGCCGCCCACCACGCGCCGCGCCCGGCGGTAGACGGACGCCGCCGGGAGCGCCGCGCCGCCCTTGGCGGCACGGGACAGCTCGCGCCGCAACCGGTCGTTGTCCGTGGCGAGTTCGCCGATACGGCTCTGCAGCCAGCCGAACCGGGTGGTGAGCGAGGTGAGGTCGGCGTCGTTCCAGGGGCGCACGCCCGGCGGGAAGGCCAGCGACTTCATGCGTGCGTCGAAGGCGGCGCCGCCGTCGCCGTGCGTGAACGTGTTCTCCAGGCCGTTGCGGTCCAGGAACCCCGTGAACCGCTCGAACCGCTCCTGGTGGCCGCTCATCAGTGCACCGAAGTCGGCCTCCGCGTACAGCGCCGCCGGGTCCAGGTCCTCGGGCAGCTTGTCGATCCGGCGGTGCGGGATGTCGAAGTAGCGGCACAGCTCCAGCGTGCGCGAGTCACCGCACAGCACGGTCGCCGGTGTGCCCGCGAGCAGCGCCGCGATGTTGCCGTGGATGCGGGAGCCGAAGGAGAAGTCGAACGCGCGCAGGTCGTCGATCCACGTGACCGGGTCGACGTAGACGCGGACCTTGTCCTCCCGGTACATCGGGTGCTCCGGATGCGTCGGCATCGCCGTCACCAGACCGTTCGGGTCGGACAGGTCCCGCCAGTGCAACTGCCGTGCGTCGCTGATGTTCTGGCCGATGAAACGCAGGTACGGATAGCGCGCGTGGGCGCGGGTGATGACCCGGTCCAGGCCCTGCGACCGCACCGCGCTGTGCGAGCCGTTGACCGCGATCCGGGAGCCGGCGCCGAGGGCGGGCTCCCGTTTGGTGACGGTGAGCTCCTTGCCGTACAGGAACAGCGACGGGCAGCCGATGACCTCGACGTCCCGGAAGCCCAGGTCCTTCAGGTACTTCTCGGTGAACTCGCCCCGCACCCCGATCGAGGCGCTGCGGTCGAGCACGGCGGAGACGAACTCGCGCACCGCGGGCTCGATGCCCTTCAGCCGTGCCGCGTTGTAGCCGAGCCCGGCCTGCGCGCCGACGCCCACCACGACCACGGGGATCCGCAGCTTGCCGATCAGCCGCGTCAGCCGCTTCAACTGCGCCTCGAACGACGGCCGGAACGCGTTGGCGAGCGGAATGACGAAGGCGTCGTACTCCTCGTTGATCCGGCCCGCCGCCGAGACGTCGGTGCGGATGCCGTTCGAGACGACCTCGGTGTGCGGGGTCTGAAGGATCTTGTGTGTGGCGTCGCTGAAGATCAGGTTGCCGGAGTTGGTGGCGATGACGTCCCGGTGGAGGGCCTCCTCCACGGAAACGACGTCGTAGGGGCTCTTGCCCGAGCGGAGAAGGAGGCGCTTCCCGCTTCCGCGGTGAGCCTGGTGAGCATCGTGAGCTTGGTGTGACACGGCGTTCAAAATATGTTTGCTCTGTCGTTGTTTCTACAGGCAACCAACGCAACCTTTTTGCCGTAAGCGACGCGTGAGCGAACCGTCACCGCCCGACTGCCCCGCGTTCTGTCCGGGGGCTGGAATCCCCGCGCGCCGCACGATCCACTTCGCGTAGATTGCCGGACAGGGAACCGGACGGACGCGAGGGAAAGAGCACAGGTGGCAGGGGCAAGGCAGGGTGTGCGCGAGGCCCGCAGGATCGTCGTCAAGGTGGGCTCCTCGTCGCTGACCACCGCGTCCGGCGGCCTGGACGCCGACCGCGTGGACGCGCTCGTCGACGTCCTCGCCAAGAGTCGCAGCGGCGGGGAGAAGGAGATCGTCCTCGTCTCCTCCGGAGCCATCGCGGCCGGACTCGCCCCGCTGGGCCTGCGCCGGCGCCCCAAGGACCTGGCCCGCCAGCAGGCCGCCGCCAGCGTCGGCCAGGGTCTCCTCGTCGCCCGGTACACCGCCTCCTTCGCCCGCTACGGCGTCCGCGTCGGCCAGGTGCTGCTGACCAGCGACGACATGAGCCGCCGCGCCCACCACCGCAACGCCTCGCGCACCCTGGACAAGCTCCTGGCGATGGGCGCGTTCCCGATCGTCAACGAGAACGACACCGTCGCCACCGACGAGATCCGCTTCGGCGACAACGACCGGCTCGCCGCCCTGGTGGCCCACCTCGTCCGCGCCGACCTGCTGGTGCTGCTGTCCGACGTGGACGGCGTGTACGACGGCGACCCCAGCAAGCCCGGCACGTCGCGGATAGCGGAGGTGCGCGGGCCGTCCGACCTCGCCGGCATCGAGATCGGCAGCTCGGGCAAGGCCGGCGTCGGCACCGGCGGCATGGTCACCAAGGTCGAGGCCGCCCGGATCGCGGCCGCCGCCGACATCCCGGTGGTCCTGACCAGCGCGATTCACGCGGCCGAGGCACTGCACGGCGGTGACACCGGCACGTACTTCCACGCCACGGGCAAACGCTCCGCCGACCGCCTGCTGTGGCTACAGCACGCCTCCACCCCGCAGGGCTCACTGACGCTGGACGACGGCGCCGTACGAGCGGTCGTCGACGGCCGCAAGTCGCTGCTGCCCGCCGGCATCGCCGCCGTCGAGGGCGAGTTCAGCGCGGGCGACCCCGTCGAGCTGCGCGACAGCGCGGGTCGCGCGGTCGCACGCGGGCTCGTCAACTTCGACGCCAAGGAGATTCCCCAGTTGCTCGGGCGGTCGACACGGGAACTGGCGCGGGAGCTGGGGGCGGAGTACGAGCGTGAGGTCGTGCACCGGGACGACCTGGTGATCCTCCAGCCTTGAGCACCGCGCGACCCCCCGGGCCTCCGGCCGAAAGCAGGGTGAGCGCCTTGCGAGGGAAGTCGCCCTGAGGTGGATGTTCCGCGCTGTGTTGCCCCGGGGGCCGACCCCCCGGGCCTCCGGCCGAAAGCAGGGTGAGCGCCCTGTGAGGGAAGTCGCCCTGAGGTGGACGTTCCGCGCTGTGTTGCCCCGGGGGCCGACCCCCCCGGACCCCCGGCCGAAAACAGGGTGAACGCCCTGCGAGGGAAGTCGCCCTGAGGTGGACGTTCCGCAAAACCGCCCCGCGAGCCCTTGCGGCCTGCTCAACTTTGTCTCAGGGACATTCCGCACGACCACCGAGTCGGTCACTGCGTAAAGGAGGCCGTCGTGAGACGAGTGCGCCCTGGGACGGCGTCCCGCAGTGCCGGTGGGGGCTCGTCCCGCGCGGCCGGTGAGGAGCGCGCCTTGACGAGCGTCGCGGCCGGCGACCGGTACGAGGAGCCCAAGGATCTGCCCCGCCTGTGGCACGTCACCCTCAGCGTCTCCGGCAAGGAGGCCCCGCTGAAGGAGGTGCGGCGCGCCCTCGAACAGCTCGCCCACGACCATCCCTTTCTGCTGACCAGCAGGTATGCCAACGATCACGCCGAGATCCGCTACTGGGAAGAGGCCCGCGACCTGCATGACGCGGCCGCCGTCGCCCTGCGCCTGTGGGGCGAGCACCGGCAGAGCGCGGGGCTGCCGCCCTGGGAGATCGTCGGCCTGGAGGTCATCGACCGCGAGACCTACCACCAGCGGATCGCGGAGGGGTACGGGCAGCCGCCGGCGACCCCCGTAGGCGTCCACCCCTATTGACCGGTCTTGCGTGCACTGAGCGGCTTGGGTGCCTTGTGCGTCTTGAGTAACTTGAGTGGCCCCTGGGGCTTGTCTCGGGGTTTGGAACGAGCGCTGGACCTGCCTCGCAGTCGCACTACCCTTCTTTCATGACCACGCTCTCGCCGTACGACTCCATGTCCCCGGTCAACCGGGCCGCCTACCGCGCCAAGTCCGCCGCCGCCGACCTCGCCCCGCTGCCGCGGGCCGAGAAGGACGACGCGCTGCTCGCCATCGCGGACGCGCTGGAAGTCCGTACGAGCGAAATCGTCGAGGCCAACGCCAGGGACATCGCCAAGGCCCGCGAGGCCGGCACCAGCGAGGCGATCATCGACCGGCTGACCCTGACCCCGGAGCGCGTGCGGGCCATCGCCTCCGACGTGCGGGACGTCGTCGCGCTGCCCGACCCCGTCGGCGAGGTCGTCCGCGGGTCCACGCTCCCCAACGGCATCGACCTGCGCCAGGTCCGCGTCCCGCTCGGCGTCGTCGGGATCATCTACGAGGCCCGCCCGAACGTCACCGTCGACGCCGCCGCCCTCTGCCTGAAGTCCGGCAACGCCGTGCTGCTGCGCGGCTCGGCCTCGGCGCACGAGTCGAACAGCGCACTCGTCCGGGTGATCCGGGACGCCGTGGGCGGGGCCGGGCTGCCCGCCGACGCCGTGCAGCTGGTGCCCGGGGAGAGCCGCGAGAGCGTGCGCGAGCTGATGCGGGCCCGCGGGCTCGTCGACGTGCTGATCCCGCGCGGCGGCGCCTCGCTGATCCAGACCGTCGTGACGGAGTCGATCGTCCCCGTCATCGAGACCGGCACCGGCAACTGCCACGTCTACGTCGACGCCCACGCCGACCTCGACATGGCGATCGAGATCCTGATCAACTCCAAGGCCCACCGCGTCAGCGTCTGCAACGCCGCCGAGACCCTCCTGGTCCACCAGGACATCGCCCCCGAGTTCCTGCCGCGCGCCCTGGACGCCCTCGCGGAGGCCGGGGTGACCGTGCACGCCGACGAAAGGGTGCTGGCGTACGCCAAGGACTCCAAGGCGACCGTCGTGGAGGCCACGGCGGAGGACTGGGAGACCGAGTACCTCTCCTACGACATCGCCGCCGCGGTCGTGGACTCGCTGGACAAGGCCGTCGAGCACATCCGCCTGTGGACCTCCGGCCACACCGAGGCCATCGTCACCACCTCCCAGCAGGCCGCCCGCCGCTTCACCCAGCTGGTCGACTCCACGACGGTCGCGGTGAACGCCTCCACCCGCTTCACGGATGGCGGCCAGTTCGGCTTCGGCGCCGAGATCGGCATCTCCACGCAGAAGCTGCACGCCCGAGGGCCGATGGGCCTGCCGGAGCTGACCAGCACGAAGTACATCGTCACCGGGGACGGGCACGTACGGCGCTGAGGGATCCCCTCCGCCGGGGCGCGTCGGGGGCTTGTCGGCGGCGCGTCGGGAGGCTCGGCGGCGCAGGGCGCGCGGCCGGGGCATATGCGTCTGACACGCGCCCCCCACTGCTTCCGTGCCGCACCCGAGGTGTCGCACAAGCCAGATGAATTTCCATACCGTCTGCCCAAATTGACCCCCCAGGACTACTCTGGATCCGTGCCGGAGGACGTGGGGGGCACGCCGTTCCCTGACGGCTGGGAGCCCGACGACGACCACGACCGCGGGGTGTCGGACGAAGAGTTCGCCTCCGTGGTCTTCGACGAGGCCTTCGTGCGGGCGGCCGTGGTGCACGAGCCGACCGCCGTCGAGCGCCTCCTGGCCGCCGCCCAGGCGAGAGCGGAGGCCTCCGAGGCGGAGGCCCGCCGGGCGCACGGCCGGGGCGAGCGGTACGACGAGGCGTACGGCCCCGAGGGCCGCGCCGCTTTCGGTCATGACCCGGAGCTGGACGATCTGGACGACTCGGACATCCTCGAGGATCGCTACGGCGCCCCCGGGACGTACGGCAAGCAGGTCCGCTGGCACCGTCCCGTCGCCTGGATGCTCGCCCTCGTCATGGGCATCGGCATGGTCGCGCTGGCCTTCACGGCGGTCTACCGGGGCGCTTCCTCGAACTCCCGGGACCAGGTCCCGCCGCCGGCGTCCACGGGGCTCGAACAGGGCACCGGAGCGTCTCCCTCGGCATCCGCCGACTACTCGCAGCCGGCCGCCTCGGCGACGCCGCGCACGCCCTGACCGGAACTCGACCGAGGGCCTGAGCACTACGCGGGGCGGCCCGTCCATCCTGGTGAGAACCTGTCAGAACTTGTCGTGCAGCAGGGCGTTTACCCGGCCTCTCGGCGACCTACCCTGAAGGTATGGGAGGGCCAGGAGACCCACCTGAGGGGACACCCGAGGGCGGTCCCGGAGGTGGCGAGGAAGAGTACCGATCCGTCGTCTTCGACGAGTCGTTCGTCCGTGCTGCGCGCCTCCAGGAGTTCTCCGCGCAGGAGCGCCTGGCCGACCACGCGCCCGCCGTACGCCGCCGTCCACCCATGCGCCGGGGGCTGTCCCGGCAGGCGCTGATCCTGGTCCTGTTGATCGCCGTGGCCTTCGGTACGGCGATCTACATGGGTGTACGGCACCCCTACCAGACGCCCGCGAACTCCGGGCCGCCCGCCGAGCCCCTCCGGATGACCGTCATCCCGCTCGCCCCGCAGGGCAAGGTGCCCGGGGCGACCGACACGGGGTACCTGTACGCGCACAGTCCCGCCGCTCAGTTCCGCATCGGCGCGGAGGGCATCCCGCTGCCCGCCGCCCGCCGCACCGCGCACTTCTCGGACAGTCAGGTGACGAACGCGCTGAGTATCGCGAAGGACTACATCGTGCGGTCCTCGCTGTATCCCGAGGTGCTGACCGGTGACCAGGTCCGTGCGGTCCGGGTGCTGCTGGACCCCGACCAACTGGACCAGTTCGACCAGAGCTTCGGGCACCCGGCCGCGGACGGGCGGCATGCGCCGACCGGGTGGCTGGTTCGCTTCGACGCCTCCCAGGCCGAGCTGGCCGACCGCAGGATCCGGGTGCAGGGCACGCTCCAGGCCGTGGAGACCGACTCCTCCACGCTGGAGGTCACGGCCGATCACACCTTCGTGTACGCCCTGCGGGCGGTGGCGGCGGAGGCCCGGGACGCGGGAGAGAAGGCGGCCGAGGCCTCGCTGTTCACCGTGCGGCGCGAGCTGCACTTCCGGTTCGACCGTGAGGACCTGCGGCTGCACCAGACCCAGCTGGTCGTCTCCTATGTCCAGGCGGGGCCGCTGTCCTGTGCCGAGGACTCGACGAACCGGCTGCATCCGCTGCTGGCGGGGCAGACGGCCAAGGCGGGCGGGCCCGCGGGGACCGACCCCTATGCCACGGGTGGGGCTACGGCGCTGTGCGGGTCGCTGGCGGCGGGATCACAGCCGAAGGTGTGATCGGGGAGTTTTCCCGCCCCCGCCGCCCCAGACCCCGCTTCGGCCCTGAAGGGGCCTCGTCCTCGAATGCCGGACGGGCTGGATGATGCCTGGGTCGGTGAAGCCCATGCGGGTGGGTGGGGGGGCGGGATGGCGGGGCAATACAGCCCCTCCGGCGTTTGAGGAGCGGGGTCTGGGGCGGAGCCCCAGGAGGATGGGACGGGTAGGGGCGGCGGGGGCGAGGAAACCGCTGCAAAAGCCACAGGTGGCCGTCAGGCGTTGTCCCCGTCGTCGTCCCGGCGCGGCTCATCCGTGGGGGCGTCTCTGGGGGCCGTACCCGTGAAGCCGCCGAAACCGCGTCGTACCCGGCCGCCCAGGTCTCCCGCGCCGCCGGCGATGTCCGTGACCAGCTTCATCAGGGGGTCCTTGGAGGACTTCACGTGGGTGGCGTAGTGGGACGCGGACTCGCGGAAGGAGTCCGTCACCGACGTGTCCTTGTCCTCCGAGCGGCGCGGGTAGTGGCCGTCCATGATCCGCTGGTGGTCGCGGGACTCGGCCCACCTCTTCAGCTCGGCGGCGCGGACCGTGGTGAAGGGGTGGGAGCGGGGCAGGACGTTCAGGATCTTGAGGACGGAGTCGCGCAGGTCGCCGCCCGCCTCGTACTCCTCGGCCTGCTTCAGGAACGCGTCCACGTTCATCTCGTGCAGATGGTGGCCGCCCGCGAGCTTCATCAGGCCGCGCATCGAGGCCTGGAGGTCCTGGCCGACGAGAAGGCCGGCGCGGTCGGCGGACAGCTCCGACTTGCGGAACCACTCCCGCAGCGCCGTCACGATCGCCATGATCGCGATGTTGCCCAACGGGATCCAGGCGACCCGGACCGCCAGGCTGGTGAGGAAGAGGAGGATCGTGCGGTAGACCGAGTGGCCGGAGAGGGCATGGCCCACCTCGTGGCCGACCACCGCCCGCATCTCCTCCTCGTCGAGCAGCTCCAGCAGCCCCGTCGTGACCACGATGATCGGCTCGTCCAGGCCGATGCACATCGCGTTCGGCACCGGGTCCTGGTTCACGTACATCGGCGGGACCTTCTCCAGGTCCAGGATGTAACACGCGTCCCGCAGCATGTCGTTGAGGTGCGCGAACTGCTGCTCCGACACCCGGACCGAGTCGGACAGGAACAGCAGCCGGAGACTGCGCTCGGGGAGCAGGCCGCTCAGGGCCTTGAAGACGGTGTCGAAGCCGCTGAGCTTCCGGAGGGCCACCAGGGCCGAGCGGTCCGCCGGGTGTTCGTACGCACGCGAGGAGATCCCCGGGAAACGCCTGCGCTGCCTGCTCGGTACGTTCTCGTGCCCGTGGTGCTCGTGGCCGTCGGACATGTCTTCCCCCATGTGCGTCTGAATGGCTCTGTGCGGCCCTTTGCGGAGCCTTGTTCAGCCCTTTGCGCCCCCGAAGCAGAGCCCAGCCTAGGCGGAGTTACCGTGGACGGGCACTACAGCGAAGGAGTTCCGCGTCATGGAGCACAACCCCGCAGCCGCCTGGCTGACCGAGGCAGCGAACGCCGCCGAGCAGCAGGGGGCGGGGAATCTGCTCCGGGTGGTGCTGATCGTGATGGTCGTGGGCTGTGTGCTGACCGCGTGGTTCCTGTTGCGGGGCTACAGGCAGAAGGACGACTGAGCCCGCGGGAAGGTTCCCCACCGCTCGTCCCGGGCGCCCCAACGGAGGAGTCGGCGTGATCCCCGTCATGGCGCCCGCTTACGATGGGCCGACATCTTTATCCCGCCCACACCCGATAGGTCACGCCGAAGATGAGCTTCCACAGCGCCGCTGCCCAGTTGGTCACCCTCGCCGCCGAGGGCGAGGAGCACGGTGGCAACCACAACAGCATCAGCCCGTTGCTCACCGGGGGTGGCGCCTTCGTCATCCTGCTGCTCCTGCTGTGGATCACCACCCGCTTCAACCGCGACCGCTGAGTCACGGACAGGCCTGGGCCCTCAGGCGGGGCCGGTAGGGTCTGCACGCATGGGAGAGCAGGACATGCCTACCGGCCCCGGAAACGGCCCGTCGAACCCCGGCAAGCGCCGCCTCGGCGTCATGGGCGGAACGTTTGACCCGATCCACCACGGCCACCTCGTCGCGGCCAGTGAGGTCGCCGCGCAGTTCCACCTCGACGAGGTCATGTTCGTGCCCACCGGCCAGCCGTGGCAGAAGAGCCACCGGCACGTCTCCCCGGCCGAGGACCGCTATCTGATGACGGTCATCGCCACGGCCGAGAACCCGCAGTTCTCCGTCAGCCGTATCGACATCGACCGCGGCGGCCCGACGTACACCGTGGACACCCTGCGCGACCTGCGCGCGCTCAACCCCGACACCGACCTGTTCTTCATCACCGGCGCCGACGCCCTCGGGCAGATCCTGACCTGGCGGGACTCGGTGGAGCTGTTCTCCCTCGCGCACTTCGTCGGGGTCACCCGGCCCGGCCACGACCTCACCGACGCCGGGCTCCCGGAGGGCGGCGTGTCGTTGGTCGAGGTTCCCGCACTGGCCATCTCGTCCACCGATTGCCGCGCGAGAGTCGCAAAGGGCGACCCCATCTGGTATCTGGTGCCGGACGGAGTCGTGCGCTACATCGACAAGCGCGAGCTGTACCGCGGCGAGTGAGGCGAGTGAGCCGAGAGGGGCGACCGGTGAACGACCGATACGACGCGGGGGCCGCAGGATACGAGGCCGACCAGTACGAACTCGTCGGCTACGACGAGTACGGACAGCCGGTCTACCGGCAGATCCCGGCGCAGCAGCAGGCGCCCCAGCACCAGTACGACCCGTACGCACAGCAGGGCTACGGCTACGACCCGTACGCGACCGGCCGGCAGCAGCCGACCACGCCGTACGACCCCTACGGGACCGGCGACACCGGCCAGCAGCCGGCCACGCCCTCCTACGACCCGTACGGCACCGGCACGCACCCACAGCAGGCCGGCGCGCACTCGCCGCCCTACGACCCGTATGGGCGTACCGCCACCAGCGGACAGCAGCACCGCGTCGCCGAGCAGACCGCCTACATCCCGCACCAGGCCGGGCCGGTCGAGGAACCGCAGGCCCAGGACCGGGGCGACCGGGATTACCGCACCGAGCAGTTCGCCTTCGTCGAGGAGCCCGACGGTGACTCCGAGGACGTCATCGACTGGCTGAAGTTCACCGAGAACCGCACCGAGCGCCGCGAGGAGGCCCGGCGACGGGCACGCGCGCGTGTGATCGCGCTCGTGGTCGTCCTGGCGGTCGTCGCGGCCGGTGGGGCCGGCTACCTCTGGTACGCCGGGAAGCTGCCCGGGCTGTCGTCGTCCGACAGCAAGGAGGGCACCGCGACGGCCGTGGGCGCCCAGAAGCGTGACGTGATCGTCGTCCATCTGCACAACACCACGAAGGGCGGCACCTCCACGGCGCTGCTCGTCGACAACACCACCACGAATCAGGGCACCACCGTCCTCCTCCCGAACTCCCTCGCCCTGACCGGCGACGACGGCACGACCACCCTGGCCAAGTCGGTCGACGACGACGGCTCCTCCGGGACGCGCGACGCGATCGACACCGTCCTCGGCACCGAGATCCAGGGCACCTGGCGCCTGGACACCCCGTATCTGCAGAACCTCGTCGACCTGGTCGGCAACATCGAGGTCGACACCAACGCCGACGTGCCCGACCCGGAAGCCAAGTCCAAGGGCGCCGCCCCCCTCGTCCGCAAGGGCAAGGGCCAGACCCTCAGCGGCAAGATGGCCGTCGCCTACGCCACCTACCAGGCCTCGGGCGAGGCCCAGAACGCCCAGCTGGAGCGGTTCGGGCAGGTCATGCAGGCCATGCTGCGCAAGCTCACCTCGGACACGCAGGGCGCGACCGTCACCGTGCAGACGCTGGGGATGATCATCGAGCCGCCGCTGACCGACAAGGATCTCGGCGCGTTCCTCGCCAAGCTCGCCGAGCTCGCCAAGGGCGGCGACTACAAGACGGCCATGCTGCCCGTCCAGACCGACGGCACGCTCAGCGCCCAGGCGAGCGCCGCCGTCGTCAAGGACGTCCTCGGTGGCGCCGCCAAGAGCCCCGACAAGGACGCCGCGGTCCGCGTGTCCATCCGCAACGCCAGCGGCGTCAAGGACAACACCGCGAAGGCCCGCGTCGTGCTGCTGAACGGAGGCTTCACCTTCCTTGAGGGCGGTACGGCGTCCGCCGAGGCCACGTCCGAGGTCGTCTACGCCGACGCCGCCGACAAGGCCAACGCCACCGAGGTCGCCAAGACCCTCGGCCTGTCCGCCGGCGCGGTCAAGAAGGGCGAGGTGTCCGGGAACGCGGATGTCTCGGTGGTGCTGGGCCAGGACTACGAACCGTCGTCCTCGTAGCCGCAGCCCGCACATCACCGCAGGCCACCCCACGTGAGCCGGTAATCACGTGGGGTGCTGTCACTGGTCCGTGAGACCCTTGAGGTCGATTGAAGCCAAGTGTCCGCCGACCGAAAGCCTTGTAGTGACCGCTACCGACCGTTCCCTCGAGCTTGTCCACACCGCCGCCCAGGCAGCCGCCGACAAGCTCGCGCACGACATCATCGCCTACGACGTCAGCGACGTCCTGTCGATCACGGACGCCTTCCTGCTGGCCTCCGCGCCCAACGACCGCCAGGTCAAGTCCATCGTCGACGAGATCGAGGAGCGGCTCCAGAAGGAGCTCGGCGCCAAGCCGGTCCGCCGCGAGGGCGACCGTGAGGCCCGCTGGGTGCTGCTCGACTACGTCGACATCGTCGTCCACGTCCAGCACAGCGAGGAGCGCGTCTTCTACGCGCTGGAGCGGCTCTGGAAGGACTGCCCCGAGCTGGAGCTGCCCGACGACGCCAAGGCCACCCGCGGCAAGGCGGCGGAGCACGCCAAGCTCCAGGCCGCCGAGGAGGCGGCCGAGCTGGACGGTGAGTGGCGGTGAGCACCTTCAGTGAGGCCGCCAGGCCCGGCCGGGGCCGCCGCGTCATCCTGTGGCGGCACGGCCAGACCTCCTGGAACGTGGAGCGCCGCTTCCAGGGCTCCACAGACGTCGCCCTCACCGAGGCCGGCGTCTCCCAGGCCCGCCGCGCCGCCAGGCTGCTCGCCAGCCTCAAGCCGGACGCGATCATCGCCTCCGACCTCCAGCGCGCCGCCGACACGGCCGCCGAGCTGGCCGCGCTCACCGGCCTTGAGGTCGCGCACGACGAGGCCCTGCGCGAGACCTACGCGGGCGTCTGGCAGGGGCTGACGCACGACGAGATCATCGCCCGGCACGGCGAGGAGTACGCCGCGTGGAAGCGCGGTGAGCCGGTGCGCCGTGGCGGCGGCGAACTGGAGACCGAGGTCGCCGACCGCGCCGCGCCCGTGGTGCTCCGGCACGCCGAGAAGCTCCCCGACGACGGGACGCTCGTCGTGGTCAGCCACGGCGGCACGATCCGTACGACGATCGGCCGCCTCCTCGGCCTGGAGCCCCGGTACTGGGAGAGCCTCGGCGGCCTCTCCAACTGCTGCTGGTCCGTCCTGGGCGAGGGGGCCCGCGGCTGGCGTCTGCTGGAGCACAACGCCGGCACCCTGCCGGAGCCCGTGCTCGGCGACGACGACTGACGCCGACCACCCGGATTTCACTTTCCGGCAGGTCGCAGGCTAAAGTTCTTCTTGTTCGCCCCGCCAAGCGGGGAGGAACCAGGGGCTATAGCTCAGTTGGTAGAGCGCCTGCATGGCATGCAGGAGGTCAGGAGTTCAATTCTCCTTAGCTCCACAGCGAGACAACAAGATCCCGCCGATCACTTCGATCGGCGGGATCTTCTGGTATCCACGGCGGGCGCCCGGACCAACGGCCGGGTCGGCGCGGCCGGTTCGTGCGCGGCATCGACCTTCGCCGAACTGTTCGGGTCCGGCTTGAGTCACTCGGGCCCCGCCAGGCGTATACCTCTCATGAGGCGCTTTGGGGTGCATGTGTACACGGTCCGTACGGCTGCGGAGGCTGCCGTGTCCGGACTGGTACTGAGGCGTCGCTGACCGTATTGGTCCGGCCGTGGCAGAATCAAACGGCCGGAAGGGGGCGCGGCCCGACGGGAGGGAGTAGCGATGCCTGCGAGCATCTTCGAGGAGGTCGGTGACCTCTTCGAAGCAGCTTTGACACGGGATACGATCACCCGCCTCAGCTGTCCTTCCTGCGGCTCCGCCCATGTCGCCCAGCTTCTCGGCGACAACGGCGGAATTTCCTACGTGTGCACGGCCTGCGGCCACAGCTGGAGCTGATCGATGGGTGCACACAGGCGAAAGTGCGACTGGTGCGGCAGCGGAACGCCGATCGTCCGTGACATGGAACCGGTGAACCCCGACTACCAGTACTGGTGCGAGGAATGCGCGCGGGCGCTGATCATAAAAGGCGACCCGATCGAGACCTACCGTGAACTCGAGGGTGAGCCGATCTACGGCCGTCTCCTTGAAGAGCACTGCACGCTCAAGCGCTTCTATTCCTTCGTCACGGCTTGAGGCCGGCCGGGGCGGACCACACCAACTTGGTGCCGATTTGGTGCAGTTCATGCCATACGGGGCCGCGAACGGTGGGCAGGTGGTCGGCAGCGGGGCGGCGCGATCACGGTCGCGGAATCCGACATTAGTGTGCGTATCGGTGTCGATTGGAAACGATTTGGTGCTGCACAGGGTCGCCCGGTAATGTTGGCGTCGCCGCCGGGGAAACCGGGCGGAACAAAGCAAGGGGCTATAGCTCAGTTGGTAGAGCGCCTGCATGGCATGCAGGAGGTCAGGAGTTCAATTCTCCTTAGCTCCACAGCAAGATCCCGCCGGATCGTACCGATCCGGCGGGATCTTTTCGTTTGCGGACACCGCTGGTCTCGGCGGTGGTTGACGAAAGCGTGGGGATGCGAAAGAGGGGCCGTCCGGTGCGGACGGCCCCTCTACGCGTGCGTGCCCGAGCGCAGGGCCTCAGCGGCCCAGGGCGCGTCTGCCGCGGCCCTGGGAGAGGACCGGCAGGTTGCGGGACGACTCCTGCGCGCGCGTGTCCTCCTCGATGCGCAGGGCGAGGGCGGGGCAACGGCGTACCGCACGCAGGGCCTTGGCCTCGGCGTAGCGCGGGACCTTCGCCTGGGCGACGGTCGGGAAGCCGTCGGCGCCCAGCTGGAAGACCTCCGGGAGGATGTCCGCGCACAGGCCGTGGCCGCGGCACAGCGTCCAGTCGACGTAGATCTTCTGGCGGCTGGGGCCGTTCTCCTCCGACTCGGCGCCGCCCGGGATGCCCGACGGGGCCCTGCCCCCCTCGAAGAGCGGCAGAACGCCCTCCACGGGCCGTCCGCAGCCGTTGCCGAGGACATGGGCGGCCAAGTCGTCGGTGAACGCCTTGATGGTCGACTCCAGGAACATCGCGGAGCCGTCCGGGTGCGAGCACGCGCCGCGCCGCTTCACGTTCTTGGCGACCTGCTTGAGCGCCTCCAGGGCGGCCGGACCACCGCCGTTGAGGATGTCCTCCAGGCCGCGTGCGGCAGCCGGCAGACCGAGGTAGCAGGGGCCGCACTGGCCCGCGCTCTCCTCGGCCAGCCACTGCGCCACCCGCAGCGACTCGCCCAGTGGGCAGGTCTCCTGAGTGATCGGCAGGATCGCGCCCGCCCCGAGCGCGCCGCCCACCGCGTCCAGGGAGTTGCGCGAGACGATCGCCTCGTTGACCGTCGCCGCGTCGATCCACTTGCCGTGGTAGCCGCCGGTCAGTACGCCTTGGGGGATGGGCGGGGCGCCGGCGAGCTGGAGGACGTAGCGCAGCGGAACACCCGTGGGCACCTCGATGACCATCGGGCGGGCGACCGCGCCGGAGACCGTGAGCATGACGGTGCCCGGCTCGTCGTACAGGCCGGTGTTGCCGTAGCGCTCCGGGCCGATGCGGGCGGCGATCGCGAGCTGCGCGAACGTCTCGGCGTTGGACAGCAGGGTCGGGGCGCCGCCGACGCCGCTCTGTGAGGCGCTGACCTTGCGGCCGGCCGGGATCGCCGGGCCGCCGTCGATCGAGCGGATCAGGGAGGCGGCGGCGCCGGTGACCATGCGCACCGGGTTGCGCTGCACCCACGCGCGTAGAGCGGACCGACGGCTGTTGCTCAGGCCGCGCTCGGCGAGGGCGGCCTCCATGGAGCGCTGGGTCGATTCCCGGGTGACCCCCACCACGAGCGTGCGGGCACCCAGGGCTTCGGCGCACAGCAGCGCGCCGTCCAGGATGAGGTGCGGGGCACGGTTGATCATTACCGTGTCCTTGCGGCAGGCCGGTTCGTCCTCGCTGCCGTTGACGACGACGACCGGCCGTACGCCGCGCTTGATCGCGGCCTCGGCGACCGAGCGCAGCTTCTTGTGGAAGGGGAAGCCCGCGCCGCCGCGGCCCTTCAGGTTGATGTTCTCGGCGAGCTTCGCGAGCTGCTCGCCGCCCATCGGTTCGAGCGGCCCGTGCACCTTGAGGTGCATGGGCAGATCAAGTCTTTCGACAAGGTCGAAGCCCGACGTGAGCTGGGGAAGGCCGACCACGCGGACTTCGGGTACGTCGGGCAGGGCCTCGTTCACTTAAAGCCTCCGGAAGGCGTGTTCCAAGGTTCGCCCGAACCCGGTGCGTCGAAGTCGTAGGAGGCACCGGGCAGTGTTTCAGTGGCGGGACCGCTGTTGTTGTACGTGTCGTTCTGGTTGTACGTACCGAAGACGGCGTTCGTCTCAGCGGTGTCGTACACATCACTCGAGCCGTAGCCCGAAGCGCCCGAGTCATAACCCTGGGCGCCCGAATTGCCATAGACGGGGATGTTGTATCCCGTGTCGTTGAGCGGGTCGTAGGACGACGGGGGCGCCTCGCCCACGGGCGGTGGGGACGGGATCGGCCAGCTGCCCGAGGTGCTGCCGCCGCCGTCGATGCGCGGGATCGCCTCCGTCGGCTGCATGTCCAGGGGCAGGTCCATGCGGGCGGTCTGGTCGGCGAGGTAGGGCTGCTGCTGCCCGCGGGAGCGGGGCGAGACGGCGCGGTAGGCGGCGGCGAAACCGCCCGTGGACTCGGCGGACGAGGGAGCCTGGGAGGGCATGCCGGGCAGCGGGCCCGTCCGCTCGTCGCGGGAGGGCCGCTCGCCGCGCGAGCCCCGTGCCGGGCGCTGGTTCTCGTAGCCGGGCAGCGCGGACCCGGAGGACGCCCTCGCGCGGCTCTCCTCCAGGTCCTCGCGGCTCGCCGACTCGTCGCGCCCGATGAACTGGGCGATCCGGTCGGCGACCTTGCGCTTGACGGGGCGTGGGGCGGCGCGCAGGGCGAGGGCCGCGGCGACGGCGACGACACAGAGTTCGTAGCTGACCATGAAGAACGTCTTCGCCGGGCGGCCGGCGAACAGGCCGTGGATCAGGGCCGCGCACCAGGCCGGGTAGGCCAGCATGTGCATCGCGCGCCAGCGCGCGGCGACCGGCGCCGGGGAGGCGAACTGGTTGCGCAGTGCGCCGGTGATGCCCACGAAGATCATGAGCAGGGCGGCCAGGGAGCCCAGGCCGATGAGGAAGGCGCTGCCGGGGATCTCGTCTCCGCCGGCGAACACCAGGCTGAAGGGGATCAGTGCGGCGAGCGGGCTGGCGTGGTCCAGCGCCAGCTTGACGCCGACGTGCACGAGGAGGAACGCGATCGAGGCCACGGCGGTCACCCGGTGAATGCCCTGCGCGATGATCCGCTGGCGGGTGTTGAGGATCATCCGGTCCTGGGCGACGAGGCCCCAGATCACCGAGCAGGTGAGACAGACGAGCGAGAGGACACCGGCGCCGAAGTTGAGGAACTCCTGGAGCCAGGTGCCGCCGAGCAGCACGACCAGGGGTATGAGCAGCAGAACAGCAGCGGTCGCCACCCCATAGGCCGACCGGCCCGTCCTGGGAAGCGAACTGTTACTACGACGAGGGTTCATGGGGGCAACTCCGAGCGGTTCGGGAAGGCGGTCCCGGTGCCGCACTCTAAGTGGCTCCATACCGGGGGGTACGGCGTTTGAGTTATTGCGTTGTTATCTATGGGCTGTGCGGTGCTTGCGATGTCCCTTAGTGGCTGTTACGCCAGGTAACAATTGAACGTTTTTCAGCTTTTCGATGTCTTCACAACTCTCAGGTACGGAATCGGGGGCGTCGTTGTTCACGCGCGCACCGCCTACGCGCCCCGCCGGAAGCCCGTCGCGGCGCGCTCGGGCGCTGCGGTACCCTGACGCTATGCGTGCCGTACGCCTTCTGCTTAGCGGGCCGCGCTGATCATTCCCGACCACCGGGTGAATCGGATGGTCGGAATCGGCGCGGCGTCCCCTCCTGTGCGAGGGGATTTTTCGTTTCCGGAGAACCGCAGCCGCTGGCAGAGACGATCGATGGAGCTTTGAGGATCATGAGCGAGACGAACCCCGCTGCCGCCGCCGAGGTGGCCGCGCCGCACCGCTACACGGCTGCCATGGCGGCCGACATCGAGGCACGCTGGCAGGACTTCTGGGACGCCGAGGGCACCTACGCGGCGCCGAACCCCAAGGGTGACCTGGCGGGCGACCCCGAGCTGGTTGCCAAGCCCAAGAAGTTCATCATGGACATGTTCCCGTACCCATCCGGTGCGGGCCTGCATGTCGGCCACCCCCTGGGCTACATCGCCACCGACGTCTTCGCGCGCTTCCAGCGCATGACCGGCCACAACGTCCTGCACACCCTGGGCTTCGACGCCTTCGGCCTGCCCGCCGAGCAGTACGCCGTGCAGACCGGCACGCACCCGCGTGTGTCCACCGAGGCCAACATCGAGAACATGAAGGTCCAGCTGCGCCGGCTGGGCCTGGGCCACGACAAGCGCCGGTCGTTCGCCACGATCGACCCGGACTACTACAAGTGGACCCAGTGGATCTTCGTCCAGATCTTCAACTCCTGGTACGACGACGAGGCGAAGAAGGCCCGCCCGATCTCCGAGCTGATCGCGCAGTTCGAGTCCGGTGAGCGTGCCGTGCCCGGTTCTGACGGCGGCACGCGCGCGTGGGGCGAGCTGAGCGCCGCCGAGCGCGCCGACGTCCTGGGCGGGTACCGCCTGGCGTACGCCTCGGACGCGCCGGTCAACTGGTGCCCCGGGCTGGGCACCGTCCTGGCCAACGAGGAGGTCACGGCCGACGGCCGCTCCGAGCGCGGCAACTACCCGGTCTTCAAGGCCAAGCTGCGGCAGTGGAACATGCGGATCACCGCGTACGCCGACCGGCTGCTGGACGATCTGACCGAGCTGGACTGGCCCGAGGCCATCAAGCTGCAGCAGCGCAACTGGATCGGCCGCTCCGAGGGCGCCCGCGTCGACTTCCCGATCGACGGCGAGCGCATCACGGTCTTCACCACGCGCCCCGACACCCTGTTCGGTGCCTCCTACATGGTGCTGGCGCCCGAGCACCCGCTGGTCGAGAAGTTCACCCCGGACACCTGGCCCGAGGGCACGCACGACGTGTGGACCGGCGGCCACGCGACCCCGGCCGAGGCCGTCGCCGCCTACCGCGCGCAGGCCGCCTCCAAGTCGGACGTCGAGCGCCAGGCCGAGGCCAAGGACAAGACCGGCGTCTTCATCGGCTCGTACGCGACCAACCCGGTCAACGGCGAACAGGTCCCCGTCTTCATCGCCGACTACGTCCTGATGGGCTACGGCACCGGCGCCATCATGGCCGTACCCTGCGGCGACCAGCGCGACTTCGAGTTCGCGCGCGCCTTCGAGCTGCCGATTCCCTGCATCGTCGAGCCGACCGACGGGCGGGGCACCGACACCTCGACGTGGGAGGACGCCTTCGCGTCGTACGACGCGAAGATCGTCAACTCCGCCAACGAGGACTTCTCCCTGGACGGCCTGGGCGTCACCGAGGCCAAGGCGCGCGTCACCGAGTGGCTGGAGCGTCAGGGCATCGGCGAGGGCACCGTCAACTTCCGGCTGCGCGACTGGCTGTTCAGCCGCCAGCGCTACTGGGGCGAGCCCTTCCCGATCGTCTACGACGAGGACGGCATCGCCCACTCCCTGCCCGAGTCGATGCTGCCGCTGGAGCTGCCCGAGGTCGAGGACTACTCGCCCCGCACCTTCGACCCGGACGACGCCGACACCCAGCCCGAGACGCCGCTGTCGCGCAACGAGGACTGGGTCAACGTCACCCTGGACCTGGGCGACGGGCCGAAGCGCTACCGCCGTGAGACCAACACCATGCCCAACTGGGCCGGTTCCTGCTGGTACGAGCTGCGTTATCTGGACCCGCACAACGACCGGAAGCTGGTCGACCCGGAGACCGAGCAGTACTGGATGGGCCCGCGCGAGGGCCAGCCGCACGGCGGCGTCGACCTGTACGTCGGCGGCGCCGAGCACGCCGTGCTGCACCTGCTGTACGCGCGCTTCTGGTCCAAGGTCCTGTTCGACCTGGGGCACGTCTCCTCGGTGGAGCCGTTCCACAAGCTGTTCAACCAGGGCATGATCCAGGCTTACGTCTACCGGGACAGCCGCGGTATCGCGGTGCCCGCCGCCGAGGTGGAGGAGCGCGACGGCGCTTACTACTACCAGGGCGAGAAGGTCTCCCGGCTGCTGGGCAAGATGGGCAAGTCCCTGAAGAACGCGGTCACCCCGGACGAGATCTGCGCCGAGTACGGCGCCGACACGCTGCGTCTGTACGAGATGGCGATGGGCCCGCTGGACGTGTCCCGGCCGTGGGACACGCGCGCGGTGGTCGGCCAGTTCCGGCTGCTGCAGCGGCTGTGGCGCAACGTCGTCGACGAGACGACCGGTGCCGTGACGGTGGTGGACACCGAGCCCGACGAGGACACGCTGCGTGCCCTGCACAAGGCCATCGACGGGGTGCGCGGGGACCTGGAGGGCATGCGGTTCAACACCGCGATCGCCAAGGTCACCGAGCTGAACAACCACCTGACCAAGGCGGGCGGTTCGGTGCCGCACTCGGTCGCCGAGGCGCTGGTGCTGATGGTCGCGCCGCTGGCCCCGCACATCGCCGAGGAGCTGTGGCGCAAGCTGGGCCACGAGGACTCGGTCGTGCACCAGGACTTCCCGGTCGCCGACCCGGCGTACGTCGTGGACGAGACCGTGACCTGTGTCGTACAGATCAAGGGCAAGGTCAAGGCCCGCCTGGAGGTCTCGCCGGCCATCTCCGAGGAGGAGCTGGAGAAGGTCGCCCTGTCCGACGAGAGGGTCGTGGCGGCGCTGGACGGCGCCGGGATCCGCAAGGTGATCGTGCGTGCGCCGAAGCTGGTGAACATCGTTCCGGCGTAGGTCTTCGCTCAGGCATTCGGCGATCGGGCCGGGGCCGGCATGACGTCGGCTTTCGGCTCGGCGTGATCTTCGCTCGGGGTGATCCCCTACGGGCAGGTTCGGGGTTCTGCTGGAACTCCGGGCCTGCCCGCTGCGTTTACCGTTGAAGAGTGACGCGGTGTGTGTCGCGACCGGCAGGAGGAGGAGTTCGTGGAAGCAGCGATCGCAGTCGTGGCCCTGCTCTTCGTGCTCTTCGTCGTGCTCGGCGCCTACGCCACGGTGAAGGTGGTCGGCGCCGCGAAGCGCCGCGTCGACGACACCATCACCCATGCCCGGCGCACGGTCGAGGACCACACCCTGCGGGCCAAGTCCTTCGCCCAGCCGGGCCCGGCCGGCGAGCTGGCCCAGCTTCGGCTGAAGCTGCGCACATCCATGCGGGCCACCCAGGACGCCCTGCACGCGGGCGTGACCGAGGACGAGTCCCTCAAGGAGTCCCTCGGCCTCTTCCAGCGTCTCAGTGCGCACGGGCACGAACTGGACGCGGAGCTGAGGCGCCTGGAGTCCGAGCCGGACCGCGCGACGCTCGCCGAGCGCCTGCCCGACCTGCGTGAACGCACCGAGCGCATCGTCCACGCCGCCGACTCGCTGCGCTGGGCGGCCCGCGACCGGGCCCGCCGCTTCGCCGACGACGACCTGGACACCCTCAGCGCGCAGATCGACGTGGAGACCGGCGCCCTGCGGCACTGGCAGACGGAGGATCCCTCGTCCTCGGCTTCGTCCGCGACGCCCCCGCCACCGTGGCCGGAGGCTCCCGCCGCCCAGGCCGAGCCGGCGACCGAGCAGACCTGGCCGGACACCCCTCAGACACAGCGGGCCGAGGAGCCCACCCGGCCCGCCATCACCCCGCCCGGTCCTCGCCCGACGTACCCCTGGCAGAAGAAGACCCGCCCCGAAAGCACCACTTGAGCCCCGGGGAGCACGAGTTGATCCGGTCAAGGCATTCTCAGGTGAGCGGGGTCGGACTGCCGCCCGGGCGCTACGCCAGGTAACCTCCAGCTCATGTCCCGCCATGTCGCGATCGTCACCGATTCAACGGCCTACCTGCCGCCGCGGACGATGGAGCGCCACGGCATCACCTCAGTGCCGCTGACCGTGGTCCTCGGCGGTCAGGCGCTGGACGAGGGCACCGAGATCTCGACCCGTTCCCTCGCCCAGGCGTTGCAGAAGCGACGCCCCGTCACCACCTCGCGCCCCAGCCCTCAGGTCTTCGCGGAGCATTACCGCAAGGTCGCCGAGTCCGGCGCCACGGGCATCGTCTCGCTGCACCTGTCCGCCGAGCTCTCCGGCACCTACGACGCGGCGGTGCTCGCGGCGCGCGAGGCGCCGGTGCCGGTGCGGGTGGTGGACACCGGGATGGTCGCGATGGCACTCGGGTTCAGCGCGCTCGCCGCGGCAGAGGCGGCGGAGGCGGGGGGCACGGTGGACGAGGCCGTCACGGCCGCGGAGAAGCGGGCGGGGGCCACCGCCGCCTACTTCTACGTCGACACCCTCGACTATCTCCGCCGCGGCGGCCGCATCGGGGCCGCGCAGGCCCTGCTGGGCTCGGCGCTCGCGGTGAAGCCGCTGCTACAGCTGGAGGACGGCCGGATCGGCCCTCTGGAGAAGGTACGGACGGCCTCCAAGGCCATCGCCCGCCTGGAGGAGATCGCGGCCGACCGCGCGGGTAGCGCGCAGGTCGACATCGCGGTGCACCACCTGGCCGCCCCCGACCGGGCGTCGGCCCTGGCGGACCGCCTGCGGGCGCGGGTGCCGGGGCTGGCCGACCTGCATGTGAGTGAGGTCGGGGCGGTGATCGGGGCGCATACCGGGCCTGGGTTGTTGGGGGTTGTGGTTTCGCCGCGGTGACGGATGCATGCTCAGGGCCTATAGGGACGGGTCCTCAGGGATGGGACCTCAGCGGAGAGCCACTCGTGTGGGTGGCGGAGTTATCCACAACTGGGCGGTAGTCCCCGGAAATTGAGCAAGATCATCGCGGGTGTGCCGAGGTGTCCGATCCTCGTGGCATGGCACTTCGATCACGCACACACGCACGCACGACGGTAACCAGCGGCCCCGGCCGTGGCCCCCATTCCGACGGCCGCGCCCGCCATCGACGACGCCTGCATGTCCGGGGGCGGGCACGACAGCACCATGCGTCGGCAGCGGAGTTGCGACGCAGGGCGGACGTGATTTTCGCCGAACAGGCCGTGGAGTGGCGGGAGTCGGGAGCGGGGCCGCCACCCGGCGGGGAGGGGTCTGCCCCAGGGGCCGGGCTGGGGGAAGAGCCTGCTCGGCGCATGCAGGCGGCTGTGGGCGTGGACGATCGTTACGCCGACCGGTCCGAGGGGCCGGACGTGCCGGAAGCCGACGCGGGGGCCGGTGTCGGGGCCGGTGTGGGCGGCGGTGTCGGGGACGGGACCGCTGACGCCGATGCCGGGGTCTGGCGGTCGCGGGCCGGGTCGGCTTTGCGGGAGCGGATGCCGGTGTGGTTGCAGGCGCGGTGTGGGCTGGAGCGGCGGAGCGTGGTCGCGCTCACCGTGGTACTCGTCCTCGCCGCCGGGTTCGCCGTGGAGCACTTCTGGGCCGGCCGGGCGCAGTCCGTGCGGGCGCCCGAGGTGGTGCGGGCGGCGACCGCGTACGGCGGAGAGCAGCAGGGCGGGGAGACCGAGCCGGGGGCGTCAGCGGTCGGTGTGTCGGGTACGCCGGGTGCCGCGGGCACCGCCGCACCCGAGATCGTGGTGGACGTCAGCGGCAAGGTGCGCGAGCCGGGTATCCACCGCCTGCCCGCGGGTTCGCGGGTCGCGGACGCTCTGCGCGCGGCCGGTGGAGTGCGTCCCGGCACGAAGACCGACAGCCTCAACCGGGCCCGCTTCCTGGTGGACGGCGAGCAGGTGATCGTCGGAGACCCCGCCGCCGTGCCCGGGGCCGCTCCCGGTGCGGGCGCGGGCGCTGCGGCGGTCCCGGGGACGGCGCCCACCGCCCCGGTCTCCCTCAACACGGCCACCGTGGACCAGCTCGACACCCTCCCGGGCGTAGGCCCGGTCCTGGCCCAGCACATCATCGACTACCGCACCCAGCACAGCGGCTTCCGCTCGGTGGACGAACTGCGCGAGGTCAACGGCATCGGCGACCGCCGATTCGCCGATCTACGGAATCTCGTACGGCCATGAGGCGCGACGTTCGCGCACGCGATTGCGCACCTGACCGCGCACCCGAGCGCCCAGTCGACCGCGCAGCCGACATCGCACCCGACCTCGTGCCTTCCCGCGCCGCCGTTCACGCCGCGTCCGGAAGCCGGCTGGGCGCCTCCCATCCCCGTCAGGAAGGACCGACGGACCTCCGGCTCGTTCCACCGGCGCTCGCCGCCTGGGCGACGGCGGCACTGATGCTGGACGCCCCACCGGGGTGGGCAGCCGGTGCGGCGGTCGTGGGGCTGGTCGCGGCAGGGGTACTGCTTCTGATGCGGCGGCGTGGGGGCGGAGACGGTGAGGTCCGTGGTGGCGAGGGCGGCGATGGGCAGGCCGGAGGTGGCGGGGCCGGTGACGGGCAGGTCGGAGGTGGCGAGGCCAGCGATGGCGGGGCCAGCGATGGCGGGGCCAGCGATGGCGGGGCTGGCGGTGGCTCTCCGGCCAGGCTCAAGCGTTCGGACGGGCTCTCGATCGAGGGCCGTCCGACCGGGCCCGAGCCGGATTGCCCGCCGGGGCAGCTCACCCGGTCGCGAAGTCAGTACTCCGCACCCGTACGCATCTCCTGGCCACGCGCCTCGGTCGCCGCGGTGCTGCTCTGCGTCGCCGCGGCCGCCGTCTCCGCAGGGCTGCACGGGGCCGATCTGCGGCGTGGGCCGGTGCCAGGGCTGGCGCGGGAGTACGCCACCGTGACCGCCGAGGTCGAGCTCACCTCCGATCCCCGGCTGACCCGGCCCCGGGTGAAGGGAGATCACATGGCGCCGACATCCGTGCTGATCAACGCGGATGTACGACGCGTGGAAGAGACGGACGGTACGGCGGTCGTGACGAGGGCGCCGGTGCTGATGATCATCGACGGCGGATGGGGGGCCTCTCGGGACGTCGACGAGACGCAGAGGCCGTCCGGGACCGCCTATGGCATGCCCAGGTCGTCCGGGACCGCCCATGACACGCCGAGGCCCTCCGACGGCCGGCCTTCTCCCTGGCTGAGCCTTCTGCCCTCGACGCGCTTGCGGGTGACCGCGACGCTCGCGCCCTCGCTGATGGACGGGGACCGGATCGCGGCCGTGCTGCGGGTGCGGGACCCGGCGGTGCCGGAGGTCGTGGGGGAGCCGTCGGCGGCCCAGCGGCTGGCGGGGCGGTTGCGGGCCGGGCTGCGGGAGGCGACCGACGGATTGCCGGCGGACGCGCGGGCGTTGCTGCCGGGGCTGGTCGTGGGTGACACCTCGCGGATCACCCCGGAGCTGGACGAGGCGTTCAAGGAGACCGACCTCGCGCACACGCTCGCCGTCTCCGGCAGCAACCTCACGATCATCCTCGCCCTGCTCATCGGCCCGCCCGGTACGGCCCAGCTGGCCGAGCGCCGTGGCCTCGCGCCCCGCCTCGGCATCTCCCTGCGGACGACCGCGCTGCTCGGCGGAGCGCTCACCCTCGCCTTCGTCGTCGTGTGCCGGCCGGACCCGAGCGTGCTGCGCGCAGCGGCCTGCGGGGCCGTCGTGCTGCTCGCCTTGGCGACCGGACGCCGCAGATCGCTGATCCCGGCGCTGGCGACGGCCGTACTGCTGCTGGTGCTGTACGACCCGTGGCTGGCCCGCAGCTACGGCTTTCTGCTCTCGGTCCTGGCCACGGGCGCCCTGCTCACTTTCGCGCCCCGCTGGAGCGCGGCGTTGCAACGGCGCCGGGTGCCTCCGAGGTTGGCCGAGGCGCTGGCGGCCGCGGCTGCCGCGCAGGCCCTGTGCGCGCCGGTCGTCGCGGTGCTGTCGGCCCGGGTGAGCCTGGTGGCGGTGCCGTGCAATCTGCTGGCGGAGTTCGCGATCGCGCCGGCGACCGTGCTGGGTTTCGCGGCGTTGGCCACGGCACCGCTCGCGATGCCGTTGGCCAAGGCGCTGGCCTGGGGCGCGAGTTGGCCGACCGGGTGGATCGCGGACGTCGCGCGGACGGGCGCCGCACTGCCCGGAGCGGGCGTCGACTGGCCCGGCAGCTGGACCGGGGCGGTGCTGCTCGCCCTCGTCACGGTGCTCGTCCTGCTGGCCGGCCGGAGGTTACTGCGGCACCCCTGGTGGTGCGGGGTCTGCGGGGTGCTGCTCCTGCTCGTGGTGGTGCAGCCGCCGCCGCTGACCAGGGCGGTCACGGGCTGGCCGCTGCCCGGGTGGCGGTTCGCGATGTGCGATGTGGGGCAGGGGGACGCGATGGTGCTCGCGGCGGGCGAGGGTACGGGCGTGGTCGTGGACGCCGGCCCGGATCCGACGTTGGTCGACCGGTGTCTGCGCACACTCGGCATCACCAGAATCCCGCTCGTCGTCCTGACCCATTTCCACGCCGACCATGTGGCGGGCCTGCCCGGCGTCCTGCGGGGGCGCGCGGTGGGCGCGATCGAGACGACGGGGCATGAAGAGCCGGTGGACCAGGTGGAGTTCGTGCGTAGGGAGGCGGTTGACCGGCACATTCCCGTGACCCGGGCCGCCGCCGGGGAGGAGCGGCGCACCGGGGCACTGAGCTGGCAGGTCGTCTGGCCGCCGGCCCACCCGTCACACTCCGCGCTGGCTCCGGACGGCCCGAACGACGCCAGTGTCACGCTGCTCGTCCGGTCGGCAGGGCTGCGGCTCCTGCTGCTCGGGGATCTCGAACCCCCGGCCCAGCGGGCGCTGTTGAGATCGCCGGCAGGGGCATTGCTGGGCGGTGTGGATGTGCTCAAGGTCGCCCATCATGGCTCGGCGTACCAGGACCCGGAGCTCATACGCCGGGCTGCGCCGCGGTTGGCGTTGATCAGTTGCGGTGCGGACAACACTTATGGGCATCCGGCTCCCGGCACCGTAGCGGCGCTGCGGGCACAGGGCGCGGTGGTGCTGCGGACCGACGAGGACGGGGCGCTGGCGGTCGCCGGTACGGGCGCGGAGCTGCGGGTGGCGGGAGACTGAGGGCATGGATTCCGTTGAGGTTGATGCCTATCTCCGACGGCTGGGAGTCGAGCACCCGGCGTGGCCCACCGTGGACGTGCTGCGTGAGCTGCATCTGCGCCATCTGCTGACCGTGCCCTTCGAGAACCTGTCGGTCCACCGCGGCGAGGAGATCGTCCTGGAGGAGAAGAGGCTGCTGGACAAGGTGGTGGGGGCGAGACGGGGCGGGTTCTGTTACGAACTGAACGGAGCGTTCGGGGCGTTGTTGGGCGCGCTGGGCTTCGACGTGACGCTGCTGGCGGCGCGGGTCCACGCGGAGGAGGGGAAGCTCGGGATTCCCTACGACCACATGGCGCTGAAGGTGCGGACGGTGGACGGCGGCACATGGCTGGCGGACGTCGGTTTCGGGGCACACAGTCACCATCCACTGGCGTTCGAGGCGCGGGGTGAGCAGGAGGATCCGGCGGGCGTGTTCCGGATCGTCGAGGCCGGGCCGGACGAGGCCGGAGTGCGCGGCGGGCACGACGTGGCGGAGGCGGCGGACCTGGACGTCGTCATGAACGGCAGACCGGAGTACCGGCTGGACCGGCGGCCGCGGGTGCTCGGCGACTTCGTGGCCGGGGCGTGGTGGCACAGCACCTCGTCGGCCTCGCACTTCACGCAGTCGCTGGTGTGTTCGCGGGTGACGGAGGAAGGAGGACGGATCACGCTGAGCGGCCGCACGTTCAAGACGACGGCGGCCGACGGGACACGTGAGGAGCGGGAGCTGGGCACGGACGAGGAGGTGCTGGGGGTGTACCGGGAGCGGTTCGGGATCGAGCTGGACCGGGTGCCGACAGTGCGGAAGCCCAACCGGGACGGCTGATTCGGCAGGGGGTGTCGGGAGGGGGCGGTCGGAAGGGGGGTTGGTCGGGAGGGGGCGCGTGCGCGGACCCCGCACGGGTGCGTCGCTCGCGGTGCCTGAGAATTGCTCCGTGAGCGATGTGAGACATGTGCTGGTGCTGCCCGATCGTGACGCGGCGGAGGAGGTCGCGGGGGCGCTCGGGGAGCGGTTCGGAATCGATGAGGAGCCACGGCTGGTGCGGGACGCGCTGGCCGGGGAGGACGATGCCGAGGACGCGCAGTGGTTGGTGCTGGTGCGGGACGAGGACGGGCGGCTCGATCCGGGGGAGCTGGATGAGTTCGCGGG
>NZ_LGUR01000198.1 GCF_001270495.1 Streptomyces viridochromogenes
ATTTTGACCCGCTGTGAGGGTCAGGGGCCTAGTTTTGACGCATGGAAAGCGCAGGCCGACGCAGTGTGTGAGAAAGAGGGCCCCAATGCGGGTACTCATCTTCAAAATGCGTCCATCGCCGTGGACGAACTGAACGCCGCTGATACCTGGACGCAGGAACAACTTAACACGACGGCAACTGAGTTGACGGACGCCGGAGTGGCACTGCGGCGCATTGTCGGCAATTGGCGGGCATTGGAACGCCCAGATGGGCGGGGGGAAGACATTGACAAGCTGCTTCGAGCAGGTACGGCCGCCAGTGACGCGTACTATGATACGGCGGACGGCATTTCCGCAGGGGCCCCTACGGAAGAGCATGGCACCAAAATGCTTGAAACGGGGCATAATCTCGCGGTGAAAATCAGCGACCTGGGTTTGACGGAATGCCAGACCTGGTTCGGGAAACCAGAAGATATTCCCGTCTCGCCCGCCCCGGCTCCGCCGGGGTCCTGACATGAATGCCGATCTTCATCAGCCTGGCCGCTGCCCCTCCTGCTCGGTCAACCCACGGACCCCGACCGGATGCCCCGCCCTGTCTTCCCGCGATGGTGGGAAGCGTCGCCACTTCCGACCAGCACAACGAGCGGGCCGGTGAACGTTCATGGTCACAGCACAGGAACCATAGAGGCGGGCGCCGACAACGAACTTGCTGTGCCATGTAGCTGGAGATTCCTGACGCAAAGTTGCCGGTCTCAGATGCGGTCTCAAACGCAGCTATTTCTGGAGCAGTCCGAGGAGGTCCTTGGCTGTGTGAATACAGCCCTGACCTGCGGACGTTCGGGCTTCAGGAACGCGTGTGGACAGTCTCGGATCAAGATCGGACAGCTCGTAATGCGTAGGTCTCGGGTTCGAATCCCGAAGGCGGCTCTTCTTCAAGACCAGGTCAGCTGCCCTCTGAACTGGTCTTTTGTTATGCGCTCCTGATGGTCGGTCAGCTGTTGAAGTGGCTGCGGGTGGAGGGGGAGCGCGAGGCGTGCGCATCCAGGGTCCTGGGGCTGCGGTCTTTGACCTGGGGTTTCTTGGATCCTGATGTTGCGAGACCCGGGCGGTGCCGCGGTGGTCGGCCTATCGGTTGTGATGCGTAGATCAGAGGTTCGCACTGACACCGCTTGCAGGTCGCGTACGCGACCCGCGTACCGGCGAACTTCACGCCCAGCGCAAGGAGTCTCCTGTGACCGCGACCGCTCCAGTGCGCCCCGAGGCCACCCTCGGCGACGAATTCGGCAAGTAACTCGACCGCATACGCTCCGAGATCATCGCCGCGCGCGGCGCCGACGACGCGCGCTACATCCGTAGCGTGATCGCCGACCAGCGCGGCCTGGAAACACACCCACAACCACCTGCACCACACCTGGACCAATGTCGTGGGCCGCGACCTCGGGTACGTCGTCTTCCGGATGAGCGCCGACCAGGCCTGGCATCTGCGCCATCTCGCCCAGCCGTTCTGCAACTTCCTGCTCGCGCCCCCCTTCGAGTGGGGCATCGCGTTGTACGACCTGGAACCGGATGCCGTTGTGCCGAACCCCGTTGCCGACCGTGACTGCCGTGCCGACGCGCCGTGGGGGGATCCCCCTGGTTCCAGAACGCGGCCGCCGCGGGCCGGCCGGCGCGGTGTTCGCACCGGTCGGAGCGCGGCGGCCGTGCTTCCCGCGGAGGCGACGGGATCAGTGACCGGCAGGCGCTGACATGTACAGCAACCGATCGGTGATCTCCCGGTACTGCCTGAGCGCGAGCCGTAGTTCCTCGGTCTGCACATCGGTGTCCGGGTCCTGCCAGCCTGTGCGCAGGGCGCGCCGTCGTTCCGCTAGGGCGTCGGTGAACCGGGTGGCGACCTCGTCGAAGACCGCGTCGGCCTCTTCCACCGCCTGGAGCGGGTTGTCGACGAAGGTGGTCAGTGCCTGTTGGAGGCGCAGGGTCAGCTTGTCCCGGTCACCCCGCGGGATCAGGTCCGGGCCGGGCTTGCGATCGGGGCCGTCGGTGCTGGTGCCGGGCTCACGTGGTGCGTGAGCGGATGCGGTGCGGGGTGCCTGCGGGGCGAGCTGTGTCGGATCCGGGCTACCGGGCTGGGGTTGTGGTGCGTGTTCGGCGTCGTGGGACATCAGGTGCTGTTTCCCTTCGCGTGGCGTCGGGTCATTGGCCATGGCGCGTGGCCTTGGCCGTCAGGGGCGGAGGGCCGGGGCGGTTCGGTCGGCTGTTCGGTGACGAGTGCCTCGAAGAGGCTTCGGGCTTCGACCATGGCCTCCCGCATTTCCTCGGTGCCGCTCTGGCCGCGGGCCGCCGCGTGCATGCTGCGGTAGCCCTGGACGTAGTGGGCGTGGTGGACGGAGAGGGCGGCGATCTGGTCCTCGAACCGCTCGCCGTCGAGGAAGCCGCGGTCCCTTGCCAGGCGCGCCAGCAGTGCGTCCGCCTCGGTGACGGCCTGCTGCGGTGATTCCACGAACTGCTCCTGGACGGCGGCCCATCGCGTCACATAGCGCTCGCGGGCCGCGGGCGTCAGCGGCTGCTCCGTGAGGGAGCCGTGCTCCTTCACCCGCGCGCCGAGTTCCTGTTCGGCGGCCCTGGTGTCGCCGTCGTGGTCGGCGACTGTGCGGGCGTACTCGGGGCCGAAGCGGCGCTTCAGCCCCTGCCCGCCTCTGCCCCGAGCTCGTCCACGTCCGGTGTAGAGGAGGATGGCCAGGACGATGACGATCACGGCGGTGATCACGACGGTGAGCATGGCTGCCTTCTTTGGCTCTCGGTTCGCACGTCGGTCTGCTTCATTGCCGTCAATTCCTGTCGGCTGATGGAGCGTTGGCGCCTGCCGGGTGGTCTCCACGCGACGTGGGCACCACCCGGGGCGTCGGTGGTCACGGCCTGAAGGCGTCCTTCGCCTTGTCGCCGGACTGCTTCAGGTTTCCGGCGACCCGGTCGGTCCTGCCTTCGCGCTGCAGTCGCCTGTTGCGGGTGGTCCGGCCGATGCGCTCGGTGACCCGGCCCTTGAATTCCTGTGCCTTGTGCTTGATCGTCCGTCCGACGCTCATGGCCGGCCTCCTGCTTGTCTGGTGAGTGGGGTCCCGCGTGTGATCGCCGTACAGGCCTTTGTTCCTACGGGGAGGGTCGGCTTCGGAAGGGACTACCTGCGGCTGTACCGGCGGCCGCCACCGCCGCGCCCGCGCATCGCGAAGCCGACGATCCAGACGACCAGCAGGACGGCGGCGACCCACCACAGGATCTGCATCGTGAAGCCGAACCCGAACACCATCAGGATCAGCAGAAAGAAAAGGATCCACAGAATCATTGCCGGGCCTCCAGATCGCGGGAATTTCCTGAGTTCCGCGGGGTCCGGGCGAAGCGGGAAGGTGGAATGCCTCCGAACGATCCGGAGTGGCATAGCCCTACGCCGTGCCGCCAGTCAACGCCCGGCCACCTCCCTTGTCAACGTGGTGTCGACACTGAGGAGTTCTGGGAGCTGTGCTGGGGCCGCCGGGGGAACGGAGGCTCGGCGGGGGCTTCGTCCGGCTCGGTCGGCGGCGTCGGCAGGATGTGGTCCTCCCACCAGGCCAGGGCCATCACGGTGGCGAGCAGGACGAAGGGGGTCGAAGCGGGAACGATCAGCGCGTACATATGTATCGCCTGTCGGTGGATACGTGCGACACGGCGGACAGCGGATGGACGGTGCCCGCATGGGGCGCATCGAGGCCGCGCCGGGATCGCGTGGCGACGGCGGGTGCGGGAGCGGCCCGTTGGGGGCGGGGCAGGTTCCGGCACTGATGCACGGGGTGCGCCCTCGAAGGAGCGCGAGAGGTGATCGACGCTGCCGGGGACTCGGGCCGTACCGCACACGCTAGCCCTCGCCGCACTCCCTGGACAGACGGCAAGTGGCCATCCGGTCCCGGCGAAGGGCGCTGACGTGGGCCGCTGTCCGCAACCTCTGGGGAGGGCTACGCTGTTCATACTGGCCCCGGCCCCCGGCAGTGATGCTTTGTTCCGCTCCGGGAGGCCCGCGGTGTTCGTTCTGCTTCTTATCCTGATCGTGGTCTTGTTCGGCCTCGGCTTCGTCAACCCCATCTGGTGGGTGGCCGCGGCCGTGTTGGTCTTCGGCGCCACCCGGCACGGCCGCGATCGCGGAGGAGGGTGGATCCGTGACGACGGGTCCGATCTCGGGGACTACCGGGACTACGAGAACCACCGGGATCGTCAGGACCGCTGGAACCGTCGCTACAGCCGTCGGCACCGGGCGCGCTGGAGGCGTGAGGACCGTCGGGACCATGAACGCCGCGGGTGACCGATGAAGTTGCCCGGCATTCAGAGATTCCGGGGCGGCTTCAGCCGCACCGGACGCACGGAAGTTCTCGGAGAGGCAGATGCCATGCATCGCACAACCTTGCTCGCAGAGAATTGGTGGGATGTGGCGGCTGAGACCTGGGCGGAGAATGCGACCGGTCAGGATGTCGTCGCACTGCGCGCCGAGAATGATCAGCTGCGGCGGGCCCTGGCCGGCCGTATGGTCATCGATCAGGCGTGCGGCATGGTGATGGTCCTTGCCCCCTGCCGCCGTGGGCCGGCCAGGAACCTGCTGGTGGACATCTCGCGGCAGTGCAACACCAGTCTTCCGGACGTGGCTGTTCGTTCGGGTTCCGTGTCCGGGGAGAAGCGGAGCCGATGGGCGACCACGTCGGCGGCCACGTCGGCGAGCCGGCGTCCCTGCACGTAGGCGTAGGCGCGGAGCCGGACGAAGGCTTCGTCGACTCCGACGCCGAGTTGGACGGTGAGGACGCCTCGGTTCAGAAGACCATCCGGCAGCGCACGCGGTGACGCCGGGATTCCCGGCCCCCTGGCGCGCTCCCGGCAGGGGCGTGCGTTCGGCGGAGGTGGAGCAACGGCCGGTCCGACAGCCTGTCCGACAGGACGGAGGACCCACCCGGTTCCCTCCGGGGCTGCGCCGGGTGACGGACGAAAGCCCGCTCCCCGCAGCCATGTGTGTCGAGCGACGACAAGCCGCCGGGATCTGGGGCGTCCGTGCAGCGGCATAGTCCTCACCCCGGTCCGACGGACGGTCGGAAGCCGCCCATTCCCCGTACCCGGGCGGTGCCAGGACATGATGCCACCCGGGCATATCCGGTGCCCTGCACGGTACTTGGGCAGACGGCACGAAACGCGGCGACCGACAGCTGCCCGGGTACGGCAGTCCATGCACCGCCCCAGGAGGTGGCTTCGCATGACGGAGCCGAACAGGTCCATCCCGCAGAAACCCGATCCCGATGCGCCCCGCACCAGCGCGGGCGGGACGCTGAAGGCCGCACGGCCCAGGCCTCAGGAACCACGGGAGACCCGCGGCCGGACGGCCATCGCGGACGGTGTGGTGGAGAAGATCGCCGGGACCGCCGCACGCGAGGTCCCCGGAATCAACGCACTGGGCGGCGGATTCACCCGCACTGTGGGAGCCATGCGCGACCGGGTCCCGGATGGACACCCGAGCGCGGGGCACGGCGTCAAGGCCGAGGTCGGCGAGAAGCAGGCCGCCATCGACCTCCAGGTCGTTGTCGCATACGGGGTGAGCATCACCGACGTCGCGGCGGAGGTCCGCGAGAACGTGATCGCGGCGGTGGAACGGATGACGGGCCTGGAAGTCGTGGAGGTGAACATCGCCGTCAACGACGTGCACCTGCCGGACGAGGACAGGCCGGAGACCAGTGAGGACCCGGTTGATCCCGGCACAACGCAGCCCAGCTGATGGGCAATCCGCGGCGGCCCCCCGTTCGGATCGACCTACCGGACGATGCGACGCATCACCCTGCTCAGCGCCGACGTCCACCTCCCCGGGAGGACCAGCCGGCCCCCACCCCGGCCAAGTGCACGGCAAGGAAAGCAAGCCCCACGAGCATGAGACTCGTCGGGCTGAAGATCGTCTCTGTCGACGTCTCCGTGACGCGGATGACGAAGGCGATGACGAAGAGCGCACCCGCCACGAATGCCAGCATCTGAGTTCTCCCGCCAATGGACGGCGAACCACACGTGACCCGGGTGGCTGCGCCGCTACCGGCTGGGTTCCCCGGACGGCGGCGATCAGTCGTACGAATCCTGCGCCGACGCCGAACACTTCTGTGGCGCAGCGGCTCATGCGGTGGATGGCGTGGGGCAAAGAGGACCGGTGATCGCCAAGCATGCTCGCCTGGGCAGCGTCCACCGGTTGTCACCGCCGACTTGCCCAAGCTGCTGCACATCGATGTTCCGGAGAGCGCAGGCGCCGAAGAGCCCTCAGCTGTGAGGGGTGTGAGCGAGCAGTCGCGAGTCCTCAGCGCGGTCCCGCCTGTGCGGTCTCGACAAGCTGTGTCTGCATGGCGCTCGCAGGGGCTGCCCGGGCAGGTGTGTTGCTTCGCCGAGGGCCGGGGAGCGCAAGGGATGCGCGGCGGCGTAGGGGCGGGCGAGACTGCGCAGGTCGGTCCGACGGAGCGACTTGACGAGGGCGGCGGCCTTTTGCACGGTGGCGTGGCCGGCGATGGTGGTCACCGCTTCGCCGGTGCCCGGGTCCTTGGCCATGACGTGCAGTACGCCGGCGGGTGGTGCGCGAGGAGCACGTCCTTCTGGGCGCCGGACAGCACGCCGGCCTGGAGTGCGGCACCGGTGACGACGCCCTGCGCAGGCTGACGCATATCCTTGCTCCTATTTTCTCCTCACGAGCGAATGCGGCGCCCCAGAGCGCCGTACACCCAGCCAGCACGTTCCCAGTCAGTCCGCTTAAGGGTATTTCTTCCGTCCACGACTTGCCGCTGTGCGACAACGCTTCCCAAGGCCCAAGGATCGATTTCCTGGAACTCTTGCCACTCGGTGAGCACCGTGACCACGTCTGCTCCGAGACAAGCAGATTTCACATCGGGCTCATAATGAAGTTCAGGGTGGCAGCGCTGCGCGTTCTTCATCGCCTTCGGGTCGTAGACGGACACGTATGCACCTTCTACGCTGAGTCGGCGAGCCACGTGCAACGCAGGTGAGTCCCTGATATCGTCCGAGTTGGGCTTGAAGGAGATTCCGAGAGCGGCTATACGCTTCCCTTCGAGGGTTCCTCCGCACTGTTGGCGAATCATGTGCGCGGCCTTCTCCCTGCGCCGTAGATTCACCGCGTCGACTTCGGAGAGGAAGGCGAGAGAGTCACCGACGCCCAACTCCCGGGTACGTGCCTGCAAAGCGCGTAGGTCCTTGGGCAGGCAACCGCCGCCGAACCCGATTCCAGGCTTGAGGAACTCTCCGCCTATTCTCCGGTCCAGGGCCAGCACTTCGGCCAGCTCCACCACATCGGCGGTGGTCGCCTCACAGACCTCGGCCAGGGCGTTGATAAAAGAGATCTTGGTCGCGAGGAAGGAGTTGGCCGCTGCCTTCGCCAGTTCCGCGGTGGCGAAATCGGTGACCAGTATCGGAACTCCGGCATCGGCCAGGGGTGCGTAAAGGTCCCGCAGTAGCTTCTCTGCCTGGGGTGACTGAACTCCCAGGACGATCCGGTCCGGCTGTAGTGTGTCGGCGATCCCGTGCCCCTCCCGAAGGAACTCAGGGTTCCATGCGGTCAGCACCGCCCCCTTGCCCGGCGCTCGATCGACCAGCCGGTGGGCAATGCGCGCCGCAGTGCCCACCGGGACTGTGGACTTTCCGACGACCAGGCATTCACGGTCCAGCCAGGGAGCCAGTGCGTCTACGACGGAATCGACGTAACCGAGATCCGCGGCTCCGTCGGCACCTTGCGGGGTCCCCACGCAGATGAAGTGGATGTCGGCCTGGGCGGCAGCCTCGGAGTACGACGTGGTGAAGTGCAGCCGGCCGGTCCGTAAGTGACGATCCACCAGTTCCTGCAGCCCTGGCTCATAGAACGGAACCTCTCCCGCTGTGAGCGCTGCCACCTTCGCGTCGTCAGTGTCCACTGCGACTACTTGATGCCCCAGCTCTGCCATGCAGGCGGCATGAGTAACTCCGAGATACCCGCAGCCGAGTACGGAGATCGAGCGCACTGATGTCCCTCTCCTCACGGTGAACAGCTGATCGAGCGGTGCACGAGAAAAGTTCCGATGCGCGGAAACATTGAACAGCCCCCGGGCAGGCCAGAATGCGGCATCCGAGGGTCTGTACGCGGCGCCATCGAAGGTTCGACTGCTCGGCGAGTGGGTGTCAACCCGTCGAACAGAAAGCGCTATCTACCCTGCGAAAGATCCAGGCCAGACGATGATGTCGATCGGCGGACGAGTCGGCCACCAACTCTCCGGTGTGCAGTGGTTGCATGGGCAACCATCGTTCGGCTCTCCCATCAGCGGAAACGGACGTTGCTGTTGCTGCTCGGAGAGCTGCCCCGTGTTCGACCCCTCGGACGATGTCTGGAAACGTCAGGCGCTGTTCGAGATCTCGGCCGCCCGAAATGGCGGAAAACCGTGTGCCCTTTGTTTACCTTTTACTTTTCAGGGTTGATCGCCCCATGGAGTTGTGTGATTGTTCATGGGCTCGATTGCAGGCCCCAGTTCGACGCGGACGGCGTCAGAGGCGTCCTTTTCGATCGAGAGTTCTCCTGATCGCACCTGCTGTCTGAAACCCGCACTGCCTGAACCTCTATTTGTGTCGCACCTGCTCGCCTATTGAAGCAAGGCGGTGCCCGACTGGAGGCGCGATGTTCCGCAGGTGGTCGACCGCATCACAGAGAGGTGAGTCATGGGCAATCGAGTGCTGTCTTTCGCCCTCAACAAGAAGGGGATGGGGCATGCTTCACGACTCGTCGCCGTCCACTCGGTGCTGCGCGAACTGGGATGGAGTTCCAGCTTCTTCGTCGGACACGAACACCGAATCATCGCCGACTACGATTTTGAACAGATCGTGATACCAGAGCGGACGTACGGTGATCCACCGGGCCTGGAGGCCAGGAAGTCCGACATCCGCCGTGCGGTCATTCGTGAAGTGATGACCGATGGCGATGTCGTACTGCACGACGTGGTCGTCCATCCTGAGCTGTACGAACTGGGGATGACTCACCGATGTCGCCAAGGCTACATTTACCGGGAACGAAAAGATCAAGCTGATCCGACCGCGGTGCTCCGCGCGGTCGAGGCGTCGGCGGTCGACGTGGCCTATGTTCTGGGCCGCGCGGGCCTCAGCGATGTGCGGCATGGAATCCGTGTGATGGGTGTGCCGGATGTCGTGCGCCAACGCTTGGGCGGCGAAAGCATATGGGAACCCGGCGATCCGGGTCTCCGGGTCCTCGTCACGTCAGGTGGCGGCGGGCACGACGACGCGGAGTCCTTTCTGAACGCAGCGATCACCGGCATCGCGCGGATGTGCGCCGACCGGGCGCTGCGGGCGACCGTGCGGGTCGTGACAGGCCCTTATTTTCGCGGCGGCGTAGCGCTGGAGCCCAACCCGTACGTGAGCCTGCGCGTGACTTCCTATGTGGACCCGCACCACTCGCTCTATGCGGATACCGACGTCATCGTCTCCCAGGGCGGCTACAACACCGTCCAGGAGCTGAAACTCGCCGGGGTCCCGGCCGTCGCGGTGGCGGGCGAACGCATGCTGGACGACCAACATGCCCGACTCGCGGAACTCGCGGCACGAGATCATGTGACGGTTTCCGGTTCCACGCCGGAGGAGATAGGCAAGCAGCTTGCCGCGCTTCTGGACACCCCGGCCGGAACGGCGATCCCGACCACACCGAGGCCCTCGGGTGCGGAGGCGATCGCGCGGGACATCGTCCGTCTCGCGGAGCGGTGAGCCCGGTGGACACCTGGCAGGAATTCCTCGCAGACCCCCTGCGGCATCCCGCCATTCCCTACGTCGCCCTTGCCGGATACCGACTGGGGCGGGACATCCCGCGACCCGCACCCCGCTTCGACGTCACCGACTACGGTGCGCGCGGCGACGGACAGCATGACGACACCGCCGCGATCAACGCGGCCGTCCTCGCGGCGGGGCGGGCCGGCGGCGGCTGCGTCGCCATACCGCCTGGCCGCTATGTCCTGAGCGACGTCATCCGGCTCTGCCACGACGACGTCGTCCTGAGGGGCGCGGGCAGCGCCCTGACCACCCTGACCTGGCGGCGTCCGCTCCAGGACCTGCTCGGTGTCAGCAAGAGCAGATTCGGCGGCGACAGTTCGGCCTGGAGTTGGTCGGGCGGGCTGATCTGGGTGTGCGGCGCGGCACGGCTTCGCAGGCTGCTGGCCGGCATCTCGGCCGGCGAGTGGCCCCGCGAAGGCTGGCTCGATCGGGGCGAGGCCGCGCAGCAGCACCTCGCGGCGGTCAGTGCGCCGGCACGTCGCGGTGACTCCGTCCTCACCGTCGACTCCACCCGGTGCCTGCGGCCGGACCAACGGGTGATCCTGCTCTGGAGCGCGGGAGAGCGGCACAGCCTCCTCCGACACATAGCCGGAGACATCGAGGGCGCGCACTCCTACCGGTGGGAAGAAAAGCGGAAGCTCCTCTCCTACTTGCCGTACGCCTGGCCCGTTCAGATTGAGCGGGTCGAGGACGGGCAGATCCTGCTGCGCCAGCCGCTGCCTCTGGACATCCGCGAGGAGTGGCGGGTCAGGCTGGTCGCCCCCGACGACCCCATTACCGGCGTGGGTGTGGAGGGAATGACGATCTCGCTCCCCCAAGGCCGGATGGAGAGGCACCTCCAGGACCGTGGATACAACGGGATCGCCTTTCAGTGCGCTTGGGACTGCTGGTGCAGCGACGTCGTCTTCGACGGTGGAGAGAACGGCCTGATCCTGGTCTCCAGCAAGAGCGTGACCGCCCGTGAGGTCACGGTGTCGGGAGTGAACAGACACCACTCGTTCGCGTGCCGAGAACAGTCCCACGACAACCTGATCACCCGGTTCCGGATCCTCCTCGGGGACGAGACCGGCGGCGGCCCCTTCCATCACGGCATCAACGTCGAGGCGCTTTCCAGCGGAAACGTCTGGAGCAAGGGCAGGATGGCGGCCGGGACCTTCGACAGCCACCGCGGCCTGCCGTTCGGCAACGTCCGGACCGACATCGAGGTCTGCAACGACGGTTGGATGAGCGGCTCTGGAGACGCGGGTCCCAGATACGGTGCGCGCTTCACGCACTGGAACATCACCGTCACCAATGGCCGCGCCAAGGGCATGAAGATCGACAACATGGCCCCTCGCAGCCTGACCGCCGGTGTCTCAGGAGCCGACGCGGACACCAGCCCGGAAGATCCGGACTACAGCGGAGACATCACCGCTCTTCTTGAACCCTCCTGCCCGGATGGCCCCGCAGGCCGGGATCTGCACGCCGCACAGCGCCAGTTGACCATCGATCGGAATGCGGAGAATCATGAAAATCCTTTACGTTTCCGCTGACTACGCCCCGAACGCCAGTGGGGCCGACATCAGCGCCCACTCGCTGCTGAGAGGGCTCGGCGCCCGCGGATTCGACGTCACCGCGCTGATCGACGAGCGACTGCGGGAGCGTACGGACTCCCATTACCGCGACGAGACGGGCGTTTCGTTCCGATACACCTCGGACGCCGACCTGGAACAGACCCTCGACGGACTGCGCACCACACTGCGTCCGGACGTCGTGATGATGCAAGGGCTGTGGCTGGACCGGATGTTGGAGTGGTCAGCCGCACGGGACGTCCCGCTGATCTGGTTCGTCCGCAGCATGGAGCACAACGACTGCGTCCACGCCATCGACGCCGCCCGGCCCACCTGGCTGGTGGCCAACTCGCCGACTGTCGCGGACTACATATCCCGAGTCTGGAGCCGGGACTCCGTCACACTGCTCCCCTTGATCGAACCGGCGGAGTTCCAGGCACCTGAACGCGCCCCGGACGGCACCGTGACGCTGATCAACCCCGTGGCCCAGAAGGGCGGAGTGCTCTTCAGCCAGCTGGCCGCACGCTGCCCCGACCGCACCTTTCGCGCCATCCGCGGCTGGCGGCAGGACGGGCCGGTCAAGCCCGCCTATGTACAGATGCCGGACAACGTCGTCCTGGACGGCCCGTTCACCGACATGCGCGATGTCTACGCCGGCACCCGGCTGCTTCTCGTCCCGTCGGTCTGGGAGGAGGCATTCGGCCGGGTGGTGGTGGAAGCCATGATCAACGGAATTCCCGTGCTGGTCAGCGACCGGGGCGCGCTGCCCTGGCTGGTGGGCGACGCCGGAACCGTCGTCCCCTCCGATTCCGCGGAGGCGTGGCAGAAGGCGCTGGAAGCCTACGACGATCCGGCCGTCTACGAAGCGGTCTCGCGCAAGGGCGTCGAAAGGGCCCGCATGTTCCATCCCGACCGGCTCATCGACGAGTTCGCCAGCCGGCTCCGCACGGCGGCGGAACAAGGCTGGCCCGCTCACTGAGCGTCCCCCGACATCGGCAGATCATCACGAACACCGTTGGGCGCACCGAGGCGTTCATCGGCGACAGGAGGTGACCCATGTCCGCAGTCACCGCCCACGGACTCCGGGACGGGTTGAAGGTGGTGGGGAGAGGTGTCCGGCACGAGCCGTTCCTCTTCGGTGTCGCCGCGCTGGGCGGCCTGGTCTACGGCGTGGGCACCGCCGCCGCCGGATGGGTGCTCGGGCAGGTGACCCAGCAGGTACTCGTCCCCGGCTTCCAGACGGGGAAGGTCGACGGGCCGCGACTCGGGTGGTGGCTCCTGCTGCTGGCCGGAGTGGCGCTGGTGACAGCGGGTGGGGTGTTGGCCCGGCGGGCGGTGGCCGGCAAGGTGATGTACCGGCTGCAGCGCCGCTACCGGCAGGAACTGACCGGCAAATACCTCGACCTGCCGGTGTCCTGGCACAGTAGCCACCCCGGCGGCAGCCTCCTCGCCACCGCGACCTCCGACGTCGAGGCGACGTGGCAGATCTTCTCGCCGCTGCCGATGGGCATCGGTGTGGTCGCGATGGTCGTCACCGGCGGCATCCTCATGCTGGTCGCCGACCCCGTGCTCGGAGCCCTGGGACTGTCGGTGCTGCCGGCACTCGCTCTGCTCAACTGGGTTTACCAGCGACGCATCGCGGCACGCATCGCCCGCATGCAGACGTTACGGGGCGAACTTTCCTCGATAGCCCACGAGAGCTTCGAGGGGTCTCACGTCGTGCGCAGCCTGGGTGTCGAGGACCATGAAACCGGGCGTTTCCGTACCACCGCGGAGGCGCTGCGGGACGCGGATGTCGCCGTCGAACGCACCCGCAGCCTCTTCGACGCGGCATTGGAGGCCCTGCCGTCTCTCGGAGTACTCGCGGTGCTGGCCGTCGGCACGGCACGGACCGCCACACACACGGCCGACGTCGGCGACGTCGTCCAGGTCTCCTACCTGATCTCGATGCTCTCCTCGCCGATCCGCTCCATCGGCTGGGTCCTGGCGGAACTGGCACGAGCTGCCGTCGGATGGGGACGTGTACGGGCCGTGCTCGCCGAAACCGGCGCCCTGTCCTACGGCGGGCAGGACATACGCCCGGGTGGCCCGGGCGAGTTGACGCTGGCCGGCGTCGGCTACGGCCACCCGCAGCCGGACGGCACCACCAACGACGTGCTGAGCGAGGTGAGCCTGCGGATCCCGGGCGGACGCACGGCGGTGATCGTCGGCCCCACGGGCGCCGGCAAGTCGGCGCTGGCATCCCTCCTGGTACGGCTGACCGACCCCACCCGGGGGCACATCACGCTCGACCGGACCGACCTGCGTGACCTGGCACGCGACGCCCTGCGGCGGCACGCGGTGCTCATCTCGCAGGAGACCTTCGTCCTGGACGACACCGTCCGCGCCAACGTCACGATGGGCAGCGGCGACTGGCACGACGAGGCGGTGTGGCAGGCCCTCGACACCGTGCGGCTCAAGGACACCGTGAGTGCTCTGCCAGGCGGCCTGGATGCCCGGGTGGGCGAGCGCGGCACAACCCTGTCCGGGGGCCAGCGCCAGCGTCTGGCACTGGCCCGTGCCGTGATCCGCTCACCGCGGCTGCTGGTGCTGGACGAAGCCACATCCGCGATCGACCCCCATGTGGAGGCCGAGATCCTCGGCGCGCTCTCGGAGAGGTTCCGGGACACGACCGTGGTGCTCGTCGCGAGCCGGATGGCCACCATCGCTGCCGCCGACGAGGTCGTCTACCTGGAGGCGGGCCGGGTTCGGCAGCACGGCACCCACGCCGAGGTGTTCGCAACGGACGCCGGCTACCGGCGGCTGGTGACCGCCTACAACCACGACACACGGCAGCGGGAAGAGACGTCATGAGCGAACCCGTGAGCCGGGAGAGCCTCGCGCAGAGCCTCCGCCACGCCCTGCACGTCTCTCCCGAACTCGTACGCGGCGTGGGGCTGACCCTGGCCATCGGGGTGGTGGCGACGGCCGGACGGGTCGCGGTGCCCTTCACGCTGCGCGAGACCGTCGACAACGGACTGCGCGCGGCCGGTGGTCCGGACCCGGAACATGTGGAAGCGATGGTCGCGGTCGGGGCGCTGGGCATCCTGCTGACGGGTGCCGCCGGCTACCTGATGAACACCCGCATGCTCAAGGCCGCCGAGAACGCTCTGGCGAAAATGCGGACCGCCGCCTTCCGCCGCATTCACCGGCTTCCGCTGACGAGCGAGGACGCCGAACGCCGCGGCTCCCTCGTGGCTCGCGTCACGACCGACATCGACACCATGTCGACCTTCCTCCAGGGCGGCGGACTGGTACTCGTGCTGTCACTGGGGCAGTTGACCGTGGCCACCGTGCTGATGCTGGCGTACTCCTGGCAGCTGACCCTCCTGGTGTGGCTCTGCTTCCTGCCGCTGTTCCTCTGGCTCCCCTCGCTGCAGCGGCGGGTGGCGCGCGCCTACGCGGCGGTCCGCGCCCGGATGGCGGACATGATGTCAGCACTGTCGGAGGCGATAGCGGGGGCCACCGCCATCGAGGTCTTCGGCGCCCAGGCACATGTCCGGCATCGGGTGGACGAGGCGATCTCCCAGCACGAACGCGAAGCCGTCAGAGCCCTCGGCACGGGCGCCGCCGGATTCAGCTGCGGCGTACTGCTGTCCGGTCTGGTGGTGGCGCTGATCGTCGGCGTCGGCGGTTGGGGCGCCTTTCCCGGCCTGACCCTGGGCGAACTGCTCGCCTTCGTCTTCCTCGTCCAGCTGTTCACCGTGCCACTGCAGTACGGCACGGAGATGCTCAACGACCTGCAGAACGCCGCCTCTGGGTGGCGACGCGTCGCCGCGATCCTGACAGCCTCACCCGAACTCCCGGAACCGCCCGTAATGCCAGGACCGCGACGAGAGCTGCCGCCGGGGCCGGTCGCCGTGCGGCTGGACCGCGTCGTCCATGCCTACGCGGGCGGGGAGCCGGTGCTCCACGACGTCAGCCTGGAACTCCGGGCGGGCTCGAAGACCGCGATCGTCGGGGAAACCGGATCGGGCAAGTCCACGATCGGCAAACTGCTGACCCGGCTCATGGATCCCACGGCGGGACACGTCCTGCTGGACGGGACGGACGCCCGCGACACGCCCCTCGCAACCTTGCGGCAGCGAGTGACACTGGTGCCGCAGGACGGGTTCCTCTTCTCCGGCACCCTGCTGGAGAACCTCACCTGGGGCCGCCCGCACCTGACCTCCGACCAAGTCGGAGAGGCCTTGCGTGAGCTGGGGCTCGACGACTGGCCGGCGACACTGCCGGCGGGGCTGGCGACGCAGGTGGGCCCGCGTGGGCAGAACCTGTCGGCCGGCGAGCGGCAACTCGTCGGTCTGGTGCGCGCCCACCTCGTCGATTCGGACCTGCTGGTGCTGGACGAGGCCACCTCCGCCGTCGATCCCGCGCTGGAGACCAGGCTCCGCAAGACCATGGACGCCGCCTCGCGCTCACGCACCCTGGTGACCATCGCCCACCGCCTGGCCGCGGCGGAGACAGCCGACCTGGTCGTGGTGGTGCACGAGGGGCGCGTCGTCGACTGCGGCACCCACACCGAACTGGCCGAGCGATGTGCCGACTACCAGCGGCTTCTGGCCGGCTGGACTCGGCGAGGCACCGCGGGGGCCTCAGACACCGAGGGGGAGTTGCCATGACTGTGATCAACCGGCGGCACGCGCCGCTGCCGTCGTCCGCCGTCAGCCACGAGAGGAGAGAGGAGGCGCAGTGAGTTCGGACGACGCTTCCGCCGTGATCCGCCTCGCCCGCCCGGTCTCGAAAGTGATCACGCTCGGACCTGCCGGAACCGACGCACACCACATAGCGAGCGGCCTGGGCACCACCCAGCTGGTGGAGTCCTTCCCGCGGGCCATGGAGGTCGCCTGGCAACAGGACGCCCATGCGCTGATCACCCCCGGCTTCGTGGCCCGTACCGCGGGCGAGATCTCCGACACCTGGGTCAACCTGCATTTCCGCTACAGCGGACGCATGGAGATCGTCCGCGCCTGGCCGGCCGCGACCAAACCTATGTGCGTGGCCGTCAACCGCCGCCGGGTGCCGGACCTTTCCCGCGCCGAGAGCATCGCGATCCATCCCTCCACCGCGGTCTTCGCCGACCGGCACGCGGCCGGCCTGCGGCGCACGTTCGTCGACGCCAAGCCGCTGGCTGTGGCGCTGGCCGCGGAAGGAACCGTGGACGCCTGTATCGGCTCGCTGGACGTCGTACAGGCCGCTGGCGATCTGGAGGCCGTCGAGGTCTTCCATCCCCAGATGCTCTGGTGCCTGTACCAACGCACCGCGAGAGCAACGACAACGCTGGCCGCCGACAATCTGGTCGCCGCCACCGGTTCGGGAGCCTGACATGGCAGACACCCGACAGGTCGCCGAGCCGCGCCGTGTCGGCGTACTGGGCGGCGGGATCATGGCCCGCGCCGTCATCGCCCGACTCCACAACGCCGGCCACCGGCTCCGCTTGTACAACCGCAGCCCGGAGCGCTTGGCCCGGTTCGCGGACGGCGGTGTGAAACTGTGCGCCACCCCCGCCGAGGCGGCGCGGGACGCCGACGCAGTGCTCTCCTTCGTCTCGGACGACACCGCGAGCGCCGCCGTCTGGTACGGCCCGGCCGGGGCGTTGGCGTCGCTGCGCCCGGACGCCCTGGCGGTCGAATGCTCCACGCTGTCCGTCCCGCATACCGAGGGCTGGGCGCGCGTCTGCCGCGAGCAGGACGGCCACCCGGTGGACCTGGCCCTCACCGGCAGCGTGCCCCGCGCCGTCCAGGGCACCCTCATCGGCTTCGCCGGAGCGACGACCGAGGACCTCGCGCGGCTCCGCCCGCTGACCGACTGCTTCACCGAGCACGTCGTGCACTTCGGAGAAAGCGGCGCGGGCATGCGCTACAAGCTGGTGCACAACCTCGCCGCAGCCACCACACTGGTCGGGCTCGCGGAGGCATTGAGCCTCGCCGAGACACTCGGACTCGACATGTCCCGGACGGTCTCGACCCTGAGCGCCTACGGCTGGGCGGCGCCGGTGGCGCAGTCCAAGGCATGGGACATGGTGCGGGCCAGCCATACCGACGTGATGTGCAGCCTGGCCAACCTCGCCAAAGACGTCGGCTACGCCTTGGCCGCCGCCGGTGACGGCGACGTCGAGCTGCCCCTCGCCCACGCCCTGCGCACGGCGTTCTCCGACGCTGCCGCGCTCGGTGGCGGCCCCCTGGACATGGCGGCGGTCAAGCTCGCGTACGCCTCGCCGCGCCCCGAGACCCACGACTCGCGGGAAGGCGACCGGTGACACATTCCGCAGCGACATACCTCGCACAGAACGCGTTCACACGCACCCTGTACATACCGGAACCCGTCAAACAGCAGCTCTCGCACCGGCTTTCGGAGTACCTGACCGAAGCAGCGCAAGCCTTCCGCAAGCTGGCAGGAGAACGTGCCGACCTCTATCTGGCCGGCTCACTGGCACGCTCGGAAGCGGCCGTGGAGCCTGCCGGTTCGGAGTACAGGCTCGCTTCGGACCTGGACTTCGTCGCCGTCACGCCGACGCCTGATGAGCAGCCCGAGCTCGTTGCGCGGCTACTGGCGCACCTACGTGCCTTCGACGACGACTTTCTGCCGACCTGTTTCGTGCTCGGCCGGTCGCAGGCCGCCGGAGTCCGATCGCACTTCGGCCACGACCTCTGGCTGGGCTCTCGACACCCGCTGGTGCGAGGTTCGACGGACGGCGGCCCGGCACGACCCGCCATCGGCCGGCAGGAGATGCTGGAAGTCGTCGTCCACCAACTCGCCAACTACCTGCTGGTGGCACCCGACCCGGCCGACGAGGCGACCGGACGCGGCCGCGTCACCCCGGAACACCACCTCCGCAAGCTGCAACTGGAGCTGCTGCGGGCACATGCTCCGGCCCTGGGCGACGACGTGCTCCGCTACGCGGACCTCCCCGCGGTCTCCCGGACCTCGCCCCTCGACGCCCTGGTGTCACCCGAGTTCGTGCGCGAGCTGGTGCGCGCGAGGGAGCTGTCGCTGCGCAACCCGGAGCCCGTGACGCAGGGGACCCAGCGGGTGCTGCGCCTGCTGGCCGCGCTCTTCATCCGGCCGGGACCCGGCGTCACCGACGCCGATGGCCTGGCGGCGGCCCTGCACGCCGAAGGAAGAACCCGCCGCGGCGTTCTGTGGCTCTTCCAGCTCTGCCTCATCGCCTACTTCACGCTGACCGTCAGCACTGGGGATGCCGCGCGGCGGGCCGCAGCGACGGTGCTCGCGTTGTGGCGCCGACTCGACATCGCGGAACTCCGGGAAGCCCGCGAGACACCCGACGCGGTGGCGGCGCTCGACCCCGGTGAGGTGACCGACCCGACGACGCCCCAGGCCCGACTGCTCCACCAGGCCATGACGCTGCTGCGGCTGGACTACTACCACCACCTCGGGCCACTGAACTTCGGACGCATCGACTACCCGGGCTACTCCACGCCCGGGGGACGGGAGTGAGGGCATGACAGAGCAGACGACCCCCACGCACGCGCTTCACGCCTACCCCGACTGGGTCACGGCACTTCCCGAGGTGGACACCTCGTTCCCCGGCGCCCACGGCCACCTGCTGTCCGGCGCGCACGGCCAGCTGGTGCTCTGGAGGTTCGACGAGGGCGGCTCGGTGCCGGTGCACAGCCACGGCCCCCAACTCGGCATGGTGTTAAGCGGATGTGTGCGGATGATCCGCGGCGGCCGCACGGTGGCCTACCGAGCCGGTGAGTCCTTCTCGCTGGCCGACGGTGAGGACCACGGGGCCGACATCAGCCCGGGCACGCTCGTCATGGAGCTGTTCGCCGAGAACGACAGGCACCATGCGAGGGCCAGCTGAAATGGCAGGCGACACGGCGGGCCGTGGCCCGCGCGAGGCCGTCCTGCTGTCAGCGGACAGAGTGATCACCGGACACCGTCGGGAGGTACTGGACGACGCCGCCGTACTCGTGGCGGGGCAGAAGCTCGCCTGGGTCGGACACACCCAAGCCCTCCCCGAGGAGTATCGGGGGGTGCGGCACGTGCCGCTGCGCGGCTGCACCCTGCTGCCCGGCCTGATCGAGGGCCACGCCCATCTCTGCCTCGACGGCGGCAAGGCGCCGTTCGAACGGTTCGCAACCGCGCGGCCCGAGGAGGTCGTCGACTACGCCGCCGAGGCTCTGCGGCGCATGGCGCGCTCCGGCATCACCACGGTGCGGGACCTGGGCGCGCCGATCTTCCTGGCCGAGGCGCTCCGGAGCGGCGCCGTCCTCGGCGGGCTGCCCGGCCCGCGGGTGGTCCATGCCGGTGTGCCGCTGACCTCCCCCGACGGCCACTGCGCGGTCATGGGCGGCGCGGCGAAGGACACTTCCGAAGCCCTGGCGCTCATCGACGACAACCGGCGCCACGGAGCCGGCTGGACGAAGCTCATGGTCACGGGCGGCTTTCTGGCGTCGGGGGCCTCTTCGCCCTACCACAGCCAGTTTCCGCAAGACCTGCTGGGCGCCGCCGTCCGTGCCTCACACGCCCTGGCCATGAAGGTGGCCGCCCACGCCCACGGCGTCGAGGGCATCCGGGCAGCTGTCGAGGCAGGGGTGGACAGCGTGGAGCACTGCACCTGGATGGAGGAAGGCGGATTTCGGGTGGACGCCGCACTGGTCGCCGAGATGAGCGCACGCGACACAGCGGTGAGCGTGACCGTGAACTCCCGCGCCCGCGCCGCGTCAGGGAGGCTGCCCTGGCACGAACGCAGGTCGCAGCTCGCGCTGCTCCACACCTCGGGTGTGCCGCTGATCGCGGGCACCGACTGCGGCATAGGCGGCACGCCGCACGACGACCTCCCCGCCTCGTTGGACGCCTACACCGATTTCGGCATGTCACCGATCGAGGTGATCGAGTGCGCTACCGGCACCAACGCCCGACTGCTGGGACTGGCGCCGCAGACCGGCACTCTCACGCCGGGCAGCTGGGCGGACGTCCTCGCGGTCCACGGCGACCCGTCGGAGTTGCTCACCCGGCTGACCGACGTGGTCTGCGTGCTCGTGCGCGGCTGCCCTGTCGCGAAGCCGTCCTCACCCCCGTCGCTGTACGCGGCGCTTTCCCAGGAGAACTGATGTCAGTAGAGAACGAATACGCGACGCTGGACCCGCTCGAGACCCGGATCATGACGCACCGCAGGTTCAGCGAGCGCGCCGACGACGTCGAGGAGGCCGTCTACGGCCACATCCGGGAACAACTCGGCACCAACCTCCTCGATGTGGGCTGTGGCACCGGGTCCTTCCTGCGCCGCCTGCGCGCCTGGGGGTACTCCGGTGAACTCGCCGGGCTCGACAGCTCGCCGGCAGCCGTTGAACGGGTGCGTTCCGACGGAGCTGCCACCGGTGTGCTCGGCCAGGCCACCGCTCTGCCGTTCGAGGACGGGCGGTTCACCACGGTCACCGCGCGCCACATGCTGTACCACGTCTCCGAGCCCGAGGCCGCGCTCCGGGAGTTCGCCAGGGTGGCTGGGCCACACGGCCAGGTGGCCGTCAGCGTCAACCACGCCAGGACCGTCCCCGGAGTCACCGAACTGGTGGAACGCCATCTCGCCGCCCATGCCCTGCCCTCGGTCTCGCTGGCGGGTAGCACCGATTCGGAGCGCCTGCCGGCGATGATGGCCGAGGTCTTTCCCCGCGTGCGCTCGTACTCGCACGACAACGCCCTCGTCTTCCCCGACGCCGACGCGCTCATCCGGTTCGCCGTCGCCGTCCTCGGCGTGTACGGCCTGAGCGCGGACAGTGCGGCGGGGCGCTCGGTGGCCGACGGGATCCGAGCAGAGGCGACCGTCTGGTTCGACGCGAACCGCGGTCCGTGGCGCGACCCGAAGGGCTACACCATCTGCATCGGGAGGTTCTCATGACCGCGCAGAATCAGTCCCCGACGCGCGGCTGCCCGTTGATGGGGGACCCCCGTGACGAGGCCATGGCCTATCCCTTTCCGGGTGTGCACACTCTTGAGCTGGAGCCGGAATACGGTCCGCTGCTGCAGGGAGACCGGCTGTACCCGGTCACCATGCCGCACGGCGGCCGGGCCTGGCTGGCCACCCGTTACGTCCATGTCCGCCAGGTACTGGCCGACCCTCGGTTCTCCCGCGCCCTCGCCAATCACGTCGAGGCGCCGCGGCTGTCCTCGGAAGTGCTGCCGCAGACCTCCATGATGGCGATGGACCCGCCCGAGCACACCCGCGTTCGCAGGGCGCTGGCCCAGGAGTTCACCAGCGACCGGGTCGAGTTGCTGCGCGACCGCGCGGAACGGCTGGTGGACCGTCTGCTCGACACGATGACGGAGGCCGGCCGACCGGCCGACCTCCTTGCACATCTGGCGATTCCCTTCCCGCTCCTCATGGTCTGCGAGCTGCTCGGCGTCCCCGAGACCGACCGGGGCACCTTCACCGAGCTGTCCGCCTTCCTCCGCTCCAGGGGCATGCCGGTGGAGCGGCGCGAGAGCGCTCGACGGGAGTTCGAGACGTATGTCGAGGGCCTGCTCGCCGGCACCCGCATCGATCCGGCTGGGCTCCTCGCCCGGCTCAAGACCGCGCACGAGCACGTCGACGAGGGGCTCAGCGTCCAGGAGATCATCGACGTGGCCATCGCACTGCTGGTCGGCGGAGTCGGCAGTCCCAGCACTCTGCTCGCCAGCGGTGTCTGCATGCTGCTGCGCCGGCCCGATCTGGTGGAGGCGCTCCGCACCGACCCCAGGCTCGTCGAGGCCACGGTCGAGGAGTTGCTGCGGTTGGTCCCCGTCGGCGTGGGCGGCGGCTTCATGCGGGTGGCGAGAGAGGACGTCCGGGTCGGCGCCACCCTGGTGCGGCGCGGGGAAGCCGTACTCCCGGCCATGACCGCGGCGAACCGGGACCCCGAGATCTTCCCTGACGCCCACCGGCTGAGGCCGGAGCGGAAGTCGTCCCACCGGCACCTGGGACTCGGGCACGGCGCGCACCACTGCATCGGCGCACACCTGGCAAGGGTCGAACTGCAGACCGCGATCGGGCGCCTCTTCCACAGGCTGCCGGGGCTCCGGCTCGCGGTGCCTGAACCGGAGCTGCGCTGGCACGACGGGCTCGTCGTGCGGGAGTTGAAGGAGCTGCCGGTCACATGGTGAACGTCGAGAAGGCCACGCGGTGGGAGGTAGCGGTGGATCCAGGCCGCTGTATCGGGTCGGGTACCTGTCTGGCCCTGGCACCCCACCTCTTCCGGACTGGCGCGGGCGCCGTCACCGAGGTGTCCGCGGCGGAGGCGCCGGCCGAGAGCGCGGTGCTGGACAGCGCCGTCTGCTGCCCCTCACAGGCCATCACCATCACGGACGCGGCCACCGGAGCACCACTGCATCCCGGACAGTGAGGAGCCCGACCATGAACCCCTACTCCTACAAGTGGCAGATGTACCCCGGGCTCATTCCGCTGTGCCACGGCGACATGGACTTCGACAGCGACCCGAAGGTGATCGAAGCCGTCCTGTCCAGGCTGTCCTGGCCGCTGACCTACCCTCCGCCCTATCGGGTCAGCGGTGTCGCCACCACGCTGTCCCACTACTACCAGGACGCTCACGGACTGACCGTCCCCGAGGACGCCTTCTGGCTCGCCGCCGGCTGCCTCTCGCAGAGCTACCAGGTGTTCGCCTCCCTCCTCGCCCCGGGCGACGAAGTCCTTTACTGGAAGCCGGCGTTCAAGCACGTGCCGGGCGCCGTCGCAGCCGCTGGAGGCATCCCGGTGCCATTACCCGTCGTCGACCGGGAGCTCGTACGCGAGGACCTGGAGCGGTTGAGGGGGCCGGCCACGCGGGCCGTGTATCTCGTCAACCCCCACAATCCGACGGGCAAGGTGTTCACCGAGGCCGAGCTGCGCACGGTCAGCGAGTTCGCGGCCGCACACGACCTCGTCGTGGTCAGCAACGAGTTGCACGCGCGGCTGGTCTGGGAAGGCGGCCACACCCCGTTCGCCACAGTGGACGACGCCGCGCCGCAGCTGAGCATCACGCTCTCCGGTGCATCCAAGTCCCACAACCTGGCGGGCATCGGCGGAGCCTTCGCCTTCTCGCTCAACCGCACGTTGCTGGCGAGCGTCTGCGGACCGGCGATGCACCTGTGCCCGGAGGCGACCAGTGTCCAGCAGGCGGCGCTCGCGGCAGCCTACGGGGGCGACAGCCCGTGGCTGCGGGAGACGCGTGGCAGGCTCCGGTCGGCGCGCGACTATGTCTGCCGGGAACTGCGCGCGAAGCTGCCGGGAGTCGTCCTGTCGCCGCCCCAGGGCACCTACTTCCTCTGGGTCGATTTCCAGTCGTGCCTGCGACCCGGTGAGAACGCGGCCGAGGTGCTGCGGCGGGACTGCGGCGTCACCTCGGGGGCCGGCCCCGACTTCGGCGGGACCGCGAGCCAGGCCCGACTCTCCTTCGCCGCACAGGAGGACCTGCTGCGACAGGCGGTCCGGCAGATCACCGACGGACTCACAGGCCGGCTGAGCGGTGGAGGCCCGGCTGTCGACCAGCCGACCCCGGCCGCCGCGCAACCCACTCGAACGCACTGAATGAGGGTTCTCGTGAACACACCGGACCGTGCTGCCATCGGCTTTCAAAGCGGCCTAGAAGAAGAAGCCAACTGGGTGAACGACCTGCGCCGCCGCCGTAGGGAAGGGCCCCGCTCCACGCACAACAACGTCGTCGATGCCTCGGCCGGGGCCTCCACCCGTGCCGTGCACTCGGGGGTCTACAAGGACCCCGTCACCGGAGCCGTCGGCACACCGATATTCCAGACCAGCACCTTCCTGCTCGACGAGCTGAGCTATGCCGCGTTCGAGCGCGGCGCGACCCGGGACGTGCCGATCTACAGCAGGTACGGAAACCCCTCCCAGTGGGCGGTGCAGGAGAAGGTCGCGGCACTGGAAGGTGCTCAGAGCGCCGTGGTGACCTCCTCGGGGATGAGCGCGATCGCCGGCACGGTCTATGCGCTCACCAACAACGGCAGTCACATCATCACGGCGTACGACGTCTACGGCGGCACCTACAACCTCATGCGTGAGGACATGCCGTCGGCCGGCCGCGAGGTCTCCTTCGTCGACGCCACCGATCTGTCGGCGATCGCCGCGGCAATCCGCCCGGAGACGCAACTGATGTTCTTCGAGAGCCTCACCAACCCCCTCCTCAAGGCACCGCCGCTGCGGGAGATCGCGGCGCTCGCACGACAGCACAACGTCCTGCTCGTCGTCGACAACACGCTGCTCTCTCCCGTGAACCTCCGGCCTCTCGACCTGGGCGCCGACGTGGTGCTGCACAGCGCCACGAAGTACCTCAACGGGCACAGCGACCTGACGGCCGGAGTCGTGGCCGGCAGCCGGAAGTATGCCGACCGGATATGGGCACAGATCCTGCGCTTCGGCGGAACGCTGGAATCGTTCTCCTGCTTTCTCCTGGAACGCGGCATGAAAACCCTCGTCCCCAGGATGTGCGCGCACAACAAGAACGCCACCGCGCTCGCCCGGTTTCTCGCCGACCACCAGAAAGTGCGGGCCGTCTACCATCCCTCGCTCGCCGATTACCCCTACCGACAACTGAAGGACGACGTTCTCGACGGTTACGGAGGAATGGTCGCCTTCGAGGTGGAAGGCGGAGACGAGGACGCCCTGAAGTTCCTGGACAGGGTCCGCGTCCCCTGCGCCGCCACCAGCCTGGGCGGCGTCGAATCACTGGTCAGCATGCCCGCCAACACCTCGCACTGTTCCCTCACCACTTCACAGCGGGCGGCCATCGGCATCAACGGCGGGCTGATCCGCTACTCGGCGGGGATCGAGAACACCGAAGACCTCATCGCGGACACCGCGCGGGCACTCGATTCCCTCTAGGAGGACGGCATGCGGAACAGCTTCAACATAGCGAGCTTCAGCGAACTCGTGCAGGAGACCAAAGAGGACCCGGAGAAGGCGCAGTTCTACTACGGGGCCCGCGCTCGTTACCTTCCGCACCGGGGAGTGAGAGTTTTCGCCACGCCGGCCCTGCTGGGCGGTGTCAAGTCTGCCCGCCGGTTCGGGTTCGACGTCGCCGAACCCGCGGCGCACCGGCTTTCCGACGAACCCACGCCCATGGAGATGGCGCTCACGGGTATCGCCTCCTGCTCGGTGAAGAGCACCATCGCCGGGGGAAGTTCGCGCAACGTGAACTTCGACGCGCTGGCGATGACCATCTCGGCCCAGCTGGTCCCGGGCGGCGACGAGCAGCTCGGCGCCGCGAAGGTGGCGGAGCTGAGCTGCGAGCTCACCGCGCAGACCGACACGGCCGGGACGGTGCTGGCCGAGATCGCCGCGCAGGTGGCGGAGCGCAGTCCCAACCACCGCACGGCGACGGACAAGACCGAGACGCGGTTCCTGCTCGGCGGTCGGCCGGTACCGCTGCCGAGCGACGACACCCCGGCTCCGGACACCGGTGGGTCGCGCTCGGTCGCCCGGCACGTGACGTGGCTGAGCGGTGCCCAGCTGGAGTCCCGGGACGCCTCCGGCAAGGGCGGGGTACTCCGTGTCGACCAGCCCAAACAGCTCGCCGGCGTGGACTGGGGACCGAACCCGCAGGAATACCTGGTGATGGCAGCCGCCGCCGACATCGCGCAGCTGGCCGGGCGTGCCCAGCAGCTGCGGACGGGAGAGTCCGGCGAGTGGGTCGTCGAAGCCACCGGGCACCTCGACATCCGGGGGCTCATGAACGTGGATCCCACCGCCCCCATCGGACTGCAGACGGTCATCTTCACACTGCGTGCCCCCGACGGCATGCGGTCGGCGGATGCGGTGGCGGACGTCTGCCGGGCCGCGGCGGCCTCAGCCGTTGTCGATCTCATCGCCCGTCCCCATCCGGCAGCCGTGCACGTGGGCTGAAGACCCCACCGGGGCAGGGAAAGGACTCACCGTTGAAGAAAGCTCTGTGCCAGGTCGTGGGTTTCGGGCCCGCCGCGCTGGGGGTGGCCGTGGCCGCCGACCGCGGCGGCGTGCTGGACCGGCTCCTCGGTGAGGGGCTGGTCTTCCTCGACCGGCACACCGAAGGGCCGCCCGGCGGGCGGCGCCTGCCCTATCTGATCGAGTCCAACTCGGCCGCCTCGGACTTCCTCGGTGCCGTCGACCCGGCCGGTGCCTTCGCCGAGGCCCTGGCCGGTCCGGCCGCCCGGTTGTTGAGCGACCGGGCCGACCGACATGTCCCCCTCACGGTCGCGGGGGCCTTCCTGGACGATCTCGCCCAGGTGGTGGCGGCGACCGCGCCGGACGCCTTGATCCGGGCCGACGTGGCGAGCCTCCGGCGCGGTGCCGACGGAACCTGGACGAGCGTCACAGCCGACGGCACACCTCTCGTCACCTCACGCTTCGCGGTGCTGGCCACCGGAGGCCACGAGGACACGGCGCTGACCGCTCGGCGCCACGGCATCCCGCCGTCGCGCGTTCTGCCGTCGGGGGAACTGCTCGCGGGGAAACTGACGTACGTGGTCGGGCGGCTGCGAGCAGGTGGCCAGGTCGCCATCCTCGGCGGCTCACACAGTGCGTTCGCCGCCGCGGCACTGCTGCTGGACCGCCTGGGAGACCAGGCGCCGAGACACGGCGTCCACGTCGTCCACCGCACCCTCGCGCTGGGCCACCCCCGTCCCTGGGCCATGGACCGCCCAGCAGCGGCACCCGTCATGGCCTGGGAGGTCTGTGAGGAGACCGGGGTGGTCAACCGCTTCCACGGGCTGCGCGGTGTCGCCCGGGAGCTGTGTCTGAAAGCCCTGTCCGGCAGCGAAGACAGGCTCATGCTGCACGACGCCACGCACGCGCCGCCGGGCATACTCTCCCGGGCCGATCTGGTCGTACACGCCACCGGCTACCGCACCAGACAGGTTCCCCTTTATGACGTGGACGGCCGTCCGGTGGCCCTCAGCCGCTCGGACGGAGCGGTCGATGTCGACGACGAGTGCCGCGTCACGGGCGCGGACGGGGCCGTCGTACCGGGGCTGTTCGGGCTGGGCCTTGGTTATGCCCGACAGGATCCCTACGGGCGGCGCCGCGTGGGGGTCAACGTCTTTCACGGGACGGACGCCGATCATGTCGTGCGCGCGGTGGGCTCGGTCTGCCCGGCGTGAGCCCACCACGATCGTCGGCGAGTCGGAGTCGGAGCCGGAGTCCCGGTACCGCACCCGGTTGATGGTTACGCGTCAAATCCCTTGATTTCAGGGCTACTTGAACGAAGTTCAGTGAAAAGGGCGGTGCTAGAGTGCGGACCATGCGGATCTTGGTCACTGGCGGTAGTGGATACATCGGTTCTCACACCACGGTGCAGCTCGTGGCTGCTGGTCACGAGGTCGTGATCGCGGACGATTTCAGCCGCAGCAAGCGCGCTGTTCTGGGCAGGCTGGAGGAACTCTGCGGCGCGCCGGTCGCATGCCGTGTCGTCGATCTGACGGACAGGGAGGCGACCAGGGAGCTCTTCGAGCAGGAGTCCTTCGAGGCGGTCATGCACTTCGCAGGGCTGAAGGCCGTCGGAGAATCCGTCGCGCTGCCCCTGGAGTACTACACGAACAACCTCGGGCTCACGCTGTCGGTGCTGGACGCGATGCGCGCCACGGGTGTGAAGAAGTTCGTGTTCTCCTCCTCGGCCACCGTCTACGGAGAGCACGCCTCCGTGCCCATGCGGGAGGACATGCCCACCTCCGCGACCAACCCGTACGGCTGGACCAAGGTGATGCAGGAGCAGATGCTGCGTGACCTCGCCACCGCGGCTCCCGACATGCGCGTTGCCCTGCTGCGCTACTTCAATCCGGTCGGCGCACATCCCTCCGGCCTCATCGGTGAGGACCCGCACGGCGTTCCCAACAACCTGATGCCGCTGCTCGCTCAGATCGCGGTGGGCCAGCGCAACCGCCTCAACCTGTTCGGCAGGGACTACCCCACTCCCGACGGCACAGCACGCCGCGACTACCTTCACGTCGAAGACCTCGCTGCCGGCCACGTCGCGGCCCTCGACGCTCTGAGCAGCAGAGAAGAAGCCGTCTCCACCTGGAATCTCGGCACCGGCACACCTACCTCGGTGCTGGAGCTGGTGGCGGCGTTCGCCGAGGCCAGTGGCCGCGTGATTCCGACTGTGGACTCCGCGCGCCGTGCGGGCGACATCGCCGAATCCTACGCCGACCCGACCAAGGCTCAGACGGAGCTCGGCTGGAAGGCCACTCGAACCATCCAGGACATGTGCGCCGACACCTGGCGCTGGCAGTCGAGCAATCCCACGGGGTATCCCGATGCCTGAGGCCGGCCGGGGCAGGCGGCAGTCTGACCAGTGCTGCAGAGCGCGATGCGTGCGCGATACGTAGGTCTCGGGTTCGCATCCCTGAGGCGGCTCCCGATCTCCTCATAGGTCGGCTCCCCATCTGCTCCCGCCCCTCCAGGTCCGCCCCCTGGCCCGCCCCACCAACTGCTCTTCACCTCACGGCCGTTGACCCTCCCCACCCGCGCCAGCAGAATGACCCCGCACTTGTGAGAGCGCTCTCAAGGCCCGGCAAGGGAGACCCATGAACGGCATGACCGGCGTGAACCGCATGACCGACAGGCAAGGACCGGCGCTCAGCCGCCGCGCGCTCATAGGAGCCGGGCTCGGCGCCGCGGTGCTCACCGCGGCCGGGGTCGGGTCGGCCCACGCCGACGCCGCTGGGGTTGGACCGGCCCAGGCCGACGCGGCCGGGGCGGGCTCCGTCGGCGCCCGTGCCCGTGCGACCTCGGCCCAGCGCCGCGGCCACGCCTTCCTCGCCGCCACCATGGACGCCTACCCGGACCACGGAGGCATCCGCCTCGCCCAGAGCTACGCCGACCAGGCCGGGTTGTTCAGCACGGCCTTCACCTACGACAACGCCCTCGCCGTCCTCGCCCACCTCGCCGCCCGCACCGCCGACGGGCGGGCCCGGGCCGTGGTGCTCGGGGACGCGCTGCTGTACGCCCAGGAGCACGACCCGGCCCACGACGACGGTCGGCTGCGGCAGGCATACAACGTCGGGCCGTACACCTTCTACGACGGCTCGCTCCAGCCGGACGGGTTCGTGCGGGCGGACGGCAGTGTGAATGTCGGGACGCAGTTCGGGTTCACGGGGACGGCCGTGGGGGACATGGCCTGGGCCGGGATCGCGCTCAGCGTCCTCGCCGGGCGGACCGGGGAGCGGCGGTTCCTTGCCGGTGCGGTGCGGATCGGGGAGTGGATCGAGCGGAACGGCCGTACCGACGAACCTCTCGGCGGGTACAAGTTCGGGGTCGACGGGGCCAACCAGAAGCTGCCCTTCACGTCGACCGAGCACAACACCGACCTCGTCTGCCTCTTCGGGCGGCTCGCCCGGCTCACGGGGGACGGGGTCTGGCTGGAGCGGCGTGCTCGGGCCCGCGCGTTCCTCCACCACATGTGGGAGGCGGACGGCGGCTTCTTCTACACCGGGACCAATGACGGGGTGACCGTCAACAAGTCGCCGATTCCCGAGGACACCCAGACCTGGACCTACCTCGCCCTGGACTCCCGTTCCCACGCCCGGTCGCTGGACTGGGCCGCGCGCGAGCTGGCCGTCCTCGACCATGCCGAGCGGCGCAACAGCACGGTGCCGGCAGGGCAGTCGTACGAAGGTGTCACCTTCAGCTCGGCCGGTCTCCTCGCGAACGAGGACGCCCCGATCGCCGATTCGCAGCCCAAGCCCGACCGCAACGGCGTGTGGTTCGAGGGGACTGCTCATCTCGCGCTCGCCCTGCGGGAGCGGCACGGACGCGGGGACGAGGCGCGGGCACGGCGGCTGATCGACTCCATTGAGCGGGCCCAGGATCTGCTCGGGGCCGGTCAGACCGTCGGTGGGCGGGCCCTTCCCGAGCGGTCCGGGGTCGTGTCGGCCAGCAGCCCGCTCGACACCGGGTTCGGGTTCGGGTACTACCCGTACCGGCACCTGGGGGCGACCGCCTGGTATCTGATGGCGGCCGTGCGCTCCAACCCGCTGCGGGCCTGAATCGGCCCGTACTTCGACGGCACCGATCGTCGCCCGCTTGCGGTGGCGGTGCCGCCGTCTGCGCAGGACAGCGTGGTGGCGCCAACTCTGCGCCCGCGCCCGCGCCTTCTGGGCGAAGGCCCCCTCCACCATCCGCCGGTCTCGGTCGGAGGCGGCCGTTCCGGTGGTGGGGGTGACGACGAAAACCTGGGTCGCGCCGTCGCCGTCCAAGGGGGAGAAGCGGAGGATGGGGGAAGACGGTGAGGGTGGCTGGAGTGTGAGGAGGGGTCCGCGGTGGCTGACTCCGGTACGGGCGCCTCGGGCGCGGGCGCTTCCGGTACGGGTGCCTCCGGTACCGGCGCTTCCGGCAAGGGCCCTTCAGGTACTCCGCTCGCCCGGAAGATCGGCATCGGGCCGGGCCACCGGATCCGGCTCCGTCACGCGCCCGCCGGCTGGGACATCCCCGGGCTGCCGGACGGCTGCGACGTGGCCGAGGGGGGCCCGCGGGGCGCGGACGTCGCCGTCGCGTTCTACCGGTCGTACGTCGATCTCGTCGCCGAAGGTCCCGGGCTGGTCGGCGACCTCGCCGATGACGCCATGCTCTGGGTCGCCTGGCCCCGGCGGGCGGCCGGCCACGTCAGCGACATCACGGAGAACGGGCTGCGGGACCTCTTCCTCCCGCTCGGCGTGGTCGATGTGAAGGTCGCGACGCTCGGGGTGGACTGGTCGGGACTGAAGTTCGTACGGCGCAGGGAGAACCGCCGGACACAGCCTCGTACACAGCCCCGTAGGTAGCCCGAGGTAGCCCCTGCCGTCCCTGTGCACAACGGCGAACGCGAGAAGTCCTTGCCGTGAACCACTAGCATCGCGCCGGTAATCGCAGCCGGCACGTGGTGAGGGCAGGGCAGGGTATGACGGAACCGAGGATCGCTGTCGCCGTGGTGACCATGGGGAACCGTCCCGCCGAGGTCGACGCGCTGCTCGAGTCCGTGGCCAAGCAGGATCTCGCCCCCGTCCGGATCGTCGTCGTCGGCAACGGCTGCCCGCTGCCCGAGTTCGCCGAGCGGCTGGGGCTGCCCGGCGAGGTCACGCCCATCGAGCTCGACGAGAACCTGGGCTGTCCGGGTGGCCGGAACGTGGCCCTCGCGAGGCTGCGCGCCTTCGGGGACGTCGACGTCGTGGTCGAGCTGGACGACGACGGGCTCCTCGTCGACGCCGACGTACTGCGCCGCGTACGCGACCTGTACGCCGCCGACGACCGGCTCGGCATCGTCGGCTTCCGCATCGCCGACGAGCAGGGCGAGACCCAGCAGCGGCACGTGCCTCGTATCGGCAGGTCGGACCCCCTCCGGGGCGGATACGTCACCGGCTTCCTCGGCGGCGGACACGCGCTGCGCATGGCGATGCTCGCCGAGACCGGGGACTGGCCCGCCGAGTTCTTCTTCGCCCACGAGGAGACCGACCTGGCCTGGCGGGCCGCCGACGCGGGCTGGCGCATCCTCTACGCGCCCGAACTGCTCCTGCAGCACCCGAAGACCTCGCCCGCCCGGCACGCCATCTACTTCCGGGTGAACGCCCGCAACCGGGTCTGGCTGGCCCGCCGCCGACTGCCCCTCGCGCTGATCCCCGTGCACCTCGGGGTGTGGGTGCTCCTCACCCTCGTACGCAACCGGTCGTCGCCGGCGGGTCTGCGCGCCTGGTTCGGCGGCTTCCTGGAGGGCCTGCGGGAGCCGGCCGGTGAGCGGCGGCCCATGCGGTGGCGCACGGTGTGGGGCCTGTGCCGGCTGGGCCGGCCGCCCGTGATCTGAGAAACAGAAAGAGGGACGCGGGCCCCGGTCGTTCACCTCCGCCGACCGGGACCCGCATGCGTCCCCGGATCCGGCCGCGGCGGCGACACTCCCCCGAGTTGCGCGGTGTACGCGCGCGCCGTCGGGCCAGATCCGATGAAGTGATCACATCAGGTCGCGCCAACGGATCGCTAACATGTGACCAACGGGGTTCCGTTTCGACGTCGCTCAACTGGCGCGAAGTCGACGGACACTGTCGGAAGACGGCCTGGACCGGAACGCTTTCCGGCCGAGGACCGTCGATGAGAGGGTGGCGGGAAACCGTCGTACAAGGGGCGGCTTCGCCAGGCACGGCCGTTTCCGTCGTGCGGTGGTTCCGTCGTGGAGCGCGGGCACGGGTGCGGGTCCGCCGCGCGGGAAGGCAGTGGCGGAGTGAAGCGGTACGGGCTGCGGTTCGGACTGCTGGGACCACCGGTTGTGTTCGAGGGTTCCTCCTACGACGACTCAGGCCCCGAGCATGACGCGGCGGGCGTGGCCGACCGTGCCGTTCGGATCATCAGCAGCCCCAAGGTGCGAGCCCTGCTCGCCGCGCTGCTGCTCGAAGGCGGCCGGGTCGTCTCCGTGGAGTCGCTGACGGACGCGCTGTGGGGCGGCGCGCCGCCCGCGTCGGCGCGGGCCTCGCTGCACAACCACGTGGCCCGGTTGCGCCGGCTGCTCGACGACCCCGAACGGCTGCGCGCGGTGCCGCCCGGCTATGTGCTGCGCGTGGACGAGGGCGAACTGGACGTCGACGTCTTCGTGAGCCGTGTCGCCGTGGCCCGCGCCGCGCACGCCGAACGGGACTGGGAGCGCACGGTGCGCGAGTGCACGGCCGCGCTCGCGCTGTGGCGGGGCACCCCCCTGGACGGCCTGCCCGCCGAGGTGGGCGGCTACGCACTCGTCCAGCGCCTGGCGGAGGCGCGGCTGCTGCTCCTGGAGTTGCGTTACGACGCCGGGCTGGCCGTCGCCGGTCCACGCCTCGACGCTCTCGTCCCGGAACTGGCGGCACTGGCCGCCGAACATCCGCTGCGCGAGGCCTTCCACCGCCACCTGATGCTCGCCCTGCACCGCACCGGCCGCCGCGCCGAGGCCCTCGCCGTCCACCGCGACCTGCGCATGCGCCTGATCGAGGAACTCGGTGTGGAGCCGGGGGCGGGGGTGCGGGAGGCACATGTGGAGGTGCTGCGGGGATCGGACGGCGGCGGTGCTGCCGGGAGTGGGCTGCGAAGGACCTCGGACGGTTCCGCCGGCCGGGGCGAGGACGCGGCGCGAGGTGCCCTCGGCGCTGCCGCCTCCCACGCCGACGATGTGCGCCACGACTCCGCGAACCCTGCCGCCCCGCACGTTGCCGAGATCCCCCTGCGGTCCGGGCACACCCATGCCGTCCCCGAGGCCGACATCCGGGAGACGGCCGCCCCCGCCGGCGAAACCCTCCCGGACACCGGCCCCCCCACGACCACCTCACCCCGCCCAACTCCCCCCTTCTCCCGCCTACTTCACCGGCCGCACCACCGCCCTCGGCGACCTGCGCCGCATCCTCGCCCCTGTCCGGCGGTCCGCCGTCCCTGTCGCCGTGATCAGCGGTATGGCCGGCGTCGGCAAGAGCGCGCTCGCGCTCCACGCCGCCCACGGGCTGGCGGACCACTTCCCCGACGGCCAGCTCTACGTCAACCTGCATGGCGCCACCCCCGGCATGCCCCCGCTCACCACCGGCCAGGCGCTCACCGCGCTCCTCCGCGACCTGGGCGCCGATCCCCGCTCCATCCCCGAACACCCCGATGCGGCCGCCGCGTTGCTGCGCTCGCTGCTCGCGCCGACCCGCACGCTCATGGTCCTGGACGACGCCGCGGACGCCGCCCAGGTACGACCGCTCCTCCCGGCCGGCCCCGGCTGTGCGGTGATCGTCACCAGCCGTTCCCCGCTGACGGCCCTGGACGGCGTACGCCGCTTCCCGCTCACGCCCCTGACCGCGGAGGACAGCGCGGCGCTGCTGCGTGCGGCTTCGGGGCGCGACGGAGCTTTCGGCCGAGTGCCCCAGGCCCCGGGCGAACACGCCGCAGGCTCCCCGGCCGGTGACGGCATCGACGCTGCCCACCCCCTCGTCGCACTCACCGGCGGCCTCCCCCTCGCCCTGCGCGTGGTCGCCGCCCGGCTGGCCGCCCGCCGTGCCCTCACCCCGGACGTCCTCGCCGAGCAACTCGCGGCCACCGAGGGACGGTTGCGCCACCTCGAGTACGACGACCTGAGCGTCCGTCGCTCTCTCGCCGTCGCCCACGACGCCCTCGCCGCCTCCGACCGCGAGGCCAACCGGGACGCGGCCCTCGCCCTGCGCCGCATCGGCGCCCTCGACCTGCCCACGTACGGCGCACCCCTGCTGGCCCGTCTGACCGGTACCGACGAGCGCCGCACCGAGGCCGCCCTCGACCGCCTCGTCGACGTGGCCCTCCTGGAGGAGGTCGCCTACGGCCGCTACGCCCCGCACGACCTGGTGCGCGACTTCGCCCGTGAGCTCGCGGGGGCGGACGGCGAGACGGACGCCGCGGGAACCGCCCTCCGCTGGTACGCCGCCGTCGCCGAACGCACCCTCACCGCCATCGTCAAAGCCGGCCTCGACCAGGACGACCGCCGCAGGCCGACGGCCACCCAGCCGCCGGAGCACACGGCCCATGTGCGCACGACCGCTCCCTTCCCCGGCCCCGAGGAAGCCTTCGCCTGGTGTGACCTGGAGTTGGAGAACATCGTCGTCCTGGTCGAGCGGTATGCGGATGCCGTGGGCCACGGCACCGCCGCCCATGTCTCCACCCTCATCCGTCTTCTCTTCCCCTGCCTCCATCGCTCCGGACGCGTCGCCGAGACGGAGGTGCTCGGCAGGGCCGCTCTCCGTGTGGCGCGGCGGCTCGGTGACGAGGCCGCCGAGGCGTACGCGCTGGGCGACGTCGCCGGCCTGCACTTCCTGACCGGTCGCAAGAACGAGGCCCTCACCCTCAACGACCGGTCCCTGGCGATCTGGCGGCGACTGGATATGGCCTCCCGGATCTGGACCTGTCTCAACAACCGGGCCCTGCTCCTCGAAAGTCTCGGCCGGTACGACGAGTGCGGGCAGACACTGCACCAGAGCCTTGAGTACTCACGGCTGATGGACAATCCCTACAACCAGGCTCTGACGTACCAGCACCTCGGCAACCTCTACGAGCACACCGATCCCAGGGCCGCCATCGAGCAGCACCACCTCTCGCTCACCATCGGTGTCGAGATCGGCAACGCCATCGTGCAGCACGGCGCCCACTGCAACATCGGTTACGCCCACCTGACTCTCGGCGAACCGGCCGCCGCCGTACCCCACTTCGAGGACAGCCTGCGCATCCTCGGCGGCCACGGCAACTGGCAGGGCGAGTCCCAGACCCGCCTCGGCCTGGTACGCGCTCTGCGCAGCCTCGGCGACACCGACCGCGCCACCCACGAGTGCGCCGAACTCCTGGCCCGAGCCGATGCCCGGGCCGACCGCTACACGAGCGGCCAGGCCCGCCACCAGCGCGGTCTGCTGCTGCACGAAGACGGCCGTATCCAGGAGGCCTACGCCGAGTGGCGCACGGCGCTCGACGCGCTGGACGGAACGGACGCGGAGGAGGTCGTCCAGGAGCTCAGGGAACTGCTGGCCGCAGCCGACGCGGGGTGACGGTCACTTCGCGTCGGCATAGCACTCCACCACCGCCGTGGTGAACGGAAACCGCACCGGCGTCTCCCCGAACGTCAGCCGCCCCGCCAGCTCCGCCGCCTCCCGGATCGCCGCCACGACCGTTTCGGCCTCCTCCTCGGGACAGTGCACGATCACCTCGTCGTGCTGGAAGAAGACCAGCTCCGCCGCCATGCCCGCGCAGGTCCGCCGCAGTGCCGCGAGCAGCAACAGTGTCCAGTCGGCCGCGCTGCCCTGGACGACGAAGTTGCGGGCGAAGCGGCCCCGGGCGCGAGCGTTGGTCGAGGCGTAGCCCCGCCCCCACTCCTGCGGCCCGGAGCCTTCGGCCGGATCGTCCTCCGGAACCGGCACCGGAATGCCCGCCTCCTCCGCGGCATCCTCCGTCGCCCCTGCCGCCGGCGGACACGTCCGCCCCAGCCAGGTCCGCACGAGCCGCCCCTCCTCACCGGCCCGCGCCGCATCGTCGACGTACGCCACCGCCTTGGGGAACCGGCGTCTGAGCGCGGCGAGGTTCTTGAGCCCGTCCCCGGACGTCTGCCCGTACACGGCGCCCAGCACGGCGATCTTGGCCTGGTCGCGGTCGCCGGAGAAGGCGCGGTCGGAGACGGACTGGTAGAGGTCGGTCTCCCGGCCGGCCACCTCCATCAGACCGGGGTCCCGGGAGATCGCCGCCAGCACCCGGGGCTCCATCTGGTCGGCGTCGGCCACGACGAGCCGCCAGCCGGGGTCGGCGACCACGGCGCGCCGGATGACCTTCGGGATCTGGAGCCCGCCCCCGCCGTTGGTCACCCACCGACCGGTGACCGTCCCGCCCGCGAGGAACTCCGGTCTGAACCGCCCGTCCCGCACCCAGTCCTGGAGCCAGGACCAGCCGTGGGCCACCCAGATCCGGTACAGCTTCTTGTACTCGACCAGTGGCTTCACCGCCGGATGGTCGAGGGACTCGATCTCCCAGCGACGGGTCGATCTGACCTTGATGCCGGCCTGCGCGAAGGCCTTGATCACATCGGCGGGCAGATCGGGCCGCACCCGGCGCCCGAACGCGGCCGACACCTCGTCCGCCAGCTCGGCCAGCCGCCGCGGCTCCCCGCCCCCGGCATACCGCTCGCCGAGCAGGTCGTGCAGGACCCGGCGGTGCGCCTCGGCGCTCCACGGCAGTCCGGCCCGGTTCATCTCGGCCGCGACGAGCATCCCCGCGGACTCGGCCGCGGTCAGCAGCCGCATCCGCTCCGGGTGCGCGGTGGCGTCGTGCCGACGCTGCTGGTCGGCGTACACCTCGACGAGGTCGGCCAGCGGCACATGGACCGCCTGCGGCTCGAAGAGCGGGGACTGCGAGCCGGGTTCGGCCGAGCGCTGGGGCGGATCGGGCGGGACGGGCCGGCCCCGCAGCCGGGCCAGCGCGGCGGCGGCCGACCTCGGTTCCCCGTGCCGCCCCTCGTGGCCGAGCAGGAGCGTCTCGGCGTCCTCGATGTCGTAGCACCGCTCCACTCGCACCCCCGTGGCGAGCAGTCGCGGGTAGACCTCGGCGGTGGACCGCCACACCCACCGCGCGACCTCGGGCCGCCCGCGCACGGCCTCGGCCAGATCCGCCTCCCGGCGCACCGGCCCCGCGGGCAGCCCGTCCGGACCGAGGGGGGCGATCTCCACGCCACCGTCCTCGGCCGGAGCGAGTGCCCACCGGTCGGTCATGCTGCGAGTCTGGCAGGGGGGTCTGACAACGGCCCCGACGTGCGGCCTTCGCCCTCCCACCGACAGCTACCTCAGGCCTTCTCCTCCCCCTCCTTCGTCTCATGGGACTTCAGCAGCGCGCCGAGCAGCTCCGTCACGTAGCCCTCGACAGCCGCCTTCTCGATGCCGAGCCCGCTGAGGACGCCCTGGCCGTTCTCGTGCTCCAGCAGGGCCAGCAGGATGTGCTCGGTGCCGATGTAGTTGTGGCCGAGGCGCAGGGCCTCGCGGAAGGTGAGTTCGAGGGCCTTCTTGGCGTTGCTGTCGAAGGGGATGAGTGCGGGTACGTCCTCGGCGCGCGGCGGCAGGGCGGCGGTCGCGGCCTCGCGCACGGCGTCCAGGGTGACGCCCTGCGCGGTGATGGCCTTCGCCCCGATGCTGTCCGCATCGGCGAGCAGGCCGAGGAGCAGGTGCTCGGTGCTGATCTGGTCGTTGCCCGCGGTCTTGGCCTCGTTCTGGGAGACGACCACCACGTTCCTGGCCCGTTGCGTGTAGCGGCTGAAGCCCTGGCTGGGGTCGAGGTCCGACTCGGACTTCGGCACGAACCGCTTCTGCGCGGCCTGCCGGGTGACCCCCATGCTCTTGCCGATGTCCGTCCAGGACGCGCCCGAACGCCGGGCCTGGTCCACGAAGTGACCGATCAGGTGATCGGCCACGTCGCCGAGGTGATCCGCGGCGATCACCGCGTCCTGGAGCTGGTCGAGCGCGTCGGTGTGGACCTTCTTGATGGCTTCGATGAGGTCGTCGAGACGTACGGATGACGTGGTGGTCGGGTTCGTCGACATGTGACAACCGTAGGTTGACAGTGCGGGGGGTGTCAACCGGCAGTTGACATCGACTGTCAGAGTCCCTTGGCGAAGCAGCGACTGTCGGAATAACCCCGGTAGGGACCGAAGTTGGCCGTCGGCGCATACCCGCAGGCGACATACAGCCGCATGGCCTCGTGCAGCGGCGTCCCCGTCTCCAGCACCATGCGGACCCGTCCGGCGGCCCGCGCGCTGTCCTCCAGCGCCCGCAGAACGCCGCGGGCCAGCCCCCGCCCCCGCGCCTCGGGCACCACGAACATCCGCTTGAGTTCGGCGTCCCCGTCCGCGTACCCCTCGTCGCCGGCCTCCTGGGCCCGCCAGCCGCCGCAGGCCACGGGCTTGTCCGCGACGTACGCGATCAGGAACAGCCCGTCCGGCGGGTCGAAATGGGTCGGATGCAGCGGGGTCATGTCGTCGTAGCCGTAGCGCCGCATGTACTCGGCCTGCGCGAGATCCGAGAGCTTCACGGCGTCGGGATGATCGAAACGTACGGGGCGCATCTCGTCCGGGAACTCCATGAGAGCGGAAGCTAGGGGTGCCCCCGGTGTTCCACAAGGCATTTACGATCCCCTGGTGAGCACGCCCAGCACTGTCGACCGCGCCTTCGAGTCCGCCCTCTACGACACCGGCCACGCCACGCTCGACACCGGCGCCTCCCTCCTCGCCGCCGCCCCCGAGGCGGACGCGGAACTCGCCCGGCGCGGCCGGGAGTTCGTCGCGGCGGCCTGGCGGCGCGGCTGGCAGCCCGCCGACGTCGTGCGGCTGGTGCGGCGCGAGCTGGACGACGTACACGTACGACTGCTCGCGGCGCTGATCCGCGCGCAGCGGCCGGACGACCGCCCCCGCGGCCCCCGCTGGACCGCACAGCTCGACGATCTGCCCGCCCAGGCCCCGCCCCGCACCGACCGCTTCTCGCACGCGACCGCCGTCCTGGAGCTGTACCGCCTCCTGCTGCGGCTGCCCGCGCTGGAGCCCCTGGACGAGCCGGCCAGGTCCGCCTCCGGGCGGCCCAGGCCCGAGTCCCGCATGCTCACCCGCATCCGCGCGTTGCTGGCGAAGGCGGAGGCGACCGGATTCCCGGAGGAGGCGGAGGCGCTCAGCGGCAAGGCGCAGGAGCTGATGGCCCGGCACAGCATCGACGAGGCACTGCTCGCGACCCGCGCGCACGCCGCCAAGGACGCGCCCGGCGCCTGCCGTATCGGCGTCGAACCACCCTACGAACAGGCGAAGGCGGTCCTGCTGGACGCGGTGGCGACGGCCAACCACTGCCGTGCCGTGTGGAACGAACCCTTCGGCTTCTCCACGGTCGTCGGCTTCGAGGCCGACCTGGAGGTGGTCGAGCTGCTCCACACCTCGCTCCTCGTGCAGGCCCAGACCGCGATGACCAAGGCGGAGGCGGCCCAGCGGGCGGGCGGCCGCAAGCGTACGAAGACCTTCCGGCAGTCCTTCCTGGCGGCCTACGCCCACCGCGTCGGCACCCGCCTGGCCGAGGCGGCGCAGACCCAGGTCACCCAGGACCTGCTCCCGGTCCTCGCCTCCCGCGAGGTGGCCGTCACCGACCGCCTGGACCGCATGTTCCCGGAGACCACCACGACCCGCCTGCGCGGCGTCAGCGACGAGGCGGGCTGGGTGGAGGGATCGGAGGCGGCCGACAGGGCGCAGGTGGCCCCCCGCCGCCCTCTCGACTGAACCGCTGAAACCGCTGAACGCTGAGGAACCGGGTCAGTCGCCGGACTGCTGGAACCCGCTCACCGAGGCGTCCGGCGTCTGCCCGTCGCTCTTCAGCGCGACATCGCCGTACGACCACTTGAAGTCGCGTGTCTTGGTGGCGCCGGGCAGATGGATCTTCACCTGCTTCACGGGGAGGCTCTTGGTGCCGCCCCCCTCTCCCCGGACATAGGTGAGGATGAAGGAAGTGGAGGCATCCTTCGCGAAGGTCGTCTTCCGCACCCCGGCCTCGTCGGCCCTGACGGTGGTCACGGTGTCGCCCGAGTCGAACTCGATGGCGGGCAGCCCCTCCAGCGTGCACTCGGCACCGCCGCGGTTGGTGACCGTGACGGGCACGTTGCCGGTGTCCCCGGCGGCGGGGGCGGCGTTGGCGGGCCCGAACTTCACGGAGACCTCGTCGGCGCAGGAGGAACCGGTCTTGCTGTCCTGGCCCTTGTCCCCGTCGTCGCAGGCGGTCAGGAGGAGGGCCGCAGCGAGGGCGGCGACGGTGAGGGAGGTGGCGCGCATGGGTCCTCTGGGGGTGACGTCGGTGATCGCTCCGCGATCACCGCACGGATGGGGCGGACAGTCACCGATCAAACATCACGAACCCAGACCGGCCGTCGGCAGCCCCGTGGGAAGCTTCCCGCCCTCCGCCTTGGTGTAGTTCTCCGCGCCGAGGCCGCCCTCCCAGGTGACCTTCAGCCGCGCCTTGTCGACGGAGTCGACCATCCCGACGGCCCGGTCCTTGCTGCCGTCGGGGCACTTGAGGCGGATCATCCGCATCCCGTCCCGCTCACCGGCGGTCCCGCTGCACACGGTCCCGCCGGTCGCGAAGAGCCCGGCCTTCGTGCCGGTGACGACCAGCACGACCGCCTTGCCGTCGGTCGTGGCCAGCCAGCTGCCCTCCAGGCCACCGGAGGCCGACCCCGCCCCTCCCGTACCGCCGCCCGTGTCGGCACTGGCGGTCGCGGAGGAGCCGTCCGTGGAGTCGGAGCCCTTGTCGGAGCCGCCGTCACCGCTGCACGCGGTCAGGGCGAGCGCGCCGGCCAGGGAGGCGGCCACGGCCGCGGCCCGCATCCGCCGGCCCGACATCGTGCGCGTACGGGAGAAAGTCGCCGAGGTCACTGGAAGCTCCCAAGCTGTAGCGGTCGGCATACGGCCGAGTCAGCCACGTGGCCGAAACGACCGCAGCAAGTTACCAGGGAGTCCGATCCACAGCCCCAGAACCCACCGGACCGCCCCAGAACCCGCCGGACCGCCCCAGCCAGACCAGCCAGCCCGCCAGACCAGCCCGGCCACCCACGTACCAGGGCGACCACCCACCTAACAGGGCGGCCACCCCCTGCCAGGACCCCTACCAGGACGACTTGCGCACCCCAGGCAGATACCCGGCGTGTGCCTGCTCCCGCAGCGACACCCGGGACAGCCCGAAGGTCCGGAAGTAGCCGCGCGGCCGCCCGTCCACCTGGTCGCGGTTGCGCACGCGCGTGGCGCTCGCGTCCCGCGGTTGCCGACTCAGCTCCCGCTGCGCGGCCAGCCGTTCGGCATCGGTGGACGAGGGCCGGCGGATGATCTCCTTCAGCTCGGCCCGCCGCGCGGCGTACCGCGCGACGATCTCCTGCCGCCGCTCGTTCTTCGCGATCTTGCTCTTCTTGGCCATCAGACCTTCACCCCTCGGGCGCGGATACGGGCGACGGCGGCCTCGACACCGATCGCGTCAACGGTCTTGATCCCCTTGGTGCTCAGCCGCAGCCGCACATACCGGCCCTCACTGGGCAGCCAGTAGCGCTTGCTCTGGATGTTCGGGTCGAAGCGGCGGGAGGTCCGCCGATGTGAGTGGGAAATGGAGTTGCCGAACCCGGGCTGGGCGCCGGTCAGCATGCAGTGGGCGGACACAGGTGACGAACCTCTCCTCGCTTGCTCCTGTTAATGGAATTCATTTTCAGTAAGATAGCAGCATGGCACGCAACGAACTCCGCCCGGTCATCAAGCTCCGGTCCACAGCCGGCACCGGTTTCACCTACGTGACCCGCAAGAACCGCCGCAACGACCCGGACCGTATGACCCTGCGCAAGTACGACCCGATCGCCGGCCGCCACGTCGACTTCCGAGAGGAGCGCTGAACCACCCCATGCGCAACGGAATCCACCCGCCCTACGGCCCCGTCGTCTTCCGCGACCGGGCAGCGAACCACGCGTTCCTCACCCGCTCGACCCTCGCCGCCGTACCCACGGACAAGACGATCGAGTGGGAGGACGGCAACACCTACCCGGTCGTCGACGTCGAGATCTCGAACGTGAGCCACCCCTTCTACACCGGCACGGCCCGCGTCCTGGACACCGCCGGCCGCGTCGAGCGCTTCGAGCGCCGCTACGGGAAGCAGGCCTGAGCGAGGTGCCCGAACTCTCTGTCGTGATCGTCGCCGGCCTCCACGCCGACGCCCGCAAGGCGACAGTCGCCCAGCTGCTCGCCGACGTCCCCGACAGCGTCGTACTCCACCACGACCTGGCGACGGCCACCGCCGGCACCGTCGTCCGGACGATCCGCGACGCCACCGGAATCGTGACCGCCGCCGAGACGCCCCTCGTCAACGACTGCGCCTGCTGCGCCCTGCGCGAGGACCTGGTGCCGGAGCTGCTCCGGATCCGGGACACCGGCGGCACCCGTATGGCGATCGTCGAACTGTGGGAATCGGTCGAGCCGAAGGCCATGGCCGAGGTGGTCACGGCCGGCGGGCTCACGGTGACCGGCGTGATCACCGCGGTCGACCCCGCGCTGGTCCTGCCCTACCTGGGCAATGGCGACGACCTGTCCGAGCGGGGCCTGGCGGCCGCGGCGACCGACCAGCGCACGGTCGCCGACACCTTCGCCCGCCAACTCGAATACGCCCCCGTCCTCGCCGTGACCGACTCCCCGGAGGCCGACGAGGAGGACCGCGAACTGCTCGCCCAACTCCACCCGACGGCCCGCCAGGTCACCATCTCCGCTCCGCCCACGGACGCCCTGACGGTGCCGCCCCCGCGCCGACGCCCCACTTCCGCCCTCGCCCAGGCGGCCCTGGCCGGCTTCGACGTCGAGTCGGCCGACGCCGCCCAGCACCCGGCCTGCGCCCTGCTCCCCGCGGAGGCCGACGCGCACGGCGTCTCCACCCTTGTCTGGCACCGCCGCCGGCCCTTCCACCCGGAGCGGCTGTACGCGGCACTGGAGGACCTGACCTGCGCGGCGGCCCGCAGCCGGGGCCGCTTCTGGCTGGCCGACAAACCGGACGTCCTCCTCCACTGGGACGCCGCGGGCGGCGCCCTGTGCCTGGAGAGCGCGGGCCCTTGGCTCGCCTCACTCCCCGACGCGGCCTGGGACATGGTCCCGCCGGTGCGCCGGGCCGCCGCGGCGCTGGACTGGCACCCCGAGCACGGCGACTGCTGCCAGCACCTGGTCTTCACGTCCCCCGCCCTCGACCGCGACGGCCTGGAGCAACTCCTCGAATCCTGCCTCCTGACCGACGCCGAGTACGCCGCCGGCCGCGCCGCCTGGAAACAACTCCCGCCCGCCTTCGACACGCTCCTGGAGGTCTGACCCCCATGCCCCGCAAGCCGGACCGCAAGCCCACCAAGCCCCGCCCCAACCCCCTGGACCACGCAGGCATCACCTACATCGACTACAAGGACACCGACCTCCTGCGGAAGTTCATCTCCGACCGAGGCAAGATCCGCAGCCGCCGAGTCACCCGAGTGACGGTCCAGCAGCAACGCCGACTCGCAAAGGCCATCAAGAACGCCAGGGAAATGGCCCTCCTCCCGTACGCCACCCGCTGACTCCGCCAGCGACCGGCACGGCAAGCGACCGCAGGCCCTTGGACGGCGTCCCCCCCCACGGGCCCGCAGCCGCGTACGGCGGCGAGGGGACGCGTCGGGGGGTGTCCGCCCGCAGAGTCCGGTGTCAAGAAACGGCACCTCCAGCGCAAGGCCCACCACCGGACCGAGGACGGACACCCCCCCGGCGCGGCCCCGACCCACCCCCACCCGCAGGCGCTACGCGCACCCCCACCCACCCCGCACAGGCGCCGCAGGCATGGCCGGTAGTCCCGACTGCCCGCAGTTTGGAACACATGGGCCCCGGAACGCGTCTGTTCCAGTGCACGAGGGTCCGATCCCGCATGTGATGCGATCCCCGGGGCAGGCGCTGGAACGCACACAGGCCCCCATACGTCACAGGAGTAACCGCAGGAACACCCCGCGTGCACGTGCATCTGCTCATGCAGCTGCACGTGAACAGAGCTATGATCCGGAAGCGATTGCTACCGCATCACCTCATGCCTTATTTGGCCCTGAGCCACCGCACCACCGGGGAGCGACCTGTGGACCACGACGTGTACAACGGCATGGCGGCCACGGATCTGAACGGGGTGGCCTGGCAGAAGAGCAGGCACAGCAACTCGCAGGGCTCCTGCGTGGAGTTCGCGCGACTGCCCGGCGGTGACGTGGCGGTACGCAACTCCCGCTTCCCGGACGGTCCGGCGCTCGTCTACACCCGCGCCGAGATCGAGGCGATGCTCCTCGGCATCAAGGACGGCGAGTTCGACCACCTGGTCGTCGGCTGACCGCGTCACGGCCGGGGGAGTCCCAAAGCAGGGCAATCAACACACGCGCGTCGCCCACCACCCGGGCAACGCGCGTAGAACCCCTACGTCAGTGAACCCCGCACTTCCTCATTCCGCCGAAGCCGACGCTGCGGCGGGCCCCTGCGGCTGGAGCCGGAACAGCGCCCAGACCACCTTCCCGCTCAACGACCCCGCGAGCGGCTGCCACCCCCAGCTGTCACTGAAGGAGTCGACAAGGAACAGCCCCCGCCCGGACTCCGCCGAGAAGTCGTCGGAATCGCGTGCGACCGGACTGTCATGGCTGGGGTCACGCACCGCGCACACCAGCCGCTCCGTCCACCGCATCAGATGCAGTCGCACAGGCGGCGGCGCCTGCTCGCACTCCCGCTGCGCCCCCGCCGGCAGAGCGTGCCGCAGCGCATTGGTCACCAACTCCGACACGACGAGACACACATCGTCGAAGCGCTCGCCCAGCTCCCACTGGTCCATCGTGCGGCGCGTGAACTTCCGCGCCTCACGCACTGCTTCGTAGCGGGCGGGCAGCGCGCAGGAGGCGGCGTTGGAGACGGTTGCGGGATCCAGCGGAGGAAGGCCCTGCCGTAACGGCTCGAGCATGGTCGATCCATTCGTCCCCATGCGAGGCACTCCCGAGAGTTCGCGGTCGTTGCGATGCAGCGGTTGCGCGGGACCATGGTTTCGGATGCGCAGGGCAGATGCAAGGGCAGATGCACGTGCACGTGACCGAATTGAACGTTCCCGTACCGCTTGTTGGCCATTTTTTCCGCCAACTTCAGTCCCTCTCCTTGTCTTCTCCTCACCCCTTCCTGAGAGGAATCCTTGTCTTCTTTCCATCTCTGTAATCGGACGAGTACAGCTCGAAGTGATTTAGTGGCAGACTGCGGGCCCTGAAGACGGTTGGGGAGGCTGGCGAACGTGAGCGCGGGAGAGCCCGGATCGGTGGTGCGGCGCATGCTGCTCGGCTCGCAACTGAGGCGACTGCGGGAAGCGCGCGGGATCACGCGCGAGGCGGCGGGTTACTCGATCCGGGCCTCCGAGTCGAAGATCAGCCGGATGGAGCTGGGCCGGGTGAGCTTCAAGACGCGAGACGTCGAAGACCTGCTGACGCTCTACGGAATCACCGACGAGCAGGAGCGTGCCTCACTTCTCTCCCTCGCCCGCGAGGCCAACGTCGCGGGCTGGTGGCACAGTTACTCCGACGTCCTGCCGAGCTGGTTCCCCACCTACGTCGGCCTGGAGGGCGCGGCCAGCCTCATCCGCGCCTACGAAGTGCAGTTCGTGCACGGCCTGTTGCAGACGGAGGCGTACGCCCGCGCGGTCGTCAAGCGCGGCATGAAGGGCGCGAGCGCGGCCGACGTCGAAAAGCGCGTGGCGCTGCGCCTGGAGCGGCAGAAGTACCTCCTCGACGACGGCGCCCCCGAGTTCCACATCGTCCTGGACGAGGCCGCCCTGCGCCGTCCGTACGGCGACCGCGAGGTGATGCGCGGCCAGCTCCAGCACCTCATCGAGATCTCCCAGCGGCCCAACGTGCGGCTTCAGATCATGCCGTTCAGCTTCGGCGGCCACTCCGGCGAGTCCGGCGCCTTCACGATCCTCAGCTTCCCCGAGTCCGACCTCTCCGACGTCGTCTATCTGGAGCAGCTCACCAGCGCGCTCTATCTCGACAAGCACGAGGACGTCACCCAGTACGAGAAGGCGCTGAAGGAGCTCCAGCAGGACAGTCCGGGGCCGGACGAGAGTCGGGATCTTCTCCGGGGACTCCTTCAACTCTCTTGAAACGCAAGTACGATGACGTGTGATCAGACCGTGAAGACGATCAAGGCCGATCAAGCCCGATCAAAGGGATCAAGGCGATCAAGGCGTCCGTGATCAGTCGAGCGGGTGTCCGCTAGGGATTGAGGGATCACATGTCGTCCTACTTCACCGACCTGGCTCAGCAGTACATCGGCGGTGAGTGGCGCCCGGGCTCAGGCTCCTGGGACATCATCGACTTCAACCCGTACGACGGCGAGAAGCTGGCGTCGATCACCATAGCCACGGTCGACGAGGTGGACGACGCCTACCAGGCGGCCGCCCGAGCCCAGAAGCAGTGGGCCGCGACCAATCCGTACGCCCGACGCGGCGTCTTCGAGAGGGCGCTGCGCCTGATAGAGGACCGCGAGCAGGAGATCGCCGAGGCGATCATCGCCGAGCTCGGCGGCACCCGGCTGAAGGCGGCCTTCGAACTCCACCTCGCCAAGGAGTTCCTGCGCGAGGCGATCCACCTGGCGCTGCGCCCCGAGGGCAGGATCATCCCGTCGCCGACGGACGGCAAGGAGAACCGCGTCTACCGGGTTCCGGTCGGCGTCGTGGGCGTGATCAGCCCCTTCAACTTCCCCTTCCTCCTCTCCGTCAAGTCGGTCGCCCCGGCCCTGGCGCTCGGCAACGCCGTCGTCCTCAAGCCGCACCAGAACACCCCGATCTGCGGCGGCACCCTGGTCGCGAAGATCTTCGAGGACGCGGGCCTGCCCGCCGGTCTCCTCAACGTCGTCGTCACGGACATCGCCGAGATCGGCGACGCCTTCCTCGAGCACCCGATCCCGAAGGTCATCTCCTTCACCGGCTCCGACAAGGTCGGCCGCCACGTCGCCACCGTCTGCGCCTCGCTCTTCAAGCGCTCGGTCCTCGAACTCGGCGGCAACAGCGCGATCGTGGTCCTCGACGACGCCGACATCGACTACGCGGTCGACGCGGCGGTCTTCAGCCGGTACGTCCATCAGGGCCAGGTCTGCATGGCCGCGAACCGGGTCCTCGTGGACCGCTCGGTCGCGGACGAGTTCACCGAGAAGTTCGTCGCCAAGGTGAGGACCCTGAAGGCCGGCGACCCGCGCGACCCGGAGACCGTCATCGGCCCGGTGATCAACTCGTCCCAGGCGGACGCGCTCTCGGCGGTCGTCGAGCAGGCGATCGCCGAGGGCGCGACCGCCCTGGTGCACGGCACGACGACGGACAACCTGGTCGAGCCCTCCGTCCTCACGAACGTCCCCGCCGACTCGGCCCTGCTCCAGCAGGAGGTCTTCGGCCCGGTCGCCTTCCTCGTCCCGTTCGACGGCGAGGAGGAGGCCGTACGCCTCGTCAACGACACCCCGTACGGTCTGAGCGGCGCCGTCCACACGGGGAACATCGAGCGGGGTGTGTCCTTCGCCAAGCAGATCGACACCGGCATGTTCCACGTGAACGACGGCACCGTCCACGACGAGCCGATCGTCCCCTTCGGCGGCGAGAAGCACTCCGGCCTCGGCCGCCTGAACGGCGAGACGATGCTGGACGCGTTCACGACGATCAAGTGGATCTCGGTGCAGCACGGCAGGAGCGGGTTCCCGTTCTGAGGCTTGCCGGCTGCTCCTGCCGGAAACCGAGGTCATAACCTGGACCGCATGTCAGCGATCCGTCTCCTCGTGCTCGGCGCGGTCCGTATGCACGGCCGCGCCCACGGCTACCAGGTGCGCAACGACCTGGAGTTCTGGGGCGCGCACGAGTGGTCCAACGCCAAGCCCGGCTCGATCTATCACGCCCTGAAGCAGATGGCGAAGCAGGGACTCCTGCACGCCCACGAGATCGCGCCGTCCACGGCCGGCGGCCCGCCGCGCACGGAGTACGAGCTCACCGAGAAGGGCACCGAGGAGTACCTCGGGCTGGTGCGCCAGTACCTCACGGCCTACGACCAGAGGCCGGACGTACTCACCGCCGCGCTCGGCTTCATGGTCGACCTGGACCGTGAGGAGGTCCTCGGCCTGCTTGAGGAGCGGGTGCGCAGCATCGAGGACTGGCGCAAGGCCGTCACCGAGTACTACACGCCCGAGGAGGGCCCCGGCCAGCTCGGCCACATCGGCGAGATCATGAACTTCTGGGTGCACTCCGCCGACTCCGGCGCCGAGTGGACCCGCGGCCTCATCGCACGCATCCGCGGCGGCGCCTACACCTTCTCCGGGGAGGGGGATCCGTTCGTCGGGATCCTCGCCGAGGACCAGGAGAACCCGTACGCGACGGGGGAGCGGCATCCCGGGGACAGCCGCTGATCGAGAACGTCGCTAATCAAGTTTGACTAATTGAGGGTCCGGGTACTAGCTTCGATCTGTAGATCTGTAGTCAAGTTTGACTAGCTAGGGGGGGTATCGGTGGCCGACACGGCGATCACCGTCGAAGAGGCACGCAAGAAGTACGGCGGCAAAGCCGGCGGATACGCACTGGACGGGCTCGATCTCACGGTCGCGCGCGGCACCGTGCACGGAGTACTCGGCCCGAACGGCGCGGGCAAGACGACCCTGGTCAGGATCCTGGCCACTCTTCTGCGGCCGGACAGCGGCCGCGTCGAGGTGGCCGGGCACGACGTGGTGCGCCAGGCGTACGAGGTGCGCCTGCGCATCGGACTGCTCGGGCAGCACGCGGCCGTGGACGAGGAGCTGGGCGGCCATCAGAACCTGGAGATGTTCGGCCGCCTCCACCACCTCGGCGCCCGCCACGCGCGCGTGCGCGCCGACGAGCTGCTGGAGCGGTTCGGGCTCGGCGACACCGGCCGCAAGCCGGTGAAGCAGTACAGCGGCGGCATGCGCCGGCGACTGGATCTGGCGGCGTCCCTCATCACCGACCCGGAGGTGCTCTTCCTGGACGAACCCACCACCGGCCTCGACCCGCGCGGCCGCACCGAGGTCTGGTCCGCGGTCCGCTCCCTGGTCGGCGGCGGCACCACGGTCCTGCTCACCACCCAGTACCTGGAAGAGGCCGACCAGCTCGCCGACCGCATCTCGGTCGTCGACGCCGGCCGCGTCATCGCCGACGGCACGGCGGACCAGCTCAAGGCGCTGACCGGCGGCGACCGCATCGACGTGGTGCTGCGTGACGCGGGTCAACTGGGCGCGGCCGTCGCCCTGCTGCCCGTACCGAAGGACGACGTCTGCGTCGACCCCGACCGGCGCCTGCTCAGCGCACCGGTCACCGACCGGATGGCGGCGCTCTCCGGGGTCGTACGGGCCCTGGAGGAGGCCGGAATCGAGGCGGAGGACATCGCGCTGCGCCGGCCGACGCTGGACGAGGTGTTCCTGCACCTCACCGGAGACGACCACCGAGTGAAGGAGCCCGCATGAGCGCGCACACCTACGCCCTGACCGACTCCTGGACCATGACCCGCCGCGAACTCGCGCACTGGGCGCGGCAACCCGTGCAGGTCGTGGTCAACCTGCTCTTCCCCGTGATGCTGCTGCTGATGTTCGGCTACCTCATCGGCGGCGGCCGGGGCGTCCAGGGCTCCTACATCGACTACGTCCTGCCCGGCATGCTCGCGCTCACCATGGCCTTCGGCCTGGAGGGCACGATGATCGCGGTCACCCAGGACCTCAACAAGGGCGTGGTCGACCGCTTCCGGTCGATGCCGATGGCCAACGGGGCGGTCCTGGTGGGCCGTTCGGCGGCCGACATGCTGCAGTCGGCGCTGGCCGTGTTCGTCCTCATGGGCGTCGGGTACGCGCTGGGCTGGCGCGCGGACGGCGGACCGGGGGCCTTCCTGGGCGCCGTGGGACTGCTCCTGCTCTTCCGCTTCGCCATGCTGTGGATCGGCATCCACCTGGCGCTGGTGGCGGGGAAGCCGGAGATGGTGCAGGCGGTGCAGATCCTGGTCTGGCCGATCGGCTTCCTGTCCAACGCCCTCGCCCTCCCCGGGACCATGCCCGGCTGGCTGGGCACGGTCGTCGAGTGGAACCCGATGTCGCACACGGCGACCGCCGTGCGGGACCTGTTCGGCGGTACGGGCACGGAGCACGTGCCGGCGGCGATCGTATGGCCGCTGGCGCTCCTGGCCGTGTTCTTCCCGTTGGCGGTACGGCGGTTCGCGCGCCTGAGCCGTTAGCAGCCGTCGGGGGCCGCCCGGCGACAAGCCCTAGTGGTGGAAGCCGGTGGCCGCGCCCTTGTCCCGCGTCAGGGGCTGCGGCTGCCGGCGCAGCTCCGGCAGCAGCTGGCTCAGGTCCTCCACGAACAGCTCGCCGAGATCGGCGGAGAAGCCGTTGCGGCAGACCACCCGCAGGACGGACAGGTCCTCGCGGTTCGCCGGGAAGGTGTACGCCGGGACCAGCCAGCCGTTCTCACGCAGCCGCCGGGAGACGTCGAAGACGTCGTAGGCCGTCACCTCCGGCAAGGTCGTGAAGGCGAACACCGGGAGCTCGTCGCCCCGGGTCAGCAGCCGGAAGTCGCCGAGGGCCGCCACGCGGTCGGCGATGCCCAGGGCGACCTCCCGGGTGGTCTGCTGCACGGCCCGGTAGCCCTCGCGGCCGAGGCGCAGGAAGGTGTAGTACTGCGCGACCACCTGGGCGCCCGGCCGGGAGAAGTTGAGCGCGAAGGTCGGCATGTCGCCGCCCAGGTAGTTGACGCGGAAGACGAGCTCCTCGGGCAGGGACGCCCTGTCCCGCCACAGCGCCCAGCCGACCCCGGGGTAGACGAGCCCGTACTTGTGCCCCGAGGTGTTGATGGAGACCACTCTCGGCAGCCGGAAGTCCCAGACCAGGTCCTCGTCCAGGAAGGGCGCCACCATCGCGCCGGACGCGCCGTCGACATGGACCGGGACGTCGAGGCCGGTGCGCTCCTGAAGTTCGTCGAGGGCCGCGCACAGCTCCGCGATCGGCTCGTAGGAGCCGTCGAAGGTGGAGCCGAGGACGCCGACGACCCCGATGGTGTTCTCGTCGCACAGCGCGGCCGCCGCCTGCGGATCGAGATGGAAGCGGTCGCCCTCCATGGGGACCTGCCGGGCCTCCACCTCCCAGAAGTTGCAGAACTTGTCCCAGCAGACCTGGACGTTGACGCCCATGACCAGATTGGGGCGGACGTCGTGCGCGGGATAGCGGTCGGCGTTTCGCTGCGCCCACCGCCGCTTGAGCGCCATCCCGGCGAGCATGCACGCCTCGCTCGACCCGGTCGTCGAACACCCCACGGCCGCCGACGGGTCGGGCGCGTTCCACAGGTCGGCGAGCATCGCCACACAGCGCCGCTCCAACTCGGCGGTGCGGGGGTACTCGTCCTTGTCGATCATGTTCTTGTCCCGGCACTCGCCCATCAGGACCCCGGCCTGCGGCTCCATCCAGGTGGTGACGAAGGTGGCCAGATTCAGCCGGGAGTTGCCGTCCAGCATCAGCTCGTCGTGGACGAGCTGGTACGCCGTCGAGGGCGACATGGGAGCGTCCGGCAGCCGGTGCTTGGGCGGGGCCTCCGTCATGCCGCCGACCGGATTCGCCTCCCCGTAGAAGGGGTTGACGGACAGCGTGCGCTCGTCGGGCCCCTCGGGACCCTTGTGTAGCGGCATGGGCTCTCTCCTGGGTCTCCTGAGGGATCGGTGCGGGTCAGCGGACCGGGGTTCCGTCGGCGCGCAACTGCATCTGGGGGCGCCCCGTGACCAGCAGCCAGGCCGGCAGCGAGGCCATGCACAGCAGGGCGATGATCGTCGGCGAGGCCACCAGCACGGCGGCCGTGAACAGGCTCACCCAGCCCTGCCGGGTGATGGCGAGGAGCACGCCCAGCACGCCCGCGGCGACACCGACGGCGGGATGGACGGCGGGCACGAGGGCGTGGGCGCACAGTCCGAGGGCGGCGCCGACGAACACGGCCGGGAAGATCCGCCCGCCGCGGAAGCCGCAGGACGCGGCGACGAGCAGCGCGGCCAGCTTCACCACCGTCATCGTCGCGAACTCCCCGGCCGACCAGCCGTCGGGATCGGCCGCGATCTCCCCGACCTCGTCCAGCCCCTTGAAGAGCGTGAGATGGCCCCCCAGCGCGGCGAGCAGGCCCAGCACCAGCCCGCCGACCGGAAGGGCCACCATGGGATGCCCCAGCCGGGTGAACGCGCCGTGGACGTACGGGAAGGCACGCACGGCACACATGCCGAGCAGCGCGGCGACGGATGCGACCACCAGCGCCGCCAGCAGATCGCCCCAGCCGGGCTGCCCGAAAGCGGGTAGATGCAGATCGAAGCTCGGATGGGCCACCAGAGTGGTCGTCAGCGAGCCCGCGGCGGCGGCGACGAGCGGCGCGAAGACGTTGTCCCACAGCGCCCCCTTCAGCTGCCGTCCGGCCAGGGCCTCGGAGAGAAGAAGCGCCGCCGCCACCGGAGTACCGAACAGGGCGCCGATCGTGGCTGCCTCCGCCAGCGCAGCCCAGAGGCCGCCCGGCGCCCGGGGAAGCAGCCGCCGGCCCAGCCAGAAGGTCAGAGCCACGTTCACGGCGATGATCGGGTTCTCGGGGCCGAGACTCGGCCCGCCCGCGAGCATCAGCGCGGTCGCCAGCAGCAGCCCCGGCAGCACGGCGAGCGGCAGCACGGGAGCGTCCAGTCCGGTCGTGGCCGGGTCGGGCCCGGCGTGCCCCGGCACCTTCCACACCACCAGGCCGACGGCCACGCCGGTGGCGGTGAGCATGACGATCATCCACAGCACGGAGTACCGGCCCACCCCCAGCGCGTCGGGCAGGTTCCGCCACAGCACGTCCTGGAGCTCCTCGGCCGCCGACTCCACCCCGAGAAGGAGCAGACTCGCCGCCACGCCCACCACGAGAGCGGGGAGGATCAACGGCAGCAGTGCCCGGGCCGGGGTCGCCGGGGCGGGTAACGGCTGCACGGTGTCCTGGGCCACGGGCCCACGATAAACGGGCAAAACGGGCGCTACATCCGGAGAGGAAACCGGCTTGCACCTCACGCCACGTGAGGGCTCACCGTGGAGTGCGTACGACGAAGGGAGCGGAAGTGAGCTACTCCGTGGGACAGGTCGCCGGTTTCGCCGCGGTGACGGTGCGCACCCTGCACCACTACGACGACATCGGCCTGCTCGTACCCAGCGAGCGCAGCCACGCGGGCCACCGGCGCTACAGCGACGCCGACCTCGACCGGCTGCAACAGGTCCTGTTCTACCGAGAGCTCGGCTTCCCGCTGGAGGAGGTCTCCGCCCTGCTCGACGATCCGGCCGTGGACCCGCGCGCACACCTGCGCCGGCAGCACGAGCTGCTGACCGCCCGGATCGAGAAGCTGCAGAAGATGGCGGCGGCCGTGGAACACGCCATGGAGGCACGCAAGATGGGGATCAATCTGACGCCGGAGGAGCGGTTCGAGGTGTTCGGGGACAAGGACCCCGAGCAGTACGCCGAGGAGGCGGAGCAGCGCTGGGGCGGCACCGAGGCGTACGCCGAGTCACAGCGCCGCGTCGCCACCTACACCAAGGAGGACTGGAAGCGTATTCAGGCCGAGGTCGACGACTGGGGCCGGCGGTACGCGGCCCTCGTGGCGGCCGGCGATCCGCCGTCCGGCGAGGCGGCCATGGACCTCGCCGAGGAACACCGGCAGCACATCAGCAGGTACTACTTCGAGGTCCCCTACGAGATGCACCGGTGCTTCGGCGAGATGTACGTCTCCGACGAGCGCTTCAAGGCGTTCTACGACTCCATGCACCCGGGGCTCGCCGAGCACCTGAAGGACGCGATCCTCGCGAACGCCGACCGCCGCACCGCATGAGGGTCCTGGCCCGGGAGCCCGTACGGCTCACTCCCGGGCCAGGACCACCGCCGTCCCGTAGGCACACACCTCGGTGCCCACGTCGGCAGCCTCCGTCACGTCGAAGCGGAAGGCCAGCACGCCGTTCGCGCCACGCGCGCGTGCCTGCTCGACGAGCCGCTCCATGGCCTGGTTACGGGTCTCCACGAGCGTCTTGGTGAGCCCCTTGAGCTCACCGCCGACCAGTGACTTCAGGCCGGCGCCGATCTGGCTGCCCACGTGCCGGGAGCGCACGGTCAGCCCGAAGACCTCGCCGATGACCTCTGTGACGCGGTGGCCGGGGACGTCGTTCGTGGTCACCACCAGAACGTCTGGTCGGGGTCCCTGTCCGCCGCCGAACTCTTCGATGCCCATGAATCACAGCTTTGACCCAGCGGAGGCACAGTGCATCCTGAGGGGGTCCATGGAACCTGGGCGGCCAGTGCAGCGTTGATAATTTGACCAGCCAGCTTCAGCCCGCCGCCCCCTCCCCGCAGGAGCCACAATCCCGTGACCACGCTTGCGCTCGGCCCCGAGTGGCTCAGCCCGGACTATCTGATCGAGACCTTCAGCCTCCCCGGCATCCTGCTGATCGTCTTCGCCGAGTCCGGCCTCTTCGCGTTCCTGCCCGGGGACTCCCTGCTGTTCACGGCGGGTCTGTTCGTGGCCGAGGGGAACTACATCACCCAGCCGCTGTGGCTGGTCTGCACCCTCATCGTCCTGGCCGCCGTCATCGGCGACCAGGTCGGCTACATGATCGGCAAGTTCTTCGGCCCGAAGCTCTTCAACCGCCCCAACTCCAAGCTCTTCAAACAGGAGAACCTGGAGAAGGCACACGAGTTCATGGAGAAGTACGGCCCCAAGGCGATCGTCCTCGCCCGCTTCGTGCCGATCGTGCGCACCTTCGCCCCCATCGTGGCGGGCGCCGGCCGCATGAAGTACGCCACCTTCCTCACGTACAACGTCATCGGCGGTATCGCCTGGGGCACCGGCGTCACCCTTGCGGGCTACTGGCTCGGCCAGATCGACTTCATCAAGACGAACGTCGAGGCGATCCTCATCCTGATCGTGTTCGTCTCCGTGGTGCCGATCATCATCGAGTTCCTGCGCGAGCGCGCCAAGAAGAAGCGCGCGGCGGCCGAGAACCCGGCCCCCGCCCCGGTCCAGCAGCAGCACATCATGATGGACGACGCGACGACCCAGCTCCGCCGCATCCCGTCCGACGACCAGCCCCAGCCCCAGCAGCAGTACGGCGACCAGGGCAACCAGGGCCACCAGCAGCAGTACGGCTACGACCAGCAGTACTACGGCCAACAGCAGCCCCAGCAGCAGCCGTACGCCGAGCAGTATCCGCAGGGTTACGGCCAGCAGCAGCCGTACGGCAACCAGCAGTACCCTCCGAACCAGGGCTACTGAAGCGCCGCCGCCCCCGAAGGGGCGGGGCTGTATCGATATGCGGCTCCGCCGCGTGGGCGCGACAAGCCACACACAACCCGTAGCCGCCGCCGGACGGAACTCCCCGAGCTCATAGGCGTCCGGCGTTCAGAATCCCCGCGTCCGCTTGGCGGCCCGCCGCTTCTCCGGCGACCCGATCCGCAAGAACATCCGCGAGATCTCAGCACCGAGGTTCACCCCGATGGCAATGGCCATGGCCAACGACGCGGCCGTGGCCAACGACACCAGCCCCTTGTTCACATCGTTCTGAGCGATCGCCAGCAGCCCGAAGTACGTGGCGGAACCCGGCAACAGGGGCCCGATCGCCGCAGTCGTGTACGGCAACGCCGACGCGAACCGGTACCGCGCCATCAACTGCCCGAACAGACCCACCAACCCGGCAGCGACGGCCGTAGAGGCGACCGGCGAGAACTCACCGGCGTAGTGCATCGCGCCGTACACCACCCAAGCGACACCCCCGTTGAGGGTCACGGCGAGCACGGTGGACCGGTCCTGCTGGAGCAGCACCGCGAAGGTCAGCGACAGCAGCATCGACGCGCCGATCTGCCAGTACGGCCGCTCGGAGGCGTGCAACGCCTCGTCCGGGGTGAGTTTGGCACCCAGATTCACGCCGAAGTACAGGATCACCAGCACGCCGATGACGATGCCGACGAAGAAGTACATGACCTCGAGCAGCCGCGCGGCAGCGGTGATGTAGAAGCCCGTCAGTCCGTCCTGGACGCCCGCCACCAGCGCCCGCCCGGGCAGCAGCGCGAACAGCCCACCGGTGATGACCGCCGACGCCTTCACGTCGACGTGCGCCAGCGTCAGCGCGACCCCTATCGCGGCCGGCGGCATCGCGGCCACCGTGAACTGGTAGAACTCCGGCAGCCCGCGCCCCGCGCACAGCCACGCCAGCCGGTCGCCGAGCATCGCGCCCAGCGCCGCCGCGACGAACACGATCAGATCACCGCCGACCAGCACGGAGGCCGCCCCCGCGAGCAGCCCGCTCGCCGAGGTCAGCACCCAGGTCGGATACGGGTGACGGTTGCGGCGGATCTCCGCGAGCCGCCCGTAGGCCTCCTCCAGGGAGATGTGGCTCTCCGGGTCGCTGAGGTCGTCGACGAGCTGGTACACGGCGGCCAGGCGCGTGTAGTCGGTGCCGCGCCGCCGTACCGTACGCGACGCCGACACCGGATCGTCCACCAGCGACGGCTGGTACGAGATCGACAGCAGGGTGAACGTGACGTTCGGCTCGCAGCGGTCCAGGCCGTAGGACCGGCAGACCGCGAACATCGCCGCCTCGACGTCCTCCGCGCCCTCGCCCCCCGCCAGCAGCAGTTCGCCGATACGCAGGGTCAGGTCGAGCACGCGCGGGACGGCCGGGCCCTCCTCCTCCGCCCTCGGCATCCGCTCCGGCGCGGGCCGCTCGGCCACCGGCATGCGCAGCATCGTCCGCATCCGGTCCTGCCAGGGCAGGTCCTTGGTCAGGCTGATCCGCGGTATGCCGCCGGCGGGCGTGAAAGCGGGCGCGGCGTCCTCGACGCTGTAACCGCTCGGGGTGCTGAACGCCGATCCCTCGGGTTCCTGGACAGGCGGATGCGGCACGTCCAGCCCCTGGGGGAGGGCGAACTCGGACGTGGTCTCCGACTCGCTGTCCCCCACCTCGACGCCGGCGGGCGGGATGAACGCCATCCTCGCCTCGTCCGACTGCGGCTTGCGGTCCTCCGCGTCCGTCACGTGCGCAGCACTCCCTGTACGACACCTCCTGCCGCACTCAGTATGCGCACAGACACGCGAACGGGCTGCACGCGCACGCGTGCAGCCCGTTCACATGGCTGAGAGCCGACGCCTGGCTCGGAGCCGGTGGCTCAGTGGCCGCCCTGCTCCTTGAAGCGCTTGTACGACCGCTCGATCTCGATCTCCGCGTCGGTGCGGCCCACCCAGTTGGCGCCCTCGACGGACTTGCCGGGCTCCAGGTCCTTGTACACCTCGAAGAAGTGCTGGATCTCCAGGCGGTCGAACTCGGAGACGTGGTGGATGTCACGCAGGTGCTCCTGGCGCGGGTCCGTCGCCGGCACGCACAGCAGCTTGTCGTCGCCGCCGGCCTCGTCCGTCATCCGGAACATGCCGATCGCCCGGCACTTGATGAGGCAGCCCGGGAAGGTCGGCTCGTCCAGGATGACCAGCGCGTCCAGCGGGTCGCCGTCCTCGCCGAGGGTGTTCTCGACGAAGCCGTAGTCGGTCGGGTAGGCGGTCGAGGTGAAGAGTCGACGGTCCAGGCGGATCCGACCGGTCTCGTGGTCCACCTCGTACTTGTTCCGCGAACCCTTCGGAATCTCGATCGTGACGTCGAACTCCACCGGTGGCTCCTCCATGATCAGCACATAGTTCTGGTGGTTAAGTGTCCCTCACGCAGGTGTGTGATCGCGAAAGGGGCTGGTGGTCGTGCCAGAGCTGAGGCCGTGGCGAGCCGCGAGACCGCATGTGGCGCGGGTCGCGGGCGTCGTACGACCCCGACTGGCACGGGTCGCGGGCGCCGTACGGCCACGTCTCGCACGCGCCGCGACGGCCGCGAAACCGCAGGTCGTACGGCTCGCGCGAGCCGTCTCCCCACAGGCCGCGCGGACACCCAAGCCCAGGACCTGGCAGTACACCGCGGGCGCCGCCACCGCCGGACTGGCGCTGGCCGCCGCGGTGGTGACCGCCGCAGGCCCCTGGGACTCCACCGGTCAGCGTACGGCCGAGCGGGACCGGGCGGCCGCCCAGGAGCGCACGGGTGGCGCAGATCACGGCCGTAGTTCCGATACGTCCGATACGGCCGCCGAGGCACCCCGGCCCGCCCCCAGCGCGGCCTCCGTCCTCCCTGGCCTGGGCGGCGGAATCGGCACCGTGCGGGCCGCCCCGAACGGCAAGGCCCTGGCCGGCCTCCTGGGTCCGCTCCTGGACGCCCCGGAGCTCGGCGCCCGCAGCACGGCGGCGATCGTCGACGTGGCCACCGGCAAGCGCCTCTACGGCGAGCATGCCTCCGAGCCGCTCACCCCCGCCTCGACGACGAAGATCGCCACCGCCGCGGCCGCCCTCGCCGCGCTGGGCCCCGACCACCGCCTGACCACCCGCGCCGTCCTGGAACCCGACACCGGGGAACTGGTCCTGGTCGGCGGCGGCGACCCCACGCTGACGGCCCGCAAGGACGCCGAGGGCTGGGCGAGCCTGCGCGAGCTGGCCGACCGGACGGCCCAGGCGCTGAAGAAGCGGGACGTACGCGAGGTCACCCTCTCGTACGACAAGACGCTCTACGCCGGACCCGAACTGCACCCCATCGGAGACAACCCCAACCTCGCCCCGGTCAGCGCCCTCATGGTCGACGAGGCCCGTACGAACGACTCCACCAGCGGGCCGGTGAAGCGGGTGGAGGACCCGGCGAAGGACGCGGCGGCGCAGTTCGCGGCCCTTCTCGCGGACCGCGGCATCAAGACCACCGCGCCCGGCCCGTCCAAGGCGACGAACCGGGCCGAGTCGCTCGCCGAGGTCACCTCACCGCCGCTGTCCTCCGTGGTCGAACGCATGCTCACCAACAGCGACAACGACATCGCCGAGCACCTCGCCCGGCAGACCGCCGTGGCGAGCGGCGCGCGCCCCGACTTCGACGGCGCGGGCGAGGCGATCCGGGACCGGCTGAAGAAGCTCGGGCTTCCGGTGTCGGGCACCGACTTCAAGGACGGCAGCGGCCTCAACCGCGACGACAAACTCACGGCGGACCTGCTCACGGCCCTCCTGGCCAAGGCGGCCGACCCGGCCCACCCCGAACTCCGCCCGGTCCTGACCGGCCTCCCCGTGGCCGGCTTCACCGGCACCCTGAGCAGCCGTTACACCGATGGCGCGGCCGGCGTCGTCCGAGCGAAGACCGGCACCCTGAACGGCGTGAACTCCCTGGCCGGCACGGTGGTGGACCAGGACGGCCGCCTGCTCGCCTTCGCGTTCCTGTCCACGGGCGGGAACACGGAGGCGGCCCGCGCGGCACTGGACCGGACGGCGACGGCACTGGCGTCCTGCGGCTGCGGCTAGCTCTCCCTCGCCGTGCCCAGTACCCCACCCGTAACGCCGAGCACCCTCCAGATCCACCGCCGCCCCACCCACCCCTACGGCCTGCCCCAAGTGGGAACGCTCACGTACGGTTGACACATGACGAGCATCGGTGGTGCCGAGATGGTCGACTGGAATCTCGCGGTGGCGACCGCGACCCGGCTCGTACGGCCGGGCCCCGAGGTGAGCCGCGACGAGGCCAGGGCCGTCGTCGCCGAGCTGCGCCGACATGCCAAGGCCTCGGAGGAACACGTCCGGGGCTTCACCCGGATGGGCACGGAGGACACCCACGACACCCCCGTCCTCGTCGTCGACCGCCCCGGCTGGGTGCGGGCGAACGTCGCGGGGTTCCGCCAGATCCTCAAGCCGCTGCTCGAGAAGATGCAGGAGCGCCGCAGCACCAGCACCGGAGGCGCGGTCCTCGGCGCCGTCGGCGGCAAGGTCACCGGCGTCGAACTCGGGATGCTGCTCTCCTTCCTGGCCTCCCGCGTCCTCGGCCAGTACGAGACCTTCGCCCCGGCCACCCGCGAACTCCCGGCGGGGGAGAACGGCGGCGGCCGACTGCTCCTCGTCGCCCCGAACATCGTGCACGTGGAGCGCGAACTCGACGTACAGCCCCACGACTTCCGCCTGTGGGTGTGCCTGCACGAGGAGACGCACCGCACGCAGTTCAGCGCCGTGCCCTGGCTGCGGGACCACCTGGAGGGTGAAATCCAGTCTTTCTTGGGGGAGACGGATGTCGACCCCATGACCGTCCTCGAACGTATCCGCGAGGCCGCGCAGTCCCTGGCCGGCGGCCGGCCCGAGGCCGAGGAGGACGACGGCGGACGGTCGTTCGTCGAACTGGTGCAGACGCCGGCCCAGCGGGAGATCCTCGGCCGCCTCACCGCAGTGATGTCCCTCCTGGAGGGCCACGCCGACTTCGTGATGGACGGTGTGGGGCCCCAGGTCGTGCCGACCGTCGCGGAGATCCGGGAGAAGTTCCAGCAGCGGCGCGCCAAGGGCGCCTCCCGACTGGACATGACCCTGCGCAAGTTGCTGGGTCTCGATGCCAAACTCAGGCAGTACCGCGACGGCGAACGCTTCGTACGGGCCGTCCACGACCAGGTCGGCATGGACGGCTTCAACCGCGTGTGGACGTCCCCCAACACCCTCCCGACCAAGGCGGAGATCGCCAAACCCGCGGACTGGATCGCGCGGGTGCATCGCAAGGCGGAGTCGTGAATCACGCGCCGAGGCGTGCAGATCATACGAAGGTCGTGAACCGATTCCGGCCGACGGCAGGCGAACGCCCCTTCAATCACCCGTCCGAGGGACCGTGAGCCATGGGTAGGCGTGCAATGCTCGGGGAACGGCCCGGTTCTGTCACCATCTACACACTCTGAGTGACCGACCTCGGGCTCACCCCCCGACAATTTCATGAAGGGAACCGGACATGGGTCCCCATCCTGCGGTCGCGGCGATACGCCTGGCGGTCCGCCGCGTCCTCCACGACATCCTCATCGAACACAGCCCCGCCGACGCTCCCGCGCCCGGCCGCTCACGCGCGACCTCGTACGGGATGGCGCACGTGACACCGTCCGTGGCGCTGCCCGCGACCACCGCGACCGGCGCCACACCTGCCGCGTACGGCACGGCGGTCGAACCGTCGTACGAGCTCCCCGGCGCAACCCCGCAGGAGCCCCCGCGCACCACCCCGCACGAGCGACCCCCCTCCCCGCTCGTGCTCGTGGCGTGCTCCGGCGGCGCCGACTCCATGGCCCTCGCCTCCGCCCTCGCCTTCGAAGCCCCCAAACTCGGCATCCGTGCCGGCGGCATCACCGTCGACCACGGTCTGCAGCCCGGCTCCGACCTGCGCGCCGAGGAAGTCGTCCTGCGCATGCGTGAACTCGGCCTCGAACCGGTCGAGTCCATCGCCGTGACCGTCGGCCGTGCGGGCGGACCCGAGGCCGCCGCCCGGGACGCCCGCTATGCCGCCCTCGACGACGCGGCCGCCCGGCACGGCGCCGTCGCCGTCCTGCTCGGCCACACCCGTGACGACCAGGCCGAAACCGTCCTGCTCGGACTCGCCCGCGGCTCCGGGATCCGCTCCCTGTCCGGAATGGCCGCGGTCTCGGGGGCCGGCGGCCGTTACCGGCGCCCCTTCCTCGGGCTCGACCGGCAGACCGCCCGCAAGGCATGCATGGTCCAGTCGCTGCCGGTCTGGGACGACCCCCACAACGCCGATCCCGCGTACACGCGCTCGCGGCTGCGCCAAGAGGGCCTGCCCGCCCTGGAGAAGGCACTCGGCAAGGGCGTCGTCGAGGCCCTCGCCCGTACGGCCCAGCTCTCCCGCGACGACGCCGACGCCCTCGACGCCTGGGCCCGCCAGGCCGAGGCCGCCGTACGCGACGCGGCCGGCCTCCTGGAGTGCGCCAAGCTGTACGCGCTGCCACCCGCCGTACGCCGCCGGATCCTGCGCCGCGCGGCCATCGAGGCCGGAGCACCCGCCGGCGCGCTGTTCGCCCGGCACATCGAGGAAGTCGACCGCCTCATCACCGGCTGGCGCGGCCAGGGAGCCATCAATCTCCCCGGCAAAGTCGTCGCCCAGCGCCAGGGTGGCAGACTGGTGATTCGGCAAGGCTGAAAACCGGACCTCCCACCGGCCCCCAGAGCGGGGTCGCGTGAGCGGCCGGACAGGCCGGTGGGACGACCGAAAGTGATGCGGTGGACGCGAAAGACATGGGTGCCGACCTCCAGCAGGTGCTCATCACCAAGGAAGAGATCGACGCGAAGCTCGCTGAGCTGGCCGCGAAGATCGACGCGGAGTACGCGGGCAAGGACCTGCTCATCGTCGGTGTCCTCAAGGGCGCGGTGATGGTGATGGCGGACCTCGCCCGAGCGCTGTCCACCCCCGTCACCATGGACTGGATGGCCGTGTCGTCGTACGGCGCCGGCACCCAGTCCTCCGGTGTCGTGCGGATCCTCAAGGACCTCGACACCGACATCAAGGGCAGGCACGTCCTGATCGTCGAGGACATCATCGACTCCGGCCTGACCCTGTCGTGGCTGATCTCCAACCTCGGCTCGCGCGAGCCCGCCTCCCTCAAGGTGTGCACCCTGCTGCGCAAGCCCGAGGCCGCGAAGGTCGCCATCGACGTGGAGTGGGTGGGCTTCGACATCCCCAACGAGTTCGTCGTGGGCTACGGCCTCGACTACGCCGAGAAGTACCGCAACCTCCCGTTCGTCGGTACGCTCGCGCCCCACGTCTACGGGGGCTGAGTCCGTCGGTCCGGGGAACCGGACCCGAAGGGCCCAAGCGCCGTACGAAGATCGGGAACCCCGGCGGGCCTCGCGCCGTTGGAGCATGCAGACGGGCTTGCCAGCCGTCCCGTGCGGCTACGGTCGCCGAAGCTGGGGTACCGTCAGAAGAACTGTCTTATCAAACTCACTATGGCAGGAGGGACGGGGCGACACCGCTCCGTATGGATGGACGTGAAGCGATACTTCCGTGGGCCGGTCATGTGGATCGTGCTGGCCGTCCTTGCCGTGGTCGTGTTGATGCAGGTCGTCGGCTCGTCCGGCGGCTACAAGACGGTTGACACCGGCCAGGTCGTTCAGGCGATCAATGAGAACAAGGTCGAGTCGGTCAAGCTGACCACTGGCGACGAACAGATCGTCAAGGCGCAGCTCAAGGACGGCGAAAAGGTCGAGGGCGCCACCAAGATCCAGGCGAGCTACATCGGCGACCAAGGCGTGGACATCGCCAACACGCTGCAGAACAAGTACCAGCAGAAGCAGATCCCCGACGGCTACACGGTCTCGCCGTCGAAGCAGAACCCGTTCGTCGGCATCCTGCTCTCCCTGCTGCCCTTCGTCCTCATCGTGGTCGTCTTCCTGTTCCTGATGAATCAGATGCAGGGCGGCGGCTCCCGAGTCATGAACTTCGGGAAGTCCAAGGCGAAGCTCATCACCAAGGACACCCCGAAGACGACGTTCTCCGACGTCGCAGGCTCGGACGAGGCCGTCGAGGAACTCCACGAGATCAAGGAGTTCCTCCAGGAACCGGCGAAGTTCCAGGCCGTCGGCGCCAAGATCCCCAAGGGCGTACTGCTCTACGGGCCTCCTGGCACCGGTAAGACGCTCCTCGCGCGCGCCGTCGCTGGCGAGGCGGGCGTCCCCTTCTACTCGATCTCCGGTTCCGACTTCGTCGAGATGTTCGTCGGTGTCGGTGCCTCCCGGGTCCGTGACCTGTTCGAGCAGGCCAAGGCGAACGCCCCGGCGATCGTCTTCGTCGACGAGATCGACGCGGTCGGCCGCCACCGCGGTGCCGGCCTCGGCGGTGGTCACGACGAGCGCGAGCAGACCCTGAACCAGCTGCTCGTCGAGATGGACGGCTTCGACGTCAAGGGCGGCGTGATCCTCATCGCCGCGACGAACCGGCCCGACATCCTCGACCCGGCTCTGCTCCGCCCCGGCCGCTTCGACCGCCAGATCGCGGTCGACCGCCCGGACATGCAGGGCCGTCTGGAGATCCTCAAGGTCCACCAGAAGGGCAAGCCGGTCGCCCCGGACGTCGACCTGTCGGCGGTCGCCCGCCGCACGCCGGGCTTCACCGGCGCGGACCTGAGCAACGTCCTCAACGAGGCCGCGCTGCTCACGGCCCGCTCGGACAAGAAGCTGATCGACAACCACATGCTGGACGAGGCGATCGACCGCGTCGTGGCGGGCCCGCAGAAGCGGACCCGGATCATGTCGGACAAGGAGAAGAAGATCACCGCGTACCACGAGGGCGGACACGCCCTGGTCGCGGCGGCCTCCCCGAACTCCGACCCGGTCCACAAGATCACGATCCTGTCGAGAGGCCGTGCCCTCGGCTACACGATGGTCCTGCCGGACGAGGACAAGTACTCCACGACCCGCAACGAGATGCTGGACCAGCTGGCCTACATGCTGGGCGGCCGCGCGGCCGAGGAGCTCGTCTTCCACGACCCGACCACGGGCGCGGCGAACGACATCGAGAAGGCCACGGCCACGGCCCGCGCGATGGTCACGCAGTACGGCATGACCGAGCGTCTGGGTGCGATCAAGTTCGGCGGCGACAACACCGAGCCCTTCCTCGGACGTGAGATGGCTCACCAGCGCGACTACTCGGAAGAGGTCGCCGCGCTGGTGGACGAGGAAGTCAAGAAGCTCATCGAGAACGCGCACAACGAAGCCTGGGAGATCCTGGTCGAGAACCGCGACGTCCTCGACAACCTGGTGCTTCAGCTGCTGGAGAGGGAGACGCTGGGCAAGGAGGAGATCGCCGAGATCTTCGCCCCGATCGTCAAGCGTCCGCCGCGTCCCGCCTGGACCGGCTCCTCCCGCCGCACGCCGTCCACCCGTCCGCCGGTGCTTTCCCCGAAGGAGCTCGCACTGACGAACGGCGCCAACGGCGCGACTCCGGCGATCAGCACCGCCAAGTCGACGCTGACGGAGCCCGCCCCGGCGGTCGAGCCGGCCCCCGAGGAGCGTCCCGAGAGCTGACACTGGGCCCCCGGTGACCCCACCGGGCCCGGAATGGATGCCGCGCCCCCCTGGTTTTAGCCTGGGGGGCGCGGCATTTTGGTATGTCCGCAGATCACCGCACACGTGGACCCCCGCGCGACCCGCACAGAAACGAGGCACCACATGACCGACCCCGTGACGCTGGATGGCGAGGGCCGCATCGGCGAGTTCGACGAGAAGCGTGCAGAGAACGCGGTGCGTGAGCTGCTGATCGCGGTCGGAGAGGATCCGGATCGCGAGGGGCTCCGGGAGACGCCGGGGCGGGTGGCGCGGGCTTACCGGGAGCTGCTGGCGGGGCTGTGGCAGGAGCCTGAGGAAGTTCTGACGACGACGTTCGATATCGGACATGACGAGATGGTTCTGGTCAAAGATATTGAAATCATGTCAAATTGTGAACATCACCTCTTGCCATTCCATGGCGTGGCTCACATCGGGTATATCCCTGCCGAAAGCGGCAAGATCACAGGTCTCTCGAAGCTTGCGCGGCTGGTTGACGTGTTTGCCCGTCGTCTGCAGGTGCAAGAACGTCTCACCACACAGATCGCCGACTCCCTGATGGAGATCCTCGAGGCCCGGGGGGTGATCGTCGTCATCGAGGCTGAGCACATGTGCATGTCGATGCGCGGGATCCGTAAGCCGGGCGCGAAGACCACGACATCGGCGGTGCGTGGGCAGCTTCGAGATGCTACGACCCGGGCCGAGGCAATGAGCCTGATACTGGCGCGCTGACCGGATTGTCAGTGGTGCCCGATACCGTCCTTGATCAGTGAGTTGATCGCTGATCAAGGGGGATCGCGGTGGGTATGGGCTGCCCACCAGGCAAACGGTGAACGCTGTCGACGGCCGCTTGCCGCCGCGGGAAGTACGAGTGGGCTGTCGCCTCTGGGCGCTTGATGGGGAGCGCACGGTCCGGACCACAGTCACGGCGGTCGTCACCGTCCGGGTCCGCGAAGTGGTGGACGTCGTGACTGATCACGTGACGTTCACGGTGGCACCTGACCAGATGCTGGGCACACCCGATGGGTGGGTCCACGCGGGATGCCACGGGGACCGTACCTGCCTGGACGCATGCCAGAAAGCTGTGTCGCACGCGGTTGACCATCAAGCCGGGATACGAGCTGGTCTACCTGATCGGGGCGAACTGCGCGGACGGGTCGGTCGGCAAGGACTATGTGTCCCTCGTGGTCAACGACGAGGTTCTCGCCACGCGTTATGCGGCATGTCTTACGGCCGCCACCGGGCTGCCCGCCCGTCTGGAGGCAGTGACACGACCTTCCGGATACCTTCAACGGGCCGTGCCAGGCTTTCGCGTACGCGTAGTCTCGTCGTACCTGTCCGACTTGATGAGGCAGTACGTGGGCGGGGACGCGCACCACATGCGGCAGCGGTTTCCTCGGGTCGTCCTGGGGGACAGGGAAACCCTTGAGGGCTGTCTGGACGGCTATACGGACGGCGATGGATTCCGTTCGAAGAGCCGGTCCGGGCGATTGCTGGTCAGCGGGAACGTACCGTTCCTTTCGGAACTGGCGAAGGTGGTGGGGGCGAGGTTCACTCCGCGAACCAACGGCCTGGCGTCACATCTGGTCGTAGCCGACGGCTGGACCTCGCGGGGGCCTTCAGACCCGAGCAGCACCCCCTGCAACTCCGAGAGTCCGGCTGGGCCCAGGTTCCATGACGTACGGCGGCGAACCACCGTGAACAAGCCGTTCACCCTCTACAGCTACCGCCTCGACCCGCACCCCGGCTTCCTGGTCAACGGACACCTGGCCCGCCGGCCCTGGTGAGCGAGGCGCGTCACACCGTCGGCGCCGTCCCCGCCCCATTGTGTTCGTCGTCCTCCGGGAGCTTGCAGACGCGCTCCAGGAAGATGGCCGCCGCTATCACGCCGATGCCTGCCAGGACGGAGAAGCCGGCGTAGATGGCCTGGTCGCGGCGGGCCGGGATGTCGAGGGACTCCAGGAGGAAGACGCCCGTGCCGCCGTACATGCCGGCGACGAGGGCGGCGACCAGGGCGCTGGCATGACCGAAGACGACCGCGCGGGCGGCCATCAGCGGGTCGACGCCCTTGGCCTCGGGGCGGCGCTCGCGCTGGGCCTTGAGGCGGGCGCGGATCGACAGCGCCGTGGCCAGCAGGACCACGGCGATGACCGCCAGGACGATGGGGGCGGCCAGGGGGACGCTGGGCAGGGTCCCGACGGAGTTCCACAGGCGGGCGCCCGCCCAGGACAGGACGCCGGCGACGACGAACACGCCGGCCAGCATCCTGATGCGCAGCTCTCTCACGGTGTCCCTTCAGCTCCCCCGACTGCCCACGGAGTGTGGGTCGTCTTGACCTTAACGACTATTCGGGCAGCTGGAGTTCCAGGTCCTGGCGCGGCGTGATGCCGTCGCGGGTGACGGTGCCGAGAAGGTCGGCGACCGCGCCGCGGCCGGGCAGTCGGGCCTCGGGTTCCAGGTCGTGCCAGGGGGCGAGGACGAAGGCCCGCTCGTGGGCGCGCGGGTGGGGGAGCGTGAGGATCGGGTCGTCGGAGACCACATCGGCGTACGCGACGATGTCGACGTCGAGGGTGCGCGCGCCCCAACGCTCGTCCCGTACGCGGTGGAAGGCCTCCTCGACCGCGTGTGCCCGCTCCAGGAGGGAGGACGGGGGGAGGGTGGTCTTGAGGACCACGACCGCGTTGAAGTAGGAGGGCTGGCTGCCCGGCTCCACGCCCCACGGCTCCGTCTCGTAGACCGGGGAGACGCCTTTGACGCGCACGCCGGGGGTGTCCTCCAGGGCGTCGATGGCGCCTTGCAGGGTCTCCAGACGGTTGCCCAGGTTGGAGCCGAGGGAGATCACGGCCCGTTTCGGGTTGCTGAGGGTGGTGTCGGCGGCGTCGACCTGTTCGACGACGGAGGCGGGTACCGGCTGTACGGTCGGGTCGCTGTGACCCTCGGTGAAGGACGCGGTCATACTCGGCTCCGGGTGATGGTGACGGTCACGTCGTCGAAGGGGACCGTGATCGGCGCGTTCGGCTTGTGGACGCGGACCTCGACCTCCTGGACCCCTTCGTGCTTCAGACAGGCCTGGGCGATGCGCTCGGCGAGCGTCTCGATGAGGTTGACCGGCTCGCCCTCGACGACGGCCACGACCTCCTCCGCCACGATGCCGTAGTGCACGGTCTTCGCCAGGTCGTCGTCCGCGGCGGCCGGTCGGGTGTCCAGGCCCAGGACGAGGTCCACGACGAAGGTCTGGCCCTCCTCGCGCTCCTCGGGGAACACGCCGTGGTAGCCGCGGGCCTTCAGGCCGCTCAGCGCGACACGATCCACGCGAATCACTCCTGCAATCGTCGGTGACGGCCGGTCGATGCCGTGTGCGGGCGGCACACCGGCCTCGAACGAATCTACCTGCGGGCACTGACAGGGCCGGGCCACGGGGGCGTGGGTCCGGGCCGGGGCCAGGAGGATTCATCGCGTGTTTCCCCTGGGGAACCCGGCGGCTCATGGGTTGGTAGCCGCGCCTACCCGGGGAGGCGTGATTCCAACCACTCCTTGGTCCCGACGGGGTCCCGCCGGGCCCCTTGCGGGTGGATCCAGATGGATTTGGATGACTCCAGGTGGATACCGGTGGATCCGGGGCGGATCCGGCGTGAATTCCGGTGGATCCAGGGGGATCCGGGGGTGCTCCCGAGGTGTCGTCCCGTGGTGGTGCCCTGTAGGTCGCCTACCCACTCAGGAGGGGGTGTCGTCCCCTTCCGCCTCGTCGTTTTCGGCCAGAACCGGCGAGGCGTGGTGCGACCAGAGCTTCCAGCCGTCGGGCGTGCGCCGGAACACGTTCGTGGCGACCACGAGCTGGCCCACGAGCGGGCCGAGCTCGTCGGCGCCTTCGGGGGCGGGGCCGCCGCTGAGGATGTTCTCGGTGCAGGTCACCAGCGCCGTGTCGCCCGTGACGGAGACATGTACGTCGGTGAGGAAGAACTGGATGTAGTCGGTGTTCGCCATGATCAGCGCGTACGACCGGAGGACCTCGCCGCGACCGGTGAGCACCGGCCAGCCGGGGTGCACGCAGGAGACCACGCCGACGTCGGCCGGGTCGTGGTACGTCTCGTCTACGCCCAGGTCGGACGGGGTGAGCCAGAGCGAGGACAGTTCTTCGAAGTCGCCGCGTTCCATCGCCTCGTAGAAGGCGGTGTTGGCGGCCTCCACTTGCTCGACGTCGGTGTGGGGGGCGCTCACCGGGCGCCTTCCGCGGTATCCGCGCCGGGCGTGTTCTGGGGAGTGCGCGCCCCCTCGATGGCGCGTGCGACGCGCACCGCGTCCGCCGTGGCGCGCACCTCGTGCACGCGCACGGCCCAGGCGCCGGCTTGCGCGGCGAGCGCCGAGACGGCGGCCGTGGCGGCGTCGCGCTCGCGGGCGGGCGGCGGGGCGCCCTGTGGTCCGGCGAGGACACGGCCCAGGAAGCGCTTGCGGGAGGCGGCGACGAGCAGGGGGTGTCCGAGGGCGAGAACGCGGTCGAGGTGGGCGAGGAGAACGAGGTCGTGCTCGGCGTCCTTGGAGAAGCCCAGACCCGGGTCGACGACGATGCGGTCGGGGGCGACGCCGCCGGCCAGCACGGCCTCCACGCGCGCGTGCAGTTCGTCGACGACTTCGGCGACGACGTCGTCGTAGGAGCCCTTGACGTTCCCGCCCTCCAGGAAGCCGCGCCAGTGCATGACGACGAAGGGGGCGCCGGCGTCCGCGACGACCGGGATCATCGCGGGGTCGGCGAGGCCGCCGCTGACGTCGTTGACCAGGGCGGCGCCGGCGGCAAGGGCCTGCTCGGCGACGGAGGCGCGCATGGTGTCGACGGAGATCGTGACGCCCTCGGCGGCGAGGCCGCGGACGACGGGGACGACACGGCGGAGTTCCTCGTCCTCGTCGACCCGGGTGGCGCCGGGGCGGGTGGACTCGCCGCCGACGTCGACCAGGTCGGCGCCCTCCTCGACCAGGGCGAGCCCGTGCTTGACGGCGGACGTGGTGTCGAACCAGCGGCCGCCGTCGGAGAAGGAGTCGGGAGTGACGTTCACGACTCCCATGACCGCGCAGCGGTCCCACTGCGGAAGGCCGGTGACGCGCCCGCGTCCGCTCTGGTTGCTCATATGTTCAGCGTAGGCCCATGGGGGTGCCGCGACGTGCGGTGGCCCGAGCGGGAGCCTCCGGGACGGGGGCGGAGGGTGGGGGCCCGCTCGGGCCTGTCCTGGGTGGCCGCGTCCGCGTCACGCCGCGCTGACGTTCCGTTCCGCCACCGAGTGGGGGCACGGACGCGGGGCGGCCGTACGGCGGCGCAGGAAGCGCGGCAGGGGCAGGGCGAGGTTGACGAAGCCTTCGGCCTGCATGGCGGCGAAGCCGAGGCGAGGCAGGTCCGCGGAGGCGCGGTAGACGACGAAGCGGGGTTCCCAGCGGGGGCGGAACTTGGCGTTGAACTTGTACAGGGACTCGATCTGGAACCAGCGGGAGAGGAAGACCAGCAGGCCCCGCCAGGCACGCAGGACCGGGCCGGCGCCGATCTTCTCGCCGCGGGCCAGGGCCGAGCGGAACATGGCGAAGTTGAGGGACACGCGCGCGATGCCGAACTTCGGGGCGGCCTGGAGGGCGGCCACGATGAGCAGTTCGTTCATGCCGGGGTCGGCGGAGCGGTCGCGGCGCATCAGGTCCAAGGAGGCCCCGTCGGTGCCCCAGGGCACGAAGTGGAGGATCGCCTTGAGGTCGCCGTACGGTCCCGGCTCCTCGTCCGCCTTGTGGGCGGTGGCGATGAGGCAGTCGCCGTCACCGGGGTCGCCGATGCGGCCGAGTGCCATGGAGAAGCCGCGCTCGGTGTCGGTGCCGCGCCAGTCGTCGGCGGCGCGGCGGATGCGCTCCAGCTCGGTCTCGCCGAGGTCACGGACGCGCCGTACCCGAGTCTCGTAACCGGCGCGCTCGATGCGCTTGACCATCTGACGCACGTTGCGCATCGCGCGGCCGGTGAGGGAGAAATCCGGGACGTCCACCACCGCCTCGTCGCCCAGTTCGAGGGCGTCGAGGCCGGTCTCGCGGGTCCACACCTCGGCGCCGGTCTCCGAGCAGCCCATGACGGCGGGGGTCCAGGAGTGGGCGCGGGCCTCGTCCATGAAGCGCTCGATGGCACCGGGCCAGGCCTCGACGTCGCCGATGGGGTCGCCGCTGGCGAGCATCACGCCGGAGACGACGCGGTACGTCACCGCCGCCTTGCCGCTGGGGGAGAAGACGACGGCCTTGTCGCGGCGCAGCGCGAAGTGGCCGAGGGAGTCGCGGGCGCCGTGCTTCTCCAGCAGGGCGCGCAGGCGTACCTCGTCGTCCTCGGTGAGGCGGGCGGCGGGGTGTTCGGGGCGGAAGGCCAGGTAGATGGTGGTGACCGCGGTGATCCAGCCCAGGGCGCCGAGGGAGAAGGCGACCGTCCAGGAGGTGTTGCCCTGGTAGTCGACCGGGCCCTCGAAGCCGAACAGGCCGTACAGGACGTGGGTGATCCGGTCGGCCAGGCTCGGGTCGCCGACCAGGGTGTTCGGGTGGGCGCTGACGATGATCAGCCCGAGGGCGAGGGAACCGGCGCCCATGAGGACGAAGTTGGCCAGCGCCCGCCACCGGCTGCGCGGGTCGGGCAGGGCCGCGAACTGGTCGCGGTGGCGCAGCAGGGGGGCCAGCAAGGCCAGCGAGATGAGGACGCCCACCACGGAGTGGCGGTACGTGAACTGCGCCACCGCGCCGGCCGGCAGCAGGACGACGGCGGCCCGCCACGCCCGCCGCTTGCCCCGCTTGAGGCCGTGGGCGAGCAGGAGCAGCAGCACACCGGCGCTCAGCGACAGCGCGGCCGCGAACGGGCCCGTGGAGCCCGGCAGCACCTCGGCGATGGCGTGCATACGGCTGTGCCGGAAGCGCGGGAAGACGCCCGCCGCGATGTCCAGCAGGCCCACCAGGGCGCAGGCTCTGCCGACGAGAACCGGAACGGCCTCCGGGCGCGGGCCGCGGAGCAGATGCCGTACTCGGCCCGGCAGGTGCCGCGCCTGGCTTGATCGCTGGGGAACCCCACCCGACATTTCTACATCTGTCCTGACAGACATCGCATCCCATTAGTTCTGCGAGAGACCTTGGATCCGGTGCCGATTCGGGCATCCGGCGACATTGCGCCCTCTAGGACGGTGTCTCGAGGGGAGAGGTTCACTCAGCTCCTCAAAACCGTTTCAAAGGCCAAGGAAAGTCCGGGGCAAACCCTTGCGAAGGAGCGGGGGAGGCAGCGCGGGGGAAGCGCGGACCGGGCGGAAAGCGCGGACAGGTAACCATCGATGGGTCTCACGAGCGACAAGACGCTGGCGCTGGCGGTGCTGGCCGCCGCAGGGCTGTTCGTCGGCACGGTCTGGCTGTGGCCGCGGCTGGCGCGACGCGGCTGGCGGGCCGTCGGCGGGCGCGTCGGCCTGCTGCTCTCCACGCAGTTGCTGCTCTTCGTGTCGGTCGGTCTCGCCGCCAACCAGGCCTTCGGGTTCTACGCGAGCTGGGCCGACCTGTTCGGGCAGGAGAAGGACCAGGGTGTGGTCGTGGACCACACGCCGGGCCGCGGGCCGCTGAAAGTCGTCGACACCAGCCGGGTGCCGGGGGCGGTGAGCGCCAGGCCGCAGTTGGGCGGGCAGATCCAGAAGGTCGGCATCGTGGGCCGGACGACGCGCATCGCCACACCCGCCTACGTGTATCTGCCGCCCGAGTATTTTCAGCCGGAGTACCGCACGCGCGCGTTCCCGGCGGCGGTCGTTCTGACCGGGTATCCGGGTACGGCCAAGGCGCTCGTGGACAAACTCGACTATCCGCGTACGGCCGCGAGACTTGTCGGGGAGGGTCGTATGCGGCCGATGATCCTGGTGATGATGCGGCCCACCGTGGCGCCGCCGCGGGACACGGAGTGCGTGGACATTCCCGGCGGGCCTCAGACCGAGACGTTCTTCGCCAAGGATCTGCCCGACGCGGTGAGCGGCCACTACAGGGTGGGCGGTGAGCGCGGCAGTTGGGGCATCATCGGGGACTCCACGGGCGGCTACTGCGCGCTGAAGCTCGCCATGCACCATCCCCGGGTGTACGCCGCGGGGGCCGGGCTTTCCGCGTACTACAACGCGCCGATCGACGCCACCACGGGCGATCTGTTCCAGGGAGACGAGGAACTGCGCAATCGCGCGAACCTGTGGTGGTGCCTCAAGCACATGCCGGCTCCGGACACTTCACTGCTTGTCAGCAGCAGCAAAGTTGGAGAATCCAACTACAAGGACACCTTGAAGTTCATTGAGCGCGTGAAGACCACGAAGCTGACGCGGATCTCGTCGATCGTCCTCGAAAGCGGAGGACACAACTTCAACACCTGGCGGCGGGAGATTCCGGGGACGTTGGAGTGGATGAGCGGGCGGCTGGGCGGCAGGTGACCCGGCCCGCGAGGCTTTTCGATCTTGGTTCTTGGCTATTCAGGTGGCGGATCTGATTCCTGATGCCACGTGAACGACTCGGGATGGCTGTGTTTTTACGGGGCGGGGCGCCAAGATTCGCCTACGCGCGGTAAGTTTCTGGCCATGCCACGTGGACGTCACCGTCATTCCCCGCCCTTGCACAGGCTGCTGCCACCGTCGGCGATCGCAGGCGTCTCCGTCGTCTGCGCCCTTGCCCCGTGGGTGTTCACCGAACCCGTGGTGTTGCGCGGGCTCGCCGCGGCCGCCGCGGCGACGGCGGTCGTCGGTGCGGTCGTCATGCGTCGCTGGGACACGCACGCGGGCAAGCGGGTCGCCGACCTCACGCGCGCGCGTGCGAGCGACGAGTGGCGGTACGAGGAGCGGGTCGCGGAGCTGGAGACCGACCTCGAGGAGTCGCGCGAGCTGCGCATGAAGCTGGAGCAGCGGCTGCGGGCCAAGCGGGCGGAACTCGCCGGGCTGCGCAACGAGCACGCGGCGCTGCTGCGGCGGTACGCCACCGCGGAGACCGAGCGGGCGAGTGTCCTGGAGGAGCGCCGGGTTCTGGAGATAGAGGCCGCCACGCCCGCGCGCGCGTTGCCGCCGGTTCCGGTCGATGCCGCGGCTTCCGTTTCGGAAGTGGAGGAGGCCGCCGAGGTCGCAGAGGCCGCCGATGCCGCCGATGCCGCCGAGGAGACGTCGGTGGCTGCCGCGGTCTTCTCGCCGGAAGGGTCCCGGCTGTTCCTGCGGGCCAAGGAGGCGCTGGCACGGTTCGACGGCGACGAGGCCCCGGTGGCCCCGGAGGGGGACGGCGCCGCGGAGGACAGCGAGCCCTCGAAGGAGCTGAAGAGCTCGAAGAACGCGAAGGACTCCGAGAACGCGAAGGACTCCAAGAACGCGAAGGACGAGTTCCCGAAGGACGAGCCCCCGAAGAACGACCCTCCGAAGGGCGACGGTCCCTCTGACGACGAGTCGGTGAAGGCCGATTCGGGCACCACCGAGGTCCGCGCCACGGAGGCTGCGGCCACCGGCGGCCCCGAGACCGAACCCGCGCTGGAGGACGACGCGCAGGGGAAGCCCGAGGCGGTCGACGGGCACGAGCGCGCGGCCGCCATCACCCCCGCAGGCACCCCCTCGGGCACGGTCGCCCCGGCCGCCCAGCCCCCGGCCCAGCAGCCGGCCGGGCACTTCATCGCGCCGACCGCCGTGGCCGTCGTACCCGCGACGCCCGTACGGCGTCCGGCGATCCAGGGCGGCTTCGACTTCTTCGGTACCAAGCAGGGGGCCGCGCCCGCCGCGCTGGAGGCCGTCCAGAACGAGGACCTCGCGGACGTCGTGGGCCAGGAGGCCCTCGCCCTCCACAAGGCCGAGTCCGAGGCGGAGTTCAAGCCGGCGAACGAGGAGTCCCGGGGCATCGGCCAGGTCATCGACCTGACGGCTCACGACGAGACGGAACAGATCGACGTGCAGGGGCTGCGCAGCGCGGTTTCCTGACGCCCGCGCCGACGCTCACGCCATCCACCGGTCCGGCCGTGCGTCCTTGCGGCCCGTGCGCGACCTCTCCGCCTGCCCCCGCAGCAGCTCCGCCGCCTCCTCGGCGTCCCTCAGCCGGGCGGTCACCGTCTTGTTGGCCCCCGTGTCCAGGTGCACGTCGGCGACGCCCCACAGCCGCTCCCAGGGCCCCTGAGCCAGCCGTACGCTCTGGACCTTCGCGTGCGGGACGAGCGAGAGGCTTCTGCGGAAGAGGCCGGTCCGGGCCGCGAAGACCGCGTCCGTGACGGAGAGGCCGTAGCCGCGCCACCACACCGGCATGCACCGGCCCGCCCGCCGGGGCGGTCGCGACAGGGAAGCGCGCGGAGGGACGGTCGCGCCGGGCAGCACGCGCGCGACGACCGATTCGGCGATCTCGCGCGGGGCGACCGGCAGCAGGACCGAGTTGGACGAGCCGGCCACATCCAGTTCCACCCGCACCCAACCACGCCGCCGCCACAGCAGCGGCTCGACGATGCGTACGGTCTGGACGCGACCCGGCGGCACCGTCTCGTGCGCGCGGTCGAGCAGCCCGTGGTCGAGGCGCAGCCCGTCGGGGGACTCGCCCACCGTCCAGTCGTACTCCGCGACGAACCGCCCCACGCTGCTCGCCCCCGCCGCGCCGAGCAGCGGCACCGCCGACGCGAGGACCGTCCACACGCTCTCCGTGGCCAGCCAGAGGACGGTCGGTACGACGACCGCGGCGGCCAGCGTCCCCCAGGTGGCGCCGGTCAGGACGAGGGAGACGGCCAGAACGCCCGGCGGCACCCGCAGCAGCTGCCGGGACGGCGCCTCGCCCACCTCGTGCGCCGTCTCGGGCGCGAAACCGGCGGCGCGTGCGAGGAGTTCCGCGCGGAGCGCACGCGCCTCGTCCGCGCCCAGGAAGGCGAGTTCGTCTTTCTTGTCCGTGCCTATGACGTCGAGTTTGAGCTTCGAAACGCCCGCCACGCGCGCGAGGAGCGGCTGGGTGATGTCGATGGCCTGGATGCGTTCCAGCCGGATGTGCGCGGTGCGCCGGAAGACCAGTCCGGTACGGATGCGCAGTTCGCTGTCGGTCACCGCGAAGTGCGTGAACCACCAGGTGAGGAAGCCGTACAGGGCGGCTGCCGGGACGAGCACGGCGAGGGCGAGCAGTAGCGTGGTGGTCGTCAGTCTCGTCAGATGGCGTTGCGCCTGGTCGGGGTCGTGCACCGCCCACCCGATCAGCACGGCGACCGGCGCCCACGCCCGTCTGAGCGGCGTCACGGGGTGCAGCCGCCGTTCGGCGACGGGCCGCCTCTCGCGTACGGCGTCGTCGACGCCCGGCGTCGTCACAGCCCCGCCGATCGGGCCTCGCCCAGCTCGGTGAGCCGGTCGCGCAGCCGTTCCGCCTCCGCCGGGTCGAGGCCGGGGATGGTGGCGTCGGTCGCGGCGGCGGCCGTGTGCAGCTGCACGCTGGCCAGCCCGAAGTGCCGCTCGACGGGCCCCGACGTGACCTCGACCAGCTGCATCCGGCCGTACGGCACGACCGTCTCCTCGCGCCACAGCACACCCCGGCTGATCAGCAGGTCGTCGGCGCGCTCGGCGTACCGCCAGGAGCGCCAGTTACGGCCGAGCATCACCCAGCCCCAGGCTATGAGCCCCAGCGGCAGCAGCGCGAAGGCGGCCCAGCCCGGGCCGGCGAGCAGGCCGAGCAGCAGACCCAGCCCGACTGCCAGCAGTCCCAGCCACACCACCAGCAGCAGCCGTCGCATGTGGAGCAGACCCGGCGGAAGTCCGGTCCACCCCGGCTCTGCCGCCGCCTGATCGTCCCCCGCTGTCCCCGTGTTCTCCGGGCTCCCCGTCTCCATGAGGCCAGCGTACGTAGGAGAGACTGTGTCCATGACTCCTACGACGGAGACCATGGTCGGTATCGGCGGCGCCGCGGAGAGCACCGACATGGTGCTCAACATCGGGCCCCAGCACCCGTCCACGCACGGCGTGCTGCGCCTCAAGCTCGTCCTGGACGGCGAGCGCATCACGCGCGCGGAACCGGTGATCGGCTATATGCACCGCGGCGCGGAGAAGCTCTTCGAGGCCCGCGACTACCGCCAGATCATCATGCTCGCCAACCGCCACGACTGGCTGTCGGCCTTCTCCAACGAGCTGGGGGTCGTCCTCGCCGTGGAGCGCATGCTCGGCATGGAGGTGCCCGAGCGGGCGGTGTGGACCCGGACGCTCCTCGCGGAACTCAACCGCGTGCTCAACCACCTGATGTTCCTGGGGTCGTACCCGCTGGAGCTGGGCGGGATCACGCCGATCTTCTACGCCTTCACCGAGCGCGAGGAACTCCAGCATGTGATGGAGGAGGTCTCCGGCGGGCGGATGCACTACATGTTCAACCGGGTCGGCGGCCTGAAGGAGGACCTGCCGGCCGGGTGGACCACGCGCGCGCGTGCCGCCGTCGCCGACGTGCGCTCCCGCATGGACCGGTTCGACGACCTGGTCCTCGGCAACGAGATCTTCCGCGGGCGCACCCGGGGCGTGGGCGCCCTCACGCCGGAGGCCGTGCACGCGTACGGCGTGAGCGGGCCGATCGCGCGCGCCTCGGGCGTCGACTTCGACCTGCGCCGGGACGAGCCCTATCTCGCGTACGGCGAACTGGGGGACGTCCTGAAGGTGGTGACCCGCGAGGAGGGCGACTGCCTCGCCCGGTTCGAGTGCCTGCTGGAGCAGACCCACAACGCCCTCGACCTGGCCGACGCCTGCCTGGACCGGCTCGCCGAGCTGCCGCCCGGGCCGATCAACCAGCGGCTCCCCAAGGTGCTGAAGGCGCCCGAGGGCCACACCTACGCGTGGACCGAGAACCCACTCGGCATCAACGGCTACTACCTGGTCAGCAAGGGCGAGAAGACGCCGTACCGCCTGAAGCTGCGCTCGGCCTCGTACAACAACATCCAGGCGCTGGTCGAGCTGTTGCCGGGGACGCTGGTCGCGGACATGGTGGCGATCCTGGGGTCGATGTTCTTCGTCGTCGGGGACATCGACAAGTAGGGCTTCGGCAGAACGGGCCGGCGAGGGGCAGGGGTTCGGCCCAGGGCGCGCTCCAGGGGTCCGTCCGGAATTCCTACCGACTCGACCGCTCAGTCCGCCAGTACGTCCGGAATCCCAACCGGCTGCACCAGCCACCCGAAGTCCCCGAGTCCGCCCATGGCGGTGAGCTCGGCTGCTTCGCCCGCGGCCGCGAGGGCGCGTACGTACTCGGCCGGTCGGGTGGAGGCCAGCTGGAGCGAGGGGCGTGCGCCGGTGAGGCCCAGGGCGCGCAGGGCCTCGCGTTGGGACAACAGGCGCGTGCCGGGCAGCGAGCCCGCCGCCGCGCACGCGTCCAGCGCCACGTGCGCCGTGATGTCGCAGGAGCCGTCCGGCACGGGTGCTGTCTCGCGCCCCTGGCGGAAGCCGGTGAGCGTCCCGAAGGGCGGCCGTGCGCGCGCCGTGTGCGCGTAGTCCACGGCGACCGCGAGCCCCCGGTCCAACGCCCCGACCACCGCGGCCCAGGCCTCGTCCCGAGGCAGCCCGATCTCGGCCCGCGCCCCCGCCGCGCCCCCCAGCGGCCACCACCGTGCGAGCCAGTCCGCCTCCGCACCGGCGACCGGCTCCCCGAGGAGCTCGGTCCCGTCCCGCCGTACGAGCACCAGGCGTGCCACGCCCGCCGGGTCCACTTCCGCGACCTCCAGCGGGACGTTGTCCAGCCACTCGTTGGCGAACAGCACTCCCGTGATCCGCCGCGGCGGTTCCGGCAGCCACTCGATCCGGTGATCGAGGGGTGCCGGGCGGTCGGCGATCTCGACGGCGTAGGCACGCGTGCGTGCCGCCACGTCGGCGGGCAGGGCGGCCAGTACGCCGGTGACCAGCTCGCCCCGCCCCGCCGCCATGTCGACGAAGTCGAGCGAGGCGGGCCGGCCCAGAACCTCGTCGACCCGGCACAGCAGCCGGGCCACGGCACCGGCGAAGAGGGGCGAGGCGTGGACGGACGTACGGAAATGGCCGACCGGGCCCTCGGGGCGGCGATAGAAGCCCCCCGGCCCGTAGAGAGCGGTTTCCGTCGCTGCCCGCCACCCGCGCCACCCGTGCCACTCGCCCGTCGCCTCTGCTGTCACCGCGCCAGGCTAAGCGCACAGGGGAACGCAGCCTCCACCTTCCGGAGTACGTGCGGGGGACGCGGATCGGCCCTCCGGTTGACCCCTGCACGCATCTCGCTTCCCTACGCTGGGTTACGTGCAGCGCCTCTATGACTTCCTCCGCAGGCACCCGACCGGGGTCGACGGCTTCTGGGCCGTCTTCCTGTTCGGGATCTCTGTGCTGACCGCGACCGTCCGCGAGGAGGGCTGGCAGAATCCTCCGGGCACCCGCTCCGAGGCGGTCATCGTCCCGGTCATCCTGCTGTTGTGCCTGGTCATCGCGTTGCGCCGGCGCATGCCGGAGAAGATGCTGCTGTTGGCCATCGCCGTCGGGCTGGCCCAGCTGGCGCTGGACGTGGCGACGACGGCGGCCAACTTCGCCTTCCTGGTGATCGTCTACACCGTGGCCGCGACCGGCGCCCGCTGGGCCTCCCGGCTCGCACTGGCCGTCGGGCTGTGCGCGGCACCGTTGGCGCAGTTGCGCTGGCCGGAGCAGGATTCCAGCGTCCTGGGCACAGCGGCCGTGATGATCTTCACGTCGGTGCCCTTCGCCCTCGCCTGGGTGCTCGGCGACTCCATCCGCACCCGCCGCGCCTACTACGAGCAGCTGGAGGAGCGCGCGACCCGGCTCGAAAAGGAGCGCGAGGCGCAGTCCAAGGTCGCGGTCGCCGCCGAACGCGCCCGGATCGCGCGTGAGCTGCACGACGTGGTCGCGCACAACGTCTCCGTGATGGTGGTGCAGGCCGACGGCGCCGCCTACGTCCTCGACGCGGCCCCCGACCAGGCCAAGAAGGCCCTGGAGACCATCTCCTCCACCGGCCGCCAGGCCCTCGCCGAGATGCGCCGCCTGCTCGGCGTGCTGCGCACCGGCGAGCACCAGGAGGGCGGCGAGTACGTCCCGCAGCCCGACGTCGAGCAGATCGACGACCTCGTCCAGCAGTGCCGCACCTCCGGCCTGCCGGTCGACTTCAAGATCGAGGGCACCCCGCGCCCGCTGCCCAGCGGTGTCGAGCTGACGGCGTACCGCATCGTGCAGGAGGCGCTCACCAACACCCGCAAGCACGGCGGGCCGAACGCGGGCGCGAGCGTGCGCCTGGTCTACTTCGACGACGGTCTCGGCCTGCTCGTCGAGGACGACGGCAAGGGCGCCCCGCACGAGCTGTACGAGGATGGTGGCGCCGACGGCGAGGGGCACGGCCTGATCGGCATGCGTGAGCGGGTCGGCATGGTCGGCGGCACCCTGGACGCGGGGCCACGCCCGGGCGGAGGATTCCGCATCAGTGCGCTGCTGCCGCTCAAACCAGCACACTGACGCCTGCGCATGCCCTTCGTTGACACCTGTAACGGCGTGACAACGGCCCTGTAGACGGGCAACGGCCCGATAGACGGATACGGAAGACACGGAAGAGGACCCGATGGCGATCCGCGTGATGCTCGTCGACGACCAGGTGCTGCTGCGCACCGGGTTCCGGATGGTGCTCGCCGCCCAGCCGGACATGGAGGTCGTCGCCGAGGCTGGCGACGGCGTCGAGGCCCTTCAGGTGCTGCGCGCGACCCCCGTCGACGTCGTGCTGATGGACGTGCGCATGCCGAAGCTGGACGGTGTGGAGACCACCCGCCGCATCTGCTCGGAGCCCGACCCGCCCAAGGTGCTGATCCTGACCACCTTCGACCTCGACGAGTACGCCTTCTCCGGGCTGAAGGCGGGCGCCTCCGGCTTCATGCTCAAGGACGTACCGCCCGGTGAACTCCTCGCGGCCATCCGCGCGGTGCACAGCGGCGACGCGGTGGTGGCCCCGTCGACGACCCGGCGCCTGCTGGACCGGTTCGCGCCCATGCTGCCCTCCACCGGCAAGGAGCCCCAGCGCAAGGAGCTGGAGCGGCTCACCGACCGCGAGCGCGAGGTCATGGTGCTCGTCGCCCAGGGCCTGTCCAACGGCGAGATCGCGGCCCGGCTGGTCCTGTCCGAGGCGACGGTGAAGACCCACGTCGGCCGCATCCTGACCAAGCTGGGGCTGCGCGACCGGGTACAGGTCGTGGTCCTGGCCTACGAGACGGGGCTGGTGCGGGCCGGCGGACATGGTTGAGCCGGAGGCACGGTTGAGCCGGGGGCACGGTCGAACCGGCGGAGACGGTTGAGCCGGTGGACGGGCAGGGCGCGTGACACGGGTGTGACCGGGGGCCACTAGGGTCTGCGCATGCTCCTGTGGATCAACGGCCCCTTCGGGGGCGGCAAGACACAGACCGCACACGAGATCCAGCGCCGTCTGTCCGGCAGCGTCATCTGCGACCCCGAGCACCCCGGCTTCGGCCTGCGGCGCATGCTCCCGGCGGAACTGCGCGGAGACTTCCAGGACCTGACGTCCTGGCGGCAGGGCGTCGTCGAGGTTCTCGACCTCGCCCTCGCCAAGCACGACGGTGTGGTGATCGCCCCCATGACGGTCACGAACTCCGACTACTTCGCCGAGACGGTCGGCCGGCTGCGCGAACTCGGCCATGACGTACGGCACTTCACGCTCCTCGCCGAGCGTGACACCGTCCTGAAACGGCTGCGTGAGCGAGGCTTGGGGCACCTCGCGCAGTTCCTCGCCGGGAAGAACTCCGGGCTGCGCCGGGAGAGCTGGGCCGTGCAGCAGCTCGACCACTGTCTGGAGCGGTTGAGCGAGCCGGAGTTCGCCGAGCATCTGTGGACCGACCACTCGACCGTGCCGAAGACCGCGGACCGGATCGCCGTCCTGGCCGGGCTGAAGCTCCGGCCCAACAACGAGGGCGCGCTGCGGACGCGGCTGCGCCAGGCGGGCGTCGGGATCAGGCACATCCGGTTCGACTGAATCGGGACGCTCAGCGCAGGACACCCTCCAGGAAGTCGCTGCCCAACCGGGCCACCATCGTCACGTCCAGCTGGTGCAGGACGTACCGCCCGCGGCGGCGTGTGGTGATCAGGCCCGCCTTCTTCAGCACGCCCAGGTGCCTGGATATCTCCGGCGCCGTCATGCCGTGCACCTGCGCCAGTTCGCCGGTGGTGTACGCGCTGCGGGCGAGGTTGCGGCAGATGCGCATCCGTACGGGGTGGGAGAGCGCGGTCATCCGCAGGGCCAGCTGCTCGAGCGTGGGCGGGGCGGCGAGCTCGGGGGAGCCGACCGGGTAGTGCAGCACCGGCTGCCAGGCGTAGCGGTGCAGGACCATCAGGTGCGGCCAGCCCAGGCTCGTCGGGACGAGGAGGAGGCCGCCGTCGCCCACGGTCGTGTGGCCCTCGCCCAGCTTGTCGATCGTGATCCGCGCGGCGCCCTCGTCGAGGGTCACCGCCGGGGACACCGCGGCCAGTGCTTCCCCGAGGCCCTTGCGCCGCAGGAGGTCCGTCTTGTGGCGGGCGTCCGTCGCGAGCTGGTGGCGCAGCCGGGACCAGGTCTCCGCGAAGAACGCCTCGTCGCAGTCCTGGAGGAACTGCCGCAGCCAGGCCCGGATCCGCGGCGGATCGAACAGCAGCCGCTCGCTGAACCGCATCTGCCGCGGCCCGCGCGCGGCGGCGAGGTCGAGCGCGCGTCGCCGCACCTCCGCGTCCGAGAGCGCGTCGGCCCCGCGCGTGCTGTACGGCAGGGCGCAGGTGAACTCCAGGGCCGCGTCCACGAACTGCTCGTCCGTCAGCTTGTCCAGCTGGTCCAGCTCCTCTGCCAGGGTCGCGCCCGGGAGGGTGCTGCGGCCCGGGATGCCGGCGAAGGGCAGGAAGAGGTCGGAGAACGTCGACCGCCACAGGAAGTCGGCCTCGCACATCCGGTCGGCCAGGTGTGAGTCCAGCCGGGCCGTCACGCCCGTCACCCAGCCCTGGAGGCCGGGGTGGTGCCCCGGCTCGGACAGCGCGTGCAGCGCCATGCCGAGCTCGGCCAGGGGCGAGGGCACGACGGCGAGCCTCTCCGGCCGCAGCCCCGCGATGTCGATGGTCACGCTCATGTCCTCATGGTGCACCCCGCCACTGACAACGCGGCCGTGGATTGACGGCGGCCGTCAATCGACGCGACGTGACCGCCACCCCCGGCGCAGCCTGGGACCACCGGGGCAGCCGCGGAGCCCGACCCCTACCTACGTCATGTCTCCTACGTCCCGAGAGGCGATCCACCATGAGCGTCACGCAGTACCACCTCCTCGACGTCTACCGTGCCCGGCAGCTCGGGGAGTCCGCCCCTCCGGCGCCGGGCGCCCACGACTGGCAGGTCGTGCGCGAGTGGCGTGACGAGCGGCACTTCCGCGCCGTCCTGGCGGAGCGCCCGGCCCGTGGGCGCATACGGCAGGCCCTGGGCCGGTGGCTGCGTCCGCGGCCGCGTTCCGCTTGCTGACCTCCTACTCGCCGACCTCCTCGGTCAGCAGGGCCACGAACTGCGCGACCGCCGTCCTCACGTCGTCCGCCGTCCACTCCAGGCCGGCGGCACGCACGGAGACCTCGGTGCAGGCCAGGCCCGGGGCCTTGGCGTCCCAGGGGTGGCCGAACAGGACGGTCTTCGTCTCCTCCGCCTGGCGGAGCGCGGCCTCGCTGAGGACGCCGGTGTCGTACGGCAGCCAGACCTGGAACTCGTTCGTGTGCGGCGGCTCGGGGTGGATCCGCGCCCACGGCACCCCGGCCGCCGCGAAGCCGTCGCGCAGCGCGGCGGCCACCACGCGCGCGTGGGCCACGTACTCGGGCAGCCGGGGCAGCTCCCGCTCCAGCCCGGCGAGCGCCGACAGCGCGGTGGGGAACTGCTGGTAGACCATGCCGCCGTAGCGGTGCCGCCAGGCCCTCGCCTCGTCCACCAGCGTCTGTGGTCCGGCGAGTACCGCGCCGCCGAAGCCGTCGAGGGACTTGTAGAACGACACGTACACGCTGTCCGCCAGCCCCGCGATGTCCTCCAGCGGGCGGCCGAAGTGGACGGTGGACTCCCACAGGCGTGCGCCGTCGAAGTGCACCACCGCGTCGCGCTCCCGCGCCGCTTCGACGACCTGGGTGAGTTCCTCCCAGGAGGGCAGCACGAAACCGGCGTCCCTGAGGGGCAGTTCGAGCATCAGCGTCCCGAACGGCTCGCCGAAGCCACGCACCTCGTCGGCGGTCGGCAGCCGGGGCGCGCTCGTCACCTGGACCGGGCGCAGACCGCTGACCTGGCTGAAGGCGTCGCGTTCATGGACCTCGGGGTGGGCCAGTGCGTGCAGGGCGATGGTCGGGTTGCCGGTGCGGCCCGCCCAGCAGCGCAGGGCGACCTGCTGGGCCATGGTGCCCGTCGGGAAGAAGGCGGCTGCCTCCTGGCCGAGCAGCCCCGCGACCTTCTCCTCCAGGGCGCCGACGACGCCGTTGCCATAGAGGTCCGCCAGCTCGTCCAGGTCGTACAGATCCAGCGCACGCGCCTCGTCCAGCAGCGCCAGGCGCTCGCGGAGGGTGCCGAAGTATCCGGGGCGCGCGAGAACCCGTCGCGCGCCCCGATAGGCGGCTATGCGCCGCTCCCGGCGTCGCTTGCGTTGCTCGGCGTCCGACAAGGGCTCGGACTCCTCGGGCTCCTCGGACCGCTCGTCGTGTCGCCCGGGCTGTTCCGCCGTATCGCTCATGCGCGGGATCATGCCGTGCGGCCACGCGCGCGAGCACCCGTATTTTCGGCCGCCGCAACTTCCCGTCCGCACGCGGTGAAGAGGCCGCGCCCGCCCTTCGTGTGCGCGGCGTGCGATAACCCACAGCCTGTGGACAACCGGACGCCCCTCAAGCCAATCGCGTTAACATGACGAGAAATCGTCCGGTACCCAGAGCGGACTGGAACGGGAAGGCCGCCGTCGAGTGAGTACAAGCCAACAGCCAGATCCCAGGGACCGCCCCGCGCGGCTCACCGTCGGTGTCGTCGGCGCCGGCCGTGTGGGCCCCGCGCTCGCCGCGTCCCTCCAGCTCGCCGGGCACCGCCCCGTGGCCGTCTCCGGGGTTTCCGACACCTCCCGGCGGCGGGCCGCGCAGCTGCTCCCCGACGTGCCGCTCGTGCCGCCCGCCGAAGTCCTCGCGCGTGCCGAACTGGTGCTGCTGACCGTCCCGGACGACGCCCTGCCCGGGCTGGTCGAGGGCCTGGCCGACACCGGGGCCGTACGGCCGGGACAGCTGATGGTGCACACCTCCGGGCGATACGGCACGAAGGTCCTGGACCCCGCCCTGCGCGCCGGCGCCCTGCCGCTGGCCCTGCACCCGGCCATGACCTTCACCGGCACGCCCGTGGACGTCCAGCGCCTGGCCGGCTGCTCCTTCGGCGTCACCGCGCCCGAGGAACTGCGGCTGGCCGCCGAGGCCCTCGTCATCGAGATGGGCGGCGAACCGGAGTGGATCGCCGAGGACATGCGCCCGCTGTACCACGCGGCGCTCGCGCTGGGCGCCAACCACCTGGTCACGCTCGTCGCCCAGTCCATGGAGCTGCTGCGCGAGGCGGGCGTCGCGGCCCCCGACCGGATGCTCGGCCCGCTGCTCGGCGCCGCCCTCGACAACGCCCTGCGCTCCGGCGACGCCGCCCTGACCGGCCCCGTCGCGCGCGGGGACGCGGGCACCGTCGCCGCGCACGTGACCGAGCTGCGGCGGCACGCCCCGCAGACCGTCGCCGGCTATCTCGCGATGGCGCGCGCGACCGCCGACCGGGCGCTCGCGCACGGCCTGCTGAAGCCGGAGCTCGCCGAGGACCTTCTCGGGGTACTCGCCCATGGGACCGACGGCGCCGAGGGAGAGGCCCGATGACCACCACCCTGCTGCGCACCGCCGGCGAACTGCACGCACGCACGCGTACCGGCCGCCGCGCCGTCGTGATGACCATGGGCGCCCTGCACGAGGGCCACGCCACCCTGATCCGCACCGCGCGCACCATCGCCGGACCGGAGGGCGAGGTCGTCGTCACCGTCTTCGTGAACCCCCTGCAGTTCGGCAAGGGCGAGGACCTCGACCGCTACCCGCGCACCCTGGACGCCGACCTCAAGATCGCCGAACAGGCGGGCGCCGACGCCGTGTTCGCCCCCTCGGTCGACGAGGTCTACCCCGGCGGCGAACCCCAGGTCCGCATCAGCGCCGGCCCCATGGGCGAGCGCCTCGAAGGCGGCTCCCGCCCCGGCCACTTCGACGGCATGCTCACCGTCGTCGCCAAGCTGCTCCACCTCACCCGCCCCGACGTCGCCCTGTACGGCCAGAAGGACGCCCAGCAGCTCGCCCTGATCCGCCGCATGGTGCGCGACCTGAACTTCGGCGTCGAGATCGTCGGCGTCCCCACCGTGCGCGAGGAGGACGGCCTCGCGCTGTCCAGCCGCAACCGCTACCTGGCGCCCAAGGAACGGCGCACGGCACTGGCCCTGTCCCAGTCGCTGTTCGCCGGCTGCGACCGGCACGCGGCGCAGGAAGCGCTGCGCGCGCGGGCCCGCGAAGTGCCCGCCAGCCGCGCGCGTGCGGAAGCGCTCAGCGCCATAGGGGAGTCCCGCGCGGCGGCCGACGCGCACGCCGTGGCCAAGGCGGTGCCCGGCGCCCCGGCGGCCGTCCGCGCCGCCGCCCGCCTGGTCCTCGACGAGGCCGCCCGTATGGACCCGCCGCTCGAACTGGACTACCTCGCCCTCGTCGACCCCTCCGACTTCACCGAGATCGGGGACGACTTCACCGGCGAGGCCGTCCTCGCCGTCGCCGCCCGGGTCGGGACGACCCGGCTGATCGACAACATTCCCCTCACCTTCGGAGCCGCCTCGTGACCAGCACAGGCATACGACTGCACGCGCCCGCGCCCGGGTGGTCCATCTCCGCGGACGTCGTCGTCGTCGGCTCCGGCGTCGCCGGCCTCACCGCCGCCCTGCGCTGCGAGGCCGCCGGCCTGACGACCGTCGTCGTCACCAAGGCCCGCCTCGACGACGGCTCCACCCGCTGGGCGCAGGGCGGCATCGCCGCCGCCCTCGGCGAGGGCGACACCCCCGAACAGCACCTCGACGACACCCTCGTCGCGGGCGCGGGCCTGTGCGACGAGGGCGCGGTCCGCATCCTCGTCACCGAGGGGCCCGACGCCGTACGCCGCCTCATCGAGACCGGCGCCCACTTCGACGAGTCCGAGGAAGGCGGCCTGGAACTCACCCGCGAGGGCGGCCACCACCGCCGCCGCATCGCCCACGCCGGCGGCGACGCGACCGGCGCGGAGATCTCCCGCGCCCTGGTCGAGGCGGTACGCGCGCGTGGCCTGCGCGCGATCGAGAACGCGCTCGTCCTGGACCTCCTGACGGACGCCGAGGGCCGTACGGCGGGCGTCACCCTGCACGTCATGGGCGAGGGCCAGCACGACGGCGTAGGGGCGGTCCACGCCCCCGCGGTGGTCCTCGCGACCGGCGGCATGGGCCAGGTCTTCTCGGCGACCACGAACCCGTCCGTGTCCACGGGCGACGGAGTGGCCCTCGCCCTGCGCGCGGGCGCCGAGGTGAGCGACCTGGAGTTCGTCCAGTTCCACCCCACCGTCCTGTTCCTCGGCGCGGACGCGGAGGGCCAGCAGCCCCTGGTCTCCGAGGCGGTACGCGGCGAGGGCGCCCACCTGGTCGACGCCGACGGCGTGCGCTTCATGCTGGGGCAGCACGAACTCGCCGAACTCGCCCCCCGGGACATCGTCGCCAAGGGCATCATGCGCCGCATGCAGGAGCAGGACGCCGAGCACATGTTCCTCGACGCCCGCCACTTCGGCGCCGACATGTGGGAGCACCGCTTCCCGACGATCCTCGCCGCCTGCCGTGCCCACGGCATCGACCCGGTCACCGCCCCCATCCCGATCGCCCCGGCGGCCCACTACGCCTCCGGCGGCGTGCGCACCGACTCCCACGGCCGTACGACCGTCCCCGGCCTGTACGCGTGCGGCGAGGTCGCCTGCACGGGTGTGCACGGCGCCAACCGCCTGGCCTCCAACTCACTCCTCGAAGGGCTGGTCTACGCCGAGCGCATCGTGGCCGACATCGCGGCCGCCCGCGCGGCGAACGGCCTCCACGCACGCGTGCCGCACCCGGTGCCCTACCCCGAGACCCCCGAGCACCCCCTGCTCGCGCCCGAGGCCCGTTTCACGATCCAGCGGATCATGACGAACGGCGCCGGAGTCCTGCGCTCCGCGAACTCCCTCGCCACGGCCGCCGAGCAGATCCAGAAGCTGCACACCGAGGCCCGGGACGCCCTCACCGAGAACGGCAAGACGGCCGAGCCGGGCGTCGACACCTGGGAGGCCACCAACCTCCTGTGCGTGGCCCGAGTCCTGGTGGCCGCCGCTCGGCAGCGCGAGGAAACCCGGGGCTGCCATTGGCGCGAGGACAGCCCCGACCGCGACGACACCACCTGGCGCCGCCACATCGTCGTACGCCTGAACCCGGACCGCACACTGGCCGTGCACACCACAGACACCGCAGACTTCCCCCCGACCCGGCCCCAGGAGCAGTGACAGAAGTGACCACCCCCGACCTTCCCCTCGCCTCGAGCGGCGGCTGCGGCGACGACTGCGCCTGCGGTGCCGGCGAGGAATACCTGGAGTGCGGCCTCGACCCCGCGCTCGCCCAGCTCCTGGCCGACGCGGGCCTCGACCCGGTCGAGATCGAGGACATCGCCAACGTGGCCATCCAAGAGGATCTCGCCCACGGCGTGGACGTGACGACCGTCGCGACGATCCCCGAGGAGTCGACCGCCACCGCCGACTTCGTCGCGCGCGAGGCGGGCGTGGTGGCGGGCCTCAGGGTCGCCGAAGCAGTGGTCTCGATCGTCTGCGAGGACGAGTTCGAGGTGGAGCGGCACGTGGAGGACGGGGACAAGGTGCGGGAGGGCCAGAAGCTCCTCTCCGTCACCACCCGCACCCGCGACCTCCTCACCGCCGAGCGCAGCGCGCTGAACATCCTCTGCCGCCTCTCGGGCATCGCGACGGCCACGCGCGCGTGGGCGGACGTACTGGAAGGCACCAAGGCGAGGGTCCGCGACACCCGCAAGACGACGCCGGGCCTGCGCGCGCTGGAGAAGTACGCGGTGCGCTGCGGCGGCGGAGTGAACCACCGCATGTCCCTCTCGGACGCGGCCCTGGTGAAGGACAACCACGTGGTGGCCGCGGGCGGCGTGGCACAGGCCTTCAAGGCGGTCCGCGAAGCCTTCCCCGACCTCCCCATCGAGGTCGAGGTCGACACCCTCCACCAGCTCCGCGAGGTCGTGGACGCGGGCGCGGACCTGATCCTCCTGGACAACTTCACGCCGGGCGAGTGCGAGGAGGCGGTCGCGATCGTGCACGGCCGGGCGGCCCTCGAAGCCTCGGGCCGCCTGACCCTCGCCAACGCCAGGGCCTACGCGGACACGGGCGTCGACTACCTGGCCGTAGGGGCCCTCACCCACTCCTCGCCGATCCTGGACATCGGCCTGGACCTGCGAGCGGCGGAGTAGGAACCGGCATGCTCCTCACGATCGACGTAGGCAACACGCACACCGTCCTCGGCCTGTTCGACGGCGAGGACATCGTCGAGCACTGGCGCATCTCGACGGACGCCCGCCGCACCGCCGACGAACTGGCGGTCCTCCTCCAGGGCCTGATGGGCATGCACCCGCTCCTCGGCGACGAGCTGGGCGACGGCATCGACGGAATCGCCATCTGCGCCACGGTGCCCTCCGTCCTTCACGAACTCCGCGAGGTGACCCGCCGCTACTACGGCGACGTCCCCGCCGTCCTCGTCGAACCGGGCGTGAAGACCGGCGTACCGATCCTCACGGACAACCCCAAGGAGGTCGGCGCCGACCGCATCATCAACGCGGTGGCGGCCGTCGACCTCTACGGCGGCCCGGCGATCGTCGTCGACTTCGGTACGGCGACGACGTTCGACGCGGTGAGCGCGCGCGGTGAGTACATCGGCGGCGTCATCGCCCCCGGCATCGAGATCTCCGTCGAGGCCCTCGGCGTCCGCGGCGCCCAGCTCCGCAAGATCGAGGTGGCCCGCCCGCGCAGCGTCATCGGCAAGAACACGGTCGAGGCCATGCAGTCCGGCATCATCTACGGCTTCGCGGGCCAGGTCGACGGCGTCGTCAACCGCATGGCCCGCGAACTGGCCGACGACCCCGAGGAGGTCACGGTCATCGCCACGGGCGGTCTGGCCCCCATGGTCCTCGGCGAATCCTCGGTCATCGACGAACACGAGCCATGGCTGACCCTGATCGGCCTCCGCCTGGTCTACGAACGCAACGTCTCCCGCATGTGACCCCGCCGGTTGGGCCGCGCACTGAGGCCGTCGGCTTCAAGGCGCCCGGCGTCGACGCGGGCCACCTGGGAGCCTGCGGCCCCCGGACCCCCCGATTTCGGCCCTGGAGGGGCCTCGCCCTCAAACGCCGGACGGGCTGGAAGTGCATGGACCGGCGCCGAGAGCGACCGCGTCTGCCCAGGAAGCGAAAGTCCTGCGGGTGGGTGGGGGATCGGCGCTACGCGAACCCCCACCCACCCGGCATGGGCCGCCGCAGGCATCCCCGTCCCACCGCCGGAGGCACGCGCACCCCCACCCGAGTGGCACCCCACGCCACACCCGCGCCCTACGTCGCGTTTGTCTGATTAGCGCGTATCGTCGCCGCATGCCCACGCCATACGGATCCCGCGGCGCCATGGCGTTCGGTGCGGAGGAGCTGCGTGTGCTCCGCCGCGCTCTCGCCCTCGCCCTTCACCCCAGCCCCGCCTCGCCCGAGGAGGTCCGCGCCTGCCTCCGGCTCGCCGAGTCCCTCGACGAGGCGATGCGCGAGGGTGCCCGGCTGCGTGCCTTCCTGGTGGCCGACCTCGCCCGCTACCGCGCCGCCCTCCCCGGCACCGCGGCCGGCTACCTCGCGCTCCTCGAGGAGGCCCTGGGCGCCGGGTACCACCCCGACCCCGACGACCTCACCGCCCTCCGGACCCTGCGCGGCAACCCCGTCGCGGTCGCCCTCCTCCGGGACGTACAAGCCCGTCTCGCGCCCGGCGCCACCCGCCGGGCCACGCCTGCCAAGCCGGCCGTCCCCGCGTCCCGTACCCGCCTCCTGGCCCTGCCTGGAGGCCTCTCCGGCGGCACGCCCCGCACTCCGGTCGACCTCCCCGCCCAGGCCGCCGGCCAGGACCCCGCGGGGCGGCCCCGCAAGAAGCCCGCCGAAAGGCCGGCCACCCCCAAGCCCAGCCCCGCCCCGGGCCCCGGCCCCGAGC
>NZ_LGUR01000199.1 GCF_001270495.1 Streptomyces viridochromogenes
GTGGGGGTTCGGTACGAGTTGCCGCGCGAGGTTGATTGCGGTCTGCGGGTTCGTAGGGGTTCGGTACGGGGTGCCGCGCGAGGTTGTGTGCGGTCTGCGGGTGGGTGGGGGTTGCTCGCGCAGTTCCTCGCGCCCCTTAGGGCGTCCACGCACGTCGGCCGCCAGCTCGGGGGCCTGATCGCGCCCACGCGGCGGAGGCGCACATCGGAACAGCCTCACGCCCCTCAGGGCGTCCACGCACGTCCGCCGCCAGCTCAGGGCCTGATCGCGCCCACGCGGCGGAGGCGCATCGGAACAGCCTCACGCCCCTCAGGGCGTCCACGCACGTCCGCCACCACCTCAGGGCCTGATCGCGCCCACGCGGCGGAGGCGCATCGGAACAGCCTCACGCCCCTCAGGGCGTCCACGCACGTCCGCCACCAGCTCAGGGCCTGATCGCGCCCACGCGGCAGAGCCGCACATCGGAACAGCCTCGCGCCCCTCAGGGCGTCCACGCACGTCGGCCGCCAGCTCGGGGGCTTGATCTCGGCCACGCGGTGGAGTCGCGTGTCCCCTTGAGGGGCGCCCGCTCTTGTTGGTTACCAGCTGGGGGGGCTGGCGATGGAGCGGGAGAGTACGTCGTTGAGGACCTGGGCCGTTTGTGGGACGTCCAGTTGGGAGTTGTCGATGATCGGGAGGCCCGAGCCGTACCAGCCGGCCATGCGGCCGTGGATGCGGGCGACCTCCTCGTCGGTGAGGCGGCGGTTGCCCGAGCGTTCGGCGTTGCGCTCCAGGACGATCTCCAGGCCCGGGAGCAGGACGACGGGGAGGAGGCCGGGGCCCACGTGGCGCTTCCAGCCGCCGAGGCCGACCACGGGACGGTCGGGGAAGACCGCGTCGTCGAGGATGCACGAGATGCCGTTGGCCAGGAAGTTGCGGGCGGCGAAGCCGCAGGTGCGGCGGGCGAGGCGGTACTGGGCCTCGGAGTTGTCGTTCCACCCGGACTGGGGGTCGGCGAAGCCCGAGCGGACCCATTCGCGTACGTCGTCGAGGCTGATGTGGGCCGTGGGGACCCGGCGGTGGTCCGCCCAGTACTTGGCGACGCTCGTCTTGCCGGCCCCCGCCGGACCGATGAGCAGGACCGCGAGGGTCGTGCCCGCCGGGTCGGGTGCCGTCGTGGTGGGCGGGGCGCTCGGCATACCGACGGGGCCGCCGGGCGGCAGCGGCACATGGCCCGTGGTCTCGGGTGTCGGCGGGACGTGGGCCTGCTGGGGCGCGGGCGGGACCGGTCCGGGGGGTGTGAAGCCCGGTGCCGGGGGCGGCGGGGGCACGGGAGCGGATCCCTGGTGCGGTGCGTGCGGGGCGGGCCCCTGGTGAGTGCCCGGGTGATGCGGACCCGAGTGTTGTGCGGCCGGCGTCCAGCCGTGCCCCGACTGGTGGGGCGGCGGCAGCGGAGAACCCACTGCGTGCTGCATCCGGTGCCACTCCATCTCGTCTTCCATGGCCATTGGCGCTGGCAGCAGGGCATGAACCCCGCTCTCCCCCACTGCCCGAAAGGCGTGGGGGGACACCCATCCGAACGGTACCGCCCCCGGCCGCCGTTTGGTGAACGGCCGGGGGCGGTCCGAAGTGCCCATCGCCACAGGCGAATCGGACGGAAGCGCGCTTGCGGGGACTTACTGGCCGACTTCGCCGTACGCGGCGAGCAGGACGGCCGGGTCGGGGCCCTCCAGGACGGTCGGCTTGGCCAGGCCGTCCAGCACGATGAAGCGCAGCAGGTTGCCGCGGGACTTCTTGTCGACCTTCATGGTCTCCAGCAGCTTGGGCCACTGGTCGTAGCGGTAGTGCAGCGGCAGGCCCACGGATTCGAGGATGGTGCGGTGGCGGTCGGCCGTCGCGTCGTCCAACCGCCCGGCGAGACGGCCGAGTTCGGCGGCGAAGTGCATGCCGACGGAGACCGCGGCGCCGTGCCGCCACTTGTAGCGCTCGTTCTTCTCGATGGCGTGGCCGAGGGTGTGGCCGTAGTTGAGGATCTCCCGCAGGCCGGACTCCTTCAGGTCCGAGGAGACGACCTCGGCCTTGACCCGGATGGAGCGCTCGATCAGCTCGGCCGTGTGCGGGCCCGCCGGGGTGCGGGCGGCCTCGGGGTCGGATTCGATGAGCTCCAGGATCGCCGGGTCGGCGATGAAGCCGGCCTTGATGATCTCGGCGAGCCCGGACACGTAGTCGTTGACCGGGAGGGAGTCCAGAGCCACCAGGTCGCAGAGCACACCGGCCGGCGGGTGGAAGGAGCCGACGAGGTTCTTGCCCTCGGCGGTGTTGATGCCGGTCTTGCCGCCGACGGCCGCGTCGACCATCGCGAGCACGGTGGTCGGTACGGCGATCCAACGCACCCCGCGCAGCCAGGTCGCGGCGACGAATCCGGCGAGGTCGGTGGTCGCGCCGCCGCCGACACCGACGACGACGTCGGTGCGGGTGAAGCCGGACTGGCCGAGCGCCTTCCAGCAGTAGGCGGCGACCTCGGCGGTCTTGGCCTCCTCGGCGTTGGGCACCTGGATGGCGACGGCCTCGTAGCCCTGGTCGGCGAGATCGGCCCGCAGCGCCTCGCCGGTCTCGGCCAGCGCCTCCGGGTGGACGACAGCGACCCGCTGGGCCTTGTCACCGATCAACCCGCCGAGCTCGCCCAGGAGTTGACGGCCCACCAGGACCTCGTAGGGCTCGCTGCCCGCGGTGCCGCCGACCTGGATCCGCGTCACTGCCTCGCTCATGCTTCCTTCAACTCCAGTGCGTCCAGGGCGGCTTGGGTCACTTCTTCGGGCGTACGGCCGTCGGTGGCCACGACCGCCGTGGCGACCCCCTCGTACAGATGACGGCGGGCCTCCATCAGCTCGCGCCACTGCTTGCGCGGGTTGACCGCGAGCAGCGGGCGGGCGGCGTTGAGGCCGGTGCGCTTGACCGCCTCCTCGACGTCCATCGACAGGTACGCCACCCGCTGCCCGGCCAGCAGCGCACGCGTGTCCTCGTCGAGGATCGCGCCGCCGCCGAGGGCCAGGACCCCGTCGTGCTCGGCGAGCGCCCGGCGCACCGCCTGCTTCTCGATCGCCCGGAAGGCGGACTCGCCCTCGTCGACGAAGATCTCGGCGATCGACCGGCCCTGCTCGGCCACGATGTCGTCGTCGGTGTCCCGGTAGACCACGCCGAGCCGCTCGGCCAGCAGCTGTCCGACGGTCGACTTGCCGACGCCCATCGGACCGACCAGGACGACCATGGGTGCTGCGCTCACCGGATGGCCAGGTTGTCGAGGTACGAACGCACATTGCGGCGGGTCTCGGTCACCGAGTCGCCGCCGAACTTCTCCGCCACCGCGTCCGCGAGCACGAGGGCCACCATGGCCTCGGCGACGATGCCGGCGGCGGGGACCGCGGACACGTCGGAGCGCTGGTGGTGCGCCTGCGTCGCCTCACCCGTGGTGACGTCCACGGTCTGCAGGGCGCGCGGCACGGTCGCGATCGGCTTCATCGCGGCGCGGACCCGCAGCAGCTCACCGGTGGTGAGGCCGCCCTCGGTGCCGCCGGAACGGCCGGAGACGCGGCGGATGCCCTCGGGCGTGTTCACGATCTCGTCGTGCGCCTTGGAGCCGGGCACGCGGGCGAGCTCGAAGCCGTCGCCGAGTTCGACGCCCTTGATCGCCTGGATGCCCATGAGAGCACCGGCGAGACGGGCGTCCAGCTTGCGGTCCCAGTGCACGTGCGAGCCGAGGCCCACGGGAACGCCGTACGCGAGCACCTCGACCACACCACCGAGGGTGTCGCCGTCCTTGTGGGCCTGGTCGACCTCCGCGACCATCGCCTTCGACGCGTCCGCGTCCAGGCAGCGCAGCGGGTCGGCGTCCAGCTTCTCGACGTCGGCGGGCGTCGGGTACACACCCTGCGGCGCCTTCACCGAGCACAGCTCCACGACATGGCTGACGATCTCGACGCCGGCCGTCTCCTTCAGGTACGACCGGGCCACCGCGCCCAGCGCCACGCGGGCCGCCGTCTCACGGGCGGAGGCGCGCTCCAGGATCGGCCGGGCCTCGTCGAAGCCGTACTTCTGCATGCCCGCGAGGTCGGCGTGGCCGGGGCGCGGGCGGGTCAGCGGGGCGTTGCGGGCCAGGCCCGCGAGGATCTCGGGGTCGACCGGGTCGGCCGCCATGACCTGTTCCCACTTCGGCCACTCGGTGTTGCCCACCATGATCGCGACCGGAGAACCGAGGGTGAGGCCGTGCCGGACGCCGCCGAGGAAGGTGACCTCGTCGCGCTCGAACTTCATGCGCGCACCGCGTCCATAACCGAGCCGGCGCCGGGCCAGGTGGTCCGCCACCATCTCCGTGGTGATCGGCACGCCGGCGGGAAGGCCCTCCAGCGTCGCCACGAGTGCGGGACCGTGGGACTCCCCCGCGGTCAGCCAGCGCAACCTGCTCAACGGTGCTCCTCAGTGCTCGCGCCCTGGTACTGCCCTGCGTACGCGCGTCCTCGCGTACGTCGACGGCGTGACCAGGTGCGCGGCCCCGGCCCGCCACCTTCGATCCTCCCACGTCCGGGCCCGGTACCCGGCCGCCGGTCCACCAAGCGGACGGCGGGGCGACGGCGCCGGGCCCCGGAGGGGATCACACGGAGCTGTTGCCCTGGCCCTGTTGCGGCGCGTAAGCCCCGAGGAAATCGGCGCCGCTCGGCTGCCGCGCCGGCTGCGGCGCGGCCTGCTGGGGAGCGTACGGCCCCAGGTGGTCGGCGCCCCGCCCCTGTCCGTGCTGCGCCGCCACGTGGACGGCCTGTCCCCCGCGTGCCGCACGCCGACGGTCGATCTTGCGCTTCAGCTTGAAGACCCACGACCCGACGACGAGCAACACGATCAGGACCAGCACGGGGATCTGCACCCAGTCCGGCATGAACTGCAGGACGATCTCGAATATCTCGCCCTTGCCGGACGCCATCGGCACACCACTGGTCACGTCTGGTACTCCCCCTGTGCTCTTCTCCGCCCCCTGCGGAACTCAGCGGATCCTAGCGGGCCGCGAGAGCGCGCTCCCCCGCTTTTCGCATGGCCTCGACGGGCACCGCGACCCGGCCGGTCATCTGCTGTACCTGCAGGACCGCCTGGTGCACGAGCAGGTCGAGCCCGCTGACGACAGCTCCGCCGTACATGGACCACCGTGCCGCGAGGGCGGTCGGCCAGGGGTCGTAGAGCACGTCGAACAGGGTGGCGGGGCGCTCCGGTACGGACGCGGCCAGGGCATCCGTCGTACCGGCCGGGGTGGTCGCGATCACCAGCGGGGCACGCAGCGCCCGGTCCGCGTCGGCCCAGTCCGCCGTACGAATGTCGACGTCGAGGCGCTTGCCCCACTGCCGCATCTCGGCCGCGCGGGCCTCGCTGCGTACGTACGCCACGACCTCGCCGGTGCAGATGCGCGCGAGCGCGGCCAGGGCGGAGGACGCCGTGGCGCCCGCGCCGAGGATGGCAGCCGAGTCGACCTGTTCGATGCCGCGTTCCCGCAGTGCGGCGACCATCCCGGGGATGTCGGTGTTGTCGCCGACGCGGCGGCCGTCCTCGGTGAGGACGACGGTGTTGACCGCCTCGACGGATGCCGCCGTCTCGCTGATCTCGTCGAGCAGCGGGATGACGGCCCGCTTGAGCGGCATGGTCAACGACAGGCCGGCCCACTCCGGGCCGAGTTCCGCGAGGAACCCGGGAAGTGCGGCTTCGTCGATCTCGAACCGGTCGTACGACCAGCCCGTGAGCCCGAGTTCCTCGTAGGCGGCGCGATGCAGCACCGGGGAGAGGGAGTGGGCGATGGGCGAGCCCAGAACGGCCGCCCGGCGGGCGTCAGTTGCCCCTGCTCTCATTGAACTTGTCCTTGAGCTTCAAGAAATCGTCGTGGGTCTTGGCGAATTCCGTCTTGTTCACGCCGTCGGTCGCCACGAAGTAGTACCAACCCTGGTTTGTGGGATTCAGCGTCCCCTTCAGCGCACCCTCGCCCGGGTTTCCGATCGGACCGGGCGGCAGACCCTTCTGGGTGTACGTGTTGTACGGGTCCTGGTTGCTCTTGATCTCCGACTCGCTGATGTCGATATTGCTCTGGCCCTTCAGGTAATTGAAGGTCGAGTCGAACTGAAGGGCACCGTAGGTCTCGGGATTCGCGAGGTCGAGGCGGTTGTAGACCACCTCCGCCATCTTGCGGTAGTCGTCGTTCGTCTTGCCCTCGGCCTGGACGAGGCTCGCGACCGTGATGACCTGCAGCGGGTTGTCCAGCTTGAGGGCCTTGGCCTTGGTCTCCAGGTTCAGCTCGTCGTACTTGTCCGCGGCGTGGGTGACCATTTCCTTGAGGACCACCTCGGGCTTCATGCCCTTGGCGGCAGGGTAGGTGCCCGGGTAGAGGAAGCCCTCCAGCGGATCCTTGATCTCACTGTTGCTGTTCGCCCAGCTCGGAAGTCCGAGGCTCTTGTATTTGTCCTCGGCGATCTTCTCGGTGGTGCCGGCCGACAATTCGAGCTTTTCGTCGATCGTCTTGTAGACGGCCTTGTTGCGCTCTCCGGGCCTGACCAGGACGTTGTTCTGGCTTTCGGGGCTGAGCATCATCTCGACGGCGCTGGCGGCGGACATCTGTTTCTTCAGCAGATAGGCACCCGCCTGGATCTTGTCCCCGTTGGCGTTCTGCTGCTGAGCGGCGACGAAAGCGTCGACGCTCTTCACGACGCCGGCCGCCTTGAGCTTCTGCCCGATCTCGGATCCGAACGCGCCCTTGGGGATCTCGACGGTCACCGTCTCGCTCGTGCCGTCACCCGCGAAGTCCGGCGCATCGCCGAAACGATCCTGGTAAAACTGATAACCGAAATATCCGACCCCGGCGACTCCGCCGCCGAAGATCAGCACGACCACCAGACAGGCCATCCCGCTGCGCCGCTTCTTGGGCTTTCCGCCCCGGCCCTTACGGTCACCGCGGCCGCGGCCGCCTCCCGACTCATCGTCGGAATCGTCCACGCCCTCGTCGCCGCCACCGGCGAAGAAGGCGTGCTCGCCCTGGTCAGGACCGGGATCCCAGTCGGTCTGGGGCGGTTCCGGCTCGGCTTGCCGGCGGCTCGGCGGCGCCGGCGGCGGGTACGCGTCGGGGGTGCCGTAGTAGTCGGGCTGCTCACCGCCGAACGCCGCGGCCTGCTGGCCGTACGGGTCCGCCGGGTCGGGGTACTGGGTGTGCCCATGTGTGCCGTCGGCCCAGCCGTTGTTGTCGTACGGCTGCTGTCCCTGGCCCGGGTACTGCTGCTGTTCGTACTGGTGCGGGTACTGCTGGCCCTGCTGCTGGTACTGCTGGCCCTGCTCCGGGTACTGCTCACCCTGCTGCTGGTACTGCTGCGCCTGACCGTATACGGCCTGCTGGCCGTTGCCCCAGTCGCCGTAGTGCTGCGGCTCCTGCTGCGACTGCTCCGGATAGTGCTGCGGCTGGCCGCCGTAGGCAGCCTGATGGCCCGCGTGGGCCTGCTGCCCTTCCCATCCGCCGTCCCCGAACAACGGGTCCTCGGGATGCCACGGTTCGGAGCCTGGGCCCCGGCCATACTCAGTCATCGATCCCCTAGAGCCGCGAGGCGGCGGTCACGCGGCTGCTGAAGATCCGGTTCCCGTCCCGCCTCTCTTTGTGCCCCGGCTGTTCGAACACCGGTGCATCGCGCGGAACGTTACCGTATCGCGATCAGATAACCACTTCGACGCTCTCTCCGGGTGCTTTACCTGACACCCGTTCGGATTCGAGCGCCTGCTGCAGGATGATCACAGCGGCCGCCTGGTCGATCACCGACCGGCCCTTCTTCGACTTCACCCCCGAAGCGCGCAGTCCCTGACTGGCCGTCACGGTCGTCATCCGCTCATCCACAAGCCTGACCGGTACGGGCGCGATCATGCGGGCCAGTTCCTGGGTGAAGCCCCTGACCTTGACCGCGGCCGGGCCCTCGCCCCCCTTGAGGGAGCGAGGGAGACCTACGACGACCTCGATCGGCTCGTACTCGTCGACGAGTTGCCTGAGGCGGCGGTGAGCTGCCGGGACGTCCCGGCCCGGGACCGTCTCCACCGGGGTGGCGAGGATCCCGTCCGGGTCGCACGAGGCGACGCCGATGCGGGCGTCCCCCACGTCGATGGCGAGGCGACGGCCGCGGCGCATGCCCGGGCCGTCACCACTCGCCGCTGCTTCGGCGCTCACTTGGCCGTGTCCGCCACGAGCCGCTCGACGGCGTCGACGGCCTCGCCGACGGCGGCCGGGTTCTGGCCGCCGCCCTGGGCGACGTCCGGCTTGCCGCCACCGCCGCCGCCGAGCGTCTTGGCGGCCGTACGGACCAGGTCACCGGCCTTGAGGCCACGCTCGCGGGCGGCCTCGTTGGTGGCGATGACCGTGAGCGGCTTGCCGTTGCTGACCGCGAAGAGGGCGACCACGGCGGCGCGTCCGCCCTGGATGCGGCCGCGCACGTCGAGGACCAGCTTGCGCAGGTCGTCGGCCGTGGTGCCGTCCGGGACCTGGCCGGTGACGACGGCGATGCCGCGGACGTCCTTGGCTGACTCGGCGAGACCGGCGGCAGCCTGGAGTACCTTCTCGGCGCGGAACTTCTCGATCTCCTTCTCGGCGTCCTTGAGCTTGCCGAGCATGGCGGAGACCTTCTCCGGGAGCTCCTCCGGACGGCCCTTGATCAGCTCCTGGAGCTGGGCGACGACCGTGTGCTCACGGGCGAGGAAGTTGTAGGCGTCCACGCCGACCAGGGCCTCGATACGGCGCACACCGGAGCCGATGGACGACTCGCCGAGCAGCTTTACCAGGCCGAGCTGGGCGGTGTTGTGCACATGCGTGCCACCGCAGAGCTCCTTGGAGAAGTCGCCGATGGTCACGACGCGGACGCGCTCGCCGTACTTCTCGCCGAACTCGGCGATGGCGCCCTGCTTCTTGGCCTCGTCGATGCCCATGACCTCGGCGTGCACGTCAAGATCGCGGGCGAGCACCTCGTTGATCTTCTGCTCGACGTCGGTCATCACTGCCGTCGGCACGGCGGACGGCGAACCGAAGTCGAAGCGGAAGCGGCCGGGCTGGTTCTCGGAACCGGCCTGCGCGGCCGTCGGGCCGAGGGCGTCACGCAGGGCCTGGTGGGTGAGGTGCGTGGCCGAGTGGGCGCGGGCGATGGCCCTGCGGCGGAGCGAGTCGATGGAGGCGTGCGCCTTGGCGCCGACCGTCACCTCGCCGACCTGGACGACGCCCTTGTGGACGTACACACCCGGGACCGGCTTCTGGCAGTCGCGGATCTCGATGACGGCACCCGTGTCGACCTTGATGCGGCCGGTGTCGCCGATCTGGCCACCGCCCTCGGCGTAGAACGGGGTGCGGTCGAGGACGATCTCGACCTCGTCGCCCTCGGTGGCGGCCGGGGAGGAGGCGCCGTCGACGAGGATGCCGACGATGGTGGACTCGCCTTCGGTGTCGCCGTAGCCGATGAACTCGGTCTCACCGACCTTGTCGGCGATCTCCCGGTAGGCGCCGGCGCCGGCGTGGCCGGTCTTCTTGGCCTGGGCGTCGGCCTTGGCGCGCTCCCGCTGCTCCTTCATCAGGCGGCGGAAGCCGTCCTCGTCCACGGAAAGCCCCTGCTCGGCGGCCATCTCCAGGGTGAGGTCGATCGGGAAGCCCCAGGTGTCGTGGAGCAGGAAGGCCTTGTCGCCGGCCAGCACGGTAGAGCCCGCGGCCTTGGTGTCGCTGACGGCCGTGTCGAGGATGTTGGTGCCGGCCTTCAGCGTCTTGAGGAAGGCGTTCTCCTCGGCGAGGGCGACCTTCTCGATGCGCTCGCGGTCGGTGACGAGCTCCGGGTACTGCTGGCCCATCATGCCGATGACGACATCGATCAGGTCCTTGACGACCGGACCGGTGGCGCCGAGCAGACGCATGTTGCGGATGGCGCGGCGCATGATGCGGCGCAGCACGTAGCCACGGCCCTCGTTGCCGGGCGTCACGCCGTCGCCGATGAGCATCACCGACGTGCGCATGTGGTCGGTGACCACGCGCAGGGACACGTCCGAGGCGTGGGCGTCGCCGTACGCCACACCCGTCAGGTCGGTGGCCTTCTTGATGACGGCCATGGAGGTGTCGATCTCGTACATGTTCTGCACGCCCTGCAGAATCATGGCGAGGCGCTCCAGGCCGAGGCCGGTGTCGATGTTCTTGCTCGGGAGCTCGCCGAGGATCTCGAAGTTGTCCTTGCCGACGCCCTCGCCCCGCTCGTACTGCATGAAGACGAGGTTCCAGATCTCCACGTACCGCTCGTCGTTGACGGCGGGGCCGCCCTCGACGCCGAACTCGGGGCCGCGGTCGTAGTTGATCTCGGAACAGGGGCCGCACGGGCCGGGGACGCCCATGGACCAGTAGTTGTCCTTCATGCCGAGGCGCTGGATGCGCTCCTTCGGCACGCCGACGACGTCGTGCCAGATGCGCTCGGCCTCGTCGTCGTCCTTGTAGACGGTGATCCAGAGCTTCTCCGGCTCCAGGCCGTAACCGCCCTTGTCCTGGGGGCTGGTGAGCAGCTCCCAGGCGTACTTGATGGCGCCTTCTTTGAAGTAGTCGCCGAAGGAGAAGTTGCCGCACATCTGGAAGAAGGTGCCGTGCCGGGTGGTCTTGCCGACCTCTTCGATGTCCGGCGTGCGCACGCACTTCTGGACGCTGGTGGCGCGGTCGAAGGGCGGCTTGACCTCACCCAGGAAGTAGGGCTTGAAGGGCACCATGCCGGCCGGGACGAGGAGCAGAGTCGGGTCGTCCGCGATGAGCGACGCCGAAGGGACGACGGTGTGCCCGCGCTCCTCGAAGAAGCTCAGCCAGCGGCGGCGAATCTCGGCCGACTCCATCAGTGGTCCTCGTTTCGGTTGTCCGTGTACGTCGTGTTGTCGATGACGTACGTCTTCGGCTTGTTGCGGTTCTCGATGGCGGTGTACCGCCGGGCTGCGGGAAGTTCGGGGGACTCCTGGATGCCCAGGGCCTCTTCGAGTTCGGCCTCCCGCTGGGCCATGTTGTCGCGGACGTCGAGGGCGAAGCCCACCGCGCGGTCCTTGAGCCGGTGACCCGCCTCGATCGCCTTGTTCGTCGCGGTCGCGGCGAGGCTCTCGGGGGTCAGCTGCTTCAGCTTCCGGTTGACCTTGGTGGTGGCCCACACACCGGCGGCGACGCCCGTGGTGAACCAGAACGTACGGCGGAACATGCTGGGTCTCAGTCCCTCTTTCCGCGGAGGTTGCGCTTGCCCCGCCGCGACGCCGGAACCGTGCGGCCCACGATCACGGTGCGCCGGGGTGCCTTGGCGGGTTCGTCGTCCTTGCGGCCACCGAGGGCACGGCGCACGCCGTAGCCGAAGGCCGCGACCTTGACCAGGGGGCCGCCGAACGTGGAGGCGACGGTGGTCGACAGTGCGGAGGCGTTCGACGTGACCTCCTGGACATCGGAGGCGATCGCGTCGACCCGGTCGATCTGGGTCTGTGCGGAGCGCACGGCCGAGGAGGCGTCTGCCAGGAGCGGGACAGCCTGGTCGGTCACGTCCGCGACCAGCTTGGTGGTCGCCCTGAGTGTCTGGGCCAGCCTCGCCAACGCGACGGCGAGGAAGGAGACCAGAATCGCCCAGAAGACGGCCACCAGGATCCCGGCCACCTCTCCACCGGACACTGTGTGCACCCGCTCCCTGAAACGTGCCTCTACATCGGTCTGCATCGAAAAAGTCGTGCACCGAGCCTATCGCGCCGGGGATGCCGCTCCACACCGGATTGCCTGCGGCGCGGGAGCCGCGTCGCAAGGAGCGACGCCATGCGAAAACCCGCCGCCTCGCCCACCCGGAAGGGCGGGGAGACGACGGGCTTCAGGCGCAGAAGTCCTACGACCGTCGAGAGATCAACGGGCGTAGTACTCGACGACGAGCTGCTCGTCGCAGATCACCGGGATCTCCTTGCGGTTCGGCTCACGGTCCAGGCGGAACGCCAGGGCCTTGAGGTTCACCTGGAGGTAGCGCGGGGTCTCGCCCTCGGGGGCGAAGCCACCCTCACGGGCGATGGAGAAGAGGGTCTTCTCGCGGCTGCGCTCGCGGACCATCACGACGTCGTCGGGACGGACGCGGAACGACGGCTTGTCGACCTTGCCGCCGTTGACCTCGATGTGGCCGTGAACGACCATCTGACGGGCCTGGTAGATGGTGCGGGCGATGCCCGAACGCAGGACCAGGGCGTCGAGACGACGCTCGAGCTCGATGATCAGAGCCTCACCGGTCTTGCCCTGAACCTTGGAGGCACGCTCGTAGGCGCGGACGAGCTGGCGCTCGGACACGTCGTACTGCGCACGCAGACGCTGCTTCTCCAGCAGACGGACCTTGTAGTCCGAGTTCTGCTTGCGGCCACGGCCGTGCTCACCCGGCGGGTAGGGACGGGCCTCGAAGTACTTGACGGCCTTCGGGGTCAGCGCGATACCGAGGGCACGCGACTTCTTGACCTTGGGGCGGGACTGGTTCGCCACTTGATCTTCCTTGTCTGTTTTCTTCGGCTTGTCAGTGTTGTGGGAGGTCGCATCCGCAGCCGGGGAAACCCTCCTCGTCCGGACGGACGGGGTGGGCAGCCGCTCCCCTGGTCTGGGCACATACGTGCAGCACGCGAGTGGCCCACCGACCGTTCTCGTCGTGCGACGAGTGGTGGTGGGCTGCCCGCGACACCGTTCGACGGTGCGCGACGCTCCTGGAGCCGGTCCGCGAGGACCGGGTCTCCGGCTGACCGTCCCGTTCTGACTGCACGGGACACAGCACTTCGAAGAATTCTACAGGGTGCTCAGGACCGCTTCCGACCGAGGTGCTTCCTGGTCCACTCGACGGCGTCCGCGTACCGCGCCTCGGCACCGTGCCGGGTCGGGGTGTAGTACTGGCGGTCCTTGAGGGCGTCCGGCGCGTACTGCTGCTCGGCGATGCCCTCTGCCAGGTCGTGCGGATACACGTACCCCTGCGCGTGCCCGAGCTTGGCGGCGCCCTTGTAGTGCCCGTCGCGCAGGTGCGGCGGCACGGGGCCGGCCTGTCCCTTGCGTACGTCCTCCAGGGCGGCGCCGATCGCGGTGGTCGCGGCGTTGGACTTGGGGGCGAGGGCGAGGGCGATGGTGGCGTGGCTGAGGGTGAGGGCGGCCTCGGGGAAGCCGATCATGGCTACGGCCTGGGCGGCGGCGACCGCGATCGGCAGGGCGTTCGGGTCGGCGAGGCCGATGTCCTCGCTGGCCGAGATCATCAGTCGGCGGGCGATGAAGCGGGGGTCCTCGCCGGCCTCGATCATCCGGGCCAGGTAGTGCAGGGCGGCGTCGACGTCGGAGCCGCGGATGGACTTGATGAGGGCGCTGGCGACGTCGTAGTGCTGGTCGCCGTCGCGGTCGTACTTCACCGCCGCCCGGTCGACGGTCTGCTCCAGCGTCCGGAGGCTGATCTCGGCCTCGCCCTGGTCCAGGGCGGCCCCGGCCGCGGCCTCCAGGGCGGTCAGGGCGCGGCGGGCGTCGCCGCCGGCGATCCGCAGCAGGTGCGCCTCGGTGTCCTCGGGCAGGCCGACGGCGTCCTTCAGGCCGCGCTCGTCGCTCAGCGCCCGCCTCAGCAGGCCCCTGACGTCGTCGTCGGTGAGGGGTTCGAGGGTGAGGAGGAGGGAGCGGGACAGCAGCGGGGAGATGATCGAGAAGTACGGGTTCTCGGTGGTCGCCGCGATCAGGGTCACCCAGCGGTTCTCGACGGCTGGGAGGAGGGAGTCCTGCTGGGCCTTGCTGAAGCGGTGGATCTCGTCGAGGAAGAGGACGGTCTCCTTGCCGAAGCCGCCGGTGGCGCGGCGGGCGCCGTCGATGACCGCGCGGACCTCCTTCACCCCGGCGGTGATGGCGGACAGCTCGACGAAGCGCTTGTTGGTGGCCTTGGAGACGACGTACGCCAGGGTGGTCTTGCCGGTGCCCGGCGGGCCCCAGAGGATGACCGAGGATGGTCCGGCGGGGCCGCCGCCGGACTCGCCGACGAGCCTGCGCAGCGGCGAGCCCGGCTTCAGCAGGTGCTGCTGGCCCACGACCTCGTCGAGGGTGCGCGGACGCATGCGCACCGCCAGGGGGCTCCCCGCGGGGTCCTTCTCCTGGCGTTCTTCTGCTGCGGCGGTGAACAGGTCGGGCTCCACGTCTGAAACCCTAAATCACCGCACTGACATCGGGCTCGGAGCGGGTCAGGCGGCCCAGAGCTGGCTGCCCCAGCGGGTCAGGATCAGCATGGCGATGACGCCGCAGTGCGTCACCGGGAGCACCCAGGTGAACTCGGCGAGGAAGTTCTTCAGCGGGCGTGGGGCGGGCAGGAAGCCGTTGCGGATGTTGAAGGAGGTCACGTACCAGAACATGGTGAGCGTGGCCACCCAGGCCAGCGAGCACCACAGGCAGAGCGCGCCGATGTTGTAGAGCGACTGGTACATCAGCCAGGTGCAGAAGGCGACACCGAAGAGGGTGCCGCAGTTGAAGGTCAGCCAGTACCAGCGGGGGAAGCGGGCGCGGGCGAGCAGGCTCATGCCGACGCAGATGACGATGCCGTAACAGACCAGGCCGAGCATGGGGTTGGGGAACCCGAAGACGGACGCCTGCTTGCTCTGCATGACGCTGCCGCAGGAGACGATCGGGTTGAGGCTGCAACCGGGTGTGAAGGTCGTCCCCGCGATCTTGGCCTCGAGAATCTTGAACTTGTCGATCGTGATGACCCACGCGGCGAGCAGCCCGGCCGCGCCGGTGATCACCAGCAGCAGGGCGAACGCACGGCTGCCGCCCAGCAATTGCGGCGGTGCTTCGGCGCGCTCCGGCTCGGGCTCGGTGGAGACGTCTTTGACTGTCGTCTTGCTCATCACGCGATTCCGTCACTTGAGAGTTGGAATATCTCCGGACACGCCACATTCTGCCGTACACGCACGCGTGCCCGCAGTTCACCGGACATAAGCAAATGCGCGCGACGGCGTAAAGGCATTCGGTTCAGGACACCCACGGGACAGCGGAGGGCGGGGACCAACCGGGTCCCCGCCCTCCGGAATTCACCGCTCCGGAAATTCAGCCCAGTCGGGCTTCCAGCTCCGCCACGATCTCGTTGACCCCGACGGCCGCCTGCTCACCGGACTCCATGTCCTTGAGCTGGACGACGCCCTCGGCGAGGTCGCGTTCGCCGGCCACGATCGTGTAGCGGGCGCCGCTGCGGTTGGCGTTCTTCATGGCGCCCTTGAGGCCCTTGGCGCCGTAGGAGAAGTCCGCCGCGATGCCGTTCTTGCGCAGCTCGGTGACCTTGGCGAACAGAACCCGGCGGGCCTCCTCGCCGAGCGGGACGGCGAACACGCTGGTGGACGCGGGGAGTTCGAGCTCCACGCCCTCCGCCTCCAGGGCGAGCACCGTGCGGTCGACGCCGAGCGCCCAGCCGACGGACGGCAGCGCGGGGCCGCCGATCATCTCGGACAGGCCGTCGTAACGGCCGCCGCCGCCCACCGCGGACTGGGAGCCCAGACCGTCGTGGACGAACTCGAAGGTCGTACGCGTGTAGTAGTCCAGGCCCCGCACCAGCTTCGGGTCGTCCTCGAAGGAGACGCCGGCCGCCGTGATCAGCTCGCGGACCTCCTCGTGGTACGCCTTGCAGGCGTCGCAGAGGTAGTCGCGCAGGAGCGGGGCGTCCCCCAGCTGCTTCTGGACCGACTCGCGCTTGTCGTCGAGGACGCGCAGCGGGTTGATCTCCGCGCGGCGAAGGGTGTCCTCGTCCAGGTCCAGGCCGCGCAGGAAGTCCTGGAGCGCGGCTCGGTACACCGGGCGGCACTCCTTGTCGCCCAGACTGTTCAGCAGGATCCGGAAGTTGCTGAGGCCGAGCGAGCGGTACGCCTGGTCGGCCAGGATGATCAACTCGGCGTCCAGCGCCGGGTCCTCGGCACCGATCGCCTCGGCGCCGACCTGGGAGAAGTGCCGGTAACGGCCCTTCTGGGGGCGCTCGTAGCGGTAGTACGAGCCCGAGTACCAGAGCTTGACCGGGAGGTTGCCCGCCTTGTGCAGGTTGGCCTCCAGCGCCGCGCGCAGGACGGAGGCCGTGCCCTCGGGGCGCAGGGCCAGCTGGTCGCCGCCCTTGGTCTCGAAGGCGTACATCTCCTTGGTCACGATGTCGGTGGACTCGCCGACACCGCGTGCGAACAGTTCGACGCTCTCGAAGCCGGGCGTCTCGATGTAGCCGTAGCCGGAGTTGCGCAGGGGAGCCGCGATCGCCTCACGGACGGCCAGGAACTTGGCGGAGTCCGGCGGGATCAGGTCGTACGTGCCCTTGGGGGCCTTGAAGGTGCTCACGGAAGGTCTCGTCACATTCCTCGTCGGGGAGCGTCGACATTCGCACTGTGATCCTGGCGGCCGACGGCCGCTTGCCGCAGATACGGGTTGGTGGCGCGCTCCTGGCCGATGGTCGTCTGGGGGCCGTGGCCGGACAGCACCACGGTCGAGTCGTCGAGCGGCAGGCACACGCGGGCCAGCGAGTCGAGGATCTCGGCCATGTCACCGCCGGGCAGGTCGGTGCGTCCGACGGAGCCGGCGAACAGCAGGTCGCCCGAGAAGAGGATCGGCGGGATGTCCGCCGCCTCGGGCAGGCCGAAGGTCACCGACCCCTTGGTATGGCCGGGCGCGTGCGCGACGGAGAGTTCCATCCCCGCCAGCTCCAGCTTCGCGCCATCGGTCAGCTCCTTGACGTCGTCCGGCTCCCCGATGGTCAGCTCGCCCATCAGCTGCATGCCGATGGAGCGGCCGAGCGCCTTCTCGGGGTCGCTCATCATGTACCGGTCCTCGGGGTGGATCCAGGCCGGTACGTCGTGCGCCCCGCACACCGGGACGACCGAGGCCACGTGATCGAGGTGGCCGTGGGTGAGGACGACGGCGACGGGCTTGAGCCGATGCTTCTTCAGTGCTTCCTCGACTCCGGGGGCCGCTTCGTGGCCCGGGTCGATGATCACGCACTCCTCACCGGCGGCGGGGGCGACGAGATAACAGTTCGTCCCCCAGGCCCCGGCGGGGAACCCGGCAATGAGCACGATCGTCCTTCGTTTGTGTCGACACGAGTGGTTTGTCGGCGGGCTCCGCCTGTGGTCAGAGCCTACCGGCGCTGCCGATTCCTCAGCGAACCCATATACGGTACGGGGCACACGCAGGCAGTCGGCTCACCGCACGCACGCGTACCGGTCGACACACACGACGCATGAGGAGAGAACCCGGTGGTCAGCCAGGAACAGCGGCGGCGTCAGCTCGCCCGGGAGAAGTTCTTGCGGCAGCAGCAGCGGCGCACGTCCGCCCGGCGCAAGGCGCGCATGCGCAACTCGGTGGTCGCGTCGGTGCTCGGCGTCGTCGTCATCGGCAGCCTCGCGCTGTACACGACCGGAGTCCTCAAGGGGGACGACGACAGCAAGGAGAACGCGGGCGCGGAGGTCACGCCCAGCGCGTCGCCCAGCAAGGCTCCGGACCCGTGCGAGAAGCCCGCCGAGGGCAAGGTCAGGACGGCGACCTGGAAGAAGGAGCCGGCGCTGACGGTCGACAAGTCGGCGAAGTACACGATGAAGCTCGCGACCACGTGCGGTGACATAGACATCGCGCTGAAGGCGTCGGCCGCGCCGCACACCGTGAACTCGTTCGACTTCCTTGCCGGCAAGCGCTACTTCGACCACTCCAAGTGCCACCGGCTCACCACCAACGGCATCTACGTGCTCCAGTGCGGCGACCCGACGGGCACTGGAACGGGTGGTCCCGGGTACAACATCCCGGACGAGAACCTGAAGGACAAAAGCCTCAAGAACAACATCTATCCGGCGGGCACCATCGCGATGGCGAACACCGGGCAGAAGAACTCCGGCGGCAGCCAGTTCTTCCTCGTCTACCAGGACAGTCAGCTTCCGCCGAGCTACACACCGTTCGGTACCGTTTCCGAATCCGGCATGAAGGTACTCAAGAAGATTGCCGACGCCGGCGAGAGCACCGGCCAGGGCGACGGGGCGCCGAACGCGACGGTGGTCATCAACAAGGCGACGGTCACCAAATCCTGACCCCCAACTGCGAAATTTCGGTCGCGCGGGATGCGGACAGGCAACCCGCCGGTCGCCTATGTTGGCCGTGACGAAACTGTGGACGATGCCCGGGGGAACACAAGCCCCTCGCAGGCATCATGTGGAGGAGGCGCTGTGAGCAGCGACCCGTGGGGCCGCGTCGACGAGACGGGGACCGTGTACGTGCGTACGGCCGACGGCGAGCAGGTCGTCGGGTCTTGGCAGGCCGGCACCCCCGAAGAGGCGCTGGCCTATTTCGAGCGCAAGTACGAGGGCCTGGTTGTCGAGATCGGCCTCCTCGAGAAGCGAGTGAAGACCACCGACCTGTCGGCGAAGGACGCCCACGCCGCGATCGACCACATTCGCGAGCAGGTCGACGCCCATCACGCGGTCGGCGATCTGGACGCCCTGAAGACCCGGCTGGACAAGCTGGTCGAGACGGTCGACAAGCGGCGCGAGGAGCGCAAGCAGCAGCGGGCGAAGCAGTCGGACGAGGCGCGCCACGCCAAGGAGGCGCTGGTCACCGAGGCCGAGGAGCTGGCGCAGTCCGACCAGTGGCGGGCCGCGGGTGAGCGGCTGCGGGCCCTGGTGGACACGTGGAAGGGCCTGCCGCGGCTCGACCGCAAGTCGGACGACGAGCTGTGGCACCGCTTCTCACACGCCCGGTCGGCGTTCTCCAAGCGCCGCAAGGCGCACTTCGCTCAGCTGGACGCCCAGCGCGAGGAGGCCCGCAAGACCAAGGAGCGCCTGGTCGCCGAGGCCGAGTCGCTGTCCGGGTCGACCGACTGGGGGACGACGGCGGCGCGCTACCGCGACCTGATGTCGGAGTGGAAGGCCGCCGGCCGCGCCCAGCGCGAGCACGAGGACGACCTGTGGAACCGCTTCCGCGGCGCCCAGGACGTCTTCTTCGCGGCCCGCAGCTCGGTCTTCGCCGAGCGCGACGCCGAGCAGGCCGAGAACCTGAAGCTGAAGGAGGAGCTGGCCGAGGAGGCCGAGAAGCTCCTGCCGATCGGCGACCTGAAGGGCGCACGCGCCGCCTTCCGCTCGATCAACGAGCGCTGGGAGGCCATCGGGCACGTGCCGCGCGACGCCCGGCCGAAGGTCGAGGGCCGGATGCACGCCGTCGAGCGGGCCCTGCAGGACGCCGAGGAGACCGAGTGGCGCCGGACCAACCCGGAGGCACGCGCGCGTGCCGAAGGGCTGACCGGCCAGCTCCAGGCCGCCGTGGACAAGCTGCGCGGCCAGATCGAGCAGGCGCGCGGCCAGGGCAACAACGCCAGGGCCGACAAGCTGGAGCGTGAGCTGGAAGGGCGTCAGGCGCTTCTGGACCAGGCTCTGAAGGGCCTGGAGGAGTTCGGCGGCTGACGGACCGCGGTCACGCGAGAGGGGCTCCCGTACGTGATGTACGGGAGCCCCTCTCTCGTATGCCTTACGCCCGGCTGCGCGCCGATGTCACGCGGTACACGTCGTAGACGCCCTCCACTCCCCTGACCGCCTTCAGGACGTGCCCGAGGTGCTTCGGGTCGCCCATCTCGAAGGTGAAGCGGGAGGTGGCGACGCGGTCGCGGGAGGTCTGGACGGCCGCGGAGAGGATGTTGACATGCTGGTCGGACAGAACGCGCGTGACGTCGGAGAGGAGCCGGGAGCGGTCCAGGGCCTCGACCTGGATGGCGACCAGGAAGACCGAGGACTGGGTGGGCGCCCACTCGACCTCTAGGATGCGCTCGGGCTCGCGGGACAGTGACTCCACGTTCACGCAGTCGCTGCGGTGAACCGATACTCCGCTACCGCGCGTGACGAAGCCGATGATCGGGTCGCCCGGTACGGGCGTACAGCAGCGGGCCAGCTTGACCCATACGTCCTCGACGCCCTTGACGATCACGCCCGGATCGGCGCTGGAGCGGCGCTTGCGGCTGCGGCCGCGGGCCGGCGGGACCGACTCGTCGATCTCCTCCGTGGCGGCTTCCTCGCCGCCGAGCGCCTGGACGAGCTTCTGCACGATGTTCTGCGCGGAGACATGCCCCTCGCCGATCGCCGCGTACAGCGCGGAGATGTCGGCGTAGCGCATCTCGTGGGCGAGCGTGACGAGCGAGTCGCCGGTGAGGATGCGCTGGATCGGCAGGTTCTGCTTGCGCATCGCGCGGACGATGGCGTCCTTGCCCTGCTCGATGGCCTCGTCGCGGCGCTCCTTGGAGAACCAGGCGCGGATCTTGTTGCGGGCGCGCGGCGACTTCACGAAGCCGAGCCAGTCGCGGGAGGGGCCCGCGCCGGGTGCCTTGGAGGTGAAGACCTCCACCAAGTCGCCGTTGTCCAGGGTGGATTCGAGCGGTACGAGGCGGCCGTTGACCCGTGCCCCTATGGTGCGGTGGCCGACCTCGGTGTGGACGGCGTAGGCGAAGTCGACCGGCGTGGCCCCGGCCGGGAGCGCTATGACGTCGCCCTTCGGGGTGAAGACGAAGACCTCGTTGCGGGACAGGTCGAAGCGCAGGGACTCCAGGAACTCGCCCGGGTCCTCGGTCTCCTTCTGCCAGTCAAGCAACTGGCGCAGCCACGCCATGTCGTTGAGGTGGTCGTCCTTGCCCTTGCCGGACGACTTGGGCGCGTCGGTGCGGACCTTGGAGGCACCGGCGACGGCCTCCTGCTTGTACTTCCAGTGCGCGGCGATGCCGTACTCGGCACGGCGGTGCATGTCGAACGTGCGGATCTGGAGCTCGACGGGCTTGCCGTTGGGGCCGATGACCGTCGTGTGCAGCGACTGGTACATGTTGAACTTGGGCATCGCGATGTAGTCCTTGAACCGGCCGGGGACCGGGTTCCATCGCGCGTGCACGGTGCCGAGGGCGGCGTAGCAGTCGCGGACCGTGTCGACAAGGACACGAATCCCCACCAGGTCGTAGATCTCCGCGAAGTCGCGACCGCGGACGATCATCTTCTGGTAGACGCTGTAGTAGTGCTTCGGGCGGCCGGTGACGGTCGCCTTGATGCGGGCGGCCCGCAGGTCCTGCTGGACCTCGTCGGTCACTATGGCCAGATACTCGTCACGCTTCGGTGCCCGCTCGGCCACCAGCCGTACGATCTCGTCGTACATCTTGGGGTAGAGGATCGCGAAGGCGAGGTCCTCCAGTTCCCACTTGATGGTGTTCATGCCGAGGCGGTGGGCGAGCGGCGCGTAGATCTCCAGCGTCTCGCGCGCCTTCTTCTCCTGCTTCTCGCGCTTGAGGTAGCGCATGGTGCGCATGTTGTGCAGGCGGTCGGCGAGCTTGATGACCAGGACGCGGGGGTCCTTGGCCATGGCGACGACCATCTTGCGCACGGTCTCGGCCTGCGCGGCCTCGCCGAACTTGACCTTGTCGAGCTTGGTGACGCCGTCGACGAGGAGGGCCACGGAGTCGCCGAAGTCGCGGCGGAGCTGGTCGAGGCCGTACTCGGTGTCCTCGACGGTGTCGTGCAGCAGGCCCGCCATCAGGGTGGCCGGATCCATACCCAGCTCGGCGAGGATGGTGGTGACGGCGAGGGGGTGCGTGATGTACGGGTCGCCGCTCTTGCGCTTCTGGCCGCGGTGCCAGCGCTCGGCGACCTGGTAGGCCTTCTCGATCGTGCGGAGCGTGGCCGTCTCGATCTTGGGGTCGTTGCTGCGGACTATCCGCAGCAGTGGCTCCAGCACCGGGTTGTACGGGTTGGAGCGCTGGACGCCGAGGCGGGCGAGGCGGGCGCGGACGCGGTTGGAGGAGCCGGATCGGGCGGGCTGGCCGGTGTTCGGGCGGGCCGCGGGCGTGTTGACGGGCCGCTCCGGCGGGACAGGCTTGGGTCGCGCCTGCTCGGCCGGCTTGTCGACGGGCGCGGACTGGGCGTGCTCGACCGTCCCGCGCGAGTCGTTCTTGGCGTGCGGCGCGTTCGGCGCGGGCTTCGCCGCGGGCGCCGAGGCGGACTCGGGCTTGGCGGCGGTCAGGTGCTGGGCCTCGTCTGGCAAGAGGGCTCCTCGTGCGCGATCCGGGTCCCCCGGTCAGGCTCCGGAGAACCCATGGTAGCGATCCTGCGCCGCAGGATCGCCTTCAGGCCGATGTGAGGGCCGTCTACCTGAGAAACACGAGAGGCTGCCGCCTGCATTCCTGGAGGCGGCTCGGGGTGTTCTGGAGGCGTCTCGAAAGTGCTCGGAGGGTGACCCCCGGGTTGACGGAGGTATGTGGGACGGGACCTGAGAACCCCGCGCGGCCGCGGCGCCGTCGTGGCCGGTCCCGCAGTTTCCCCGCGCCCCTTTGGAACGCGGCTGTCCACCCCGCGTCACATGCGAAACGGCCGTCCCGGAAGTGCCGGGACGGCCGTTCGCCGTGATGTGGGGCCGCGCCGCCGTGCGGGTCAGACCACCAGCAGTGCCTCCAGCGGCGCTCCCGTGAGAGCCGGCTCCAGGCGTGCGCGGCCGCCCAGGAAGCCCAGTTCCATCAGGACGGCCAGGCCGGCCACCTCGGCGCCGGCCCGGCGGATCAGCTCGATCGAGGCCTCGGCGGTGCCGCCCGTGGCCAGGACGTCGTCGATGACCAGGACGCGGTCGCCCGCGGCGAGGTCCTCGGCATGGACCTCGATCTCCGCGGAGCCGTACTCCAGGTCGTACGCCTGGCTGAGGGTCGCCCCGGGGAGCTTGCCCGCCTTGCGTACGGGGATGAAGCCGACGCCCGCGCGGACGGCGACCGGGGCGCCCAGGATGAAGCCGCGGGCCTCCAGGCCGACTATCTTCGTGGCGCCGGTGTTCCCGGCGATCTCGGCCAGGGCGTCGGTGAGCGCGGTGAACGCCGCCGGGTCCGCCAGGAGCGGGGTGATGTCCTTGAACATCACACCCGGCTCCGGGTAGTCCGCCACATCGCGGATACGGCTGAGCAGGAGCTCCTTGATGTCGGTCATCGGCGCTTCCCCGAGGGTCGGCCACGGCCCCGGCTGCGGGACGCGGGCTGGCTGCGGGATCCTACGACCGCGGCGGCCGCGTCCTCCGGCTCGTGGTCGAAGGGCTCGTCGGTGGCCGGGGCGTCCGGGGTCTCGCCCTGTGCCGCGGCCTGCGCCCGCTTGGCGAGCACACGCTTCTTCAGGGCCTTCATCTGCGGCTCGCGCTCCTTGAGGTCGGCGACGAGCGGCGTGGCGATGAAGATCGAGGAGTACGCACCGGCGGCGAGACCGACGAACAGCGACAGCGAGATGTCGTTGAGCATGCCGGCGCCGAGGAAACCGCCACCGATGAACAGCAGACCGCCCACCGGCAGCAGCGCGACCACCGTGGTGTTGACCGAGCGGACCAGGGTGCTGTTGATGGAGCGGTTGGCGATGTCGCTGTAGGTCCAGCGGGTCTGCTTGGTGATGTCCTTCGTCTGCTCCTTGAGGCTGTCGAAGACGACGACCGTGTCGTAGAGCGAATAACCGAGGATGGTCAGCAGACCGATCACCGTGCCCGGCGTGACCTCGAAGCCGACGAGGGCGTAGATGCCGACCGTGATGGTGATGTCGTGGATCAGAGCGACGAACGCGGCGACCGCCATGCGCCACTCGAACGCGATCGCCAGATAGATCACCACCAGGACCAGGAAGATCCCCAGACCCTGCCATGCCTTGTTGGCGATCTGTTCACCCCAGCTGGGGCCGACGAGCTCGCCGGTGACGTCCTTCTCCGCGACGCCCAGGTCCTTGGCCAGTTGCGCCGAGACCTTGTCGGCCTGGGCGGTGTCGATACCGGCGACCTGGATGCGCAGCGTGGCCTTGTCGCCGCTGCCGAGCTGCTGGACGATCGCGTCGTGGCCGGACGCCTTTTCCGCGTACTCCTGCGCCTGGGAGACCGAGACGCTGGTCTTCGGGGTGTTGAAGACCGCACCGCCCTGGAACTCGATGCCCATGTTCAGGCCGCGCACCGCCAGGCCGACGATGGCCGTGATGGTGATCAGGATCGACAGGCCGTACCAGATCTTGCGGTTGCCGACGAAGTCGTAGCCGACCTCGCCACGGTGCAGTCGGGCGCCGAGGTTGCCGAGCTTCGACATCTCACGCCTCCTTCGTCTCGACGGGGGCGGAGGGACGGCGGGTACGGCGCAGTGGCGGCTGGGCACCCAGGCGCTTGGGATCCAGGCCGGACCAGCTGTGACCGCTGCCGAAGAACTTGCTGCGGGCCATGATCGTCAGTAGTGGCTTGGTGAACAGGAACACGACGACCACGTCGAGCAGGGTGGTCAGGCCGAGCGTGAACGCGAAGCCCTGCACCTTGCCGACGGTGACGATGAAGAGCACCGCGGCGGCGAGGAACGACACGAAGTCCGAGACCAGGATGGTGCGCCGGGCACGCGGCCAGGCCCGCTCGACGGCGGGGCGCAGCGTGCGGCCCTCGCGGATCTCGTCGCGGACGCGTTCGAAGTACACGATGAACGAGTCCGCCGTGATGCCGATGGCGACGATGGCACCGCAGACGGCCGGCAGGTTCAGCGCGAAGCCGATGGCCGGACCGAGCAGCGACATGATCGTGTAGGTCAGGGCGGCGGAGACCAGCAGCGACAGGATGGCGATGATCGACAGGCCGCGGTAGTAGACCAGCAGGTAGATCACGACCAGGGCGAGACCGATGGCACCGGCGATCAGACCGGCTTGCAGCTGCTCGGTGCCGAGCGCCGGGGTCACCGTGGTGACGCTGTCCTCCTTGAAGGTCAGCGGCAGGGCGCCGTAGGACAGCATGTTGGCGAGGCTCTCGGCCGACTGCTGGGTGAAGTTGCCGGAGATCTCGGCGTTGCCGCCCGTCAGGGCCTGGCTGACGGAGGGGTCGGAGACGACCTCACCGTCCAGGACGATGGCGAACTGGTTCTGCGGCGGCTGGTTCTTGGCGAGCTTGCCGGTGATGTTGGCGAACTTCTTGCCGCCGGCGCCCGTGAAGTCCATGGTCACGGTCCAGCCAGCGGCGTTCTGCGCGTTCCAGACGGCCTGGGCCTTGTCGACGTCCGTGCCGTCGACCTCGGCGGGGCCGAGGATGTACTTCTGCCACTGGCCCTGCGAGTTCTGGCCGCAGGCGACAGTGGGCTCGGTCGGCTTGACGCCGTCGCCGGCCTTGGCGCGGACCGCCTGCTTGGTGCAGTCCAGCGCGGCGTACTGCGCTTCGAGGGCGCTGCTCGCCTGGTCGCCGGAGGGGCTGCCGCTCGCCGACGGAGAGGCGCTGGAGGAGGCGCTCGTGGACGGCGTGGGGTCGGCCTTCTTCAGGGCGTCGGTGACCGCGCGGCCCTGCGTGGTGGAGCTCGGCGACGGGCTGGTGGCGCCGGAGGGGGACGCGGAGGAGGTCGCCTTGTCGGTGGAGTCGCCCGACGCGCTGTCGGAGGCGCTCGGCGAGGGGGTGGCCGTCGCGGCGCCGCCGGAGATCTCGGTGGTGAGGACCGGGCGGAAGTAGAGCTTCGCGGTGGTGCCGACCTGGTCCCGGGCTTCCTTGGAGTTCGTGCCCTTGGGGATGTTGACGATGATGTTCGCATCGCCCTGGGTCTGTACCTCGGACTCCGAGACACCCAGACCATTGACACGGCGTTCCATGATCTCGACCGCGGTGTCCATGTTGGTCTTGTTGATCGCGGATTCCTGGCCGGGCTCGGACTCCGCGCGGAGCGTGATGCTCGTGCCGCCGGCCAGGTCGATGCCCAGTCGCGGCTTGGTGTGCCCCGAGGCGAACATCCCTCCGGTGAGCGCCGCGATGGCGATCAGGATGAGGGCCAGCGAGCGCCCTGGCTTGCTCTGGGCGCTCGCGCTCCGGCCCTTCTTAGGTGCTGCCACCTTCTCGTACTCCCTCTCGGGCCGCCTCGCTCCGGATCAAACGGGCGGGCGGCCATGACATGGTGTCGGGATCCCGTGCGAGCTCAGCATGCCCGAGGGCGCGCAGGCGTGGCCCGCGCGCCCCGGAGCATGGCTACTTCGCGTCGGTGTCGCCGTCGGTCTTCTTCGGCTCGTCGTCCGTCTTCGCCTCGGCGGACACGGCGTCGGAGGACTCCTCGGCCGCGTCCTCCTCGTCCTTCTTACCGAGGTCGACGGACTTCTCGTCGGAGTCGGCGGCAGCGGCGGGCTCGTCAGTCCCGGTGAGGGAGGAGGCGTCGTCCGGGACGACGTCGGACTTCAGATCGTGCTCGATGCCGTGCACGATGCGGTTGTACTCGTCGTCGGAGAGGACGGCACCGATCGCGTTCTTGGCGAAAAGGAGCTCCACGCCCGGGCCGGCGTCAACGAGGACGGTGTCGTCGCTGACCTCCTTGACCGTGGCGTACATGCCCCCGATGGTGCGGACACCGGATCCGGGCTGCATCTGGTTCCGCATGTCGGCGGCCTGCTGCTGCTTCTTCTTGGCCGACCGGGTCATCAGGAACATGGCCCCGATGAGCACGATGAACGGGAGGAGGGTCACGAGACTCACGGGTCGGAACTTCCTTCACACGACCGCGATGGTGAGCGGCCTGATGGTTGGGGGTATGTGTGCCGCCGACAAAGGCGGCATCGGCGGAGTCTAAGCGAGTCTCCGCGCAGGGAACAACGCTCAGCATGGCACCGGGGTTCCTGCTCCGGCCAGTGTGCTCGCCGTGACGGAGCCATCACGTCCCGAACAGGTCCTGTTGTCCGTTTCCCGCAGCTTGCGAGCGTGGTGGGGTCAGGCCGAGGTGCGCCCACGCGGCGGGCGTGGCGATCCGGCCGCGCGGGGTGCGGGCGAGCAGACCCTCCCGTACGAGGAAGGGTTCGGCGACCTCCTCGACGGTCTCGCGCTCCTCCCCCACCGCGACCGCGAGCGTGGACAGGCCGACCGGGCCGCCGCCGAACAGCTTCAGCAGGGCCTCCAGGACGCCGCGGTCGAGGCGGTCGAGACCGCGACCGTCGACCTCGTAGACGGCGAGGGCGGCCGCGGCGATGTCCCTGGTGATGATCCCGTCGGCCTTGACCTGGGCGTAGTCCCGGACCCGGCGGAGCAGGCGGTTGGCGATACGGGGTGTGCCGCGGGAACGGCCGGCGATCTCGGCGGCGCCGTCGGCGTCGATCTCGACGTCGAGCAGGTTCGCCGAGCGGTGGACGACGCGCTCCAGTTCGGCGGGCTCGTAGAACTCCATGTGCGCGGTGAAGCCGAAGCGGTCGCGCAGCGGGGGCGGCAGCAGACCCGCGCGCGTGGTGGCGCCGACCAAGGTGAACGGGGGCAGCTCCAGGGGGATCGCCGTCGCGCCCGGCCCCTTGCCGACGATCACGTCGACGCGGAAGTCCTCCATCGCCATGTACAGCATCTCCTCGGCGGGCCGGGACATGCGGTGGATCTCGTCGAGGAAGAGGACCTCGCCCTCCTGGAGGGAGGAGAGGATCGCCGCGAGGTCGCCGGCGTGCTGGATGGCCGGGCCGGAGGTGATGCGGATGGGGGCGCCCATCTCGGCCGCGATGATCATCGAGAGGGTCGTCTTGCCGAGGCCGGGGGCGCCGGAGAGCAGCACATGGTCGGCGGTGGCACCGCGCGCGCGTGCGGCGCGCAGGACGAGGTCGAGCTGTTCGCGGACCTTCTCCTGGCCGATGAACTCGCCCAGGTCCTTCGGGCGCAGCGCGGACTCGACGGCCTGGTCCTCACCGTCGGCGACAGAGCCCACCAGCCGCTCGGGGGCGGGGGTTTCGGTCGTGTCGTCCCAGTTCACTGAAGTTCTCCTAGCCGGGTGTGCCGGGGACCGTCGATCGGCCGGGGGTCCGGGGGTTGTCCCCCGGGAAGGCACAGCATGGAATTGCCTCGGGGGTCGCGGTGGGTGGCGTACGGGGGCGCGTCAGGGCCGTCGATCAGCGGGCTCTGTTCAGGGTCTGCAGAGCCGCCTTCAGCAACTGGCCCACCTGCGGCGTGCCGTTGGCGGCCTCGGCCTGCGGGGCCACGGCGGTGACCGCCTCGTCGGCCTCCCGTGTCGCGTACCCGAGGCCGATCAGGGCGGCGTGCAGCTGGTCGCGCCAGCCCTGGGTGACCGGTGCGCCGACGGCGGGCGCGCCGATGGGCTCGCCCAGGCGGTCCTTCAGCTCCAGGAGCAGCTTCTGGGCGCCCTTCTTGCCGATGCCGGGAACGGCGGTGAGCGACTTCTCGTCGGCCGTCGCGACGGCTCGGCGCAGGGCGTCGGGCGAGTGCACCGCCAGCATCGCCTGGGCCAGGCGCGGACCGACTCCGCTCGCGGTCTGGAGCAGCTCGAACGTCTGGCGTTCGTCGTCCTCCGCGAAGCCGTACAGCGTGAGGGAGTCCTCGCGGACCACCAGCGAGGTGTGCAGCCTGGCGGGCCGGCCGAGGCGCAGGGTGGACAGGGTGTTCGGGGTGCACTGGACGGACATGCCGACCCCGCCCACCTCGACCACCGCGGCGTCCGGAGCGAGTGCGGCCACTGTGCCGCTGACGAAGGCGATCATGCCGTACGGCCTTTCGGTGCTTTGGCGGTGTGCAGGGCGACGGCCTGCTGGAGTCGGTTCTGGGCGGGGGCGCGCCAGATGTGGCAGATGGCGAGCGCTAGGGCGTCGGCGGCGTCGGCCGGTCTGGGCGGGGCGCTGAGCCGCAGCAGGCGGGTGACCATGGCGCCGACCTGGGCCTTGTCGGCGCGGCCGCTGCCGGTGACGGCGGCCTTGACCTCGCTGGGCGTGTGCAGGGCGACGGGGATGCCGCGGCGGGCGGCGCAGAGCATGGCGACGGCGCTGGCCTGGGCGGTGCCCATCACCGTACGGACGTTGTGCTGGCTGAACACCCGCTCCACGGCGACGAATTCGGGCCGGTGCTCGTCCAGCCACTGCTCGATGCCCTGCTCGATGGCGACGAGGCGCTGTCCCAACTCGGCGTCCGCGGGCGTGCGTACGACACCGACGCCGAGCATGGTGAGCGGGCGTCCGGCGACGCCTTCGACCACGCCGACACCGCATCGCGTCAGCCCCGGGTCCACCCCCAGTACACGCACCCCGCGCCCTCCCTTCGATCGCCTGTTTGTGCAGGCTATCGGGTGCCACTGACAACGCCGGGCACCAACGCCCGGCAACGCGACGGGCCGACGGGGTTACCCCGTCGGCCCGTTGAGCGCGTTTCGCTCGCGGCGGCGTTACGCGTCGACCTTCTCCATGATCTCGTCGCTGACGTCGAAGTTGGCGAAGACGTTCTGCACGTCGTCGCTGTCCTCGAGAGCGTCGATCAGCTTGAAGATCTTCTTGGCCCCCTCCTCGTCCAGCTCGACCTGGACGGACGGCACGAAGCTGGAGTCGGCGGAGTCGTAGTCGATGCCGGCCTCCTGGAGGGCGGTGCGGACCGCGACCAGGTCGGTGGCCTCGCTGATGACCTCGAAGGACTCACCGAGGTCGTTGACCTCCTCGGCACCCGCGTCCAGGACGGCGCCGAGGACGTCGTCCTCGGTCAGCTCGCCCTTGGGGACGATGACGACGCCCTTGCGGCTGAACATGTACGACACCGAGCCCGGGTCGGCCATGTTGCCGCCGTTGCGGGTCATGGCGACGCGGACGTCGGAGGCGGCGCGGTTGCGGTTGTCGGTGAGGCACTCGATGAGCACCGCGACGCCGTTCGGGCCGTAACCCTCGTACATGATCGTCTCGTAGTCGGCGCCACCGGCTTCGAGACCGCCACCGCGCTTGATCGCGGAGTCGATGTTCTTGTTCGGAACCGACTGCTTCTTGGCCTTCTGAACGGCGTCGTAGAGCGTCGGGTTTCCTTCGAGGTCGACGCCGCCCATGCGCGCCGCGACCTCGATGTTCTTGATCAGCTTCGCGAAGAGCTTGCCGCGCTTGGCGTCGATCACGGCCTTCTTGTGCTTCGTCGTGGCCCATTTAGAGTGGCCGGACATCTGCCTGTCTCCTTCGCGTAACCCATCTATGAACGAACGCCAGAGATCCTACAAGGACTCCGCCGTCCGGTTCGCGTGCACCATGTCGACGAACAGGCCGTGCACACGGTGGTCGCCGGTCAGTTCCGGGTGGAACGACGTGGCCAGTGCGTTGCCCTGGCGGACCGCGACGATGTGGCCGTCGTGCTCGGCGAGGATCTCGGCCTCGGCGCCGACGGACTCGACCCAGGGGGCGCGGATGAAGACGCCCTCCACAGGATCGCCCGCGACGCCCTTCACGTCGACCGCCGCTTCGAAGGACTCGTTCTGACGTCCGAAGGCGTTGCGGCGCACGATCATGTCGATGCCGCCGATCGTCTCCTGGCCCGAGCGCGGATCGAGGATCTTGTCGGCGAGCATGATCATGCCGGCGCAGGTGCCGTAGACGGGCATTCCGTCCCGTACGCGCGCACGGAGCGGCTCCATCACGCCGAAGAGGACGGCCAGCTTGGAGATGGTCGTGGACTCGCCGCCGGGGAGGACGAGGCCGTCGACCTCGGCGAGCTCTTCGGGGCGCCGCACCGGCCTGGCCACGGCATCGGCCGCGGCCAGGGCGATGAGGTGCTCCCGTACGTCGCCCTGGAGGGCCAGAACACCTATGACGGGTGCATCAGTCATGTACGTGCAGTCCTTGGAGTGGGCTTACCAGCCGCGGTTGGCGTAGCGCTCGGTCTCGGGGAGGGTGTCGCAGTTGATGCCGACCATGGCCTCGCCGAGGTTGCGGGACGCGTCCGCGATGATCTTCGGGTCGTCGTAGAAGGTGGTCGCCTTCACGATGGCGGCGGCGCGCTTGGCCGGGTCGCCGGACTTGAAGATGCCGGAGCCGACGAACACGCCCTCGGCGCCGAGCTGGCGCATCAGGGCCGCGTCGGCCGGGGTGGCGACACCGCCGGCGGAGAACAGCACCACCGGGAGCTTGCCGAGCTCGGAGACTTCCTTGACCAGCTCGTAGGGGGCGCGCAGCTCCTTGGCGGCGGCGTACAGCTCGTTGTTGTCGAAGCCGCGCAGCTTGGCGATCTCGTTCTTGATCTGGCGCAGGTGGCGGACGGCCTCGACGACGTTGCCGGTGCCGGCCTCGCCCTTGGAGCGGATCATCGCGGCACCCTCGGCGATGCGGCGCAGGGCCTCGCCCAGGTTGGTGGCGCCACAGACGAACGGGGTGGTGAACGCCCACTTGTCGGAGTGGTTGACCTCGTCGGCCGGGGTGAGGACCTCGGACTCGTCGATGTAGTCGACGCCGAGGGACTGCAGGACCTGGGCCTCGACGAAGTGGCCGATGCGGGACTTGGCCATGACCGGGATGGAGACGGCGTCGATGATGCCCTCGATCATGTCCGGGTCGGACATCCGGGCCACGCCGCCGTCCTTGCGGATGTCGGCGGGGACCCGCTCCAGGGCCATGACGGCGACCGCGCCCGCGTCCTCGGCGATCTTCGCCTGCTCCGGCGTGACGACGTCCATGATCACGCCGCCCTTGAGCTGCTCGGCCATGCCGCGCTTCACGCGCGCGGTGCCGGTCTCGGGGGCCTGGTTTTCGGAGATGGACACGGGTGACCTCGCTCGGTGAAAAAGGGGCTACTGCAAGCATCGAGGAAACGTGAGGGGTGGGGGCCACTTCAAGGGCCAATAGTGAGGCGGTGGATCGTTTTCCCTCCGTCCCCCGCGCGCCTCGTCGCGGATCTGTGCGGCCCCCGGGGCCGCGTTAGTGTCCATTCATGGGACACCGCATGGAACAGCGCATCAGCCTGGTCACGCTGGGAGTTTCGGACGTGGCCCGCTCCAGGGCCTTCTACGAGGCCCTGGGCTGGCGGGGGCAGGAGGTCGAGGAGACCGTCTTCTTCCAGGCGGGCGGACTGGCCCTGGTCCTGTGGGGCCGCGACAAGCTGGCGCGGGACTGCGGGCTGACGGACGGCACGGGGACCGGCTTCGGCGGGATCGCCCTGGCCCACAACGTGCGCTCCGACGCCGAGGTCGACGCTCTGCTCACGGCCGCCGAACGGGCCGGGGCGACCGTCACCAAGCCCGCCGCCACCAACGCCGTCGGCTTCTACTCCGGCTGCTTCGCCGACCCGGACGGCCACGCCTGGGAGATCGCGCACAATCCCGGGTTCGCACTCGCCGAGGACGGTTCCCTCACGATCCCCGACTTCGGCACGGCCTAGGCAGCCCGGTCCGCGAGGGCCGCCGGGGGCTCGTCGTCCATCTCGAAGGCCAGGGGGAACGGGGCGTGGCCCGCCAGGCGGAACCAGCGGACCTTGCGGTGCCGTCGCAGGGCCCTGGCGGCCCGTACGGCGTCGTTGTGGAAGCGGCGGGCCATCGGTACCCGGCGGACCGCCTCCGTCAGCTCACGGGCCGCCTCCTCGCCTCCGGGGGCCTCCCGTACGGCCTCCACCTGCTGGGGCTCGGCGAACACGGCCCGCAGCGCCTGGCTCAGCTCGCTCTCGGCGACCTCCCGCTGCTCCTCCTCGGCCTGCCGGGCGGCGTGGGCGGCCTCGTACAGGACGATCGACGCGGCCGGATCCAGTACGCCGGAGGTGGCCAGCTCCTGGGCCACCGAGGCGCGGCGCAGCAGCTGGGCGTCGAGCGCGGCGCGTGCCGCGTCGATCCTGGCGTGCAGCCGGTCCAGTCGACCCGCGGTCCAGCTCAGGTAGAGGCCGATCGCGACGAGGGCTACGAGGATCCAGATGAGAGTTGCGGTCACGGGCGGCACACTAGCTCCGCGGGGTGAGGCGGGTATCGCGCGGGGCGTTGGTGTTGTGCGGGTCGGCTGGCGTGGCCGTCGTCCGAGGGCTGCCGCCCCCGGACCCCCGCTTCGGCCCTTCGGGCCTCGTCCTCAAACGCCGGACGGGCTGAAAGCGCCTGCCCCTCAGTCCCGCGCCAGCCCCAGCCGCGCCCTCAGCCCGCTCCCGCCGCCCCCGGTCCGCTCGTCCGCGGCCACCGCCGCGGCGCCCGCCGTCACCGTCTCGTACACCGACAGGATGTCCGCACCGACGGTCGACCAGTCGAAGCGGCGCACATGCACGCTCCCCCGGTCCCGCAGCTCCGCACGGCGGGCCGGGTCCTCCAGGAGGCGTACCGCCGCCTCGGCGAGGGCGTCCGCGTCCTCGTTGGTGAACAGCTCGCCCGCAGCACCCTGGTCGAGGACCTGGGCGAAGGCGTCCAGGTCCGAGGCGAGGACCGGGGCGCCGGCCGACATCGCCTCGACGAGGATGATCCCGAAGCTCTCGCCGCCGGTGTTGGGGGCGACGTACAGGTCGACGCTGCGCAGGAAGCGGGCCTTGTCCTCGTCGCTGATCATGCCGAGGAACTCGACCCGGGAGCGCAGTTCGGCGGGCAGGGACTCCACCGCTTCCTCCTCGTCGCCGCGGCCGGCCACCAGGAGCCGGGTCTGCGGCCGGGCGGCGAGGATCTTCGGCAGGGCCTTCATCAGGACCGGCAGGCCCTTGCGGGGCTCGTCGATGCGGCCGATGAAGCCGATGGTGTCGCCCTGCCACTCGGGGTTGGGCTCCGCCTTGGCGAAGAAGTCGACGTCGACGCCGTTGGGGATGACGACCGCGTCGCCGCCGAGGTGTTCCACCAGCGTGCGGCGGGCGTACTCGCTCACCGCGATGCGGGCGCTGATCTTCTCCAGGGCCGCCTGAAGGATGGCGTAGGCCGCGATCATCGCCCGGGAGCGCGGGTTGGACGTGTGGAACGTCGCCACGATGGGGCCCTGGGCCGCCCAGCAGGCCAGCAGGCCGAGGGACGGCGAGGCGGGCTCGTGGATGTGGATGACGTCGAACTCGCCGTCGTGCAGCCAGCGGCGGACGCGGGCCGCCGAGAGGAAGCCGAAGTTCAGGCGGGCGACCGAGCCGTTGTACGGGACCGGGACGGCGCGGCCCGCGGAGACCACGTACGACGGGAGCGGGGTGTCGTCGTCGGCCGGGGCCAGGACGGACACCTCGTGGCCGAGCCGGATGAAGTACTCGGCGAGGTCGCGGATGTGGAACTGGACGCCGCCCGGCACGTCCCAGGAGTACGGGCAGACGATCCCGATCTTCACGGACGCTCCCCGGACGGGCCGTCGGCCGGTCGTGGTTCCAGGTCGGCGAGCCACAAGCGCTGGAGCATGTGCCAGTCCTCCGGATGTTCGGCGATCCCCGTGGCGAAGGCGTCGGCCAGCGCCTGTGTCATGACAGACGTCTTCTCGGACCGGTTACCTGCCTCGGGTACCTCGATCGGGGGATGCACGCGCCCCCGCATGACGGGCGAGTCGTCGTACCAGAGCGTGACGGGAAGCAGGAGCGCCCCCGTCTGCTGGGCCAGCAGCGCCGGTCCGGCGGGCATCCTGGCCGTGTCCCCGAAGAACTCGACCTCGACGCCGGACGCGGACAGGTCACGGTCGGCGACCAGGCACACCAGGCCGCCGTCGCGCAGCCTGCGGGCCAGTGTGCCGAAGGCGGTGCCCCCGCTGTGCGGCAGGACCTCCATGCCGAGGCCCTCGCGGTAGGCGACGAAGCGGTCGTACAGCGTCTCGGGCTTGAGGCGCTCGGCGACCGTCGTGAACGGTGTCGCCAGTTCGGTGGTGACCCAGGCGCCCGCGAGATCCCAGTTGGCCAGGTGCGGCAGGGCGATTATGACGCCGTTGCCGGCGTCCAGGCCGTCGGTCAGGTAGTGGACGTCCTTGATGTCCAAACTGCCCTTGACGCGCTCGGCGCTCCAGGCGGGCAGCCGGAAGGACTCCATCCAGTAGCGCAGGTACGACCGCATGCCCGCGCGCGAGAGCTCGGCGAGGCGCTCAGGGCTCGCATCGGGCACCACGCGCGCGTAGTTGCTCTCCAGCCGCAGGACGCCCTTGCCGCGCCGCTTCCAGGCGAGGTCGGCGATGGTGCGGCCGAGCCGTACGGCGACCGGCTCGGGGAGCTTCTTGACGGTGCCCCAGCCGAGGCCGTACAGCGCGTCCGTGAGGCGCTCCTGGGCACTCACTTGGCGGCCTCGCTCCCTTGAGAGGCGCTCTGCGGCTTGTCCTGCGCGCCCGCCACGGACTCCGCCTCCGCCTGTGCCTCCGCCTCCGCGGACTCGCGGCGGACCGTGACGACCCGCTGGATCAGCGTGACGAGGCTGCCCACGGCGACGATCCACAAAGCGACGGGCAGCAGGTACTGGATGCCGGGTACCCCGAACTTGTGCAGGCCCGCGAACCCGGCCGCGACCAGCGAGATCACCAGGCGCTCGGCGCGCTCGACGAGGCCGTTGACCGCGACCGGCAGGCCGATCGACTCGCCGCGGGCCTTGGTGTACGACACCACCTGGCCGCTGGCCAGGCAGAAGATCGAGACCGCGCACAGGACGAGGTCGTCGCCCCCACCGGCGTACCAGAGGATGAAGCCGCCGAAGATCGCGCCGTCGGCGACCCGGTCGAGCGTGGAGTCCAGGAAGGCGCCCCAGCGGCTGGAGCGGCCGAGCTGGCGGGCCATGTTGCCGTCGACGAGGTCGGAGAACACGAACAGCGTGATCACGACCGTGCCCCAGAAGAACTCGCCCACGGGGTAGAAGACCAGCGCGCCCGCGACCACACCGGCCGTGCCGATGAGCGTGACCGTGTCGGGGCTCACGCCCCGCCGGATCAGAAACGCGGCGAACGGTGTGAGGACACGCGTGAAGAATGCACGCGCGTACTTGTTCAGCATGGCCTTCCCGAGGGTCGGTGTGGCGCCGTGCGGCATCTGCTCGCCACCGGCTGGCCCATCGTAGCCACGCGCGCGTGAGTGCGACCGCCGGGCACTCGTACAGGGCGTGAGCGGCCCGGTCCACCGGCGCCGGGCGGCGCGATCACGTCCGCCGTATGGACGCACCGTGACGGGAGTGGAAAGCTCGAAGGACCGCGGGCGTCACCGGAGCCGCCATCGCACGCGGATCCGTATGTCCGCGCCCACAGTGACCTCACCGTGCACGGGAGGCAGGATCATGGGCGACAAGGCGAACGCACACCCCGGAGCCGCCGGCAGGGCTACGGCGGCCGACCACCCCGCGTCCGTACGGAATGTGGTGCTGGTCGGCCACTCCGGATCGGGCAAGACCACGTTGGTGGAAGCCCTCGCACTCACGGCGGGGGCGGTGAACCGGGCGGGCCGCGTGGAGGACGGCGGCACCGTCTCGGACTACGACGAGATCGAGCACCGGCAGCAACGCTCGGTGCAGCTCTCCCTGGTGCCGGTCGAATGGGACGGCATCAAGGTCAACCTTCTGGACACTCCCGGATACGCCGACTTCGTCGGGGAACTCAGGGCCGGTCTGCGAGCGGCGGACGCGGCCCTTTTCGTCGTCTCGGCCTCGGACGGCGTGGACGGCTCGACCCGCATGGTGTGGGAGGAGTGCGCGGCCGTCGGCATGCCGCGCGCGATCGTCGTCACACACCTGGAGTCCGCCCGGGCCGACTACGAGGAGATGACACGGATCTGTGCGGAGGCCTTCGGCGGGGACGACCCCGACGCCGTGCTCCCGCTGTATCTGCCGCTGCACGGCCCGCAGGCACCGGACGGGCACGCGCCCGTGACCGGACTGGTCGGGCTGCTGTCGCAGCAGCTGTTCGACTACGCCTCCGGGGAGCGCAAGGAGTCCGATCCGGGCGAGGACCAGCTGCCGGAGATCGAGGAGGCCCGCAACCGGCTGATCGAGGGGATCATCTCCGAGTCGGAGGACGAGACCCTGATGGACCGGTACCTCGGCGGGGAGCAGATCGACGTCAAGACGCTGATCGAGGATCTCGAACGGGCTGTCGCGCGGGGTGTCTTCCACCCCGTCCTGGCCGCCGCCCCCGCAGCCGACGGCGCCCGGCAGGGTCTCGGCACGGTGGAGCTGCTGGAGCTGATCACGCGCGGCTTCCCGACCCCGCTTGAGCGTGCGGCGCCCACGGTCACCACGGTCGGCGGCGCACCCCGTGAGCTGAAGATCTGCGACCCGGACGGGCCGCTGGTCGCGGAGGTCGTGAAGACCGCGTCCGACCCGTACGTCGGCCGGGTCTCGCTGGTCCGCGTCTTCTCCGGCACCCTGCGCCCCGACGAGACGGTGCACGTCTCCGGGCACGGCCTGGAGGACCGTGGGCACGAGGACCACGACGTCGACGAGCGCATCGGCGCCCTCTCGCTCCCCTTCGGCAAACAGCAGCGCACGCTCAGCCACTGCATCGCCGGTGATCTCGCGTGCGTGGCGAAGCTGACCCGCGCGGAGACCGGCGACACGCTGTCGGCCAAGGACGACCCGCTCCTGATGGAGCCCTGGCAGATGCCCGACCCGCTGCTGCCGCTCGCCATCCAGGCACACAGCAAGGCGGACGAGGACAAGCTGTCGCAGGGCCTGTCCCGGCTGGTCGCCGAGGACCCGACCATGCGGCTGGAACAGAACCAGGCCACCCACCAGGTGGTGCTGTGGTGCCTGGGCGAGGCACACGCGGACGTCGCGCTCGAACGGCTCCGCAGCCGCTACGGCGTCCAGGTCGACGTCGTGCCGCACAAGGTCTCCCTTCGGGAGACGTTCGCGAACAAGTCGGCGGGCCGCGGCCGGCATGTGAAGCAGTCGGGCGGTCATGGGCAGTACGCGATCTGCGAGATCGACGTGGAGCCGCTGCCGGGCGGTTCGGGCATCGAGTTCGTGGACAAGGTCGTCGGCGGCGCGGTGCCGCGGCAGTTCATCCCGTCGGTGGAGAAGGGTGTAAGGGCCCAGGCGGCCAAGGGAGTTGCGGCCGGCCATCCGCTCGTCGACATCCGGGTCACGCTGCGCGACGGCAAGGCGCACTCGGTGGACTCCTCCGACGCCGCGTTCCAGACGGCCGGCGCGCTCGCGCTGCGCGAGGCCGCGGCCGACACGAAGATCCATCTGCTGGAGCCGGTGGCCGAGGTGTCCGTCCTCGTCGGCGACGACTACGTCGGCGCCGTGATGAGCGACCTCTCCGGGCGGCGCGGCCGCGTCCTCGGCACCGAGCAGACCAGCGGTGGCCGAACCCTCATCAAGGCCGAGGTGCCCGAGATCGAGATCGGGCGGTACGCCGTCGATCTGCGGTCGCTGTCGCACGGCACCGCGCGCTTCAACCGTTCGTACGCGCGGCACGAACCGATGCCGGCGCAGATCGCGGAAAGGATTCGCGAAGAGGCGCGCGACGCCTCCTAGTTGGCGCCCTTGCGGAACGCTCCCCTCCGCGTCGGCGGGCGGCTTCGGCCGTCCGCCGACGAATGTCGGTGGCGGAGGATACGCTGATCATTGATCAACAGGTGTGCGCAGTACGGAAGTCGGGAAGGCCGCAGAAGCGACAGTGCGGCGATCGGGGGCGGGAATGACCGTTGAGGGCGGTTACGCGGACATCTTCGGTCCGCAGGTGCCTCGCACGGCGGGCGATGGCCAGACGGCGACGTTCGCGCTGGCCTCGGCGGCCTATCGGGACAATCCGTTCGAGGACATCAAGAAGGCCGACAACGAATGGCACAAGACCGAGGTCAAGGCAGGCCGCGGCTGGGCGAAGATCTTCCGTCCCAACCTGGGTGAGGCCTTCTCGCGGGCGGTGGTCGACCGCATGCTCGGCAGCGGCCGCAAGCCCCTGATCCAGTCCTTCGGCACCGAGCCGCAGGTCGTCGTCGAGCACTGTCTGGCCGCCAACAACATCCGCAAGGCCCGCGACCGGATGCTCAGCGCCGTCATGGTGATCTGCGGTGTGCTGTTCCTGCCCGGGCTCCTGGTCTGGCTGCTGGTCTTCACGCTGCGCACCACCATCGTCAAGCGGGACGAGAAGCGCGGCGGCGCACTCGCCTCCGTGCTGCTCGTCGCGGTGGGCGCGCTCGCCGTGCTCTTCCTGCTCCGTATGCCGTTCACCGGCTTCTGGGCCTGGTATGCGCGGGCCTCGGTGCTCATGCCGGTGGTCGGCTGGTTCTGGGCCAAGCAGATCTGCGAGCGTACGGCGAAGGACCTGCGGGGGCGCTGGGACAGCCTGCTGGCCGGCAGCAGCGTCGGCGCGAAGGTGCCGGAGGCGGTGCCGACCAGTCCCACCGAGACGCAGGCCGAGCAGCTGCGCCAGTCTCTCGCCAAGCTGAGCGCCGAGCAGCAGTCCAACTCCGTGTTCTACGCCGGGCCCAAGGGGATACTGGGCATGGGCACGCGCTGGGGCAGCTGGCAGCTGGCCGAGGACCTGGCGCCCGCCGACCCGACCCGGGAGATACACCCGTTCCGCAGCTGGGACGTCATCCGCTCGATCCACGACCAGCTGCGCATGCTGGAGCGCGGCCCGCTGAACACCGGCGGTTTCCCGAAGCCCTCGATACGGCACTGGGTCGTCACGCCGATCGCCGAGGGCGCCAAGGCCGTGTCCCGGCCCGAGGGCACGGATGTCGACGCGTACCAGGTCAAGTCGCACGCCATACAGGACATCTGCAACAAGCAGCAGTTCGGCAGTGGTGACCGGCACTACCTGGGCGTCCAGTGGACGCTGTGGGACGGGCAGTTGATCATCACCATGCTGATCACGGTGACCGTGCTGCACGAGACGCTGCGCATCGAGGTGACCGGGCATGCCCTCGGTCCGGTGAACGGGCTCTTCCAGGAGAAGCCCGAGGCACCGACCAAGGAGGTCACCAAGTCGTTCAAGCCGTGGGAGACCCGGAAGGTGAAGCTCCCGCTGGTCAACACCGACGAGGTGGTACGGCTCGCCGTCCGCGCCCCGATCTCCTGGTATCCGCCGCTGCTGAACTGGCTCGGCGGGACGATAGGGCTGCCCGAGCCGTTCGGGCTGCGGCACGCGTGGGCGGATCAGCCGTGGCGGCACCGGTTCATGGCCGACGACGCGCTGCGCGCCGCCACGCCGGTGCTGCGGGTCGTTCATGCCGCGGCGATCAAGGTGCTGGCCGAGAACGGCGTGGACACCGAGAAGTTCGGTACGCGCTCGGCCTTCTTGAGCACTGCGGTACAGGATCCGTCGCCCAGGAAGGCCGACGTGTACGACGCGTAGGCCTCCGGCGGTCGAGCGGGGTGGGTCTGGGTGACCGTCCCCTGGGGGCTGCGCCCCCAGACCCCCTTCGCCCCGTGCGGGCCTCGTCCTCGAACGCCGGACGGGCTGAGCGGTGTCAAGCGGCCGGCCAGACCTCCGCCAGCATCTTCCGGGTGTCCGCCAGGAGCTGCGGCAGCACCCGTGTGTGCCCCACCACCGGCATGAAGTTCGTGTCGCCGCCCCAGCGGGGGACGATGTGCTGGTGGAGGTGGGCCGCGATGCCCGCGCCGGCGACCGTGCCCTGGTTCATGCCGATGTTGAAGCCGTGGGCACCGGAGGCGGTGCGCAAGGCCGTCATCGCCTGCTTGGTCAGCGCGGCGAGTTCGACCGTCTCCGGCTCGGTGAGATCGGTGTAGTCGGCGACGTGACGGTAGGGCACGACCATGAGGTGGCCGCCGTTGTACGGATACAGGTTCAGGACCGCGTACACCTGCTCGCCACGCTTGACGATCAGTCCGTCCTCATCGGATTTGGCCGGGATCGAGCAGAAGGGGCAGCCGTCGTCCGCGCCGGGACCGGTCGGCTTGTTCTCACCCTGGATGTAGGCCATCCGATGGGGCGTCCACAGACGCTGGAACGCGTCCTGGATCCCCACTCCCCACTGCTGCTCCGGCTCACTCGTCATGCGTGCAGCATATGGCTTCGTCCGTTCGCGGCGTGTCGCCGGGGCAGCGGGAGAGCGGTCACCCGCCAAGCTGTCCCGGTGGACGACGACAGCCCTTACGCCCGCTGGGAGCAGCGCACCGAGATCCCCCTGTTCCTCGCCTCGTTGATCTTCCTGGCGGCCTACGCCGCCCGCGTCCTGACCGTGGACATGACTCCGGTCTGGCGGAGCGTGTGCTGGGTCACGCTGCTCTCGCTCTGGCTGCTGTTCGCCGGGGACTACGTGGTGCGCTGGCACCTCAGCGGCCAGCGCTTCCCGCACTTCGCCAGGACGCACTTCCTGCACACGGTCGTGGTCATCCTGCCGCTCTTGCGACCACTGCGGATCGTTCCGCTCTACGACGCCGTCCAGCACCGGCAGGGAGCACCCCGGCTCTCCCTGCACGCACGCGTGATCGCCTACGCGAGCCTGTCGACCCTCCTCCTCGGCTTCGCCGGTGCCCTCGCCGTCTACCAGCAGGAACGCGGCGCGCCCGGTGCCACCATGCGGACGTTCGGGGACGCGGTGTGGTGGGCCGCCGAGACCATCAGCACGGTCGGATACGGCGACATCACGCCGGTGACCACGGGCGGCCGGGCGATCGCCATGGGGATGATGGCCGGCGGGCTGGCTCTGCTCGGCGCGGTGACGGGATCGTTCTCCTCCTGGCTGCTGCAGATCTTCTCCCACGAGAGCGACAAGAGGCCCCCGGACAGCTGAACCTTCCGGGGGCCTCTGTCGCGGTCCGCTCAGACCTGCGCCCGCTCCTCGACGACCTGCGCGATCTTCGCGATGGCCTCGTCGACCGGGATGCCGTTCTCCTGCGAGCCGTCGCGGTAGCGGAAGGAGACGGCGTTGTTGGCCATGTCCTCGTCGCCCGCGATGACCATGAAGGGCACCTTCTGCTTCTGGGCGTTGCGGATCTTCTTCTGCATACGGTCGGAGGAGGAGTCCACCTCGACCCGCAGGCCCTTCTTCTTCGCGGCCGCGGCGAACTTCTCCAGGTAGTCCACGTGCCCGTCGCCGATCGGGATGCCGATCGCCTGGACCGGGGCCAGCCAGGCCGGGAAGGCGCCCGCGTAGTGCTCCAGGAGCACCGCGAAGAACCGCTCGATGGAACCGAACAGGGCGCGGTGGATCATGACCGGGCGCTGCTTGGAGCCGTCCGCGGAGGTGTACTCCAGGTCGAAGCGCTCCGGGAGGTTGAAGTCGAGCTGGATCGTCGACATCTGCCAGGTACGGCCGATGGCGTCCTTGGCCTGGACGGAGATCTTCGGACCGTAGAAGGCGGCGCCGCCCGGGTCGGGAACCAGCGGCAGGCCCTGCTTCTCGGCGACCTGGCGCAGCGTCTCGGTCGCCTCCTCCCAGACCTCGTCGGAGCCGACGAACTTCTCCGGGTCCTTGGTGGACAGCTCCAGGTAGAAGTCGGTCAGGCCGTAGTCACGGAGCAGGCCGAGGACGAAGGTGAGCGTCCTGTCGAGCTCGTCCGACATCTGCTCACGCGTGCAGTAGATGTGCGCGTCGTCCTGCGTGAAGCCACGCGCGCGCGTGAGGCCGTGCACGACGCCCGACTTCTCGTACCGGTACACGGTCCCGAACTCGAAGAGGCGCAGCGGCAGTTCACGGTAGGAGCGGCCGCGCGCGTCGAAGATCAGGTTGTGCATCGGGCAGTTCATGGGCTTGAGGTAGTAGTCCACGCCCTCGTCGAGCTGCATGGGCGGGTACATGCCCTCGGCGTACCAGTCCAGGTGGCCCGACGTCTCGAAGAGCTTCCCCTTCGTCGCGTGCGGGGTGTAGACGAACTCGTAGCCCTCCTCCTCGTGGCGGCGCCGCGAGTAGTCCTCCATGACCCGGCGGACGATGCCGCCCTTGGGGTGGAAGACGGCGAGGCCGGAGCCGATCTGCTCCGGGATGGAGAAGAGGTCGAGTTCGTTGCCCAGCTTGCGGTGGTCGCGCTTCTCGGCCTCGGCGAGGAAGTCGAGGTGCGCCTTCAGCTCGTCCTTGGAGGGCCAGGCGGTGCCGTAGATGCGCTGGAGCATCGGGTTCTTCTCGCTGCCGCGCCAGTAGGCGGCGGCGTTGCGCATCAGCTTGAACGCCGGGATGTTGCGGGTGGTGGGCAGATGGGGACCGCGGCAGAGGTCCTTCCAGCACAGGTCGCCGCTCTTGGCGTCCAGGTTGTCGTAGATCGTCAGCTCACCGGCACCGACCTCGACGTCCGCGCCGTCGTCGGACGAGGCGGAGCCCTTGAGGCCGATCAGCTCCAGCTTGTAGGGCTCGGCGGCGAGCTCCTCACGGGCGGCCTCATCGGTGACGACACGACGGGAGAAGCGCTGTCCCCGCTTCTGGATCTCCTGCATCTTCTTCTCGATGGCCTTGAGATCCTCGGGCGTGAACGGCTTCTCGACGTCGAAGTCGTAGTAGAAGCCGTCCTTGACCGGCGGGCCGATGCCCAGCTTGGCCTCGGGGAAGAGCTCCTGCACGGCCTGCGCCATCACATGCGCGGTGGAGTGGCGCAGGATGTTGAGACCGTCCTCGGAGGAGATCTCGACGCCCTCGACCTCCTCACCGTCGGAGAGCACGTACGACAGGTCCTTGAGCTCGCCGCCCACGCGCGCGGCGATGATCGAGCGCTCGCCGGCGAAGAGGTCGGCGGCCGTAGTGCCCGTCGTCACCACGCGTTCTTCCCGCTCGGAATCGCGTTGGATGATCACACGGACGTCTGACACCGGTCTCTCCTGACTGAAGGTGGAATGCGGCGCCATACCAGGAGCGCGCGCATTACGCGATCGTACCGACCCTGGACGCCCGACCGCGAAACGGTCACGTGAGCGCTCCTCGTCAGCGCTCCGCGGGGAGGGCCGTGATGGTCGGCGGTCGTCTGCGGCTTCGTCGTGGCTGGTCGCGCCACCGCGGAGCCGCACATCGACACAGTCCCGCGCCCCTATAGGGCGCTGCCGGAACCGCACCCCGGCTCCCCCTGCCAACCAGCCCACACCGACGCCGGGCAACGGCCCACCAACAGCCACTGTCCCCACGACACCGGCCGCGAGGGAGCCGAAGGGGCGCGCCGGTGTCGAGAGACCGAACGCGCGCAGCCCGAAGGGTCGAGCACGATCGGTCTCTCGACACCGGCACAAGGCGCCCCGTAGGCGACCGAGCCGGACAATCAGCCGTCCTCGCCCCCGCAAGCCTCCTCGAAGAAGTCCAGGTCCTCCTGGAGCGACTTCATCAGCCGGTCCCGCTCGGCCTCGTCCACCTGTACCGGTACGACGCCGGAGGCCCCGGTGACCTTGCGGAAGCCGCCCCGGCTCTCCAGGCGGCCGTGCACTCGTACCGGAAGCCCGACCAGGTGGGCGTGCCCGGCGATGCGGTACGACTCCTCGTCCAGGGTCAGCCGGACGTGCGGGATCTCGGCGCCGGCGAGGACGCGCAGGCGTACGGTGCCCTCGCCGCGCGGCCCCGACCTGCGCATCCGGACGACCGCGCCGGTGATCCTGACCGGCACGGACGGCTCCTCTCTCAGATAGCGGGCGCCGGCCTCGCGCAGCACGGGCAGGTCGCCGGGCGAGAACTCGACGGGCTCGACGCCGCTCGCGCAGTCCTCGGGCACACCGGCCGCGGGTGCCCACTCGACGGCGATGCGCGCACCCTCCGTACCGCGCACGAGGGCGATCAGGGCCTCGGTGAGCTCGCGGCTGACGCCCGCTTCGACGGCGCCGTCGAAGGCGTCCATGCCGCCGGTGGCCCGCTGGTAGTCGATGGCTTCGCGGGCGGCGTACAGAGCCTGGTGGAGGCGTACGGCGAGCGGGCGCCCCGTACCGATCGGCACGAAGGCGGTCAGGCCGCGGCCGCCGGGCGCGGGGCCGACGAGGACGCTCTCCAGCATCGTGGCCGCCGAACGGCGGTGCCGGGCGCCGTAATAGCCCGCACGCGCGCGCGTGGCGAGCGCCGCGGCGAGGAGCATCTGGCGTGCCGCGCCGCGCAGCTCCTCCTCCACGGTCCAGGGCGCTGCCCCGGCCGGCCCGCTCGGCGCGTCCCGCCACCAGCGGACCTCGTCGCTGGGCACGGCGAGCCCGACCAGCACCTCGCGCGCGGAGGGCATGCCGCTGCGGGACAGGGCGATCAGGGCCTCGCCGAGCAGGTCGTCGCTGTCGGGGAAGGCACGGGACTCGGGGACGAGCAGGCTGGTGCCGTTGCCGCCCGGTCCGGGCGGGGTCCAGCGGCCGTAGCGCCCTGCCGCTCCCCCGCGCCGCTGCCAGCCGTGCCGGTGCAGCAGGGCGCTGAGCACGGCGGGGTCGACCTCGCCGGGCTCGGGGGGACGGTCCCAGGACGCCTCGGCCGGGTGCGGCCGCACTGGCCGTATGGGTTCCTCCAGGGGGCGGTGCGTCATGGTCTGCCTCCCGTCCCGACCCGCGTCATGATCTCGCAGAGCGCCCGGTCGTCGAAGATGCGTGAGGTCGGTATCCGCACGGTGGTGCGGCGCCGTCCGGTGATCGCGTGACCGGCGAGGTTGACCCAGTAGCAGCAGTGCCGCAGGTCGAGCCGGTCGTGACCGGCCCGAAGCCACTGCTCCTGTGACCGCGGCACGATCATCACGACCAGGATCTTGTGCACCGAGACCGGCGTGCGGGCGAGCTTCGCCAGGTGGTCGTTGTCGAGCGTGAAGGAGAAGAAGCGGCCAGGGGGGTGTGGCGCGAGCTGGTAGGTGGCCTTGAGCTGCACCTTGATGGTGACCTCGTCGTCGACCGTGTGGCCGGGCGCGCTGTGGCTGACGTGCCAGTCGATGCCGTTGTCCGGAAACGGCTGTGACAGCGAGCAGCCGGCGGCGGCCGCGACGGCGTGCAGATAGCCCACCTGCAGTGTCTCCATGCAGGCGGTAGTGGCGAGTGAACCGCGATGGGGGCCCGTTCGTTCGGGCAGCAGCCCGCCCCGCTCGGGCTGCGCTATCGCCATGACCAACAGCCTTCCACGCCAGGTGAATCCCGGTACCGGGTCGCTGAACTGCAAGGACCCGCACTCCTGTTGTGTCCTTCCGGCGTACGGCGCAAACAGCCCGGGTATCACCAAACGGGCAGAAGACGGTGCGTCAGCTGCCGTGGGTGAACGAGGGGTTGTGTAGATATGGCGTGCTGGTATGAGGGCCCGCTGGCGGCATTCGACACAGAGACGACAGGCGTGGACGTCGAGACCGACCGGATCGTTTCGGCGGCCGTCGTCGTACAGGACGCCCCGGGCACCCGGCCTCGGGTGACCCGGTGGCTGGTGAACCCGGGTGTGCCGGTGCCGGAGGCGGCGACAGCGGTACACGGACTGACGGACGAACATCTCCAGCGCAACGGCCGCTGGCCGGCGCCGGTGATGCACGAGATAGCCGCCGAACTGGCGGAACAGGCCGCCAGAGGACGGTCGTTGGTGGTGATGAACGCGCCGTTCGATCTCACGCTGCTCGACCGCGAGTTGCGTCGCCATCGCGCCTCGTCGCTCGACCGCTGGTTCGAGTCGACGCCGCTGCTGGTGCTCGATCCCCGGGTGCTCGACAAACACCTGGACCGCTATCGCAAAGGTCGCCGCACGCTGACCGACCTGTGCGCGCACTACGGCGTCACGCTGGACGGCGCGCACGACGCGGCGGCCGACGCGCTGGCCTCGCTGGAGGTCGTACGGGCGGTCGGGCGCCGTTTCGCGGCCCGTCTGGAGCGCCTGTCCCCCGCCGAGCTGCACACGTTGCAGGCGGTGTGGCACGCGGCGCAGGCACGCGGGTTGCAGGCGTGGTTCGCCCGCAGCGGCAGCGACGAGGCGGTGGACCCGGCGTGGCCACTGCGCCCGGACCTGCCGGCGGCCGCCTAGGCGGTCCAGAGCAACAAGAAAGCCGGTCCGCTGTGGCGGACCGGCCTTTCCCGGTGGGCGATACTGGGTTCGAACCAGTGACCTCTTCGGTGTGAACGAAGCGCTCTCCCACTGAGCTAATCGCCCGGGAACGGACTGAACCATACAGGTCCCGGCACGCTTCCTTCAAACCGCTTGTCGCCGATCGGCGAGGTACGCCACAAGCCCCCGCCGCCCGGCGCGCATCATCAGCCGGTGATTGGCGCGGAACACGGGCCGTCCCGGCACCGCGAACCGCCTCAGCAGCGGCTTGTTCACGACGACGACCTGGTCGTAGCGGGCGAGGGTGCCGGAGCCGTGCGGGGTGACGGTCCAGCGGGCCCAGCCCTCGATGTCTCCGGACATGACGATCTCCAGGACACCGGCCGCGCGATCCCGCCGCACCTCACGCGCCGTGAACGTCATGTCGTACGGCAGGAACGAGCGAATCGTGATCACACCGCTGGTGTCGTCGACCCGGTTCACCTCGCGCACCTGCGGCCACCAACGCGGGTAGTCCTCGGCCTGTTCCAACAAGTCGTAGACGGCGGCAGGCGGTGCGGGCAGTGCCCACAGGCTGCGGAAGCGGTAGTGGCTCCAGTCCATGGGCCGAGTCTGCCCCCGCGCAGGGCGTTTCTCCCGTACCTGAGTACGTTCTGAGTACTCGCACTCATGCCGTACGGCGTGACGCGGACCACACTCCAGGGCATGACGCACATTCCGCCACCGGCCGAGGAGTTGCGGCTCCTCGACCTTGAGCTGCGCCGGCTGGACGCCCGCCGGGCCCAGTTGCTGCACCGCCGCGCCTGGCTGGTCACGGTCCTGCAAGCGGCGGCCGGGCCGACCCCGGCCCTGGCCCCTGCCCCTGCCTCGTTCGCACCCCGGCCCGCCGAGGCCTCGGCACCTCGGGTCCAGAACGTGCTGCTGGTGCTCGGCGGTGTCCTGCTCACCATCGCCGCGATGGCGTTCACGCTGGTCAGCTGGGGGCACATGGGGATCACCGGGCGGGCCCTGGTGCTCGGCGGGATCACGGTGGCGGTGCTCGCCGCGCCGGTGCCGCTGCTGAAGCACGGGCTGCGGTCGACGGCCGAGTCGGTGGCGGGCCTCGGGTTCGCGCTGACCGTGCTCGACGCGTATGCGCTGCGCGAGGTCGCGTTGGCCGACGTGGACGCCACGGGTTACCTCGCGGCCGCCTCGGCGGCGCTGGTGGCCCTGTGGACGGCGTACGCGCTGCTGCCGCACACCTCCGCGCTGCGTCTGCCCCTGCCCACCGCCCTGGTCGCCGCACAACTCCCCCTCACTCTCTGGGCGGTGGCGGCTGACGCGGGCCTGTACTGGATCACGGCCGCCGTGCTCGTGACGGCCGGGTTGGACACGGGTGTGGCGCTCCGGGTGCCCGCCAAGACCGTACGGATCACCGCGATGGCCGGTGCGTACGGCATGGGCGCGTGGGGCGTGTGGGCCGCCGGCTGGCTGTCCTGGACGGCCACCGGCCCGAGCGCCGCCGCCCGTGCGGCGGCGCTCCTCCTCTTCGCGGCGGGCATCGCCCTGGCGGCGGCGTGGCAGCAGGTCGCCGGGAAGCAGGCGGGAGGACTCGCCGTCACCGCGGGCCTCCTCACGGTCGCCGCGGCCGGCGGCACTGCCCGCTCCGTGCTCCCGGACACGTGGACGGTTCCCGCGTATCTGGCGTGCGGAATCGCCCTGTTGGCCGCGGTACGGCTGGACCGGCTGCCGGAGACGGTACGGCACGGGCTGGCTCGGGCCTCCGGCGCCGTACAGGGACTCGCCCTGCTCTGGACTCTGCCCCTGCTGGGGATCACGCTGATGGGTCCCGTCGCGTGGGCGGAGCGGGTGTGGTCCGGCGCGCCGGGTGACGTACGGGAGGCCGTGTCGGTGTCCACGCCGTGGCCGCCCGGCGCGGAGGCGGTGCCCGTCGTCCTGGCGGTCGTCGCCGTCGTACTGGTCCTCGCGGTGCGGGACGCGGTCTGGCGGCCTCGGGCCCTGAGCGGGGTGCTGGCGCTGGCGTGGGCGACGGCGCTGGTGCTTCCGGCGGTGCTCGAAGTCCCGTACGTGGCAGGCCTGGTGGCCCTCGGGATCACGACGGCCGGCGCCCTGGCCGCAGCCGCGTGGATACGCCCGTGCGAGCGCCCGGAGAAGGAAGCGGCACCTCAGCCGGACTCGGCCCCCGCCATCGACTTCCCGACCCCGGGCCCGACCGCCACGGTCCTCGCCCTCCTCACCTCGCTCACCCTCGCCTTCCTCTCGCTGCCGAGCGAGCCCGCGACCCTCGCCGTGCTCTCCTCGCTCACGGCACTGTTCGCGGCCGCCTCCTGGAGGCCGCACCTCGCGCCGGTCACGGCCCCGACGGCACTCGCGTACGCCGCCGCGCTCGCCTGCGCGACAGGTGCCGCGGCCGACTGGCAGCCGCAGTACACCGCCCTGCTGGTCCTGGCGGTGCCGGTGGCGGCGGCCCTGCCCGCCGCGCGGCTCGGGAGTTCCCCGGCGACGGTCCCGGTCGACATCGCCGGCGCGCTCGCCGGACTGCTCGCCGTCGGACTGGCGGCGGCCTCGGCCGACCTGCCGATGCTCGCCCTGGTCCTGGCGCTGTGCGGGGTGATCACCGCCGGTACGGCGATCCGCGCCGACCGCCGGCCCGTCGCCTACGCCTCCGCCGCGCTCTTCGTCCTGGCCACCTGGGTGCGCCTGGCGGCCTCGGATGTCGGGACACCCGAGGCGTACACCCTGCCTGTCGCCGTCCCGGCCCTGCTCGTCGGCGCCCTGCACCGGCGCCGCGATCCGCGGGCCTCGTCCTGGACGGCGTACGGACCCGGACTCGCCACCGGCCTCGTGCCGAGCCTCCTCACAGCCTGGGGCGACCCCAACTGGGCCCGCCCCCTGCTGCTCGGCCTCGCGGCCCTGGCCGTCACCCTGCTGGGCGCCGGACACCACCTCAAGGCACCCCTGCTGCTCGGCGGCACGGTCCTCACCCTGGACGCGCTGCACGAACTCGCCCCGTACATCGTCCAGGTGACCGACGCCCTCCCCCGCTGGGTGCCGCCGGCCCTCGCCGGCCTGCTGCTGCTCGCACTCGGGGCGACGTACGAGCAACGTCTCAGGGACGCCCGAAGGATGCGGGACTTCTTGGGCAACCTGCACTGAAACGCCCCCAGGGACGCGGGGCTGTATCGATATGCGGCTCCGCCGCGTGGACGCGACCAGCCACAACAGCCCCGCAGTCCCCTACCGCCCGAACCGGCCCTACGGCATCTTGTCCCCGAGCAGCGCCAGGTTCTCGATGGCGGCGAGACCATACAGCGCGGTGTCATTGGTCGACACCCACGCCGCCTCGCTGCCCGGCACCAGCGCGTCCGGCCCGCTCAGCTTCTCCGTCCGCCAGGGCGCCGACTCCTTGTACCCGTCGGAGTTGTAGAACTTCTCCCACGCCCGCTTGGCCAGCTTCTCGTCCCCAGTCTTCACAGCGGCGTAGGCGTCGAGGCGCGAGTGCCCCTGGAAGAGCAGCAGGGAACCGAAGTTGGAGCCGTAGCGTGCCGCCTGCTCGGCCTTCGTGGCGTTGAAGTAGCGGCAGTAGTCGAAGTACGCCTCGTTGAACTTCGGCAGGTCGACGAGGTCGATGAGTTCGGCGCACAGCTCGTTCAACCCGAACACGGCGGACAGGTGCGAGACCCCGACGACCGGCGCCGAGGCGATCGCGAACCTGCCCGTGTCCAGGTCGTACAGCCCGGTCCCCTGCACGAACCCGTTCGGCTGGGCGGCGATGGTCTCCATCGTCGACAGCACCCGTGCCTTGGCCTTCTCCCACTTGGGGCCCTTGCGCTCCCACTCCGTCAGCCAGGCCGACACGAGCCCGCTCCAGTCCGTGCCGAAGCCGATCGACAGCGCGTGCCGGTCGGGGGTGTACGGCTCGGTGCGGATCTTGCGGATCGGGTCGAGGACGAGGAAGGTCTCGTCGGAGTCGACGTTGGCGTGCATGAGGTCGCCGACCCGCTCGTCGGCGGTGAGGAAGTAGTAGTAGCGGCGGTACGTCGTGTTGGCGATGCGCTGCTGCTTGGCGCTGTCGGCGTAGTGCTGGACGCCGTGCCGGGTGCCGAGGCCGGCCCATTTCCCGAGGTGGTAGACGTCGACCTCACCGGTGTGCCGGGTCATCGCCTCGGCGAACCGGAAGATGTCCGCGCGGCCCGAGCGCAGATACGCGAACCACAGCCAGAGGTCCGGTGAGAGCTCGGAGTTGTCCCAGGCGTAGCCGCCGATGTCGTACCGCCACTGGTGCCGGACGGTGTCGTAGGTGTGCATGATGTCGCCGTAGTCCCAGAAGCCGTACCAGCGGCGCTGCTCCACCTGGTCCTTGTAGTAGGTGAAGAGGAAGTCGAGGTGGTCCTCGATCTTCGCCTTGGCGGGCGTGGAGCGGTCCGGCTCGGAGTACAGCCCCGGCCCGAAGACCTTGGCCTTGATGAGCTGCTTGGGCGGGGCGGCGAGCTGCGGCAGCACGCGTACGGCTTCGATCTGTTGGGCCAGGGCTTCCGGTGCGGGCGTGGACTCGTTGGCCCAGAACAACAGCTCCGACGTGCGGGCGATGCCGTACGGCGTCCCGAACTCCGGCTCGTAGTCCTCGTAGGTGATGTTGAGGCCTTCGAGCTGCTCGGGGTAGGTGTCCTGGCCCATGCCGTCGTGGTAGAAGCGCAGGTCCATGGGCTGTGCCTCGGGGGACCAGAGCCACATGGTGACCTCGGCCGCGTCGGTCTGGGCGTCGCGGATGTCGAGCTGGGCGGGGAACTTCTCCCAGAAGTCCCGCAGCCCGAAGGACAGTCCGCCGCTGACGCCACCGACGTAGCCGAAGCCGGAGGCGCGCCTGCCGCCGCCCGCGCCGATCCAGCCGTGGCCCTTCTTCGTGCGCTTGCGCAGCGTGAAGCCGTCGGCGGAGAGCTGGGAGAGGGTGTAGTCGCCCCACTCGGGGATGTACTGGAGCCGGGTGGTGACCCGCTGGTCCCAGGTGGACGGGTCGGGCAGCTTCTTCCCCGCGAACTGGGCGGCCTGTACGGCGGCGCCCGGGTCGCGGCGCAGTCCGGTGATGCCCTTGACGGCCTCGCGCAGCAGTCCGGTGCCGTCGCCGCCGATGCGGATGTGGCGGTCGTAGGACTGGTCCCGCATCGGCACGGTGAAGCGCACGCCGATGCCGCGGATGAAGTCGCCGCTGCCCTTCCCGGGCTCCTGGGTGCCGTCGAAGGTGATGGTGTGCACCATACGGAAGGAGTCGGCACCGGCGTAGAAGTAGAGGCGGATGGAGAACGGCAGCCAACTGCGGCTGCCCTTACGGTGCTTGCCGTCGATGCGGACGACCGCGCGGACGGGGCCCTCCTGCTCGACGGTGACCTCGGAGATGGCGCCCTCGTAGCGCTCGGTCTTGACCGTGCCCTGGTCCTCGTCCTCGATCTCGGGCTGGCGGATCAGCACGAGCCGGCCGTTCTTGGCGATCTCGGTGGAGCCACGGGTGACCGACTTGACGAGTGTCGCGCCGGACTTGCCGATCTTCGCGGTGATGACCCCGGTGGAGACGGTGATCGTGCCGCCGCTCTTGTCGACGGTGACCTTCTTGGCCGGGGCGGCGGCCTCGCCGGCGGCGAGGGTGAGTTTGCCGTTGCCCGAACTCACCGCGTGGGCCGTCCACTTGAGCGAGCCGTCCGGCCAGTAGGCGATGGGCCACGACTGCACGGGGACGGCCTTGCCGTCGGCGTCCGTCAGCGCGAAGGTCTGGTCCTCCTGGTACACGCCCTTGGGCCAGGGCACACCGACGGTGGAGCCGGGGGCGGCGCCCAGGCCGCCCTCCTCCAGCCAGTCCAGGGTCACAGGACCTTCGTCGGCCTCGGCGGCTCTGGGCGCGGCCTGCGCGTCCTTGGCCCCTAGCGCCCAGCTGAACTGCGCGGCGGCTCCGGCGACGGCGGCCGCCTTGAGGATGGACCTACGGGGGATGGGAGACATAGGGAGTCCAGCCTTTCCTTCCGTACGGAGATGCAGAGGGTGCGATCAGGGGCATGACAGAGATAGGTACGGCGCCCGGAGGGCCGACCTGGTACGAGGGCGGCGCCCGTCAGCGGTGCCGGTACCGCTCCTCCACTGCGACGGCCGCCGCCGCGACGGCCCCCAGGACGGGGACCGCCAGCGGCGGGACGAACCAGGCGGACAGGGCCACGACGGCCAGCCCGCAGACGACCAGGAAGGACCCGGCGGGATCGAGCACGGTCCGCCGCCCGGCGTCCGCGAGCAACGCCCGCCAGGCCGCGCCCGGCGTCCAGACGGCGGCCGCCCGCAGCAGGGCGACGGCGGCCCCGATCAGCGCGAAGATGCCGACGGCCCCGACGAACGGTCCGGCGGGAATCCCGGCCCGCGCGGCCAGGACGTCCACCCAGACCGCGACGGCCACCGCCCACCCGGCGATCCCGACGACCCACCCGCCGCGCGCGGCCGCCCGGAGGTCCGCGAGGAACTCCCGCAGGCCACCGCCCTCGTGAGCGGTACGACGCCGCAGGTGACGGGCGCCGGCGGCGAAGGCCGCGGGGTAGGTGACGACCCCGAGACAGGCCACGGCGATCCACACACCGGTGAGCAGGCACTCGGCGAAGACCGCGAAGCGCTCGCCGAACACGGACTCCTTGCGCGGCGCGCGGGGGTTCACGCGTGCTTGGGCCATGGTGACCGCCTCAGCCCTTCAGTCCGGAGGTCGCCATACCGTCGATGAGATACCGCTGGAAGGCCATGAAGAAGGCGATCACCGGCACCAGCGCCACCAACGACATCGCGATCATGCTGCCGTAGTTGGAGATGCCCTCCTGGTCGCGGAACATCATCAGGCCCAGCGAGACGGTGTACTTCTCGGGGGTGTTGAGGTAGATCAACGGCCCCATGAAGTCGTTCCATGCGTTGATGAAGGTGAAGATCGCGCTGGTGATGAGCGCGGGCCGGCTCAGCGGCAGCACGATCGACCAGTAGGTGCGCAGATGCCCGCAGCCGTCGAGCTTGGCGGCCTCGTCCAGCTCCCGCGGCAGTCCCCGCATGAACTGCACCATCAGGAACACGAAGAAGGCCTCCGTGGCCAGGAACTTGCCCGCGACCAGCGGCACCAGGGTGTCGGTGAGTTCCAGGTTGCGGAAGAGCACGTACTGCGGGATGAGCAGCACGTGGTACGGCAGCAGCAGCGTGCCGATCATCAGCGTGAAGAGCAGGTTCCGCCCGGCGAACCGGATCTTGGCGAAGGCGTACGCGGTCAGTGAGCTGGACAGCACGACACCGACCACGGCGAGGACCGCGTACATCAACGAGTTCCAGAAGAAGCTGCTGATGGAAATGCCGGAGATGCCGTCGGCGAGCCCGGAGAAGTTCGCCCAGACCGGCTTGGTCGGCAGCAGGTCGAGGCTGGCGATGATGTCCTTGCTCGGCTTGAACGAGGCGCCCACGACCCAGATCACGGGATAGAGGACGACCGCGAGGACGACGAGCGCGCCCACGTGCCAGGCGATGGACCCGAAGCGCCGCCGCTCGTTCGCGGTGCGCAGGGCAGGGCTGGTGGCACTGGTCACTTGGCGGCCTCCTCGTAGTGCACCCACTTCTTCTGCGACCAGAACAGGACCGCCGTGACGAGCGCCACCGCGATCACCAGCGTCCAGGCCATCGCGGAGGCGAAGCCCATCTGGGCCTCCTTGAAGCCCTTCTGGTAGAGGTAACAGGTGTAGACGAGCGTGGCGTCGGCGGGCCCGCACCGGGTGTCGGAGACGACATAGGCGGAGCCGAACACCTGGAACGCGTGGATGGACTCCAGCAGCACGTTGAAGAACAGCACCGGGGAGATCATCGGCACCGTGACGTTCCAGAACCGCCGCAGGGGTCCGGCCCCGTCCACCTCGGCGGCCTCGTACAGCTCCTGCGGGACCTGCTTGAGACCGGCCAGGAAGATCACCATGGGTGCGCCGAACTGCCAGATACTCAGGGCCACCAGGGCGTAGATGACGTAGTCCGGGTTGCCGATCCAGCCGCCCACGTCGAGGCCGAAGATCTTCTGCGTACGGTCCACGATCGCGTCGTCGGAGAACAGCGCCCGCCACACGAAGCCGACGGAGACGCTGGCGCCGATGAGCGAGGGCATGTAGAACGCGGCCCGGTACAGGCCCTGTCCGCGCCGTTTCTGTGCGAGCAGCAGCGCGACGCCGAGCGCGAGCAGCAGCTTCAGCGGGGTGGCCACGACGACGTACTTCAGGGTGACCTCGACCGACTTCTGCCAGCGCGGGTCCTGGAACATCGTCGTGAAGTTGTCGAAGCCCACCCACTCGGGCGGCGTGAAGAGGTTGTAGCGGGTGAAGGCGTAGTACAGCGACGCGACCATCGGCCCCGCCGTCAGCACCAGGAACCCCGCGATCCACGGCGACATGAAGAGATAGCCGGCGAGGTTCTCGCGGCGCCGCCCGCGCCGCCCGGCGGCGGGAGCGGCGGACCGCTTCCCGGCCGGGCGCGCGGGCGCTTCCTTGACGAGCGTCATGGTGGTACGTCCCCTCAGCCCGCGAACGCGGCCTTGGCCTCGCTGAACAGTGCCTTGGCGGCGTCGGCCGGCTTGGTCTTGCCCTGGGTGACCTCGCCGCCGATGCGCAGGAAGGCGGCCTCGATGACATCGGCGCCGGACGGATGCGGGGTGATCTTCCCCAGGACGCCGGCCTTGGCGACCTCGTCCTCGTAGGCCGCGACGCCCTTGTTGTTGGCGTCGGTGGGCTTGAACGCCTCGTACTGCTCGGTGGTGGCGAGGATGCCGCGGTCGTAGCCCATGATCTTGCCGACCTCGGGGTCGTGGACCATGAAGTCGATGAACTGGGCGACCTCCTTCGGGTGCTTGGTCCCGGAGAAGGCGCTGAGCATCAGCGAGCCGAGGTACTGGCCGGTCTGCTTGCCGTCCGTGGTGGGGATCGGCGCGAGCCCGTAGTCCGACTCGCCCTCGCCCTCGTAGCGGATGGAGAAGTTGTCCCAGGTGAACTCGGACGCGGCGAGCCCTGCCGAGAGCGCGGACTTGGGCTTGACCTGCTCGACCTTCTTCGGGTCGGCGACGAGCCCGGATCGCACGCGCTTGTAGCCGTCCTCCCACCACTGCGTCAGGTCGTCCTCGGTGAAACCGAGATCGGAGTCGGTGAAGAACGCCTTGCCGTTCTGACGCAGGTACAGGTCGTAGAGGTACATGATGCTGCAGTAGCCGGTGTCACCGGCGATCTTCAGCTTGTCCTGGATCGTCTGCAGCGCGTCGAAGTACTCGTCCCAGGTCCAGCCGAACTTCGCCTCCACGCCCGCCTTCTTGAAGGCATTGAGGTCGATGACGAGCGCCATGGTGTTGGCGCCGACGGGTATGCCGATCTGCTTGCCGTCGACCTGACCGTTCGCCAGAACGCCGTTGCGGAAGTTGTCCAGGCTCAGATTGCCCGCGTCGGCCTGCGTCTTGAGATCCAGCAGAACACCGCGCTTGTCGTACTTGCGCAGGAAGCCGACCGCATTCTGGAAAACGTCCGGCGGATTGCCGCCGGAGGCCTGGGTCTGGAACTTCTCCCAGAACGCCTCATAGTCCGTGAATTCGGGCTTGATCTTGATCTTCGGGTACTTCTTCTCGAAGAGCGCGATCGTCTTCTTGATGGCGATGGTGCGCGGCTCGCCACCCCACCACGCGTAACGGAGTGTCACCGTCCCGTCTCCGGAACCGCTGTCACCGCCGCAAGCGGTCGTCGCACCCAGACCGACCGCGGCCGCGGAGGCCCCGGCCGCCTTCAGGATCGTACGCCTCTCAACATTCCTGCTGGTTCCCATGGTTGGGCCCCCTCCCCGCAGCGTCATCGCCGTCTGCATGAATCGTTTCAAGTAAGCGCTTGCTGGCACAAGCTACGAGGGGGCCCGTGGTGCGTCAATGATTCGGACAGGAATTTCTTGTGGACCGGCGCGGCAAGTTGACGGCCCATCGGGAACGAGTGGGGCGCCGGAGTGCCCAACTCCGCAGGTAGAACACGTGTGATCGGCCGACCGAACACAAACTGGCCCTCGGTGCGCGGAAATTGGTCGGCTGGAACTCGTCTGCCCGAGCATGGACACCGCGGGAACCGAGGACCCGAGCACAGCGCGGAGCGCGCATACGACGGCGGCCCGCCTGCTGTCGCAGACGGGCCGCCGTATCCGGGTGGGCGATACTGGGTTCGAACCAGTGACCTCTTCGGTGTGAACGAAGCGCTCTCCCACTGAGCTAATCGCCCGGGCGCAGAGAGAACATTACCCCATGTCAGGGGGTGCGTGTGACCTGCGCGGAGCCGCACCGGACGACGTCCGCACCCCCGTCGCGGGTCACTGGTCCTTGATCTTCCAGGGCATGACGATGCCGAACTTCCACACGTAGATCCCGACGAGCACGCCCACGATCACGAGGCCGATCGACGTCAGGATGATGTTGCGACGGCGCACCTTCGGGTCGAGGGCCCGCTGGGCCGCCTCGGTGACCTTGCGCTTGGTCCAGCGCAGCACCAGCTGGGCCCAGACGAACTCGGTCGCCCAGACCGCCATGCCGCCGAAGATCACGACCCAGCCGGGGCCGGGCAGGGGCAGCATGATGATGCCGGCGACGACGATCGCCAAGCCGATCACGAAGACACCCACCTGCCAGCTGACATGCAGCACACGGCGGGCCTTGATGAACTCCGGCGCTTTCGAACCGAGGCCCTGCTCGCTGTCGCCCTTCACACCATCCACTTTGGTCTCGTCAGTCGCCACGGCAACCTCGCCCAACCCGTTACTCCCCGTATTCATACGGCCAAACCCTACCGGAGGGAAACCAGTCACCGGAATGGCCGTACCTCGCGAACCGGTTCTCGGCCGGAAGAGTTACGTAAACACACGCAAAACACTCAGAGGGGTTTACAACGGCACCGTAGGTGGCATGTCGATTTCGCCGACGTGCGAATCCCCGAGCGCACACTGAGCGAAAGGCCCTGGCGCTTATGAACACCACGGTCAGCTGCGAGCTGCACCTGCGCCTCGTTGTGTCGAGCGAGTCCTCCCTGCCTGTCCCCGCAGGCCTGCGGTACGACACGGCCGACCCCTACGCCGTGCACGCCACCTTCCACACCGGAGCCGAGGAAACCGTCGAGTGGGTGTTCGCCCGCGATCTTCTTGCGGAGGGCCTCCACCGGCCCACCGGAACCGGCGACGTCCGTGTCTGGCCGTCGCGCAGTCACGGCCAGGGCGTCGTCTGCATCGCCCTGAGCTCTCCGGAGGGCGAGGCGCTGCTCGAGGCCCCTGCACGGGCTCTGGAGTCCTTCCTGAAGCGAACGGATGCCGCCGTGCCCCCCGGCACGGAGCATCGGCATTTCGATCTCGACCAGGAGCTCTCGCACATCCTGGCGGAAAGCTAGGGCGAGGCCCCACAAAGCCGCCCGGCGCCGTCGACTCGGGGAGACGGCTCGGGCCTGGACAACCGCATACGGCACACAGCAGCGCCGCCTCCGCTCCACGGGGGCGGCGCTGGCGTGCCTGTGGCCGGTTTCCCGCCCGGCGGGAACCGTCGGCGCGTCTGCGGCGTTGTAGGCGTCTGCGGCGTCGTATTCGAAGCCGCGTGCGGGCGCAGCCGGTGTGTGGGCGCTGTGAGCCACTACCATCGGCCAGCATCGGCGGGCGCCCCGCCCGACCCCAGGCCAGGGAGCGAAACGTGCTGATCACCCATGACACCCGGTGTGCGCTCGATGCCGTGGTGGATCTGGTGAACACCTCGCCGGAGGGCGACGAGACGCCGGACGGACTGCCGGACGTCGCGGCGCTCGCCGATTTCGTACGAAACCACGAATTCAGCGATGTCGGTGTCCTCTCGGAGTTCGATCTGTCGGCGGTGCGCAAGGTGCGCGGGCGGTTCGCCGCGATCTTCGCGGAGCCCGACGCCCGGACCGCGGCCGGATTGATCAACGAACTGGTCGCCGCCGCAGGGACCACCCCCCGGCTCACGGACCACGACGGCTACGACTGGCATGTCCACTACTTCGCCCCCGGCGCCTCCGTCGCCGACCACCTGGCGGCGGACTGCGGCATGGCGCTGGCCTTCTTCGTGGTGGCCGGGGAGCAGGAGCGACTGCGGCGCTGTGAGGCGCCGGACTGCCGGCATGCCTTCGTGGACCTCTCCCGCAACCGTTCGCGCCGGTACTGCGACAGCCGTACCTGCGGAAACCGTCTGCATGTGGCCGCCTACCGGGCGCGACGCAAGGAAGCGGCCGGCTGAGCGGCGATCGCCGCCGGGCCGACACGGCAGGGTTCGACACGGGGACCGACACGGCGAGGGTGTCGACGCGGGCCCCGGCGGGTGGCGCCGGGGGCCGCGGGTACGGCTCAGAGCAACAGCAGATCGTGCAGCGCAGCCATGAGCAGCAGACACCCGATCACCGCGAGGAAGATCATTAGCGGTGGCTGGGAAAGGGCGAAAAGGCACCCGCGAGGCTCGTCCTGAGCCGGCGCGGCATCGCTCTGTGTCGTGTCCAGCATCTCGCGCCGATGATGGCGCAGTTACCCCTCCCGGCGCGATCAACACGCCCGGAATGAGCGGGAGTTCGCTGGATTCCGTGTTGTCCGGTTCGAGTCGTGATCGCTTACGGCCGGGCGGCGACCCACTGTGTCGTTTCAGCCCTGCGTGCGGCCGTCATATGCCGTGCTTCTTGAGGATCGCCTCGATGTCGCTGAAGTCGTCCGAGGCCTCGGCCCGAGGTGCGGTCGCGGGCCGGGTGGTCTGACGGGAGCCGGCGCCCAGCGACGGGGCCGAGGCCGCCGGGGCCACCGCTTCTCGCTGTGCGGCGGCGCGGGCCTCCTTGCGCTCCTTGCGGGTGCCGCCGCGGCGGCGTTCCACCGCACGGGTGCTCGCGAACAGCAACCAGGACGCGCCGAGGACACCGAAGCCGGCCCAGGCCGTCGGGCTGAACGCGGTGTCCGCCAGCCACTCGACGACACCGGTCATCACCAGCCCGAGGGGCACCAGCGAGTACGCGGCGATGCGCGTGGCCGCGAGGAAACGCTTGCGATACGCGGTGACCGCCGCGATACCCAGGCCGGCCGCGGCGACGGCGGAACAGACGGTCTCGGCAATCATCCGGTCCTCCAGGCAGGCTGGGTCGGGCAGGGCACTTTCGTCCCTTCCATCCTGCACCGTGCCGACCCCGCCCGGCCATGCCCCAGTACGACATCAGGGACATCTCCGGGTCGCCTCCTCCGCAGGTGCCGGTCGAAGGCGTACGGCCGGGATCGCTCGCGAAGCGCCAGGTCGGATTGGGTCGCCCGGACCGGTGCTGGGAGACTGGGGCCATGAGCGACTCCTCCCCCGACCGCCCCGCCGCCCCCGTCCTCGACATCTGGTGCGAGCTGCAGTGCCCCGACTGCCGCGGCGCCCTGGACGACGTCCGTGCCCTGCGCGCCCGTTACGGCGACCGGCTGGAGCTGCGGCTGCGGCACTTCCCGCTGGAGAAGCACAAGCACGCCTTCGCCGCCGCGCAGGCCGCCGAGGAGGCCGCGGAGCAGGGGCGTGGATGGCCTTACGTAGAGGCCGTGCTGGGCCGGGTCGAGGAGCTGGACCGTAGGGGAGAACCCTTCCTGGTCGACATGGCCCGGGAACTCGGCCTGGACGCCGAGGAGTTCGACACCGCGCTGATCGACGGTCGGCACATCCTGATCGTCGACGCCGACCAGGCCGAGGGCAAGGCCATCGGCGTGACCGGCACCCCGACGTATGTGATCGGCGGCGAGCGCCTCGACGGCGGCAAGAGCCAGGAAGGGCTGCGCGAGCGCATCGAGGAGATCGCCGACCGGCTGCTGGCCGAGCAGGGCGCCTGACGGAGCGCCTGCCCCTCGGCCGGGACCTCAGCCGGCGTCCACGCCGCCCGCGAGCCTCGCCCCCGGCCGGCTACAGCAGCGTCTTGTACAGGGCGTACAGCCTTGTCTCGTAGCCGAGTGACTCGTAGAGCCGCTCGGCGGGGGCGTTGCCCGCAAAGACATTGAGGCCGATGCCCCGGTGCCCCGCGGCGATCGCCTGGGCCTCGGCCAGCAGCATCAGTGTGCGGCCGTGCCCCTTGCCGCGGTGGGCCACGTCGGTCTCGACGTCGTAGACGTAGGCGCCGCCGTCGCGCGTCGCCAGCCACAGAGTGCCCACCGGGATGCCCTCGTGCTCGAGCACGCTCAGGAACGCATCCCGCGTGCGCAGGCCGTCCGGCAGCAGTACGGCTTGATCCCGCTCGGCCTTGGCGCGGGCCTCGGCCTCCGGGACCCCGCGCTCGACCCAGCCACGGATGAAACCCTCGTGGCTCCTGTCCCGCCAGGGCCCGTACTCGGCCTCCGTCATCGGTCGCGCCCGGCTGCCGGGGCGCAGATCCGGCGGCGAGTCGCCGAGCGCCTTCTGCATGCCGCGACTGCGTACGACGTAGCCGAGCGCCGTGGCGAGACGCAGCGCCGGTGCGGCGTCACCGGGGACGGTCACCTCGACGCGCCGGCAGCCCCAGCCGCGCGCCACCTCCTCCGCGGCGAGGGCCGCCACCGTGCCGCGGCCACGGCGCCGGTCCGGTTCCTCGATCCGCAGCTTCACTATGCGGGCCACTGCGTCGCCGAAGACCGGATGCGTGCCGAGGCGAAGGGCGCCCACGGGACGGCCGTTCACACACACCTGGTAGCGGCGCGAACGGGTCCCGTCCTCGTTGCGCTGAAGCGGCTCGGTCGGCCGCAGGGTCGTGGTCATCAGGGGTGTTCTACCCACCGCACCGGACCACGGCAGCCCATTTTTCTCGCTCCTACGGATCCAGGTCGTCCCCGGACCGCTCCTCGAAGGTCCGCATCGCCTTGCTGGTCACCGGGCCCGGTGCGCCGGGCAGTTCACGGTCGTCGACCCGGTGCACGGCCTGCACGTCCCGCAGGGTGGAGGTGAGGAAGACCTCCTCGGCCCGGTCGAGGACGTCCAGCGGCAGGTCGGTCTCCTTGGCACCGGTCCACTCGACCGCCAACGCGCGCGTGATGCCCGCGAGGCAGCCCGAGGCGAGCGGCGGGGTGTGGATCTCGCCGTCCAGGACGACGAAGACGTTCGACCCCGTGCCCTCGCAGAGCTGCCCGACCGTGTTGCCGAACAGGGCCTCGGAGGCGCCGTGTTGGTGGGCACGGGCGAGGGCGACGACGTTCTCGGCGTACGAGGTCGTCTTCAGACCGGTCAGCGCGCCGCGCTCGTTGCGGGTCCAGGGCACGGTGACCACGGCCGTGGAGTCGGGACGCCGGGTGGTCTCGCCGAGGGCGACGACGAGGGTCGGGCCGTGCTCGCCCCGGTCGGAGCCGAGGGGCCCGTGGCCGCCGGTGTAGGTGATCCGCAGCCGGCCGAGCGGCATCGGATTGGCCTCCAGGACGGCGGCGCAGGCGCGGCGTACCTCGTCGTGGTCGGGCTCGGGCAGACCGAGACCGCGTGCCGAGCGCGTCAGCCGGTCGAGGTGCCGGGTCAGCGCGAACGGTCGGCCGTGTGTCGCCTTCACCGTCTCGAAGATGCCGTCGCCCACGGTCAGCCCGTGGTCGAAGACGGAGACACGGGCGGCCTCGATGTCCTGGAGCCCGCCGTCGAGCCAGATCTTCACGTCAGTCCCTCTCCACTCACCTCGTACGCTCCCGACGCTACCGCGAGCAGCCGGGACGCCTTCAGCTCGGTCTCCCGCCACTCCCCCTCGGGATCCGACCCCCAGGTGATCCCCGCGCCGGTGCCGAACCGCAGCACCCCCGCACGCCGGTCGATCCAGAAGGTACGTATCCCGACGGCCAGCTCGCCCGTGCCCCGGTCGGCGTCGACCCACCCGATGCCACCGCAGTACGGCCCGCGCGGCGCCGTCTCCAGCGCGTCGAGGATCCGCAGGGCACTCGACTTGGGCGCGCCGGTGACCGAGCCGGGCGGGAAGGCGGCGCCGAGCAGCTCGGCCCAGCCGGCGCCGTGGCGCAGCTCACCTCGCACGGTGGACACCAGATGGACGAGCCCCGGATGTTTCTCCACCGCACACAGGTCGGGGACGGTGACGGTCCCGGTGGCGCACACACGGCCGATGTCGTTCCGCACCAGGTCGACGATCATCACGTTCTCGGCGTAGTCCTTCTCCAGCAGGTCCGCCTCGGTGCGCCCGGTGCCCTTGATCGGCCCGGACTCGACGACCCGCCCGGCACGCCGCAGGAAGAGCTCGGGCGACGCGGTCGCTATCTCCACGCCGTGCTCCGGCAGCCGGATCGTTCCTGCGTACGGCGCCGGGTTGCCGCGGGCCAGCAGGGCGGTCAGGGCGTCCACGTCGGCGTCCGGCCCGATCGGCGCGCTCAGCACCCGGCAGAGGTTGGCCTGATAGACCTCGCCGGCGGCGATGTGCTCGCGGATGCGCCGCACACCCGCGGTGTACGCGGCGCGGTCGAGGGATGACGTCCAGTCACCGGCCGCCGGGCCGCGCCAGCGGCCGGGCACCGGGGCGGGCACGGGTTCCTCTCGTACGTCCCGGAAGCGTGCGCAGGTCAGACCGCCCTCGAAGTCGGCGCAGACGGCCCACAATCCGCTGGAGTCCAGGGCCGCGGGATCGCTGGTGACATCGAGGAGGCCGACGGCGACACGGTCACCGAAGCGGGCGAGGGGAGGGAGGTCGAGCACGCAGTCGAGTCTATGGCGGGTGACCTGCGGGTGACCCGGCCATGTCCCTTCGGGGGGCTCCGGCAGGTCCCTGAGCAGGTGCAGCGCAGCACGCTGCACAAACGCGTTTTTGTACTGGCCCCGGAATCCGCTAGAGTTCAACACGTCGCCGGGCCGCGAGAGCGGAACGAAACGACAAGCGGACGTAGCTCAGTTGGTAGAGCGCAACCTTGCCAAGGTTGAGGTCGCGAGTTCGAACCTCGTCGTCCGCTCGAAGGAACTCAGGGGATCTTCCCGAACCCCTGCACTCCTGGTGGAGTGGCCGAGAGGCGAGGCAACGGCCTGCAAAGCCGTCTACACGGGTTCAAATCCCGTCTCCACCTCCAAGGACGATTAGCTCAGCGGGAGAGCGCTTCCCTGACACGGAAGAGGTCACTGGTTCAATCCCAGTATCGTCCACTGGATCTTCGGATCCCCGCGCGATTAGCTCAGCGGGAGAGCGCTTCCCTGACACGGAAGAGGTCACTGGTTCAATCCCAGTATCGCGCACGCAGTACCCCGTGATCTCGGTCCCGTATGTTCGGGTCGATCACGGTCCCGAGGACGATTAGCTCAGCGGGAGAGCGCTTCCCTGACACGGAAGAGGTCACTGGTTCAATCCCAGTATCGTCCACACACCGAAGCCCCCGGTCCTGTGACCGGGGGCTTCTTCGTGGCCCGGATCAGCTGGAGAACAGCATGTGGCCGAAGCTCTTGTGACGCTTGTGGCCGTAGTGCCCACCGTGATGCCCGCCGTGCGGGGCACCCCAGGCGGGAGCCTGTGGCGCGGCCGGGTACGCCTGCGGGGCCGCAGGTGGCGGTGGGGCCGGCTGGGACCACTGGGACTCCAGACGGGTCAGCGACTCCAGCTCGCCGTAGTCGAGAAAGATCCCGCGGCAGCCGCTGCACTGCTCTATCTGGACACCGTTGCGGTTGTACGTGTGCATCGGGGCTCGGCACTTCGGACACTGCATGGTCGGCTCAACTCCTCGCCGGTCGGTCCTGCTTCGCGTATCGCCAGGACAGACTCTGTCCGGCTGCGGTCGGTTGCACACTACTTTGCGTATCCCTGGGTCAACTCAGGGGGGACAACGGCCATTCGGTCGCAGGCGTCCACGAGGGACTGCTCGACCTCGTCCAGGTCACGGCCCGCGGCCAGGGCCTTGGTGATCGCCCGGGCGGCGGTCTGCACGGTGAGGGCGCGGGCCGGGATGTCCAGCGCGGGCCAGGGGTCGCCGTGCGCGGGAACGGCCGGCCCGCCGGCGGCGCGGTACGCGGCGAGGAAACGGTGCCATTCCTCGGGCGACAGCAGCCCACAGGCGTACCAGGCGGCCGGCCGTCCGAGATCCCAGGCCGGCACGCCCGCACCGAGGTCGTCGACGTCGATGAGCAGCCAGGGGCCGTCCGGTGCCGGGTGGCGGACGAGTTGGCCGAGGTGGAGATCGCCGTGGCAGAGGGTGACGGTGTCGGGCTGCGGGGCCTCGGCGCGGGCCCAGGCAGGCAAGGTGTCCCAGGCACGGAGCACGGCGTCGGCGCCGGCGGCCTGCTCCGTGGCCGACGCGGCGCGGAGGCGGGATACGGCGAGGGCGGCCTTGACGGGGCCGCGCATCGGGGGCAGCGGAACGGGTGCGGGGGTTCGATGGAGCCGGGCGAGCAGCGTCGCCGCCGCCTCCCAGGGGGCCGCGTCGGGATCCTCGGGATCCACGGGGATGCCGTACGGCCAGAAAGTCACCAGCCGGCCATGCAGGTCTACGGCTTCGGGGCTGAGCGGGGCGAGGAGCAGGCCGGGCAGGTGGGCGGCGGCGGTGAGGCGGGGGGCAAGTTCGGTGGGGGTGCTGCCCGGGGCGTGGGCCTTGGCGACGGTGCCGGCATGACGGACGACGGTGGCGTCGGGCCGGTCGGCGAGCGTGACGGTCGCTCCGCAGGGACAGGCGGACGTACGTGAGTGTGCCGCGGCCTTGGCTCGTGCGGTGAGGGCGGGCAGGAGCGGGTTCGGGGTCACGGGGGTCCTTGGGTGCGGAGGATCTGGGCCGAGGGTACGCGGGGTTTCTCGGGCGCAGGTCCAGGAGCAGCCGCGCTGCTGAACGCCCGGCGCCAACGGGGCGCCGCCCGCAGTCACCCACGGCGCGAAGAGGACAAAGCAATGCCGGCGCAGCTCCCCAGCTGCGCCGGCATTTGTGCCGTCCGCCGCACCCCCGTCCCCACGGGGTTTCATGGGTGGATGTCCCCGCCCGGACCGCTCTTCCGGGCCTGGGGTCGCCGCTCAGCGCCCCAGCATCACGCCCACGGACGACGCCTGTGTGGCCACCGTCTCCCAGCCGTCGAAGACGAGGAGGAGAAGGGCCGCCAGGGGAAGGGCCATGAGTGTCGCCACCAGGGGGTGGCGGCGTCCCTGACGGCGGGGGCGCAGCACCCTGCGCTCCTGCGTGCGGATCAGTGTCCGCGGTGCCGTCTGGGCCATGGTCCCTCTCCTGACCTGTGTCGGTTGTCGTTGGCAGCGGCGGGTGTCTGACCTCGGGGGACGAGTGCTGCCACCCGCCGCTTGACCTCAAATCTAGGCGTCCGGCGCTGCCCGCACGTCATGCCCTCGTACCGATTGCCGGGCCTCCCGGAGGATGAGCCATCACCTGCGGAGTACTCCCCTGGGTGGAGACGAGGACCTAGGTCTCGGGGTCTTCCCGGAGGGGACGCCCGCTCTGCCCTGCTTTCTCCGAGCTGTCCTCGCGCGGCGCCGCCTGCCCAAGCGGTGTGGGGGAGCCTCACCGGGTGACTTCGCTCACTTGCACGACACCTCGGCGCACCGCCGTCTCCACCCGGCGGCCCGCCCTGCTCGCCACCACCTCGTCTGTGCGCGTCGTGTCCCCTGCCTCCACGGCGGTCTCCACGCGATCAGGCCCCACGGGATCAATCCCCCTTCCACGATGGGTGGTTGGGAGACAAAGCACACCTAAGTCGCCCTGCCGGCCGACCCCCTGACCACCCTTCAAGTCTCCAACCCACCACTGACAATCCGTCGGCCCGAGAGGGCGCGGCCTCTGCGCGCGGCGGCCCGTGGAAACGTAAGCTGTGGCTCGTCACACGGACCGGGCAGCGGGGATGAACATGGCGATGATGCGCCTGAGGCGCGAGGACCCGCGCGTCGTCGGCTCGTTCAGGCTTCACAGACGGCTCGGCGCGGGCGGGATGGGCGTCGTCTACCTGGGCTCCGACAAGAAGGGGCAGCGGGTCGCGCTCAAGGTGATCCGGCCCGACCTGGCGGAGGATCAGGAGTTCCGCTCGCGGTTCGCGCGTGAGGTCTCGGCGGCCCGGCGGATTCGCGGGGGCTGTACGGCACGGCTCGTGGCCGCGGACCTGGAGGCGGAGCGGCCGTGGTTCGCCACGCAGTACGTGCCCGGGCCTTCCCTGCATGACAAGGTCGCCGACGAGGGAGGGCTCGGCGCCGCCGAGGTCGCCGCCGTCGGGGCCGCCCTGTCCGAGGGCCTGGTCGCCGTCCACGAGGCGGGTGTCGTACACCGGGATCTCAAGCCCTCCAACATCCTGCTGTCCCCCAAGGGCCCGCGGATCATCGACTTCGGCATCGCCTGGGCGACGGGGGCCTCGACCCTCACACACGTCGGTACGGCGGTCGGCTCCCCCGGCTTCCTCGCCCCGGAGCAGGTGCGCGGCGCCGCCGTCACCCCGGCCACGGACGTCTTCTCCCTCGGCGCCACGCTCGCCTACGCGTCGATGGGTGACTCACCCTTCGGACACGGCAGTTCAGAGGTGATGCTGTACCGCGTCGTGCACGAGGAGGCGCAGTTGCACGGCGTACCGGACGCCCTGGCTCCGCTGGTGCGGGCCTGTCTGGCGAAGGCCCCGGAGGAACGGCCCAGCACGCTTCAGCTGTCGCTGCGCCTCAAGGAGATCGCGGCCCGGGAGGCACAGGGACTCGGGGACGTACGTCCGCCCGCGCCGCGTTCCGCGGAGGCGGACCGCCTGACCGGACGGCTCGCCGACACCTACCCGGAACAGCAGCGCGCCCAGCGCCGCCCGCAGGGCACTCCCCCGCCGCGCGGCGCCGCCGTCCCGCGCGGCAACGGCCCGTCCCGAGGACCCGGCCCCGCGCGCGACGGGATTCCTCCGTCGAGGGGCGGCGGCGCGAACAGCGGTACAGCGGCTTCCCGGTCCGGGACCCGGTCGACGCCCGCCTCGCGCAACACCCCACGGTCGGGCAACGGCGGCCGGCCGGCGCCGCGCAATGGCGCGGGTCGTCCGGCGCCGCGCAACACGGGAACGGGTCGGCGGCCCGCCAACCCGCAGCTGTTGCGGCAGCGCCTGTTCGTGTTCGTCGTGGTGACGCTGCTCGTGGCGCTCGGCATCGCGGCGGCGCAGGGCTGCCAGGGGCCGCAGCGTGGTCTCGGCGGCGACGGGGACGTCGTACGGCCGCACCATGACGAGCAGGTGGAGCCGGGTTACGAGCCGCTGGACGGGGATCTGATGTCCCAGCGGTACGAATCGACCTTCGAAATGTCCGAATAGGCGGCGTCCCCGAGGTCAGACGTGACGTCAGAGGGCGGGCAGGATCCGCTCGAAGAACTCCCGGTCGCCCTCGAAGACCGGGTCCAGGGACAGGAACTCCTCCGGCGTGACCCAGCGGGCCTCGCCGACCTCGTCCGGGTCGGGGACCACGTCGCCGGTCTCGGCGTGCGCCGTCCACCAGTGGAGGCGGAAGGTGCCGTCGTCCGTCTCGGACTCCCAGACCTTCGCCAGAGGGACGACGGTGAGGCCGACCTCCTCTCGGACCTCCCGGGCGACAGCCTCCCGCTGGGTCTCCCCCGGCTCGATCCGGCCGCTGATCGGCTGCCAGTAGCCGGGGCGCGCGACGGCGGGGCCGCGCCTGATGGCGAGGACACGGCCGGCGCGGAGCAGGACCGCGACGATCGCCTCGCGCCGCGGCATCGTCGTACGGCCTAGATCTGCGGGCGGCCCGTGGCCACCGCGTAGAAGGCGACCGCGGCCGCCGCGCCGACGTTGAGGGAGTCGACGCCGTGGGCCATCGGGATGCGGACCCATTCGTCGGCGGCCACCAGGGCCTGGGTGGACAGGCCGTCGCCCTCGGCGCCGAGCATCAGGGCGACCCGGTCCATCCGGTGCGGGGCGGCCTCGTCGAGGGTCTTGGCCTTCTCGTCGGGGGTGAGCGCGAGGAGCGTGAAGCCCGCCTCGCGCACCGACTCCAGGCCCTTGGGCCAGGTGTCCAGACGGGCGTAGGGCACCGAGAAGACCGCGCCCATGGAGACCTTGACGCTACGGCGGTACAGGGGGTCCGCGCAGTCCGGGGACAGCAGGACCGCGTCCATCCCGAGAGCGGCGGCCGAGCGGAAGATGGCGCCGATGTTGGTGTGGTCGTTGACCGACTCCATGACCACCACCCGGCGGGTGGTCCGCAGCAGCTCGGTCGCCGTCGGGAGCGGTTTGCGCTGCATCGAGGCGAGCGCGCCGCGGTGCACGTGGTAGCCGGTGACCTGCTCGGCGAGGTCCGGGCTGACCGCGTACACCGGGGCGGGGAGCTCGTCGATGACGTCGCGCATGACGTCGACCCACTTGGCGGAGAGCAGCATCGACCGCATCTCGTAGCCGGCTTCCTTCGCCCGTCTGATGACCTTCTCACCCTCGGCGATGAACAGGCCCTCGGCCGGTTCGCGCTTGCGGCGCAGGTCGACGTCGGTCAGGCCCGTGTAGTCGCGCAGGCGCGGGTCGTTCGGGTCATCGACGGTGATGAGATCGGCCACAGGGTGATACTGCCTTGTCCTGGGTGCGGTGCCAACGGTTCGGAACGGGTTGTGTTACCCGCGGTTACTCGGAGGGGGCGGGGCCTACGTTCACGACCTCGCCGATGACGATGACCGCCGGCGGCTTCACCTCGTGGGTGAGGACCGCCTCGCCGGCCGTGGCGAGGGTCGCGTCCACCCGGCGCTGGGCGGCCGTCGTGCCCTCCTGGACCAGGGCGACGGGCGTGTCCGGGGACTTGCCGTGGGCGATGAGGGTCTCGGCGACCTTCCCGATGGTGGCGACGCCCATGAGGATGACCAGGGTGCCGGTCAGCTTGGCGAGGGACGGCCAGTCGACCAGGGAACGCTCGTCGTCCGGCGCGATATGGCCGCTGACCACCGTGAACTCGTGGGCGACGCCCCGGTGGGTGACCGGGATCCCGGCGGCACCCGGGACCGAGATGGAGCTGGAGATGCCGGGCACGACCGTGCACGCGATGCCGGCCTCGGCCAGCGCCTGGACCTCCTCCATGCCGCGCCCGTAGACGAAGGGGTCGCCTCCCTTGAGGCGTACGACCGACTTGCCCTGCTTGGCGTGCTCGATCAGCGCGTTGTTGATGGCCTCCTGGGCCATGAACCGGCCGTAGGGCAGCTTCGCGGCGTCGATCACCTCGACGTTCGGGGGCAGCTCCGCGAGCAGGTCGCGCGGGCCCAGGTGGTCGGTGATGACCACGTCGGCCGCGGCGAGCAGGCGGCGGCCCCGCACGGTGATCAGGTCCGGGTCGCCGGGACCGCCCCCGACCAGCGCGACTCCCGGCGTACGGGTGCGGTGGTGCGGGGCGACGAGGGTGCCGTCGCGCAGGCCCTCGACGACCGCGTCGCGGATGGCGGCGGTGTGGCGGGGGTCGCGGCCCTTGGCGTCGGTGGTCAGGACGGCGACCGTGACACCCTCGCTGTGGCCCGTGGCCGGGGTCCAGGCGGTGGCCTCGTCGGCGTCGTCGGAGCGGACGCACCACACGCGGTTGCGCTCGGCCTCGGCGGAGGCGCGGGTGTTCGCGTCGTGGTCGCTGGTGGCGATGAGGGCGTACCAGATGTCGGTGAGGTCGCCGTCCGCGTAGCGGCGCCGCTCCCAGGTGAGTTCTCCGGCGTCCGCCATGGCTTCGACCGACGGGGTCACCTCGGGCGAGACGAGCGTGATGTCGGCGCCCGCTGCGATGAGTGCCGGAAGACGGCGCTGGGCGACCTCGCCGCCGCCGAGGACGACGACTCGGCGACCGGTGAGGCGGAGGCCCACGGGGTAGGCGGGGTGTTCGGCCATGAGGGTGCGGCTCCTCGTGCTGGCGGTGCGATGGGTGCTACGGCGCTGGAGCAGCCCTGACGTGCGGATTTTAAACGTGGGCTCAGCGTACGGCGGGGCCGGGGGACGCGCAGGAACGCATACCCCCGGCCCTGCTTGAACTCACTTCTCGGTGACGCCCGCCGAGTCGAACGTCGCCACCTCGTGCATCGCCCTGGCCGTGCTCTGTACCAGCGGCAGCGCGAGCAGCGCGCCCGTGCCCTCACCCAGGCGGAGGTCGAGGTCGACCAGGGGACGCAGGCCGAGCTTGTTCAGGGCGGCCACGTGGCCGGGCTCGGCGCTGCGGTGCCCCGCGATGCAGGCGGCCAGGACCTCGGGGGCGATCGCACGGGCCACCAGGGCGGCGGCACCGGCGCTGACGCCGTCCAGGATCACCGGCGTACGCAGCGACGCGCCGCCCAGCAGCAGGCCGACGATCGCGGCGTGTTCGAAGCCGCCGATCGCCGCCAGGACGCCGACGGGGTCGGCCGGGTCGGGCTGGTGGACCTCGATGGCGCGGCGGACGACCTCGGTCTTGCGGGCGAGGGTCTCGTCGTTGATGCCGGTGCCCCGGCCCGTCACCTCGGCGGGGTCGGTGTCCGTGTAGACCGAGATCAGGGCCGCCGACGCGGTCGTGTTGGCGATGCCCATCTCGCCCGTCAGCAGGGCCTTGTTGCCGGCCGCCACCAGGTCGCGGGCCGTCTCGATGCCCACCTCGATGGCCTGCTTGGCCTCCTCGCGGGTCATCGCGGGGCCGGTCGTCATGTCGGACGTGCCCGCGCGGACCTTGCGCGGCAGCAGGCCCGGCGTCGCCGGGAGGTCCGCGGCCACACCGACGTCCACGACACAGACCTCGGCGCCCACCTGGCCGGCGAACGCGTTGCAGACCGCGCCGCCGCCGAGGAAGTTGGCGACCATCTGGGCCGTCACCTCCTGCGGCCAGGGGGTGACGCCCTGGGCGTGCACGCCGTGGTCACCGGCGAAGATCGCGACGGCCGCGGGCTCGGGGATCGGCGGCGGGCACTGGCGGGACAGCCCGGACAGCTGGGCGGAGATGATCTCCAGCATGCCGAGCGAGCCGGGCGGCTTCGTCATCCGCTTCTGCCGCTCCCAGGCCTCGCCGAGCGCCTTGGCGTCCAGCGGGCGGATCTGGGCGACGGTCTCGGCGAGCAGGTCGTGCGGCTCCTCACCGGGCAGGGCACGGCGGCCGTACGTCTCCTCGTGCACCACCCACGACAGCGGGCGGCGCTTGGACCAGCCGGCCTGCATCAGTTCGGGCTCGTCCGGGAACTCGTCGACGTAGCCCACGCACAGGTAGGCGATGACTTCGAGGTGCTCGGGCAGGCCCAGCGCGCGGACCATCTCCCGCTCGTCGAAGAAGCTGACCCAGCCGACGCCGAGGCCCTCCGCGCGGGCGGCGAGCCAGAGGTTCTCGACCGCGAGCGCGGCGGAGTACGGCGCCATCTGCGGCTGGGTGTGCCGACCGAGGGTGTGGCGGCCGCCGCGGGTCGGGTCGGCGGTGACGACGATGTTCACCGGGGTGTCGAGGATGGCCTCGATCTTCAGTTCCTTGAACTGTTTCGCCCGGCCCTTGGGAAGCGACTTGGCGTACGCCTCGCGCTGGCGCATGGCCAGCTCATGCATGGTCTGCCGGGTGTCGGAGGACCGGATGACGACGAAGTCCCAGGGCTGCGAATGTCCCACGGAGGGCGCGGTGTGCGCGGCCTCCAGGACGCGGAGCAGCACCTCGTGCGGGATGGGGTCGCTGCGGAAGCCGTTGCGGATGTCACGGCGCTCGCGCATGACCTTGAGAACGGCCTCGCGCTCGGCCTCGTCGTAGGCGGGCGCGGCCGGGCCGGTGGGCTGTCGTGCCTCTTCCACTGCCGCCGTGCTCTCTTCTTCCGGGGCTGCCGGTTCCTGCGGGTCTTCCTGGTCGGCGGCCCGGGTGTCCAGGTCCTCCGCGTGTTGTACGAGTGCGGGGTCGCCCTCGCGGGGTGCGGGGACCGTGGCGACGGAAGCCGCTGCCTCCTCCGCCGGGAGGACGATCGGCTGCGGCGGCGTCGGGGCCAGGTGCGGGGTGGTCGGCACCGAGCCCTCGACCGGCACGAACTGGCCCAGTGCCTGCCCGGGCGCCTGCTCCTGCGGGATGCCGGTCGCGAAGACGGCCGCGACCTCGCCCTGGCCGGACTCCGCGGGCTCGACCGGCGGTTGGACCGCGTCCACGAGGACCTGCACGGGCTCGGCAACGGACCGGAGTTGCGGGCCGGCGGGCTCGGCGACGAACGGCTCGGGGGCGTCGACCGGTGCGGCCTCGGCCGGCGCCGGCTGCGGCTCGGCGGCCTCCGGGGCTGCGTCCGCTGCGGCGAGCGGCGGGGTGGGCACGGCCGACTCGGCGGCATCCTCCGGGGCCTGCTGGGCCTCCTGGATCTCGGCCGCGGGGTCCGCGACGAGGGCTGCCGCGTCGGGGGCTGCCACGTCGGGGAGGGGCGCGCTCACAGCCGCTGCCTGTGCCTCGGCGCCGAGGTCCGCCGGAGCAGCGTGCTGCCCCGGCTGCTCAACCTGCGCGAGGTTCGGATCCGGGACGGCCTCGGGGGCCTGCGCGACCAGGACGGCGGGCTCGGCCTCCTCCTGAGCGGGCTGCTCGGCGTCCGCGGGGTGCGGGGCTGCTTCGGGGGCTACGACCGCGGAGGCGGCGGCGTCGGCGGGTGCGGCTACGGCGTCCGTGGGCTGCGCGGCCGGCGCGAACTGCTCGGGCTCGGCGGGATCGGCGGCCTGCGCCGCATCGGGTGCGGGCGCGGCGGGGGCGGCCTCGGGCATGGGCTGGGGGTCGGCCGGGGCGGGGGCCTCAGGAGCCTGAGCGGCCTCCGGGAACTGAGCGGCCTCCGGGAACTGAGCGGCCTCCGGGGACTGGGCCGCCTCCGGGGACTGGGCCGCCTCGGGGGCCTGCGGGGCCTCGGGAGCCTGCGCAGTCTCGGGCGCGGAGACCTCGGTGACCTGCGCGGGAGCCTCCGGCACGGCAGCGTCCGGAACCTGGGCGGCTTCGGGCGCCGGGGCGCCGAGGACCGGCTCGGCTTCAGCGGCGGGTGCCTCCGGAAGCTGCGCGGCCTCGGGGACGGAAGTCTCAGGAGCGGTGCCTTCGACGGCCTGGACGGCCTCGGCCTCGGGTGTCGCGGAAACCTGGCCTGCGTCAGCAGCGGGGTCGGGAACCTGGGCGGCTTCGGGGGCGGGACCTTCGGGGTCCTGGCCGACCCCCTCGGCCGCCGGGGTCTCGGAGACCTGCCCGGCTCCGCCCACGGGGACCTCGGCAGCCTCACCGACGGCCAAGTCCCCCGGAACCTGGCCGGGCTCGGCGCCATGGCCGTCCTGCGGTCCGTCGCCGACTCCGGCGACCTGCGTGGCGCCCGGGTCGGGCTCGCTCACCGGAGCCTCCTCGGCAGTCGTGGCGACCGCGACGTCGGGCACCGCACCTTCAGCGGCATCCGCGGCAGGCACGGCCGCGACGACCTGGTCGGCCTCGGGAGCAGCAGCCTCCGCGACCTCCCCGTCCTGTACGGCACCGCTCTCCGGGCCGGCCTCCGTGGCCACCCGGGCCACCACCGCCTGGGCCACGCCCACCGGCTGCCCGGCCGGGACAACCGTTTCGGCAGCCGCCGCCCCGGTGCTCACCGGGGCCTGGGTCTGGGTCTGGGTCTGGGCGGGGGCACCCCAGGGCGCCGGCTGCGGGGCGTCGAGGTACTCGGGGCCGGCGGGCGCCTGACCGGGCTGGCGTACGGGTGCGCCGACGGCGCCGCGGTCGGCGAGGGAGCGGACCGGGCTGGCGGAGGCGTCGGGAATGGGCGGGCCGAGGTGCAGGGGGCGCCGGGGAGTGATCGGCGGGATCGGCGTCGAGGGGGCCGAGGGGGCCGGCATGCGGACGGCGCTGAGGTCGACCGAGCCGCTGTCGCGGCCGGAGATCTCGTGCGCGTCCGGCTCGTGCACGGCCTCGACGAGCGGTTCCGGCGCGGGCGGGGCGACTTCGTTGCCCCAGGCACCCTGGGAGCCGGGCAGCAGCAGGTCTTCGTCCTCGGCGGTGCTCTCGGAGAGGTAGGTGTATGAACCGTGCGCCGCGGAGGCGCCCGGCTGCTCCACCATGCCTGCGCTCTCCGGCAGTCCCTCGGCCGGGACCTGGCCGGTGTCGGTCATGCGTACCCCTCGCCCATCGGTTAGTGCTTCTACGACCAGCTCACCGGGAACGGCGCACCGACCGCCCCCGCAGTGAAGAACGAGCGTGCGTGCCCAGCGGCACGAACGACCCGCCCAAAAAGGCGACAAAGCCATTGAGTGGCATTGTCGTGGCCGTTCGGCCGTCGCGACAGGTTGATCCGCGACAGGCCGCTGTGGACTGCGCCACGTTGCGCGTCCTCCGGTTTCGCCATACCACACTCACCCCAAACGGGGCGTGTTTTTCCGGACATTGACCGACGAAGTGCCGGGCGACCGAGTGCGGTACAACGATCGGCCAGCCTACCGCGCGCGGTACGACAACAGGATCACGGGGACGGGTACACGGTCACGCGCTGCGGTCGGGCAGTACCCCGCTGAGCAGGAACGCGACGCTGCGCTCCCGCTCCGTCCAGGCCCGCGTGTCGAGTTCGACGGACTGGAGGAGGGCGCACTCGACGTCGTAGCCGTGTGCGCTGAGGTCGCGTCCGACGATTTCGGCGGCGTCGCGGGTCGCGGCATGCGTGACGATGCGCTGCGGACGCCGGTCGGCGACCGCGGAGACGACCGCCGCTCCCCCGCCGCCGATGCGTACGACGTCCGGTTCGGGGAGGTTCTCCAGCACGTGCGGGGCCGCGCCGTGGATGGTCTGCAGCTGGACGCCGAAGCCACGCGCGTTGGCCTCGGTGCGGGCGCATGCCTGCGGGTCGCGGTCGACGGCGATGACGGCGGCACCGGCGCGGGCGGCTTCGACGGAGAAGGCGCCGCTGCCGCAGCCGATGTCCCACACGAGGTCGCCGACGCGCGGGCCCAGCCGGGTGAGTTGGGCGGCGCGGAGCGGTTCCAGCTCGCCTTCGCCCATGAGACCGCCGTAGGACTCGGCGGGCAGGGTCCAGCCGCGCGGTCCGGCGCCCGGGTCGCGGCCGGCGATCCACCCGCCGCCCTCCGCCGCGGCCACCTTGCCGCCGATGACGATGACGATGTTCGGGTCGCGCCAGGTGTGGTCGGCGGCCTTGTCGGAGGTGACGACGGTGACCTGCTCGCGTTCGCTGCCCAGCGCCTCGCAGATGACGAAGGTGCGGTGGACGCCCTCCAGGAGCAGGCCGAGTTCGGCGGGGCCGGCGCCCGGTGAGGTGAGGACGGCGACCTTGGTGTGGGCGCGGCACACATTCACCGCGCGTCGCAGGGTGCGCCGGTGTGCGACGACCACCTGGGCGTCGTCCCAGGGCATGCCGGCGCGGGCGAAGGCGGCGGCGACCGAGGAGACGCCGGGAACGACCTCGACCTCCAGGCCGAACTCGGGTGCGCGCAGGGTCCGTACGACGCCGAAGAACCCCGGGTCGCCGTCGGCGACCACCACCGCGGTGCCGCGGTGGCCGGCGATCCGGCGGGCGGCGAGGGCGACGCTGCCGAGGCGGATGCGCTCGGCGGCGGGCGGCACCTCGGGGAGCGCCAAGTGGTGGGCGGCACCGGCCACGAGCGTGGCGGCACCGAGGGCGGAGCGTGCCGCGGCGGTCAGCGGCGAGCCGTCCCAGCCGATCACCGTGACGCGGTCGGCCATCGTCGTCAGTCTCCTGGGTTCGCGCAGGTCGTCGTCGGGCAGCCCGAGGGGCAGGCTCCGTGAGGGTACCTGTTCGGCGGGTCGGCGCCGCCGGTGCCCGGGGGTCCGCTTCCCGTCAGTTCCAGTCGCCGTACGAGGTGAAGCCGCCGGTGTCGGCCAGCTGCTCCCCGGCACCGTCGAGGTCCTCCGGGAGGAGGCTCCAGACGATGAAGTCGGTGCGTACGTCGGTCCAGGTGCCGTCCTCCGTACGGACGTGCGCTATGCACGCGTTGCGCAGGACGCCCTCGCTGATACAGCCGATCTTCTGGGCGACCTGCTGGGAGGCGGTGTTGTCGGCGGCCGTGCGCAGCTCGATGCGTTCGAACTTCTGGTCGCCGAGGAGCCACTGGGCGGTGGCGAGCGCCGCCTCGGAGGCGTAGCCCTCGCCGCGCGCCCAGGGGGCGATGATGTACGACATCTCGGTGGACCGCACCCGCCAGTTGGTCTTGGCGAGCTGGACGATGCCGACCAGGCGCTGGGTGAGGAACTCGGTGACGGCGAGGTCGAGCCCGCGGCCGGCCTCCCGCTCGGTGGGGGCGTACCGGGTGGTCCAGGCGCGGGCCTGGTCCTCGGTGTAGGGCTGGGGGACGTTGGTCCAGGCGCCGACCTGCTCGTCGTTCATCATCTCGGCCAGTGCGGGCACGTCGTCCTCGTCGAGGGGACGCAGCACCAACCGCTCCGTGCTGATGGAGATGTTGGGGAAGGTGCTAGTCATGCGCCGCTCCGTAACCTTCGGAAACCTTCAGGGCCTGCTGAACTGCCCAGCATGCAGCATGAAAGCACCGGGACGCACCACGGGGTCCACACCAGGTGATGGAGTGGACCCCGTGCGTGGCGATACGCGGTAAACGCACCGTCAGACGGAGGTTGACCCTCAGAACGCCGCGACGACGGCGCCGTCGTACTTGTCCTCGATGAACTTCTTCACCTCGGGCGAGGTGAGCAGCTTCGCCAGCTTCCGCACGCGCGGGTCGTCCTCGTTGCCCTTCTTCACCGCGAGGAAGTTGCCGTACGGGTTGTCCTTGGGCGACTCGGCGGCGATGGCGTCCTCGGCCGGGCTGAGGTCGGCCTCCAGCGCGTAGTTGCCGTTGATGACGGCGGCGTCGACATCGCCGAGGGAGCGCGGCAGCTGGGCCGCCTCAAGCTCCTTGAACTGGAGGTTCTTGGGGTTGGAGGCGATGTCCTTGGGGGTCGCCTCGTAGCCGACGCCCGCCTTCAGCTTGATGACGCCGTTGGCCTCGAGCAGCTTCAGGGCGCGGGCCTCGTTGGTGGTGTCGTTCGGGACGGCGACCGTGGCGCCCTTCCCCAGGTCCGTGAGCTTCTTGACGCCCTGGGAGTACACGCCGAGCGGCTCCAGGTGCACCGTGGCGTTCGGCACGGCCACGATGTCGGTGCCGTTCTTCTTGTTGAAGTCGTCCAGGTACGGCTGGTGCTGGAAGTAGTTGGCGTCGACCTCACCCTGCTGGACGGCCGTGTTCGGCGTCACGTAGTCGGTGAACTCCTTGACCTCGAGTTCGAGGCCGGCCTTCTTGGCGAGCTTGTCCTTGACGTAGGTGAGGATCTCGCCCTGCGGGGTCGGCGTGGCCGCGACCTTCAGCGGAGCGCTCGCGTCGGAGCCGGAGTCCTTGTCCGAGCCGCATGCGGTGAGCCCGAGGGTGAGGGCTCCGGCGGCGAGGACGGCAGTGGTGAACTTGGCGGTGTTACGCACGAAAAGTGCCTTTCCTTATGGGTGGTGCAGCCCCGACTTGGGTGTTCGGGGAGTTCTGGCTCCGTCCGGTGTGTGGTTCAGACGGTCTTGCTGGTGGCGGTGGATGCCTTCAGCAGGCGCAGCTTCGGCGCCGGGCCGGACTGGCCGCCGCGGCGGTGCAGGGAGCGGGCCGCGTAGTCGCCGGCGAACTGGATGAGGGAGATCACGACCGCGAGGATCGCGACGGTGAGCCACATCAGCTCGGTCTCGAAGCGCTGGTAGCCGTAGCGGATGGCGATGTCGCCGAGTCCGCCCGCGCCGACCGTGCCGGCCATGGCCGAGTAGCCGATGAGAGCGACGACGGTGGTCGTGGTGCTGGCGATGACGGACGGCAGGGACTCGGGGACGAGGACCTTGCGCACGATCGTCCAGGTGTTGCCGCCCATCGACTGCACGGCCTCGACGAGCCCGCCGTCCACTTCGCGGACAGCCGTCTCGACAAGGCGGGCGAAGAACGGGATCGCGCCGATCGCGAGCGGCACGATGGCGGCCTCGCGGCCGATGGTCGTGCCGGTGACCCAGCGCGTGAAGCTCATCAGCGCGACCATCAGGATGACGAACGGCATCGAGCGGGCGACGTTCACGATCTGCCCGATGACCTTGTTGGCCAGGACGTTCTGGAGCAGTCCGCCCCGGTCGGTGAGGACGAGGAGGATGCCGAGCGGGAGGCCGCCGACGACGGCGATGAGGGTGGACCAGCCGACCATGTAGAGGGTGTCCCAACACGCCTGCTCCAGCAGGGGCTGCATCTCGGACCAGGTCACAGCTGGGCACCTTCCTTCAGCAGCACGGGCTCCTGGCCGAGTACGTCGATCTGGAGGCCCTGTTCGCGCAGGAAGCCGATCGGCACGACGTTGTCCTCGTAGCGACCGGGCAGCTCGATGCGCATCCGGCCGACCTGGAGGCCGCCGACGGTGTCGATGGCGGCGCCGAGGATCGAGATGTCGATGTTGTAGGTGCGCGAGAGCTGGGAGATGACCGGCTGGGTGGCGGCCTCGCCCTGGAAGGTCACGTCGACCACGGTGCGGTCGTCGGCGGATGCCTCGCCGCCGACCGGGAAGAGCGCGGAGGCCAGTTCGGAGCCGGGGGTCGCGAGGAGTTCGCTGACGGTTCCGGACTCGACGACGCGGCCGTTCTCCATGAGCGCGGCCGAGTCGCAGATCGACTTCACGACGTCCATCTCGTGGGTGATGAGCAGGACGGTCAGGCCCAGCTGCCGGTTCAGGTCGCGCAGCAGCTGGAGGATGGAGCGGGTGGTCTCCGGGTCGAGGGCGCTGGTGGCCTCGTCGGAGAGCAGCACCTTGGGGTCGCCGGCCAGGGCGCGGGCGATGCCGACGCGCTGCTTCTGGCCGCCGGAGAGCTGGGCGGGGTACGCCTTGGCCTTGTCGGCGAGGCCGACGAGATCGAGCAGCTCAAGCGCCTTGCGGGAGCGCTCCTCGCCGGACTTGCCGAGGATCTCCAGCGGCAGCTCCACGTTGTCCTGGACCGTCCGCGAGGACAGCAGGTTGAAGTGCTGGAAGACCATGCCGATACGGCTGCGCGCCTGCCGGAGTTCCTTTCCGGCCCGGGGGCCTCGTCCCGCGAGGGCCGTCAGGTCCTGTCCGGCGACGGTCACCGTGCCGGCGGTGGGGCGCTCCAGCAGGTTGATGCAGCGGATGAGGGAGGACTTGCCGGCGCCGGACTGGCCGATGACGCCGTAGACCTCGCCTTCGCGGACGTGGAGATCGACGCCGTCGAGGGCGGTGACCTCACGGCCGCGTGAGCGGTAGACCTTGGTCAGGCCCGTTGTGGTGATCACTGGGGTTTCCGTCACTGTCGAGTACGCGGGCGTGGGTGTGCCCTGGTACGGGAGGGAAGATGTGCGCGGGGCAATGTGGTCACGTGCGGCGCGTACGGCTCAGGGCGTACGGCGCACGGACATGCCAGGCAGCTCGCTTCGGGGCGCGAGGCTCAGGAGTGGTGCGGGGGCCCTCTAGAAGGCGCACATTCGACACATACAACGAGCACCGGGCGTCAGGGTCGCCTCGGTCGCAAGGGTGCGGCAGCTCGTCGTGGTCATGCGATCAGTAAACCAGACCTACGGTCCTTACCGGCCGCCGCTGTCCACATGGCGGACAGCGGCGGACAGCCCTCAACCGCGTACGGAGACCTCGATCCCGGCGTCCGTGACCAGGGCGGACAGGGCCGACAGATCCCGCACCACGAGGTCGGCGTCGAGCTCATGGGCCTGGTGGGTTGTGGTGAACGCCACGGTGGTCATCCCGGCGGCGCGACCGGCCTGGAGACCGGCGGGGGCGTCCTCGAAGACGACGCAGTGCGCCGGGTCGACGCCGAGCTGCCGGGCGGCGAGGAGGTAGGGCTCGGGGTCGGGCTTGCCGCGCGTGATGTCGTCGGCGGCGATCAGCGTCTTGGGGAGGATGCCGACGGCGTCGAGGCGGGCCTCGGCGAGCCGCCGGGTGGCGGAGGTGACGACGGCCCAGCGGTCGGCGGGCAGCGAGTCGAGGAAGTCCTTGGTGCCGGGCAGCAGGTGGACGCCGCCGTTCGGCACGTCCTCCACCTCCAGCGTCTCGATCCGGGCCAGGGCCTCCGGCACGACGTCGGCGGGCAGCAGGTCGGCGGCTATCTCGACGGCCGGCCGTCCGTGCAGCTCGATCCGCCCGAACTCCTCGGCCGTGATCCCGTACTCGCCGGCCCACCGGGTCCAGCAGCGGTCCACGGAGGCGAGGGAGGAGACGAGGGTGCCGTCGTTGTCGAACAGGAGGGCGCGTGCATGGATCGTCATGGTCTAGACCCTACGGGTCCGCCGACGCGTGTCCGCACCCGAGGCCAACGGGTGGCCTGACCGCCGGGGTCGGTCGCACCAGGGCTTTTGGGCCGTAATAGGCTCGCCGCATGTTTGATGCCCTGACGCTGGTGACCGGGGTCGCCGCGCTGTTGCTCGCCGCGTGGTGCGGGTGGGCGGCGTACCGTGATCAGCCGACGAAGGACTGGCACTTCATCGGGATGGCCGTGGTGACGGTGCTGGCCCTGGTGCAGCTGGTGGTCGGCATCGTGCTGCTGGCGCGGGGCGAGAAGCCGGAGCAGGGCACGACGATCTTCGTGGCGTATCTGCTGGGCTCGTTCGCGTGCGTTCCGGCCGCGGGCTTCATGTCGCTGGCCGAGCGGTCCAAGTGGGGTTCGGTGACGGTCGCCGCCGGCGGTGTGGTGCTGGCCGTCCTCGAGGTGCGGCTCTATGACATCTGGGGAGGCTGAGGTGGCCGTGTCGGAGGACAAGCCCACCAGGGCGCGGCTGATCAGCGGTCCCGGGATTCTGCTGGTGTGGCTGTACGGCGTGATGGTGGTCGGGGCCGTGTCGCGGTCGGCGTACCAGATCGCGACGGAGTTCGACCGGGCGCCGCTCGCCTATTCGTTGTCGGCGGTGGCGGGCCTCGTGTACGGGTTCATCACGTACACGCTGGTGCGGGGCGGGGAGACAGCCCGTAAGGCGGCGCGGGTCTGCTGCGCGGCCGAGTTGGCGGGTGTGCTGACCGTGGGTACGTGGACCATGGTCGAGCCGTCGGCGTTCCCCGATGCGACCGTGTGGTCCGACTTCGGGATGGGGTACGTGTTCATTCCCGTGCTCTTGCCTGTTTCCGCGCTCTATTGGTTGCGGAAGAACGCTCGACGCGGGGATGCCGCCTGAGGTTGTCAGGCGGCAGTCGGTCCATCGTGGCTTGTCGCGCCCACGCGGCGGAGCCACATGTCGATACAGCCCCGCGCCCCCAGGGGGGCCGCAGTCACGCTGTTGTGGCGTACGCGCCCGCCTGCTTCTCCAGGACGATCATCGGGACGCCGTCGGCGCCCTTCGACGTGCCCACCGCCTCGTAGCCCACCTTGCGGTACAGGCGGAGGTTGCCCTCGCTGCGCTGGCCCGTCTCCAGGCGGAACCTCTTGGCGCCGCGCTGTTCGGCCAGGGCCGCTTCCGCCGCGCGCAGCAGCCTCGCGCCGATGCCGTGGCCCTGGAGGCGGGGGTGGACGCAGAGCTTGCCGATGGCGGCGGCGCCGTCCGTGCCGACACTGCCGCGGACCGAGCCGACGACCTCCTCGCCGAGCCGTGCCACGAAGACACAGTCCGCGGCGACCTCGGCCCGGACCGAGTCCAGGGTTTGAACCAGCGGGTCGATGCGGTAGTTGCCGTACAGCGCCGCTTCGCTCTGGAAGCACAGGTACTGCAACCTGAAGATCTGCTCCGCGTCCTGCTCGGTCGCCGCAGAGATGGTCACGCTCATGCCCATGTGCGCACGCCTCCCGCTCACCTGATCGCCTGTCGTCCCCCACTCCTATCCCCGCGCTTCGCGGGCCGCAACCTCCGGTGTGAGCAATCGGCGCAGACATCCCAGGCATCTGGAACGTTCCGGGCCGAGACTGCCCTGTGAGATACCCAACTCCCCCGCGATTTCCCGGTATGTCGGGTCCCCCGGGGAGAGCAGGGCCTCGACGAGACGGGGGCAGCGGCCGGGGAGGCGGCGTACCGCTTCGCGCAGGGCGCGGCGGCGGGCGGCCGCGAGGGCGAGATGCTCGGGGTCGTGGCCCTCCCGGTCGGCGGCGGGTTCGTGCTCGTACGGCTGTTCTCGGCGGGTCGTACGGCGGCTTCGGCGGGCCTCGGAGCGGACGGCCCGGCGCAGCCAGCCCGGTGGGTCCGGGGGCGGGCCGTCCGAGTCGAGGCGTTCCAGGAGGCGGAGCCAGACCGCCTGTTCCAGGTCGCCCGGCTCCGATCCGGAGGCCTGCGCCTCGGCGGATGCCTCCGCGAGGAGCAGGGGGCGCAGGGCGGCAACCAGGTCGTCCGTCATATGCGGCACGACGCGGCCGCCCGGGCGGGGGGTTGCCCGGGCGGCCGACAGTCACCCCAACCGGGGCGCGGGTCTCAGCTGTTGACGAAGTCCTCACGGGCGAGCAGGCCCGTGTCGGGGTTGTCGGTGAAGACGCCGTCGATGCCGGTCGCGAAGTACGTCCGGTAGGCGCCGAAGACATCGCCGTAGGCGTCCGCGTCGGTGCCCTTGCGGAAGTTCGTGGGGAGGAAGGGGTTCTCGTTGCGCATCGTGTAGGGGTGCAGGATCAGGCCGACCCTGTGCGCGTCGTTCACCAGCGTGGTGGGCGTGGTGAGGTTGCCGCCCGCGTCCTTCGGGATGACCAGGTCCAGGGTGGGGCCGATGCCCTGGGCGTAGGAGGCGATCTCCCTGAGGCCGGCCGGCTTGACCAGGTCGGCGACCGTGCGCGGGTCACCCGTCTCGACGAAGTCCCAGGGGCGGGTCGTCGCGCCGGAGAGCAGGACCACCAGCGGGTTGTCGACCAGCTTGTTCAGGCGCTGGATGCTGGTCGGCTCGAAGGACTGGAGGATGACCGGCGAGTTCCGCCGGTCCTTGCCGTACTTGTGCAGCACCTTGGCGACCCGCTCCTCCAGGGCCAGGCCCTGCTTGCGGAAGTAGGTGGGGTGCTTGAGCTCGGGGTAGATCCAGACCTGCTCGCCGCGCCTGCGGGTCTGCTCGTCCTGCCAGCGCAGCACCTCTTCGAAGGTCGGGATCTCCCAGCGACCGTTGTAGAGGGTGTTGTGCGGCCGGTTGGCCGGGATGCGCTCGGTCGCGCGCAGGGTCTTCAGCTCGGCGAGCGTGAAGTCCTCGGTGAACCAGCCGGTGGTGGCGACACCGTCGAGGGACTTCGTCTTCTTCCGGTCGGCGAACTCGGGATGGTCCGCGACATCGGTCGTGCCGCCGATCTCCGGCTCATGGCGGCAGACGAGATGGCCGTCCCTGGTGGGCACCAGGTCGCCCGCCTCGACGATGTCGGCACCCATGTCGAGGGCCAGCTGGTAGGAGCCGAGGGTGTGCTCGGGCCGGTAGCCGCTGGCGCCGCGGTGGCCGATGATCGTCGGCTTGGGCAGGCTCTTCAGGCCACCGCCCCCGCCGCCGTGCCGGGCCTCGGCCGCTCTCGCCGTACCGGACAGCCCGAGGACCGCTCCGCCCGCGCCGAGCACGGCCGCGCCGAGAAGCATCCGCCGTCCGGTGACGCCCGCCTGCTCGTTCTCCTGGCTTCCCATGAGGGCCCTCCTGACCATCCGCTCATTCAGTGCGGGCCGATCGTAGGTGCGTGGACATGACGGATGGGAGACCTCCGGCGGAACTCGCCGGTGACGCTGAATGTCGTACGGGAAAGGTGAGGTGACGGCCCGTCGGAATGGGTCCGGGGCTACGGGGAAGTCGTCCGTTGGGCCCTCGGGGCGATGTCCGTCACATCATGGCCAGCGTGTTACGGGCCGTTCACGCCGCGTCACCGCAGGTAAACCCGTGTCAACAGTGCGTAAGGCGTCGGTGAAGTCGGCCCACCCGATGTGCGGGACCCGGGGAACCGCGAGTATCGTCCTCACCTGCACAGACTTATACAGATCCCTCGCCATCCCCTTGACCCCGGAGGGCCCGTTGTCCCGCTTCGCGCTCATCAAGGCAGTGCTCGGACCGATCATGCGCCTGATGTTCCGCCCACAGGTGGAGGGCGCGGAGCACATCCCGGGCGACGGTCCGGTCATCCTGGCCGGAAACCACCTCACGTTCATCGACTCGATGATCCTGCCGCTGGTCTGCGACCGTCAGGTCTTCTTCATCGGCAAGGACGAGTACGTCACCGGCAAGGGCCTCAAGGGCCGTCTGATGGCGTGGTTCTTCACCGGCACCGGCATGATCCCCGTCGACCGGGACGGCGGCCGGGGCGGGGTCGCGGCGCTGATGACCGGCCGCCGGATCCTGGAGGAGGGCAAGGTCTTCGGTATCTACCCCGAGGGCACACGCTCCCCCGACGGGCGGCTGTACCGGGGACGCACCGGCATCGCGCGGCTGACGCTGATGACCGGCGCGCCGGTGGTGCCGTTCGCCATGATCGGCACGGACAAGATCCAGCCGGGCGGCGCGGGCATGCCGCGACCGAGCAAGGTGACGGTGCGCTTCGGTGAGGCGATGGAGTTCTCGCGGTACGAGGGGATGGACCGCGACCGCTACGTCCTGCGGGCCGTCACCGACTCGGTCATGGCCGAGGTCATGCAGCTGTCCGGCCAGGAGTACGTGGACATGTACGCCACCAAGGCCAAAGAAGCCGCGTAGCTCCGCCGGTTGAGCCGAGCGGGTTCGTGGACCTGCGGGCTGGTGCACCGGCACAGTGATCCGCGCGGCGGCCCCGGCCGTCGCGGGCGACCCTTGCAGGCCCAGGTCGGCTGCGGGTTCGTTGCGGCTGGTCGCGCCCGCGCGGCGGAGCCGCACATCGATACAGCCCCCCCGCCCCTTCAAGGTCGGCCGTCGAGCCTTTGGCCGCGCAGGAGGAACCACGCTGCCACAGCCGCAGTGAGGAGCACGGCTGCCCCTACCCCCGACGCGAGCGCAAGCCCGTCGACGAATGAACTCCGCGCCGCGTCCAGCATCGCCTCGGACGTCCGCGTCGGCATCCCCGCCGCCGCCTCCACCGCGCCGCCCAACGACTCGTGCGCCTCGGCCGGCGTGCCCGTCGGGCCTGTGAAGTCCCGGTAGACACCGGTCACGATCGAACCCAGCACCGCGATGCCGAGCGCCGCACCCAGCTCGTACGCCGTCTCCGAGACCGCCGATGCCGCACCTGCCTGCTCCTTCGGTACGGAGGAGAGGATGACGTCGGAGGTCACCGTGAAGGAGAAGCCCGCGCCGACGCCGACCACGAGCAGGGCGGCGCCCAGCAGGGGGTAGCCCGTCGAACGGTCGATCACCGTGAGCGTGGCCAGGGCGAGGCCGATCGCCGCGAGACCGCCTGAGACCACGGCCCGTACCGAAAAGCGACGGGCCACGCGACCGGCGATCAGGCCGGCCACCACCGCGCCGATCGCGGCGGGCAGTTCGGCCAGACCCGCCTCGAACGGGCCCCTGCCCTGCACGAGTTGCAGGAACTGGGAGAGGAAGAAGACCAGGCCGGACAGGCCGAGGATGGTCAGCAGGTCGGCCAGCACCGCGCCGCTGAAACCGCGGTGCCGGAACAGCCGCATGTCCAGCAGCGGGGACGGCAGCGTGAGCTGGCGGCGCACGAAGCCGTAGAGCGCGGCCGCGCCGGCCAGGCCCGCCGCCAGGGTGGCCCAGGTGAAGCCGTGTGCGGCAGCTTCCTTGACCGCGTACACGACACCGATCATGCCGAGGAGGGACAGGGTGACGCTGATCATGTCCCAGGGACCGGGGCTGGGGTTGCGTGATTCGGGCAGCAGCTTGATGCCCACGAGGACGAGGACGACCATCACGGGCAGGTTGATCAGGAAGACCGAGCCCCACCAGAAGTGTTCGAGCAGGAAGCCACCGGCTATCGGGCCGACGGCCGTGCCGGCGGACGCGGTCGCGCCCCAGATGCCGATGGCGAGGCTGCGCTCGCGCGGGTCGTGGAAGAGGTTGCGGATCAGGGCGAGCGTGGCGGGCATCAGGGTCGCGCCCGCGACGCCGAGCAGCGCCCGGGCGACGATCATCATCTCCGGTGTCGTCGCGTACGCGTTGAGGACGGATACCGCGCCGAACGCCGTGGCGCCGACGAGCAGGATCCGCTTGCGGCCGATGCGGTCGCCGAGGCTGCCCATCGAGACCAGCAGACCGGCGATCACGAAGGAGTAGACGTCGCCGATCCACAGGAGCTGGGTGCCGGAGGGGGCCAGGTCCTCGCTGATGTAGGGGGTCGCGAGACCGAGGACGGTCGCGTCGACGGCCACCAGCAGCACGGCGAGTACGAGGACGGACAGCGCGAGCCAACGGCCGGGACGCTTGGTCACCGCCTCGGTCGTCGTCGCCGGCTGCAAGGTGCTGGTCATGATTCCTCTCTCTGTCCGGTGGTGTGGTGCCGTAGTGCGCCGCCGAGCAGCAGCTCGACGATCATGTGCGTGAAGTCGTTGCGGGCGACCCTGCCCTCCGCGACCACCCAGGCCGCAGAGCCCAACAGGCCGTAGAGCGCCTCGGTGAGCCAGACCGGGCTGAGGTCGATGCGGAACTCGCCGCTCTGCTGGCCGCGCCGGAAGAGCGCGGCGATCCGGTCGTCGATGCGCGCCCAGCCGATGTTCTGCTGCTCACCCTCGAACAGCTGGTTCTCCGTGTAGAGGAACGCGAGCAGTCCGGCCGCGGGCTCGATCTCGCGGACCAGCCGGTGCACGGCGTCCCGCGCCGGCCCCTCGTCCAGGCGGGCGGCGTCCAGCGCGCTCTCGCACTCCGCGATACCGAGCGACTCCAGCGCCCGGACGAGCGCGTCCCGCCCGGCGAAGTGCCGGTGCAGCGTGGCCCGGCTGATCCCGGCCGCCTTGGCGACCTCGTCCATGGTCGCCGTGGACTTACGGGTCAGCAGGGCCGCGGCGGTGCGCAGCACGTGGTCTCGATCAACGGCCATGAGACAACAGTAGCGCATGTGAGACATTGATGTCTCATTATGGGCGTGCGTGATTCATAACCGCTGATCAACAGGTGTGTGTCAGTGCCAGGGCAGCTGCCCGCGCCGCTCCCAGTACGCGCCCGGCTCCTCCACCAGCGCGGCGAGCCGCTCCAGCTGCGCGTCGTCGAGGTCGACGACCGCCGCGTGCAGGTTGGACGCGAGTTGCACGGTCGTCGCGGCACCGGAGAGGACCACGCCGGCCCAGGGCTGCCGCAGGATCAGCGCGAGGGCGACGGCGTCGCACCCCAGGGACGTCTCTTCGGCTACGGCCTTCAGCGCGGCCGGGGCGTACGGGCCCGCGAGCCGCCCGTTGGCCATGCCCTCCTTGACGATCACCGTCAGCCCTGCGTCACGGGCCTCGGCGAGGGCGGGGCCGGCCGAGGTCTCCAGGGCGTTGTACGTCGACTGGACGGTACGGAAGAGGGGCTCGCCGTCGACCGTCACGGCGAGGGCGGCCCGGATCGCGTCGGCCTGGGCGGGGCCGCTGGTGGAGAAGCCGATGGTGAGGCCCCGGGCGGCGGCCTCCGCGAGCTTCGCGTGGAGTTCCTTGTCGTTGAGTGCCGGGCTGTCCGGGGTCACCGAGTGGATCTGGTAGAGGTCCAGGCGGTCGCCGAGCAGTTCGGCGGTTTCGCCGCGCTGGCGGACGTAGGTCTGGACGCTGTGATCCTTGACCTCGTGCTTCTCGGCGTCGGTGGTCCAGTCGGCGGTGTAGGTGTATCCCCACTTGCTGCCGATGACGATGTCGTCGAGGTCGGGGCGGGCGTTCAGCCAGTCGGCGAGGAACTCCTCGGAGCGGCCGTAGGAGCGGGCCGCGTCGAAGTAGCGGACGCCCTGGGCGTAGGCGGCGTCGAGGAGTTCGTGGGTGCGGGTGCGCAGCGTTTCGACGCTGCGGTCCTCTCCGAGGTCTTCGTCTCGGCCGAGGTTGATGTAGCCGGGGCGGCCGACGGCGGCGAGGCCGAGTCCGATGTGGCAGGTGGGGGTTGTCGCTGTGGCCAGTCGGGCGAAGGGCATCGCGGGCTCCGTTCGGTCGGATCCGGTACGGCTTCCGAACAACGTAACCCGCGATGACCTTCGGCTAACGCCTCAGAGCACGGTTCGTGGGGTGCTTTGGCGGGTGCGGGCCTCGTCGTGGCTCGTCGCGCACGCGCGGCGGTAGCCGCATATCGACACAGCCCCGCGCCCCTATGCCTGCTTGGCCGTAGCCCAGTTGTGCTGTGCTGCCACGTCCTGCTTCACCTCGGCCAATTGGACGGCGACGGCACTCGGCGCCGTACCCCCACGGCCGTTGCGGGACGCGAGGGCGCCCGGCACGTTGAGGACCGTACGGACCTCCGGCGTCAGGTGGGCCGAGATCTTCGCGAACTGCTCGTCCGTCAGCTCGTCCAGCTCCTTGCCCTCGGACTCCGCGACCTTGACGCACTCGCCGGCGACCTCGTGGGCGACGCGGAAGGGGACGCCCTGCTTGACCAGCCACTCGGCGATGTCGGTGGCGAGGGAGAAGCCGGCCGGGGCCAGTTCCTCCATGCGCTCGCGGTTGACGGTGAGGGTGGCCATCATGCCGGTGAAGGCGGGGAGCAGGACCTCCAGCTGGTCGCAGGAGTCGAAGACCGGCTCCTTGTCCTCCTGGAGGTCACGGTTGTAGGCCAGCGGGAGGGCCTTCAGGGTCGCCATCAGGCCCGTCAGGTTGCCGATCAGACGACCGCTCTTGCCGCGCGCCAGCTCCGCGATGTCCGGGTTCTTCTTCTGCGGCATGATCGACGAGCCCGTCGAGAACGCGTCGTGCAGGGTCACGAAGGAGAACTCCTTCGTGTTCCAGATGATGACCTCCTCGGCGATCCGGGAGAGGTTCACCCCGATCATCGCGGTGATGAAGGCGAACTCGGCGACGAAGTCACGGGACGCCGTGCCGTCGATCGAGTTGGCGGCGGACCCGTGCTCGAAGCCGAGGTCCTTCGCCACCGCCTCCGGGTCCAGACCGAGGGAGGAACCCGCCAGGGCGCCCGAGCCGTACGGCGAGACCGCCGTCCGCTCGTCCCACTGACGCAGCCGCTCGGCGTCCCGGGAGAGGGACTGGACGTGGGCCAGGACGTGGTGGGCGAAGAGCACCGGCTGGGCGTGCTGGAGGTGGGTGCGGCCGGGCATCGCCACGTCCGGGTGGGCCTCCGCGAGGCCGATCAGGGCGTCCTGGAGGTCGGCGATGAGGCCGCCGATGACGCGGGCGTGGTCCCGGAGGTACATCCGGAAGAGGGTGGCGACCTGGTCGTTGCGCGAGCGGCCGGCGCGCAACTTGCCGCCGAGGTCGGGGCCGAGGCGCTCCAGCAGGCCGCGCTCCAGGGCGGTGTGCACGTCCTCGTCGGCGATGGTGCCCACGAAGGAGCCGTCGGCCACATCCGCTTCGAGCTGGTCCAGTCCCGCGATCATCCGGGCCAGCTCGTCCTCCGTCAGCAGCCCCGCCTTGTGCAGCACGCGCGCGTGGGCGCGCGAACCGGCGATGTCGTACGGCGCCAGCCGCCAGTCGAAGTGGACGGAGGCGGACAGCTTGGCCAGGGCCTCGGCGGGACCGTCGGCGAAACGGCCGCCCCAGAGCCGGACATCACCGTTGTTGCTGCTCACGTGCTGCGCTCCTCGGGGGGTCTGGATGTGGCACCGCCTCCCCGTGGCGTGAACGGGGAGGCGGTCGTCAGGCTGGTGCGCGCTGACCACTCACTCACCTGCATGATTATGCAGAACTCTGCATGATTCGTCAATTTGGGTAGGCGACGGCGGGAAATTCGAGCTCCCTTTGAACGCGGGAAACCGCTTACCCGTACCTCTCGCCGAACGCAGGCGCCGCGTTTGCAACAGACGACACGCATAAGACGACACCCCCGAACCCGAGTGAGGCATCCGCATGTCCAGGGCTCTTCCGAAGTACAACAAGCGTCGCGTCGCGTTCATCGGCGGCGCCGCCGCGGTGGCGCTGTCCGGCACGGTGATCGCCGGTTTCGCCCTCGCCGGGGAGACGACATCGTCTTCGAAGAGCGACGGCACGAACGCCCGGACGCTCGCCGGGCCCGGCACCATCTCGTGCCCGGACGTGACCGGCCAGCTGCCCGCGATCCCCGCCTCCGCCCAGGCCGAGGTCGACCGCAACCTCGCCCAGCTCCAGACCCAGATCCAGGAAGCCAACCAGCGCCTCGTCGACGTCCAGAACGCCATCCTCGGCCCGCTGGAAGACAAGCGCGTCGCCGCCCTCAACCGCATCGAGACCGCCATCGGCCGGGCCGCCGCGAAGCCCGAGGGACTGGAGACGTTCGCCGCCTGCTCACTCAACGCCGAGGGTGGCGCGGGTGAGGAGGCCGGGGCCGGGGCCGGTGCGGGCGCTGGTGCCGGTGCCGGTGAGGAAGCGGGCGCCGGGGCGGGCGAGGAGGCCGGCGCGGGTGAGGAGGCAGGTGCCGGCGCCGGCGCCGGCGAGGAAGCAGGTGCCGGGGCAGAGGCCGGTGCGGGCGAGGAGGCCGGTGACGCCGCGGGCGACGCGGGGAACGCCGGAGTCGGCACGATCAGCTGCCCGGACGTGACCGGTCAGCTGCCCGCGATCCCCGCCTCCGCCCAGGCCGAGGTCGACCGCAACCTCGCCCAGCTCCAGACCCAGATCCAGGAAGCCAACCAGCGCCTCGTCGACCAGAACGCCATCCTCGGCCCACTGGAAGACAAGCGCGTCGCCGCCCTCAACCGCATCGAGACCGCCATCGGCCGCGCGGCCGCGAAGCCCGAGGGACTGGAGACGTTCGCCGCCTGCACGCTCAACCAGTGAGGTGACAGGCAGCCATGGCCGCCCCGTTGGCACGCCGGCCGGGGCGGCCATGGTGACGCCGAACGGACCGCACAATTCCTTAGACAAACGAACGACTCATGCCCCATACTTGGCAGACGTGGGAAAAACTTACGAACGCATAGACGGCAGGCTCCGCACCTTCATCGAGGAGCAGCCGCTTTTCTTCACCGCGACCGCTCCCCTGTCCGGCGACGGCACGGTCAACCTCTCCCCCAAGGGGCTCAAGGGCTCCTTCGTGGTCCTGGACGAACTGACCCTGGCCTACCTCGACTTCGCCGGCTCCACCGCCGAGACCGTCGCGCATCTGCGGGAGAACGGCCGGATCACCCTCATGTGGTGCGCCTTCCAGGGGCCGCCGAACATCGTCCGGGTGCACGGCCGCGGAGAGGCCGTCTTCCGCGACGACCCACGGTTCAAGGAGCTGCTCGGGCACTTCCCCGACATCGACCCGTCCCTCCACGGCCTGCGCGCGATCATCGTGGTCCGGGCCGACCTCATCCGCGACTCCTGCGGATACGCGGTCCCCTTCATGACGTACGACGAGGACCGCGACCTGCACGCCCGGCGGTTCGCACGCGAGGACGACGACTCGCTGAGCGCGTACTTCGCCAAGAAGGAGCACATCGCGACCAGCCTGGACGGCCTACCCGGGCTGCCGCTTCCGTTGCCCCCGTCTAGCGTCTGAGGCATGCGCCCCGGTGTCGTCGCCCTCGCGTCCGCGTCCCTCCTGGTGCTCGGCACCGCGCCGACCGGTGGGACCCAGCGTCCGCTGCCCGCCCGTATGGCCGACACCGGGGGCGGTACCCAGCTGATCACCGCGGTCGCCCCGAAGGCCAGGGCGACGTGGGGGACGGTCACCTGGTGGGACCGGGTCGACGGACGCTGGGTGAAGACCGGTTCGGCGTCGGCCCGCTTCGGCGCGAAGGGGCTCGTCGAGGGGGCCGGGCGCAAGCAGGGCACGAACACGACACCGACAGGGCTGTACGGGATGCCGTACGCCTTCGGCATCGAGGCGGCGCCGCGCGGGACGACGTACGAGTACCGCCGTGTCCGACGGGACTCCTGGTGGTGCCAGGACAACGACTCCCGCGCGTACAACCGCTGGACCGAGCCGCTGGCCCGCGACTGCCGGGCGGCCGAATCCGAACGCCTCGTCTCCTACGGGGCGCTATACGCGCACGCGCTCGTCATCGGCTTCAACCACGAGCGTCCGGTCAAGGGGCGCGGGGCTGGAATCTTCCTGCATGTGAAGGGGCGCGGGGCGACGGCCGGTTGTGTGTCGGTCTCCGCGGACGCGATGAAGCGGATCCTCAAATGGGCCGATCCGCGACGGAAACCACACATCGCGATCGGGACGGCGAACGGGCCGACGGCCGTCACCCGGTACTGAGCGCGCACCACTGAACACACGGACCTCCCCGCACGTATCTCAGGGCCAAGGGACCACGCCCATCACGCACCCCCCTTGCTCCCGTTCCCGGAGGAACCGTGACCACCACGCTCGCAGGCGGCCGTGCCGCTCGCCGCCAGACGATGCGCCGCATCCGCCCGCGCCGCTCCCCGGCCGTTCCGCTGGTGATCGCCCTATGGACGGGCGCGGCGGCGGTGCTGTGGCTGTGGTGGGACAACACGCCGTCCCTCGCGGACAACACCGCGAAGATCCTCGCCGCGGGGCGGATCACCGGGCTGCTCGCCGGCTATCTGATGGCGCTCGTCGTGCTCCAGATGGCCCGGGTGCCCGCGCTGGAGCGGCGGGTGGGCTCCGACCGGGTCGCGCGCTGGCACGCGATGAGCGGGCGCTACACGGTCTGCCTGGTCATCGCGCATGTCTTCCTCACCATGTGGGCGTACGCGCTCCAGGCCGGCAAGACGGTCGGTGACGTCGTCCAGCAGACGATCGACTCGGTCAACACGCTGCCGGACATGGGCAAGGCGGCCATCGGTACCGGGCTGCTGTTCCTCATCGCGTTCCTCTCGATCGGCGGCGTCCGCCGCCGGATCCCGTACGACACCTGGTACCACGTGCACCTGCTGACGTACGCGGCGGTGTATCTGACGTTCTGGCACCAGATCACCACCGGCAACGAGTTCGCCGTCGAGCCCACCGCGAAGACCTTCTGGTACGGGCTGTACGGGATCGTGACCGCGCTGGTGCTCTGGTACCGGGTGATCACCCCGATCCGTCTCAATCTGCGGCACCGGATGTACGTCGAGGCGGTCATCGAGGAGACGCCGGGCATCGTGTCGGTGCTGATCGGCGGGCGCAAGCTGCACCGTATGGGAGCGGAGGCCGGGCAGTTCTTCCGGTGGCGGTTCAAGGCGCCGGGGATGCGGTTCAGCTCCCACCCGTACTCGCTGTCGGCGGCGCCCCGCCCGGACATGCTGCGGATCACGGTCAAGGCGATCGGCGACCACACGTCGCGGCTGCGTGACCTGAGGCCCGGCACCAAGGTGTGGGCCGAGGGCCCGTACGGTGCGATGACGGCACAGCGGCGCAGCCGCGGCAAGGTGCTGCTGGTCGCCGGCGGTGTCGGTATCACGCCGATGCGGGCCCTGTTCGAGACGCTGCCGGGCGCGTCCGGTGACATCACCCTGCTCTACCGGGCCAACAGCACCCAGGACCTGGCGCTCTGGGACGAGCTGGCCAAGATCGCCGACGAGCGCGGCGCCCGCCTGATGTACGCGGTCAACAGCCCGGACGGCGAGCGGCCCGACATCTCGGCGGAGCGGCTGCGGCAGAAGCTGCCCGACATCGACAAGCACGACGTCTTCATGTGCGGGCCGGCCGGCTTCGCGCAGGGCGTCTACGAAGCACTGCGCGGCGCGGGTGTGCCCGCCCGCCGCATCCATCACGAGTCGTTCGAGATGTGAGCGACGGGACTCCAAAGACTTCAGGAGCTGTAGGAGCCATGAGGAAGAGTCACCCCATCCGGCGTGTCGTGCTGGCCGGCGCCGCCACCGTGTCCGGGATCGTGCTGCTGCTGTCGCTGAAGCCGGCGTCCGACCCGGCGTCCGCGCAGGCGGCAGGGGGCGCGGCACCGCCCGCGGCGGCGTCACCCCAGGGCGGCGCTCAGGCGGCCGCCACCGGCACGTTCACCGGTGACGCGGCGCAGACCCAGTACGGGGCCGTGCAGGTACGCCTGACCGTGGCCAACGGAAAGATCACCAAGGCGGAAACCGTCCAGGCACCCAAGGGCGGCCAGAGCGACCGGATCACCGCCAACGCCGTACCCAAACTCAACCAAGCCGCCATAGCCGCCGGCACCGCCGACATCG
>NZ_LGUR01000200.1 GCF_001270495.1 Streptomyces viridochromogenes
GTTGTGCCCCGTGCGCCGACCCCAAGCCCAGCCGAACCAGCCCAACCGCTCCAGCCGCCGAACCCCGCCCACTCCCCCGTTCAACGCCCCCGCCGCCCGCAGACTCCGCGCCGCCCTCAACATGGGGCCCGAGCACGTCGCCTACGGCATGCGTTCCTCGTACGGACTGCCCTACGTCACCCAGGACCTCGTCGTCGCCTGGGAACGCGAGATCGCCGCGCCCGACAACAACGAGCTCACCGCCCTCGCAGGCGTGCTCTGGTGCTCGCCCAGTGAGCTGCTCGGCAAGCCCCGGACGCTGCGCGAACACCGCATCGCCCGGGGCCTCGCGCCCGAGGACGTGGCGCGCATCGTCGGGCATGAACTGGTCGCGTACCTCCGCATGGAGGAGAACGACGGCTGGGAGGGCACCGACCGCCAGTCCGCCGCCCTCGCCGATGTGCTCGGCCTGACGGTCCCGGACCTCATCACCGTCACCGGCCGTGACACGAAACTCGCCGAGCTGCTGCGCAGTGCCGTGACGACGCGCTGGCAGGCGTACGTACGTCCGGTCGGCAAGATGGTGCCCCTGGACCGGCGTCTCCTGGGGGACGCCCTCCAGGAGCTGCACCAGAACTACCAGGGGCAGATGACCGCCACGCTCAGCTGGGGCGGCGCCGGCAGTGAGTCCAGCGCGGCCGGCCGCGAGTTCCTGGACCGGATCGTGGACCATTTCTGGGCGACGGTCGGGGGCGCCACGGCCTGAGCGCTCAGCGGTCGTACCGCGCCGCGCGTGCCGGGTCCTGCCGGGCCCTAGAACACCGACTCCGCCTCGTCCATCCGGTCCTTCGGCACCGTCTTCAGCTCGGTCACGGCCTCCGCCAGCGGCACCATCACGATGTCGGTCCCGCGCAGCGCGGTCATCCTGCCGAAGTCGCCCCGGTGCGCGGCCTCCACCGCGTGCCAGCCGAAGCGGGTGGCGAGGACACGGTCGTACGCCGTGGGCACACCGCCGCGCTGGACATGGCCGAGGATGACCGGCTTGGCCTCCTTGCCGAGGCGGCGCTCCAGCTCGAAGGCGAGGGCCGTGCCGATGCCCTGGAAGCGCTCGTGGCCGTACTGGTCGATGGCGCCCTTGCCGTAGTCCATGGTGCCGTCGGCGGGGTGGGCGCCCTCGGCGACGCAGATCACCGCGAACCTCTTGCCGCGCGCGAAGCGCTCCTCGACCATCTTCACCAGGTCGGCGGGGTCGAAGGGGCGCTCGGGCAGGCAGATGCCGTGGGCGCCGGCCGCCATGCCGGACTCGAGGGCGATCCAGCCCGCGTGGCGGCCCATGACCTCCACGACCATCACGCGCTGGTGCGACTCCGCCGTCGTCTTCAGGCGGTCCATGGCCTCGGTGGCCACGCCGACCGCCGTGTCGAAGCCGAACGTCCGGTCCGTCGAGGAGATGTCGTTGTCGATCGTCTTGGGGACCCCGACCACCGGCAGGCCGGCGTCCGACAGCATGCGGGCCGCCGTCAGGGTGCCTTCGCCGCCGATCGGGATCAGCGCGTCGATGCCGAAGTCGCGGGCGATGTCGACGGCGCTCTCGCACGCCTCACGCAGCCGGTCGCGCTCCAGTCGCGACGAGCCCAGGATGGTGCCGCCGCGGGCCAGGATGCCGCTGACCGCCTCCAGGTCGAGACCGCGGTAGTGGCCGTCCAGCAGGCCCGCATAGCCGTCCTCGAAGCCGATCACCTCGTCGCCGTACTGCGCGACGGCTCGGTGCACGACCGACCGGATCACGGCGTTCAGGCCGGGGCAGTCGCCGCCTGCGGTGAGAACTCCGATACGCATCGTGCTGTGTCTCCTGCTCGCTGTTGACACCGGTGAGCCAGTCCGATTGTTTCACGTCCGCGAGGACGATGTCGCTCTCGTACTGACGGGCGCCTTATCCACCGCCAAGGGTATTGTCAAGAGGGTTTCGCTCACCTCACTGGGCGATTTTGCGACCCCGTGATGGCGGCCCCCATGGCGGGCACCCGCATGACGACGACACACGAAAACGACGGACGACAGACGAAACGGAGAGCACGCGTGACGCGCAGCGTGTACGTGACCGGTATCGACCGCGGCGACGGACGACAGGTCGTCGAACTGGGGGTCATGGAGCTCCTGACCCGTCAGGTCGACCGGGTGGGGGTGTTCCGGCCGCTGGTCCACCACGTCCCCGACCGCCTGTTCGAGCTGCTGCGCTCCCGTTATCGCCTCTCCCAGGACCCGGCGACGGTCTACGGCATGGACTACCACGAGGCGTCCGCCCTCCAGGCCGAGCGCGGGACGGACGAGCTGGTGTCCACGCTCGTCGACCGGTTCCACGCCGTCGCCCGCGACTACGACTTCGTGCTCGTCCTCGGCACCGACTTCGCCGACACCCAGCTCCCGGACGAGCTGTCCCTCAACGCCCGGCTCGCCAACGAGTTCGGCGCGAGCGTCATACCCGTCGTGGGCGGCCGCAAGCAGACCGCCGAGTCGGTGCTCGCCGAGACGCGCAACGCCTACCGGGCGTACGAGAACCTGGGCTGTGACGTGCTCGCCATGATCACCAACCGGGTGGCCCGGGACGACCGGGACGAGATCGCCCAGCAGCTCCGGTCGCGGCTGCCCGTGCCCTGTCACGTCGTCCCGGACGAGCCCGCGCTGGCCGCGCCGACCGTGTCGCAGATCGCCCAGTCCCTGGACGCGAGGGTCCTGCTCGGTGACGACTCGGGGCTCGCGCGCGACGCCCTGGGCTTCGTCTTCGGTGGCGCGATGCTGCCGAACTTCCTGACCGCCCTGACCCCGGGCTGCCTGGTCGTCACCCCGGGCGACCGCGCCGACCTGGTCGTCGGCTCGCTGGCCGCCCACAGCGCCGGCACCCCGCCGATCGCCGGCGTGCTGCTCACCCTGGACGAGCACCCCGGCGACGAGGTCCTCACCCTCGCCGCCCGCCTCGCCCCGGGCACCCCGGTGCTCTCGGTGCCGGGCTACAGCTTCCCCACGGCCGAGCAACTCTTCTCCCTGGAGGGGAAGTTGAGCGCGGCCACCCCGCGCAAGGCGGAGACCGCCCTCGGCCTGTTCGAGCGGTACGTCGACACCGGCGACCTGCTGAAGCGGCTCTCGGCGCCGAGCAGCGACCGGGTCACGCCGATGATGTTCGAGCACAAGCTGCTGGAGCGGGCCCGCTCGAACATGCGCCGCATCGTGCTGCCCGAGGGCACCGAGCCGCGCGTGCTGCACGCCGCCGAGGTGCTGCTGCGCCGCGACGTCTGCGACCTCACGCTCCTGGGCCCGGTCGACCGGATCCGCAAGCAGGCCGCCGACCTCGGTATCGACCTGGGCGACTGCCGGCTGATCGACCCGGCGACCAGCGAACTGCGCGACACCTTCGCCGAGAAGTACGCCCAGCTCCGCGCGCACAAGGGCGTCACCGTGGAGCTGGCGTACGACGTCGTCTCCGACGTGAACTACTTCGGCACGCTGATGGTGCAGGAGGGCCTCGCGGACGGCATGGTGTCGGGTTCGGTCCACTCGACGGCCGCGACCATCCGCCCGGCCTTCGAGATCATCAAGACCAAGCCGGACGCCGGCATCGTCTCCTCGGTCTTCTTCATGTGCCTCGCCGACAAGGTCCTCGTCTACGGCGACTGCGCCGTGAACCCCGACCCGAACGCCGAGCAGCTGGCCGACATCGCCATCCAGTCGGCGGCCACCGCCGAGCAGTTCGGTGTGGAGGCGAGGATCGCGATGCTGTCGTACTCGACGGGTACGTCCGGTTCCGGCGCCGACGTCGACAAGGTGCGCGAGGCGACCGAGCTGGTGCGCGAGCGGCGGCCCGACCTGAAGACCGAGGGGCCGATCCAGTACGACGCGGCCGTGGAGCCGTCGGTCGCGGCGACCAAGCTGCCGGAGTCCGACGTCGCCGGTCAGGCCAGCGTGCTGATCTTCCCGGACCTCAACACCGGCAACAACACCTACAAGGCGGTGCAGCGCTCCGCGGGCGCCATCGCCGTCGGCCCCGTGCTCCAGGGTCTGCGCAAGCCGGTCAACGACCTGTCCCGGGGCGCCCTGGTCCAGGACATCGTCAACACCGTCGCCATCACGGCGATCCAGGCCCAGTCCCCCGCCCCGTCCCACCACGAGAAGGCCACCGCCCAGTGAGCTCGTCGTCCCGCGTCCTCGTCCTCAACTCCGGCTCCTCGTCGGTGAAGTACCAGCTGCTCGACATGCGCGACAGCAGCCGGCTGGCCATGGGCCTCGTCGAGCGCATCGGCGAGGAGACCTCCCGGCTCAAGCACACCCCGCTGGCGAGCGGCGGCGAGAGCCGCGAGTGGACCGCGCCCATCGCCGACCACGACGCCGCCCTGAAGGCCGTGTCGGCGGAGCTCGCCAAGGACGGCCTCGGGCTGGACTCGCCCGAGCTGACCGCGATCGGCCACCGGGTGGTGCACGGCGGCAAGCGGTTCACCGAGCCGACCGTCATCGACGACGCCGTACTCGCCGAGATCGAGCGGCTCATCCCGGTGGCCCCGCTGCACAACCCGGCCAACCTCACCGGCATCCGCACGGCCCAGGCGCTCCGCCCCGACCTGCCCCAGGTCGCCGTCTTCGACACCGCGTTCCACACGACGATGCCGGAGTCGGCCGCCCGCTACGCCATCGACGTCGAGACCGCCGACGCCCACCGGATCCGCCGGTACGGCTTCCACGGCACCTCGCACGCGTACGTCTCCCGGGCCACCGCGAAGCTGCTGGGCAAGGCGCCCGAGGACGTGAACGTCATCGTGCTGCACCTCGGCAACGGGGCGTCCGCGTCCGCCGTACGGGGCGGTCGTTGCGTGGACACCTCCATGGGGCTGACGCCTTTGGAGGGGCTCGTGATGGGTACGCGCTCCGGTGACACGGATCCCGCCGTCATCCTCCATTTGGCGCGTGTTGGCGGAATGTCCATCGCGGAAATCGACACTCTTCTCAACAAGAAGAGCGGATTGATCGGCCTGTGCGGCGACAACGACATGCGGGAGATCCGCCGACGGATCGACGAAGGTGACGAGCGGGCCCAATTGGCCTTCGACATCTACATTCACCGACTGAAGAAGTACATCGGGGCCTATTACGCGGTGCTCGGCCGGGTGGACGCGATCGCGTTCACGGCCGGCGTCGGCGAGAACGCGGCGCCGGTGCGGGAAGCCGCCGTGGCGGGCCTGGAACAGCTGGGCCTCGCGGTGGACGCCGAGCTGAACGCCATACGCGCCGACGGGCCGCGGCTGATCTCGCGGGCGGGCGCGCGGGTCGCGGTCGCCGTGGTTCCGACGGATGAAGAACTGGAGATCGCGACGCAGACCTACGCGCTGGTCGGGAAGAACATCAAAACGGTTGAGTAACACGGCTGAGCAAAGCGCAGCTCATTTGTATCTTCCGCCAGACGGAATATTCCGTAGCGAAACAAACCGATAGGATCGTCCCATGCGCCGTTCGAAAATCGTTTGTACTCTCGGCCCCGCGGTCGACTCCCATGAGCAGCTTGTCTCGCTGATCGAGGCCGGCATGAATGTGGCCCGCTTCAACTTCAGCCACGGCACCCACGAAGACCACCAGGGGCGGTACGAGCGCCTGCGGGCCGCCGCCAAGGAGACCGGGCGGGCCATCGGTGTGCTCGCCGACCTCCAGGGCCCCAAGATCCGGCTGGAGACCTTCGCCGAGGGCCCCGTGGAGCTGGAGCGCGGTGACGAGTTCGTCATCACGACCGAGGACGTCCCGGGTGACAAGCAGATCTGCGGGACCACCTACAAGGGGCTGCCGGGCGACGTCTCGCGCGGCGACCAGATCCTCATCAACGACGGCAACGTCGAGCTGAAGGTCCTGGACGTCGAGGGCCCCCGGGTGAAGACGATCGTCATCGAGGGCGGTGTCGTCTCCGACCACAAGGGCATCAACCTGCCCGGCGCGGCCGTGAACGTGCCGGCGCTGTCCGAGAAGGACGTCGAGGACCTGCGGTTCGCGCTGCGCATGGGCTGCGACATGGTCGCCCTGTCCTTCGTCCGGGACGCCCACGACGTGCAGGACGTCCACAAGGTGATGGACGAGGAGGGCCGCCGCGTCCCCGTCATCGCCAAGGTGGAGAAGCCGCAGGCGGTGGCGAACATGGAGGACGTCGTGATGGCGTTCGACGCCGTGATGGTCGCCCGTGGTGACCTCGCCGTCGAATACCCGCTCGAAAAGGTCCCGATGGTGCAGAAGCGGCTCATCGAGCTGTGCCGCCGCAACGCCAAGCCGGTGATCGTGGCGACCCAGATGATGGAGTCGATGATCACCAACTCCCGTCCGACCCGCGCCGAGGCCTCCGACGTGGCCAACGCCATCCTGGACGGCGCCGACGCGGTGATGCTGTCCGCCGAGTCGAGCGTGGGCGCGTACCCGATCGAGACCGTCCGGACGATGTCGAAGATCGTCGCCGCGGCCGAGCAGGAACTGCTCAGCAAGGGCCTGCAGCCGCTGGTCCCCGGCAAGAAGCCCCGTACGCAGGGCGGTTCGGTGGCCCGTGCCGCCTGCGAGATCGCCGACTTCCTCGGCGGCAAGGGCCTGGTCGCCTTTACCCAGTCCGGCGACACCGCTCGCCGCCTGAGCCGCTATCGCGCCGCCCAGCAGATCATCGCGTTCACCACGGACGAGTCCACCCGCAACCAGATGACGCTCAGCTGGGGCGTGGAGCCGCACGTCGTGCCGTTCGTCAACAGCACCGACGAGATGGTCGACCTGGTGGACCAGGAGATCGTCAAGCTCGGCCTCTTCAACGAGGGCGACATCGTGGTCATCACCGCCGGCTCCCCGCCCGGGGTTCCGGGTACGACGAACATGGTCCGCGTCCACCACCTCGGTGGCGGCGCGCGGGACTGACCGTCCCGACGCCCCCCCTGTAGGGCCTGTACGACGCACGAGGGCGCCCCCTGGAGCAGGGGGCGCCCTCGTCCATGTGTGCAGCGGTTTCGTGTGCTCAGCGGCTTCCGCGGGGTGTCACGCCTCTGCCACCGCCCGGACGACGGCAAAGGCCAGGGCGTGGAAGTTCTCGCGGTAGAAGCCGAAGCGGATGTGGAACGGCTCCTCCGCGAAGAGGCCACCGCGCTCGACGAACATGGCCGGCGCGGCGGTCAGCGCGCTGTGCGCCATGTGGAGTTCCGCCAGCGTGAGGTGGAAGTCGCGGGACTCCGTGTGCCGTCCGGCCAGACGTGCCACGAGCGCGTCGACCGCCTCCCGGCCCGCGCCGACCAGCAGGGTCAGCTCCGTGTCACCGGAGTCCCGCTCGCTCAGATAGCTCAGCGCCTCGTACATCGCCGATGCCTGGCGGGGCGTGAGCCGGGCGAGGAAGGCGTCACCGTCGCGGGTCAGCTTCAACTGGGTTCTCAAACGTCTCTCCTGCGGAAGGGGACCGAGCCGTGCATGGCTGTGGCCCGGCCCTCGAACGAGGGACCGGGCCACAGCCGGTGTGCGGCTCCCGAACGGGCCTGTGGGGGGCGTCCGGCGGGGGTGCCCCGGGACGCCCCGGCTCAGTCGGTGACGAAGTTGTGCAGGCCGGGCACGTGCAGGGTGCCGCCGAACTGGCCGGCCTGGGTGACCTTCACCTTGGTGAAGTAGATCAGCGGGATGTTCAGCGGCGGCGGGTGCTCCGGGTCGAACGTGATCGGGATCAGGCCGAGCAGGTTCCCCGAGATGCTCTCGGTGTACATCACCGTCTTGCCGTCGCGGATCGTGGACGTCGAGCCCGCGGCCGCCTGCACGTGGTAGGTCTTGCCGGACTGCTCGTCCTTCACCGTCTGGTGCAGGTCGCCGATGTCGGTGCCGTCGGAGATGACGTACTTGAGCACCTTCTTGGTGGTGCCGTTGGCCGTCTTCACCTTGACGATGCCCTGGTAGTCGGCGCCCTTCAGCAGCAGCGAGCTGGCGTTCAGGTACCACGGGTCGTCGGGCAGCGGCACGGGGTTGTCGACGCCGCCCTCCTCGTCCGTGGCGGCCGGGCAGTTCTCCGGGTCCGTGGTGGAGCTCGCGGAGGGGCTCGGCGTGGCGGTGGCCTCGTCGGCCGCCTCCTGGGCCGCCTCGGTGGCGTCCTTCACCGTGTCGGACGCCTTGCCGGTGGCGCCCTCGACGGTGTCCTTCACCGTGTCGGTGGCCTTCTCGGCGGTCTCCTTGACGGGGTCGGAGCCCTCGGAGGTGTCCGTACCGGAGTCGGAGGAGCCGTCGGACGCCTCCTCGCTCGCGCTCGCGGAGGGCGTCGGCGTCGGGCTCGCGGTCTCCTCGGAGGAGTTGCCGCCCGTGAAGACGTCCTCGATGGCGTCGCCGATGTTCTCCAGCAGGTTGCCGCCGCTCTCGGACGGCGAGGGGGACGCCGTGGCGGTGTCGCCGGACTGGGCCTCGCCCGACTTGCTCGGGGAAGGCGTCGGCGTGGGCTCGGCCGCCTCGTCGGAACCTGAATCCGCCGAGGAGGAGTCGCCCGCGGAGCCCGATGAACCCGCAGAGCCCGAGGAGTCGGAAGAACCCGAGGAGTCGGAGGAGTCCTCGCCCGCGGACGCCGACGGGGTCGGCTCGGCCGTCTCGTCCTTGTCCGTGGACTCACTGGCGCTCGGGGACGGGGACGCGGAGTCCTCGTTCTCCAGCGCCGCCACGCACTCCTTGTACTCGTCCGCCGTGAGGCTGTTGGACGTCGGCTTCGTGGCATTGTCGCTGTCGGCCTGGGCGAGCGTGGGCGTGAACCCCATTCCCATGAGGACCGCGGTGGGCATCGCCGCCAGGGCTATCGCCTTGCCGGCCGGCATGTGGAACCTGGTGAACAGCGGCTTCTTGGGTGCCGCGTGTCGCGGCCCGGTTCTCACACGGGACTTGTCCACCTCAGTCCCGTGGGTCACCTCGTCAGCCGGCACTGTGCCTCCCGTTCGCCCCGTTCGCCGGGCTCGTTCCTGACAGATCGTTCGACGTGCCCCACGCGTCCGCGTCCTGAACGGGCTTGAGGACCGTGGTGTCGGGGTCCACGCCCTCGGGAGCGCCACCCGTTCCCGTCGTGCCCTGCTGCGCCTGCTCCGAGTCGGGCGGCGTGCCCTCGACCCACGACACGGCCATCGCTCCGCCGACGAGGGCGAAGAGGAAGCCGATGAGGAAGCCACCGAGGTTGGACAGCGGGATGGAGACGAGCGCCAGCAGGATCGCCGCGACGCCCGCGAAGGTGCGGACGTGCTTCTGGAACCACAGAGTGAAGCCCAGGACGACGAGCAGCACACCGATGATCAGGGAGCTGGAGCCCCCCGCGGTCTGCATCGCCAGCGTCAGGTGACCGATCTGGAGGTTCGCGTACGGGAAGTAGGCGATCGGGAGTCCGCCGAACATGACGAACAGACCGGCCCAGAACGGCCTCGTACCCCGCCAGGCGCGGAAGTTCCGCCGAAAGACCCGGAGGTAGTGCTCGTCATGGCCGGGCGCGGCAGGAGTCTCGGCGCTCATCGAAAACAGCTCCCTGGTACAGCGTTGCTGTGATGGTGGTGCGGTGGTGGTGAGTTGTGGTGCCTGTGACCACTTGTGAAGAAAGCGGGCGGAGAGTGGACGGGCGGGGGCGCCATCGGCTCCCCCGCCCGTCAGAGAGTGCTTAGTAGCACTCCTTGACACCCGTCGACAGCGACATCTTCAGACCGCTGAGCTTGAAGGTTCCGGCGGTGGTCGCCCACGCCGTCTGCTTCACGCCGACCAGCGTGGCCTTGTCGGCCTGCTGGGCGAACCCGAAGGGGTTGGCCTGCTCGCCGCCGCCCTTCATGCCCGGACCCTTGCTGGCGTCCTTGGCGGCCACACCGATGTCGATGTTCTCGAACGTGGCGTCGGCCTGCAGGTCGGCCACGTCGATGTACAGGTTCTTGGCCTCGACCGGCTTGTTCGGGTCTTCACCCGCCCGCAGGATCAGGCTGACGCTCCCGAGGATCGGGACGTCGGGGGTGACCACGGACTGGCAGAGGCTGTTGATCGTCGCGGACTTGAAGCCCGAGACCGCGACGGGGTGAACCGTCTTCTTGCCGGAGAGCGTGTAGCCCTCGTCAAGAGCGCCGTACTGCGAGAAACCCGTACCGACGAGCTTGTCGGTCGTGACCTTGAACGACTGGCCGGAGACACTGAACGACGCGGCGAGAGCGCCCTGCGCGAGGGCGACACCTATCGCAGCCGTGGCGGCGACGCTGGGCACCATGACCACAGCGAACCGCTTCCATCTGGTCCCGCCACGCACCTGGGACTCCATATTTCCTCCTTCTCGGACGTACATCTCCTGGCCCTTGCTGCCACCGTCGACTCGACGGCTCAGCCGGGCAGGGATGGGAGAAGTGCTACGTCCTCGGGAAGGAGAGCGCCTGCGCTCGGTGGCGCGAACCGCGCCCGAATCACCGGCGATCACCCCCGAGCGACAACCACTGGTCGCGCCTGACACGCATCACGCACAACCTTGCTGGACAGGCTTCGCCGGGTGGGCGAAGACCCCCCTGTCCAAGAGCCGGCGCCACTGCCGCCGACTCTGCTCGGTGGGGACCCAGGAACTCCCGTGACCCGACCGGCTGTCGGGGTGCGGAAATGGACCGAGCGTGGCCGATCGTGGTGCATTCTCGCCGCCCGCACAAGGGGCTTCGTTACTCAGTAGTAACGGCCGGATAACCGAACAACGACCCGCCGGTCTCGGGCAGCGACGCAGGGTGTTGTCCAGTGACCGGACAAGTCCAGTAATCACCGGACAGAATCCGACAGAACGACGCCCGCGACTTACCCGCAGTAACTGTGGCCGCGATTACCAAGATTTGGTAAAGCGCGGCCACAGTGATGCCCTGTCAGCAAATCTTTCACTCCGGCAACACGTGCCGCTGCGTTTAGTGACTGGTCAGAACGGGGCCGACGCCCCGCCCGAAGGCCCGGTCAGAACAGTGCGCGCGCCAACGCCCGGCGCGCCGCCGCCACCCGCGGATCCTCGGCGCCCACGACCTCGAACAGCTCCAGCAGCCGAAGCCGTACGGTCTCCCGGTCGTCACCCACCGTGCGCTGCACGGTGTCGATGAGCCGCCCGAAGGCGTCCTCGACATGTCCGCCCACCAGATCCAGGTCGGCGGCGGCGATCTGCGCCTGCGCGTCGGCGGGCTTGTCGGCGGCGTCCTTGCGCACCTGCTGCGGGTCGGCACCCTGCACGCGCTGCAACAACTCGGCCTGGGCGAGTCCGAGTTTCGCCTCCATGTTCGCCGGGTCCTCGCTCAGCACGTTCTTGTACGCCTGGACGGCACCGGCCAAATCCCCCGCGTCCAGGGCCTGTACGGCGGCTTCGAGCAACGCGTCGTAGGGGCCGACCGGTACGGCGGGAGCACTCTGGGCACCACCGGGCTCGGCGTCGGGGTCGACGGTGAGGCCGGTGAGACCGAACCGCTGCTCGGCTACGGTGACGAGCTGATCCAGCGTCTCGCGGATCTGCGCCTCACCGGCCGCCCCCTGGAAGAGCGGCAGCGCCTGGCCTGCGACGACGGCGAACACAGCGGGGATCCCCTGCACCCCGAACTGCTGCATCAGCATCTGGTTGGCGTCGACGTCGATCCTGGCGAGCAGGAACCGGCCGTTGTACTCGACGGCGAGCCGCTCCAGTACCGGGCTCAGCTGCTTGCAGGGCTCGCACCACTCGGCCCAGAAGTCGATGACGACGGGCACCTCGGCGGACCGCTGAAGGACGTCCCGCTCGAAGCCCGCCTCATCGACGTCGATGACGAGGTCCGCGGGCGACACGCCCCCTCCCCCGCCCTGCCGGGCGGCCTCGGCACGCGCCTGCTCCGCCTTCGCCTTGGCCTCCTGGGCCGCCTTCACCGCGGCGAGGTCGACGACCCCGCTCATGGACATGTTCCGTGGCTGCATGCGTCTATCCTCCCCCGTCCGGCGCGCACTGTGAAAAGCGGTGTGAAAGCCGGGCTCGTCCGGCCGTGATTTCGACGCCGGGTCCCCACCCCACGTCAGTGGTCGTCGCTTTCGCTACGAGTCGTAGCGTAATGGCATCGAGTGCCTCCGGGACACCACCCCCCGGTGATCTCCCTCACGACCACACAGAATCCCCGGATATCCCGGGGATATGGTCGGAGAATGCAGAGCCGCACCCCCGCCACCACCCGCCCCGGCCGCCCGCGCAGCGCGGCCGCGGCCACGGCGATCCTGGCGGCGACGCGGGCAGCGCTGGTCGAACTGGGCTGGTCCAAACTCACCCTGGGAGACGTGGCCGCACGCGCGGGGGTTGCGAAAACGACCATTTATCGCCGCTGGCCCGGCAAGAACGAGCTGGTGGTCGACGCCGTGGCGGAACTCTTCGACGAACTGGAGCTCCCCGACCGGGGCTCCCTGGCCGCCGACATCGAGGGCGTGGTCCTTCAGTTCGCGGCGATCCTGGACCGGCCCGAGGCCAGGAGCGGCCTGATGGCGGCGGTGGCGGAGTCGACGAGGGACGAGGCGCTGCGGGAACGTATCAGGGACTCGATCGTCGAGCGCCAGAAGCGCCTGGTCCTTCAGGGCCGGACCCGCGCCCAGGCACGCGGCGAGCTTCCCCCCGAGTCCTCCGACCCCGAGGACGCCGCCCGCACGGTCGACCTCATCTTCGACGTCGTCGCCGGCGCGGTCGTCCACCGCACCCTGGTGAGCGGCCGCCCGGCCGACGAGGAGTGGGTGCGCGGCTTCACCCAGGTGCTGCTGCTGGGCCTGCGGGGAGCGGCCGCGTCCCCCGACGGTCCCTGAGCCGGTACGTGAGCGGTGGCGGGCGTCTCAGAAGCCCGCCGGCTCCGTGTACACCCCCCACTCGTCCCGCAGCACCCCGCAGATCTCGCCGAGGGTCGCCTCCGCGCGGACCGCGTCCAGCATCGGCTCGATCATGTTGGCGCCGGTCCGGGCGGCGGCCAGCATGGCGTCGAGGGCCGTCCGGACCGCCGTCTCGTCCCGCGCCGTGCGTCGCTCGGAGAGCACCCGCACCTGCTCCCGCTCCACCTCGTGGCTCACCCGCAGGATCTCCAGGTCGCCGGTGACGGAGCCGGTGTGGGCGTTGACGCCCACGACCCGCTTGTCACCCTTCTCCAGCGACTGCTGGTACCGGAACGCGGACTCCGCGATCTCCCCGGTGAACCAGCCGTCCTCGATCCCGCGCAGGATGCCGGACGTGATCGGCCCGATCGGGTGCTGCCCGTCCGGGTGCGCCCGCAGTCCCCGCTCCTTTATCTGTTCGAAGATCTTCTCGGCGTCGGCCTCGATCCGGTCGGTCAGCTGCTCGACGTACCAGGCACCGCCCAGCGGATCGGCCACGTTGGCGACGCCGGTCTCCTCCATGAGGACCTGCTGGGTGCGCAGGGCGATCTCCGCGGCCTGCTCGGACGGCAGGGCGAGGGTCTCGTCGAGGGCGTTGGTGTGCAGCGAGTTCGTCCCGCCGAGCACGGCGGCCAGCGCCTCCACGGCCGTACGGACGACGTTGTTGTACGGCTGCTGCGCGGTCAGCGAGACACCGGCGGTCTGGGTGTGGAAGCGCAGCCACTGGGCCTTGTCGGTCCGCGCGCCGTACACGTCCCGCATCCAGCGCGCCCAGATCCGGCGGGCGGCCCGGAACTTGGCGATCTCCTCGAAGAAATCGACGTGCGCGTCGAAGAAGAAGGACAGGCCGGGGGCGAAGACGTCCACGTCCAGCCCGCGCGACAGGCCCAGCTCGACGTACCCGAACCCGTCGGCGAGGGTGTACGCCAGCTCCTGCGCGGCCGTCGATCCGGCCTCGCGGATGTGGTAGCCGGAGACGGACAGCGGCTTGTAGGCGGGGATGCCGGCCGCGCAGTACTCCATGAGGTCGCCGATGAGGCGCAGGTGCGGCTCGGGCTGGAAGAGCCACTCCTTCTGGGCGATGTACTCCTTGAAGATGTCGGTCTGGAGGGTGCCGTTGAGCACGCCCGGGTCGACGCCCTGGCGCTCCGCCGCCACCAGGTACATGCAGAAGACCGGTACGGCCGGGCCGCTGATGGTCATCGACGTCGTCACGTCGCCCAGCGGGATGTCCTTGAACAGGACCTCCATGTCGGCGGCCGAGTCGATGGCGACCCCGCAGTGCCCGACCTCGCCCAGCGAGCGCGGGTCGTCGGAGTCGCGTCCCATGAGCGTCGGCATGTCGAAGGCGACCGAGAGTCCGCCGCCGCCGTTGCGGAGAATCATCTTGTAGCGCTCGTTGGTCTGCTCGGCGTTCCCGAACCCGGCGAACTGCCGGATGGTCCACGTCCGCCCTCGGTAGCCGGTGGGGTACAGGCCGCGGGTGTAGGGGTACTCCCCGGGCCACCCGATCCGTTCGAAGCCCTCGTAGGTGTCTCCAGGCCGGGGCCCGTAGACCGGCTCCACGGGATCCCCGGAGAGCGTCGTGAAGTCTGCGTTGCGCTTGCGCGCGGCGTCGTACCGGGCCTGCCAGCGGCGGCGGCCCTCCTCGATGGCGTCAGCGTCCATACCTTCGAATTTACTAGGACGTCCTAGTAAATGTCGATGGGAGAACCGCCGTACGCGTCGGTACGGCGGTTGCGTCAGGCCTTGGCGACAGCCGGGACCGGCCCGCTGACCAGGGGCTCGACCTGGGCTGTGACCTTGCGCTCGACGAAGAAGGCGGCGAAGGGAATCGTCCCGGAGAGCAGCACCCACAGCAGCTTGCCGAACGACCACTTGGCCTTGGAGCCGAGGTCGAAGGCGAAGACCAGGTAGATGATGTAGAGGAAACCGTGGACCTGGGAGACGGCGAAGGTGACGTCCTCGCCCTTGTCGAAGCCGTACTTGAACACCATGCAGGTGCACAGCACGAGCAGCATGACGGCGGTGACGTAGGCCATCACCCGGTAGCGGGTCAGGACGCTCTTCTTCATGCGTACGAGCGTAACCACCGGTTCCGGGAGATCTTGCCCCGGGCCCCGGCTCGGCTCTCCCCGGGTCTCCCCCGAGGTCAGCTCTCCTCGAAGTCGTGCGCCGCCACCCGCAGCGGACGCAGCATCGCGAAGATCTCCGCGCACTCCTCCGCGTCGTACACGCCGAGGCCGAAGTCCATGGCCATCAGGTCGCGGGTGGCCGCCTCGACGACCTCCCGGCCCTTCTCGGTGATGGAGGCGAGCGTGCCGCGCCCGTCGTTGGGGTTGGGCCGCTTGTCGACCAGGCCGGACCTGACCAGCCGGTCGACGGTGTTCGTCACGGACGTGGGATGCACCATGAGCCGCTCGCCGATCTTGGACATCGGCAGCTCGCCGGCCTTGGCGAAGTTGAGCAGCACCAGCGCCTCGTACCGCGCGAACGTCAGCCCGTACGGCTTGACCACCGAGTCGACCTCGGCGAGCAGGATCTGCTGTGCGCGCATGATCGAGGTGATGGCGGCCATCGACGGCACGTTTCCCCAGCGCTGCTTCCAGAGTTCGTCGGCGCGCGCGATGGGGTCGAAGGGAAGACTGAGCGGCTTCGGCACGCGACCGACCTTACCGGCCGGTCACATGCCGGTCAGCCCTGTCTCGCCTTTCGGTCGGCCGCTCTACTCGACCACCAGGTCGGCCAGGTCCCTGATCCGGAAGACCGAGGTCGACCGGTCGTCGTGCAGGCAGGCGTTCATCGGTCCGACCAGGGCCTGGTGATCGGGGTCGGTCCGCCACCGCTGGACGGACTCCAGGCTCTCCCACTCGCTGGTGAGCAGCCATCGGGCGGGATCGTCGAGGGAGCGGCAGAGCTGCTCGCCGAGGTGTCCGGGGAAGCGCTCGGCGCGTTTCAGCACGGACCGGTAGGAGTCCACGAAGTCGCTCTCGCGTCCCTCCCGGACGTGGAGCAGTCGCATGACGCGCACACGTTCCATGGGTTGCACGGTGCTCCCGTCAGGACGGGTCGAGGACGACCGGGAGTTCCGCCAGCCCGCGGAAGGCGGGGAACGGCACGGTCATCCAGCGCGCGTCCTCCGGTGCCACGGCCAGGGTCATCCGGGGGAACCGGGCGAAGAGCGCGGTGAGGGCGAGCTGCATCTCCAGCCGGGCGAGCGGCGCGCCGATGCAGTAGTGCGGGCCGTAGCCGAAGGCGAGATGGGTCGCCTGGACGTTCGGGCGCCGGACGTCCATCTCGTCGGGCGCGGCGAACATCTCCGGGTCGCGGTTGGCCCCGGTGATCGAGATCTGGACGAGCGCACCCTTGGGGATGAGGACGTCCCGGATCACGACGTCCTCCTTCGCGTGCCGGAAGGTCGAGTTCTCCACGGAGGTCTCGAACCGGAAGATCTCCTCGATGGCCGCGTTCATGGAGTTCGCGTCCCGGAGCGCCAGTTCCTTCTGGTCCGGCCGGCTGAGCAGGTGGTAGACGGCGTTTCCGATCTGGTACGCCGTCGACTTGTGGCCCGCGAAGAGGAGCACCCACGCCGTCGAGACGAGTTCGTGGTCGGTGAGCGCGCCTTCCTGGTCCTGGGCCGTGACGAGTGCGCTGAGCAGACCTCCGTCGGGCTCCTGCCGCTTCCGCGCGCACAGGTCGACGAGATAGTCGCGCAGGTTTCCCTCGGCGATTTCCAGCTTCTTTCGCGCCTCCGGTCCGAAACCGGTCTGCGCGACGGTGGCGGACCATTCCTGGGCCTGCTTGCGCTCGTTCTCCGGAACGCCCAGGAGTTCACAGATCACATGCAGCGGCAGCGGGAAACAGAACTCGGGGAGCAGGTTCACCGCGCCCGACGTCGGGCATGCGTCGAGCAGTTCGTCGGTGATCTGCTGGACGCGCGTCCGCAGCGATTCCACTCTTTTCGGAGTGAAGGTGCTGCCGACGATTCTCCGGAGTCTGGTGTGCTTCGGGGGGTCCGAGAAGAGCATGTTGTCGTCGAGCGCGATCGACGAGTCGCCGAAGATGCGGTGGTAGGCGTCGATGGCGCCGTACATGTCCTTGCTCAGCCGCGGGTCGGCCAGGGCGGCCCGGGCGTCGTCATAACGCGTGATGAGGTACGTCTCGACACCGTGCGGCGGAGACAGCGGGCAGACCGGCGCCTTCTCCCTGAGCGCGGCGTACACGGGATGCGGGTTGGCCCGAAACTCCCGGGTGCAGTTCGAGGCCGCTGCCGCGGCCTCCTCGGGTGACAGTGCCTCGGATTCCTCGGATGCGAATGCTTGCGTCATGACTGGTCCCCGGGTCGGCGTGAATTTCCGTGGTCGGTGCCACAGTTTCCCGGGCGACAGGGCGTCGCAAACGGTGCTGGTCCATATGGGTCGGCTCGCCGGATGACGTGTGTGTGACAGTCCTCCTTGGTAAACATCGTCGACGTGAGCGGACACGAAGCGGAATCTGTACCAGTTCTCATCGTCGGCGGTTCCCTGGTGGGTCTTTCCACTTCGGTTTTCCTTGGGCGCCTCGGAATTGAGCACATGCTCGTGGAGCGGCATGCCGGGACATCGACGCATCCGCGTGGCCGCGGCAACAACGTGCGCACCATGGAGATCTACCGGACCGCCGGCCTGGAGTCGCGTATCCGGGCGGCAGCCAGCGTTCTCGCCGGGAACGACGGCATTCTCCAGGTCGACAGACTCACCGGGACGCAGCGCCGCTGGATCGTCGGGGACATCTCCGGAGGCATGGACATCTCCCGGGTGAGTTCCTCGGACTGGTGCCTGTGCAGCCAGAACGACCTCGAACCGGTGCTGCTGGAGTACACCCGCGAGCAGGGTGCCGACATCCGCTTCAACTCGGAGCTGCTCTCCTTCACCGAGCACGCGGACGGCGTACGGGCGCAGATCAGGAACCGGGAATCCGGCGAGACCTACACGGTGGACGCCGGGTACCTGGTGGCCGCCGACGGCCCCCGCAGCCCCGTCCGGGGCCACCTGGGGATCGGCCAGTCGGGGCCGGGAGAGCTGTTCCACAACGTCAGCGTGACGTTCCGCAGCAGGACCCTGCAGAACCACGTCGGAGACAGGCGGTTCGTCGTCTGCTACGTCACCGACCCCGACGGGGAAGGCGCCTTGCTGCCGGTGGACAACAAGGAGCGATGGGTGATCCACGTTCCCTGGTACCCCGATCGCGGCGAGGAGTTGGAGGACTTCACCGACGAACGGCTGACGGCACACATCCGCGCCGCCGTCGGAGCGCCGGACATCGACGTCGAGATCACCGGCAAGGCGCCCTGGCACGCCTCGAAGCGGGTGGCCGACAGCTACGGCGCCGGCCGCGTCTTCCTGGCCGGCGACTCGGCCCACGAGATGCCGCCCACCGGGGCGTTCGGCTCCAACACCGGGATCCAGGACGCCCACAACCTCGCCTGGAAGCTCGCCGCGGTACTGCGCGGCTGGGCCTGCCCCTCGTTGCTCGACAGCTACGAGCTCGAACGACGGCCCGTCGCCCTCGCGACCGGCACACGCGCGTGCGTGCAGGCGGCCGACGAACAGCACCCGGGGTTCAGTCCCGCCGCCGGACGCAACAACGACCCGGCTGACCTGATGACCGTCGCCCTCTGCTACCGGTACGCGTCGAACGCCGTGGTGGGTGCCCACGCGGAGCAGCCGATCGTCCCCGACACCTTCCAGCTGGGGGGTGAGCCGGGCAGCCGCGCGCCCCACATGTGGGTGATGCGAGGGGACAGCAGGATCTCCACGCTCGACCTGTACGAGCGTTCCTTCGTACTGCTCGCCGGGTCCGGCGGGCAGAAGTGGCGCAGCGCCGTGGAGAAGGCCTCCCTGAACCTGGGCGTCCCGGTGGAGGCGTATCTCGTGGGAACGGGACCCGATCACGACCTCGCCCCCGATACGGACGCCGACTGGGCGGAGCTGCACGGCACGGCCGAGGACGGTGCCCTGCTCGTGCGCCCGGACGGATTCGTCGCCTGGCGGGCGGACGCCGCGATGCCGGACGCCGATCGCGTGCTGACGAACGTGCTGCAGAGCGTGCTCTGCCGCGAGGGCGCTCCGCTGGATGTGCCGCGATAGGCCGTCGACCGTCCGCGGGCCCGTCGTGGTTGGTCGCGCCCTCGCGGCGGAGCCGCACATCGGTACAGCCCCGCGCCCCCGAGGGGCGCTGCCGAACCGTCCGCCATCCCACACCGAACGACTAGGACACCGTTATGACCCTTGCCGGACGCATCGACGTCCATCACCACTTCACCGCCCCGGCCTGGCTGGACTGGGCCGAGGCCCGCGGTGTCGTCAGCCGCGAGAAGCTGCCCTGGTGGACCCGCTGGGACCTGAACGCGGCGCTGGAGATCATGGACAAGACGGGGATCGCCACCTCCGTCATGACCGTGGCGATGCTGGGCCGGCTGCGGGAGCGCGCCGAGCGCCAGGAGAGCGCACGGGTCGCCCTGCGGGCGGCGGCCGACGTCGTCGAGGCCAACCCCGCGCGGTTCGCCTTCTTCACCCCCGTCTTCCTCGACGACCCGGAGCTCTCCTCGTGGAGCGTGCGGCACGGTCTCGACGAGCTCGGGGCGATCGGGGTGTCCACCCGGACCAGCGTCAACGGTGTCTTCCTCGGTGACGAGTCGCACGACCGTCTGCTGCGGGAGCTGAACGAACGGTCCGCGGTCATCAGCACGCACCCCATGGAGGTGGCGGTCCCCGGCAAGGACGGCGGCGAGGGGCTCCCGGGCACGCCGCCCTTCGTGTGCGACTTCCTGCTGGACACCACGCGTGCGGCCATCAACCTCATCAGGAACGGCACCCTGGACCGCTATCCGAACCTCAGCTTCATCCTTCCGCACGGAGGGGGCTTCCTCCCCTACATGGCCACCCGGCTCGACCTCTTCGGCGGGCGGATCAACCCGCCGATCGAGCCCGGCCGGGTCCATGACTACCTGCACCGGTTCTACTTCGACACCGCCGGCCCCATGTCGCCCTCGGCGACGCCCACCCTGCTGGCCGCGGTCGATCCCGACCGCATCCTCTTCGGCACCGACTGGCCGCCCACCCCCGCGCACGTCATCGTCGACAGCGTGACACCCGCCCTGGACAGCGACCCCTTCCTCTCGGAACAGCAACTCCAGGGCATCAACCGGGAGAACGCGCTGCGACTGATGCCCGGGCTCGCGGGCCGTTGAGGCGCACGAGAAGGCCGCCGCCCACGCTCGGGCGGCGGCCTCCGTGTTCGCTCAGTGCTTCTCCCACTGATAGAAGCACCGCGCCATCGCGTCCTTCGGACTCCGCCAGGTCTCGGGGTCGTACGGACTGACGAAGGCTTCGAGCCGCTTGCTGATGTCGACGAACTCGGGGTGTCCGGCCACCTTCGCGATGGCGGGTCCCGGGTCCTGCTCGGCCTCGATGAAGTGCATGTACACATCGCCGAACTGGAACAGGGAGCGCTTGGTCACGCCGACGAGGTGCGGGAGTTCGCCGCGGTCGGAGGCCGCGAAGACGTCGGCGATGTCCTTTGCCGACTGCGGGGCCATCCTGGCGACGATCAGTGCGTGGTGCATGCGGCCTCCACACGCTTGCGGATGAGCTCCATCTGGATGGGCGAGTTGCGGTTGATGATGTCCGTCATCCCGGCGTCGTCGACCGGGGCCTCGGGCTTCATGGCGAAGTCCTGCGTCCAGTGCATACGGGTGCCGGCCGGGGTCTCCTCGTACTCCCAGACGATGTTCATGTACTCGAAGGGGCCGGTCTCGACCCGGCGGGCACGGACGACGAGCTTCTCGCGGTCGGCGACCCGCTCCGACACCCAGCTCCACACCTTGCCGTTCTCGTCGGGATGCATGGTCAGGCGGAAGGTCACGGTGTCGCCCTCTCGGGACAGCACCTCGCAGGACGCGTACTCGCTGAACAGCTGGGGCCAGCGCTCCAGGTCGTTCGTCATGTCCCAGACGAGGTCGACGGGTGCGGCGATGGTGATCTCGTTCTCGGTGTGTCCGGGCACTTCAGGCTCCTGTCGTGAGGGCGCCGTTGACGAGGTCGAGGAAGGCGCGGGGGCTCTTGCAGCGCTCGGCGTCGGTGGGCAGCGCCCGGCCGTGCCGGTTCTCCAGCTCGCCCACGATGCCGAGCAGGCCGAGCGAGTCCAGCCCGAACTCACCGAAGGGGGTGTCCACCCGGCGTTCGAGTTCCTGCGGGTCGACGCTCACGCCGGCGGCCTTCTTCATCAGCGCGGCCAGTTCCGCGACGGTCACTTGGGTCACGTCCGTGGTCATACGGGTTCTCCTTGTTGTTCTGTTCAGGCGGCGGATCCGGGGCCGCGACGCAACACGAGCGCCGCGTTGGAGCCCATGAGTCCCCGGCTGAGGACCAGGGCGGTGCGGAGCTCGGCCGGGCGTGCCGTGGCGGTCACCAGGTCGATGTCGTGGCAGATGTCGAAGACGCCCGGCGTCGGCGGTATCTGCCCGTGCTCCATGGCCTGCACCGCGGCCACGATGTCCAGCAGGGGTGCCCCGCAGTACGACCGCCCGATGCCGGTCTTGGGGGCGGTCACCGGCACCCGGGTGCCGTGCGGGCCGAGGGCGTCGGCGAGGGCGAGGGCCTCCGCGCGGTCCGCCTCGGGTACGCCCATCGCGTCGGCGAAGACCACGTCGATCTCCTCCGGCGCGCAGCCGGCCTCGTCGAGGGCGCCGCGGATGGCGTGCGCGAGTCCCTCACGCGACCGGTCCCAGCGCGAGGCGCCGGTGAAGGTGGCGGCGTGTCCGGCCACGGTGGCCCGGACGAACGCGTCCCGGCGCCGGGCCCGCTCCAGGTCCTCCACGACCAGCACGGCACCGCCCTCGGCGGGCACGAAACCGCAGGCCGCCGAGGTGAAGGGGCGGTAGGCGCGGGTCGGGTCCTCGACGGTGCTGAGCTCGGGGTAGCCGAGCTGGCAGACCCCCGAGTAGGGGGCGAGCGGCGCCTCGGCGGCCCCGACCACGACCACGTCCGTTCCCCGGTGCACGGCGCGGGCGGCGTGCGCGACGGCGTCCAGGCCGCCCGCCTCGTCGCTGGCCACCACTCCGCAGGGGCCCTTGAAGCCCTTGCGGATGGAGATCTGGCCGGTGCTGGCCGCGTAGAACCAGGCGATGGACTGGTACGGCCCGACGAACCGGGATCCCTGTCCCCACAGCTTCTGAAGTTCCCGCTGCCCGAACTCACCGCCGCCGGACCCGGCCGCGGTGACCACCCCGACGGAGTACGGCGAGTCGGCGGCGCTGCTGCTCAGCCCCGCGTCCTGGAGGGCGGCGTCGGCGGCGGCCAGCGCGAAGTGGGTGAACTTGTCGGTCTGGACGAGGAAGGTCTCCTCGATCAGGGCCGAGGGGTCGAATCCCCGGACCTCGCCGGCGACCCGGAGCGGAAGGTGCTCGCAGCCGTCCCGGGTGACCCGGTCCAGTACGCTCTCGCCCTCCTTGACGGACTTCCAGTAGGTGTCCGCGTCCAGGCCGTTGGGCGCGACCACGCCGAGGCCGGTGACCGCGGTGTGCCGGGTGTGTGGACCACTCATCGTCGTCTCCTCCCACTCGGCCCCGTCAGGAGCACCGCGGACTGGAACCCGCCGAAGCCGCTGCCCACGGAGAGCACGTTGTCGAGCCTGCGCGGGCGGGCGGTGCGCGGGACGTAGTCCAGGTCGCACTCGGGGTCCGGGGTCTCGTAGTTCGCCGTCGGCGGCACCACCTGCCGGGCCAGGGCGAGCACACAGGCGACGACCTCGATCGCGCCGATCGCGCCGAGCGAGTGGCCCACCATGGACTTGATCGAGCTCATGGGCGTGTCGTAGGCGTGGGCGCCCAGCGACTTCTTGACCGCGGCGGTCTCGTGCCGGTCGTTCTGGCGGGTGCCCGAGCCGTGCGCGTTGACGTAGTCGATCTCCGTGGGGTCCACGCGCGCGTGGTTGAGCGTGTCGTCGATGGCCCGGGCCATCTCCAGGCCCTCACAGGTCAGTCCGGTCATGTGGTAGGCGTTGCCGAAGGTGGCGTAGCCGCCGATCTCGCAGTAGATGTGCGCGCCGCGCGCGCGGGCGTGCTCCAGGTCCTCCAGGACGAGTACGGCGGCGCCCTCGCCCATGACGAAGCCGTCGCGCCGCGCGTCGAAGGGGCGGGAGGCGTGCTCCGGGTCGTCGTTGTTGGGCGACGTGGCCTTGATGGCGTCGAAGCAGGCCATGGTGATCGGGGAGATCGGGGAGTCCGAGGCCCCGGCTATGCAGATGTCGGCGCGGCCCTCCTCGATGGTGTGGAAGGCGTAGCCCACCGCGTCGAGTCCGGAGGTGCAGCCGGTGGAGACGGTCTGCACCGGGCCCTGGGCGCCGAACCGCTCCGCGACGTCGGCCGCGAGCGTGCTGGGCGAGAACGCCCGGTGCAGTTGCGGCTCGGCGGCGCGGTGGTCGACGTCCCAGCGCTGTCCCCGTTCGCTGACCAGGACGTAGTCGTGCTCCAGGCGGGTCGTGCCGCCGACCGCGCTGCCCAGGGAAACGGCCACCCGCCAGGGATCCTCCGCGGCGAAGTCGACACCGCTGTCGGTGACGGCCTCCTGCGCGGCGACGAGGGCGAACTGTATGTACCGGTCGGCGCGTTCGACGACGTCGGGGGCGAGGCCGTGCGCGAGCGGGTCGAAGTCGCACTCGGCGGCTATCCGGGACCGCAGCCCCTCGGGGTCGAACAGGGTGATCCCACGGGTCGCCGTACGGCCGTTGGAGAGCAGGTCCCAGAACGCCGGCACGCCGATCCCGCCGGGGGCGACCACACCTATGCCGGTGACCGCCACGCGCCGGGTCATGACAGCACCCCTGGGCGTTCCGGCTGCGCACCCTCCTCCTGGACGAGCGGGTACGCCTGGACGTCGTCGCTGATCTCCGGGGCCTCGGTGTCGACGTGGCCGAGCTTCGGGTTCGGTGCGAGGGGGCCCAGATGGAAGACCATGCGGGCTTCCTCGTCGCCGACGTTGCGGAAGCGGTGCCGCATGTCGACAGGGATCATGAGGCCCTGGTCGGAACGAAGGGGAAACGTTTCTCCGTCCAGGTCGACCTCCAGCCGGCCCTCGACGACGTAGATGAACTCCTCGGAGTACGGGTGGTAGTGCTCGCTGATGCGTTCGCCGGGCCGGATGATGGCCAGGCCCATGAAGCCGCTGGTGGCACCCACCGTGACAGGGGTGAGCAGGGTGCGCAGGTCGCCGCCGCGCTTGCGGTTGGGCTCGATCTCTTTGAGGTCCACGACGCGCGGGCGCATCTTGTCCATGGTCTGTCTCCATGTCGTTCGGTGGGGTGTGGTCCGTGTGCGGGTCCGTGTGGCGGGTCCCTGCGTGGGCCGGTGCGGGCCTGAGCCGGCCTGTGCGGTCAGGACTGCGCGGCCCTGCGGTCCGTGATCAGCGCCATGTCGGCGTGGGTCAGGAGGCGGGTCGCCTCCCGTGCGCTCGCGAGCCGTCCCTCGACACCGAGGGCGTCACCGTCGAGCAGCCGTGCCAGCACGGCGGCCTTCCTCGGGCCGTGGATGCCGAGCGCCGGCACCGGATCGGCTTCGGGATCACCCCGTACGTCGATGAGGCGGACGACGATGTCCTCCCGCTGGAAGACGGTGCTGCGGTGCACGGGGCCGGCCGGGTCGGCCGCCGCGGTCTCGTCCTGTTGGGAGAGGAGCCGGGCCAGTGCCATCCCGCAGCCCTCTTTGGCCGGGTAGTAGAGGGCGTGTCGCGTGAGGTCGGCGGGCTCCGGGCCGCCGCGCGCCACGTGGTGGACGGGCGGCATGGCGGCGCGGGCGAAGAAGGTCCGGGCGGACTCGGGGTCGGTCAGATCCCGGTGCTGCTCCAGATGCGGGTTGAGGGCCTCCTCGACGGCCCGTACCTCGGGCTGCCGCGAGACGTGGCGCAACGCCGCCATCAGGTCGCCCTCGACCTCGACGGTGCGGACGACACGGTTGCCGTGCATGAACAGGGTGGTGCGGCGCAGGCGCGTGGTGTCGTCCACGCGGGCCTCGGGCGGGGCGTATCCGGCGAGGATCTCGGCGACCTTGGACTCGGAGCCGGGCTTGACGGTGAAGGTCAGGGCGTGGCGGACGACCCCGTCGCCGACGCGTACGTGTCTTTGTAGTCCGCCGGGTTGTGGGCGGGCGCCGCCGGTCTCGCGGACGATGGCGTACCGCATCGAGCGGAGCTCACGGGCGCAGCGCGTCAGGGGCCGGACCGTCTCGATGTGCTCGTCACTGTTCACCCAGGCGTGGTACGGCGGGGCGGTGGCCCATTCGCTCGTGATGAGCCACTGGGACGGGTTCTCCAGGGACTGGCACAGCTGGTCACCGAGGTGACCGGGAACCGACGCGACACGGTCGCGCATCTGCTCGTACGCGTCCAGGAACTGTTGCTCGGCGCCTTCGTGAAGGTCGACCAGCAGGAGGACTCGCATCCTGGAGCCGTCGAACGCCGACTGGGATGTGTAGGGCGAAGTGGTCATCCGGCAGACCCTTCCTTCGCGGGAGCAAGCGGCGGCCGTCCTCGTCCACCAGCGCGAACGCGGGTTCCGGCCCTGAGCCTTCATCGTGGGTCAGGGCCCTGGGGTCCGCGAGCCACGCGGGCCAATTGAGGGAACTGGGCGCGAGGGGGTGGCCGCCGGGTGTCGACGCCTTGTCAGGCGGGGCCGGGGGGCGGCATGTGGCGCGGGATGAGTGGGGGTTGGGTGAGGTTCGCGCCACGGCATGCCTGCGGCGGCCCGTTGCGGTGCGTGGGGGTTCGCGGCTGTGCCTGCGGCGGCCCGTTGCTCTCCGGTGGGGTGCGCGTAGCGCCTGCGGGGGGGGGTGGGTCGGGGCCGCGTCGGGGGGTGTCCGTCCTCGGTCCGGTGGGCCGGCGTACTGCCAGGAGGTCCTGTTACTTGACACCGGACTCTTCGGGCAGGCCCCCCCCCCGACACGTCCCCCCGCCGCCGTGGGCGACTGCGGCGCCGCGGGGGTTCCCGGCTGGGAGCGAAGTCCCCGTTCAGAAAGGGGACTTGTGGTGGCTACTCGGCGAGGTGGCGTTCTACCGTCTCCACCTTGGACGTGAGGCCGTCGGTTACGCCGGGGCGGATGTCGGCCTTGAGGACCAGGGAGACGCGCGGGGCTCGGGCCTCTACGGCGGCCACGGCTCGTTTGACCACGTCCATGACCTGGTCCCAGCTCTCGCCCTCGATGGAGGTGAACATCGCGTCGGTGCGGTTGGGCAGGCCGGACTCGCGGACCACGCGGACGGCGTCGGCGACGTACTCCCCCACGTCCTCGCCGACGCCGAGCGGGGTCACGGAAAACGCGACGATCATGCGTTGACGATGCCTTCCTTGCGGGCGCGGGAGGCGATGACCGCGTTCTCGGCCTCGCGCTTGAGCTTCCGGTCGGCGAAGAAGCCGCCGGTCGGCAGGACAGAGAGGACGAAGTAGAGCGCCGCGGTCTTCAGCGACCACTTGGTGCGGTTCCAGGCGTCCGCCCAGAAGATCACGTAGAGGATGAAGAGGATGCCGTGGACCGCGCCCATCACGGGTACCGCGTTGAAGTCCGTGGTCCGCTTCAGCACCGAGCAGACGAGGAGGAGCAGGAACGACACCGCCTCGGGGGCAGAGACGAGGCGGAGGCGGCGGAGGGCGGTGGCGGTCTTGATGTCCACGGGTCACCTTCGGTGGGTTGGGAGGAGACGGGCGCTTGTGAACGCAAGCACAAACGCTCGCCCATTGTGGCAAACGTTTGGGGGTGGGTGCGGGTGGGGGTCGCGTCAGGGGTGAAGTCCACCCACAGGATCTGTTGGCGGCGGGCACCGCGGGCTACCTTCGCCCCGTGGCGATGTTCCGACTTCAAGGAAGCAAGGTGCTCGCCGTCGACATGACCGGGGATGCCGTGAAGGCGAAGAACGGCTCGATGGTCGCGTACGACGGGCAGATGGCCTTCAAGAAGATGAGCGGCGGTGGGGAGGGGCTGCGTGGCATGGTGACGCGGCGCCTGACCGGTGAGCAGATGACGGTGATGGAGGTGAAGGGGCACGGGACGTGCTGGTTCGCGGACCGGGCCTCCGAGATCAATCTCGTGAACCTCCAGGGCGACAAGCTGTTCGTGGAGTCGAGCAATCTGCTCGCCACGGACGCGGGGCTGCGGACGGGGACCAGCTTCACGGGGATGCGTGGCGCCTCGCAGGGCAACGGGCTGTTCACCACCACGGTCGAGGGGCATGGACAGGCGGCGATCATGTCGGACGGGCCGGCCGTCATACTGCGGGTCAGTGCGCAGTATCCGTTGACGGTCGATCCGGGGGCGTACGTGGCCCATCAGGGGAATCTGCGGCAGTCCTTCCAGTCCGGTGTGACGTTCCGCACGCTCATGGGGGAAGGCGGTGGCGAGGCCTTCCAGATCCGGTTCGAGGGGGACGGGCTCGTGTACGTACAGCCGAGCGAGCGGAACACGATCGCGGGGGACGTGTGAGATGGGCTTCCGTGAGATCAATTCCAGGATGGTCGAGGCCGTGGTCGCGCCCGGCCAGCGGCTGTTCAGTCAGCGCGGCGCGATGCTCGCCTACAAGGGTGAGGTGTCCTTCACCCCGAACGTGGCCGGCGGCCAGGGCGGGATCATGTCGATGATCGGGCGCCGGGTCGCGAACGAGGACACCCCGCTGATGAGCGTCGAGGGCAGTGGGACCGTGCTCTTCGGGCACGGCGGCCATCACGTCCAGGTGATCAACCTCTCCGGCGACACCCTGTGCGTCGAGGCGGACCGCCTCCTCGCCTTCGAGGGCACGCTCCAGCAGGGCACGATGTTCCTCGGCTCGCAGGGCGGCGTCATGGGCATGGTCCGGGGGCAGATCAGCGGGCAGGGGTTGTTCACGACCACCCTCAAGGGGCACGGCGCTGTGGCCGTCATGGCGCATGGCGGTGTCTTCGAGATTCCGATCACCCCGCAGCGGCCCGTCCATGTCGATCCCCAGGCCTATGTGGCACACCACGGCGACGTGCGCAACAAGCTGTCCACGGCGCTGGGCTGGCGGGACATGGTGGGGCGCGGCTCCGGCGAGGCCTTCCAGCTGGAGCTGAGTGGGAGCGGTGCGGTGTACGTCCAGGCGTCGGAGGAGAAGCTGTGAGCCCCTACGGACCCCCCGTCCTCGACCCGGCGACGCTGCCCTCCGACGACAACGTCAACGCCTACACCTTCTGCGTGGAGCTCAAGGGGAGCCAGTGGTTCCTCCAGAAGGGGAAGATGATCGCCTACTACGGCTCCATGGAGTTCAACGGCGTCGGGCACGGCCGACTCGACCGTCTTGTCCGTACGTCCTTTCATTCGCCTCTGCACGCGAGCGACTGGGTCGTGGCCTCGGGCTCGGGGAAGATGCTGCTGGCCGACCGGGCATTCGACGTGAACTCGTACGACCTCGAAGACGGCAATCTGACCATTCGCTCGGGCAACCTGCTCGCTTTTCAGCCAACTCTCGCACTCAAACAATCGATCGTGCCGGGTTTTCTGACACTCATCGGAACCGGAAAGTTCGTGGCCGCATCTAACGGTCCGGTGGTGTTCATGGAACCCCCGATCCGGGTGGACCCGCAGGCACTCGTCGGCTGGGCCGACTGCCCGTCGCCGTGCCACCACTACGACCATGGCTACATGACCGGCGTAATGGGCGGTCTACGTGCACTGACAGGCCTCGGCGGGGCCTCCGGAGAGGAGCATCAGTTCGAGTTCGTCGGAGCCGGCACGGTCCTGCTCCAGTCGACCGAGACCCTGATGGCCGAGCAGGCCACGGGGGCGGTTCCGCCGGAGGCCGGAGTACCGGGTGCCGGCGGGGCGCACACAGGCCCTTCACAGACGGCCGGGACACAGCGCCTTCCCGGACAGCTGGGAGACCTCCAGCGTCGCTTCGGGCTGTGAGCGGTAGTCTGCGGAGTGTGACATCGAACGTGTGCGCACACAGGGATGTCACAGAAAACCCTCACTAGTTCGCCTTTCAACTTTTTAGGTAGACTTCATTCATGGAGACCGAGACGGCCACCCACTGGCTGACCGATGCGGAGCAGTGCGCCTGGCGCACCCACCTGGAGGTCAACAGGCTCTTGACGTACCAGCTCGAAAAGGACCTGCAGCCGTTCGGCCTGACAATGAACGACTACGAGATCCTGGTGAATCTCTCCGAGTCGGAAGACGTACGGATGCGGATGAGCGACCTCGCGTCGGCCACCCTGCAGTCCAAGAGCCGCCTCTCCCACCAGATCACCCGGATGGAGAACGCGAACCTGGTCCGGCGGGAGAACTGCGAGTCCGACCGCCGCGGGCTCTACGCGGTCCTCACCGAGCACGGTATGGAGACCATGAAGAAGGTCGCGCCGCATCATGTGGCGTCTGTGCGGAGACACTTCATCGACCTGCTGGCCCCCGAGTCCATGACCGAACTCGACAAGGCCCTCAAGCCCATCGCGGAGCACCTGCGCGGCCAGCGGGGACGTCCGTAACACGGACCGGTACTAGTGAGCCTGCGGCAGGCGGAGTTCGAACAGGGCTCCGCCCGCCGGCCCCCGGCTCACGGTGAGCGTGCCCCCGTGCCGTACGGCGACGTCGCGGGCGATGGCCAGGCCCAGCCCGGCACCGCCGTCGTCGCGGCTACGGGACTCGTCCAGCCGTACGAACCGCTCGAAGATCCGCTCCCGGTCGGCCTCGGCCACCCCGTCCCCGTCGTCGGCGACGGCCACGACAGCCCGGTCCCCCTCCCGCCGCACGGTCACCGTGACCTCCGAGCGGGCGTGCCGCCGGGCGTTGTCCAGCAGGTTGGTGAGCACCCGCCCCACCTGCGCCCGTGACCCGGCCACCTCCAGGGTCTGCGCATCCACCGTCACACCCGCACGCCCCGCGGCCTGTTCGCGGGCCAGCGCACCGAGGTCGAACCGTGTGTCAGCGGGCCGTTCCCCCGCGTCCAGACGGGCGAGCAGCAGCAGATCGGCCGCGAGGTCCTGGAGCCGTACGGTGTCCTCCACGGCGCCGTCGAGGTCGAGCAGCTCGGGGTGCGCGGCGGCCACCTCCAGCTGGGTGCGCAGGGACGCGATCGGGCTGCGCAGCTCGTGCGAGGCGTCCGCGACGAAGCTGCGCTGGCGCTCCACCGAGGTCTGCAGCGCGGCCAGCGTCTCGTTCGTGGTCAGCGCGAGACGGGCGACCTCGTCGTGGGTGTCCGGCACCGGCACGCGGCGCGCGAGGTCCTCGGACGCGGTGATCGCGGCCATCTCGCTGCGGATGCCCTCCACCGGGCGCAGGGCGCGCCGGGTGACCAGCCAGGTGACGCCCGCGACGACCGCCAGCAGCAGCGGGAAGCCGATCAGCATGACGGTCAACGCCGTCCGGACGGCGCTCTGCTCGGCGGAGAGGGGCGCGCCCGCATACACGGTGAGCTGTCCCCGGCCCTCGACCTCGACGTGGACCTCGGCGAAGCGGTAGTCGTCGGTCTCGCCGTCGAGCGTGGCGGTGCCGTTCGTGAAGCTGGTGTGTTCGCTGATCTCGCCCGGTTCGAGGGATTCGAGGGCGGATTCGTCGTCGGCGTCGTCGTCGGAGTCCTCGCCGCTCCCGTCCCTGCCCGGTGAGGTCTGCGGCTGCGGCCGCACCGCCTGGGTGCCCGTGCCGCTGATCCGCTCAAGGTCCTCGCTGGCCGCGAGCAGCTTCCCCTTCTCGTCGAGGACCTGGACGGGCTCGTCGTTGTCCGCCGACAGGGGCTGACCGGGGCGCGTGAGCGCGATGTCCGTGGCGACGGCACGCGCGGTGTGTTCCGCCTCCGTGCCGGCCTGCCCGACCAGGTTGGACCGAAGCGACAGCAGTACGGCGGTCCCGGCCGCGACCAGTGCCACGGCGACCACCAGGGTGGCGGCCAGCGTCGCCCGGGACCGGACGGAACCGAACAGACGGCCGCTCATGGCGTTGCCTCGATTCTCTCCAGCCGGTAACCGGCCCCGCGCACCGTCCGGATGAGCCCGGCGCCCAGCTTGCGTCGCAGGGTGCTGATGTACACCTCGACGATGTTCGGGTCGCCCTCGTAGGCGAAGTCCCAGACGTGCTCCAGGATCTCGGTCTTGGACACCACCTCCCCGGCCCGCACCACGAGGTGCTCGAGCACCGCGAACTCCTTGGTGGTGAGGACCACTTCGCCGTCACGGAGGAAGACCCGGCGGGCGGCGGTGTCGACCTTGAGATCTCCGTGGACATGCACGGGCGAGGCCCCTGCCCCCTGTCCCCCGCGCCGCAGCAGCGCCTTCACGCGAGCGACGAGGACGACGTACGAGAACGGCTTGGTCAGGTAGTCGTCGGCGCCGGTGTCCAGCCCCTCGGCCTCGTCGTACTCGCCGTCCTTGGCGGTGAGCATCAGGATCGGCACGTCGTGGCCGCCGGCGCGCAGGGCGGCGCAGACGCGGTAGCCGTTCATGCCGGGCAGCATGATGTCGAGGATCACGAGGTCGTACGACCCCTCCGAGGCCCGGTACAGCCCCTCCCGGCCATCGTGGACGACGTCCACGGCGTATCCCTCGGCCGTCAGGCCCTTGGCGAGCGACAGGGCCAGCCGCTTCTCGTCCTCCACGATCAACAGGCGCATGCGTAAAGGTTCGCAAAGCGAAGCTGAAGATCTCTTCAGGGGGCTTCAGGTTCCTCTCAGCGTCGGTTCGGCAGATTGGTCCTCGTCGAAACCAAGCGACACGAAGTCACACGGAACGACGCGAAACGCAACGACCCGGGAGGGAACCCCATGAAGCGCAACATCGTCATCGCCACCGTCGCCGCCGCGGCCCTGATCGGAGGCGGCACCGTCGCGGCCTACGCGTCCGGTGACGACGACAGCGCGCCCACGCAGCGTCAGTCCAGTGTCCGGGTCACCGACGACCGGGACGACAGCGCGGAGGACGCGGCGGAGGACCGGGCGGACCGGGCGGACGACGCCGCCGACGACCGGGACGACGACGCCGCCGACGGCCGTACGGCGACCACCGCCACCAAGGTCACCGCCGCCGACGCGATCGCGGCCGCGCTGAAGCACACGCCGGGCACGGCGGTCGCCGCCGACCTGGACGACGACCGCTCGAACGTCTGGGAGGTGAACGTCGTGAAGGGCGACGGCACCGACTACGACGTCCGGGTCTCCGCGGACAACGGCAAGGTCCTCGGCGCCCAGCGCGACGCCGATGACGACAACGACGGCCGCGAGGACCTCACCGCGCTGAAGGGCGCGAGCGTGGACGCCCGCGAGGCCGCCGTGGCCGCCGCGGCGAAGGGCACCGTCACCGACGTCGACCTGGACGACGACGGCCCCGCGGCCTGGAGCGTGGAGACCACGAAGGGCGAGTGGAAGGTCGACCTCAAGACCGGCAAGGTCACCCAGGTCCACGACGACGACCGGGACGGCCGGAACGGTCAGGACGACCGCGACGGCGACGACGACTGACGTCAGACCGCCCGCACGGCACCCCCGTCCCGTGCCTCCCTCACCTCCTCTTCCGCAGGGGCGCCCCCGTCACGGGTGGCGCCCCTCGCCACGGCCAGGGCAGCGAGCAGTGTCACCGCGCCGGTCACCGCGAAGCACCACCCCGTGGACAGCCGTCCGACCAGCACCCCTGCGGCCGCGGTGCCTGCAGTGATCCCGGCGTTGACGGCCGTGTTCACCCAGGCCCCGGCCTGGACCCGGGCGCCGGGCGCGGCGGCCTCGTCGGCGATGAGATACGCGGTGGTGATCGTCGGGGCCACGAAGAGCCCGGCGACCGCCATGGCCGCCGCGAGCGTGCCGAGCCCCGGGGCCAGCCCCGCGCCGATCAACGCCAGCCCCAGGCCGGCAGCCAGCAACACCAGCCGTAGCCCTGCCGCGGTACGCCAGGTGACGGCCCCGTTGGCGAGGCCGCCCACGGCGCTTCCGGCCGACAGCGCGGCCAGCACCCAGGCCACGCTCTCACCGCCGTGACCGCGCCCGTCGGCGAACGCCACGACCAGCAACTCGACGGCACCCAGCGCGAGCCCGACCCCCGTGGCGGCGAGCACGGGCCGCCGGATCCCCCGCAGCACCCGACGCCGCCCCTCGCCGCGCGACTTCTCCCGCGCGTCGCCGGGCGGCACCTCCCGAACGGCCGGCGAGGACACGAACCCCGCCGTCCCGGCCGCGATCAGCACCGCCCCGACGACGATCCCGAGGGCCGGCGGAGCGAACCCGACGACCACGCCGACCAGCAACGGCCCCGAGACGAAGAGCAGTTCCTCGGCGACGGCGTCCAGGCTGTAGGCGCGCTGCACCAACGCCCGGTCGCCGGCGATCCTGCCCCACACGGCCCGCATGGTCGGCCCCAGCGGCGGCGTACAGGCGCCCGCGGCGGCGGTCACGGCAGCCAGCACGAGCGGGGAGGCGGCTCCCGGGCGCCAGACGACCACCGTCAGCAGCCCGAGCGACGCGGTATAGGCCGCGGCCATCGGCACGAGCGCCCGGCGCGGCCCGTACCGGTCGATCAGGGCCGCCCTCGCGGGCGACAGGAAGACGCTGGTCCCGGAGAACAGCGCCATCACGGTGCCCGCCACCGCGTACGACCCGGAGGCCCGGGTCACGGCGAGCATCACGGCCAGCGGGACGATCCCGTACGACAGCCTGCCCAGCAGGGCGGCGGCGAAGGTGCGACGGGCGTACGGGATCCGGAGAACGGCGGCATACGAAGGCCGCGCGACAGACGTGGAAGACACGGGAGTTCCTCGACTCGAGGCGGAAAGGGGACGCCGAACCGCCGCGACGGCCCCGGCCGACAGGCCGTGGACCGTGCGCGGTCAGGGCGAGCCCTATGCCATGAGGAGGTACATGTCGTTCAACTTATCAGCGGGGTCCGCGAGTTGCCTCCACGAAGTGCCCGCGCGGGGGCGGGGCTCAGGTCCGCGTGAGCCCGGCCACCAGTTCGTCCGCCGCCCGGTAGGGATCCAGTTCCCCGGCGACGATCCGCTCTGCCAGCGCGCCTAGCCGGCGGTCGCCGTGGAGGTCGGCGATGCGTTCGCGCAGGGCGGTGACGGCGATGGTCTCGATCTCGCGGGCGGCGCGGGCGCGGCGGCGCTCCGCGAGGACGCCGTGCTCCTCCATCCAGGCGCGGTGCTTCTCCAGCGCCTCCAGGACCTCGTCGACGCCCTCGGCGCGTGCGGCCACCGTCTTGACGATCGGGGGGCGCCAGTCGCCGGGGCCGCGCGACTCGCCGAGGCCGAGCATGTGGTTGAGCTCGCGGGCGGTGGCGTCCGCGCCGTCGCGGTCGGCCTTGTTGACGACGTACACGTCGCCGATCTCCAGGATTCCCGCCTTCGCCGCCTGGATGCCGTCGCCCATGCCGGGGGCGAGGAGGACCACCGAGGTGTCCGCCTGCGAGGCGATCTCCACCTCCGACTGGCCGACGCCCACCGTCTCGACCAGGATCACGTCACAGCCCGCCGCGTCCAGGACGCGGATCGCCTGCGGGGCGGCCCACGCGAGGCCGCCCAGGTGGCCGCGCGTCGCCATCGAGCGGATGTAGACGCCGGGGTCGGAGGCGTGGTCGGACATCCTCACCCGGTCGCCGAGCAGGGCGCCGCCCGAGAACGGCGAGGACGGGTCGACGGCCAGGACACCGACCCGCTTGCCCTGCTTGCGGTACGCCGTCACCAGGGCGGACGTGGACGTCGACTTGCCCACGCCCGGGGAGCCGGTGAGGCCGACGACGTACGCGTTGCCCGTCAGCGGGGCCAGTGCCGCCATGACCTCCCGCAGCTGCGGGGACGCCCCCTCCACCAGGGAGATCAGCCGGGCCACGGCCCGCGGCCGGCCTTCCCTGGCCTGGGCCACCAGGGTGGAGACGTCCTGCATCACAGCTCCGTTCACGAAAGAGGTCCTACGACGTCCCGCACAGGGGACTCAGGCCTTGGGTACCCGCACGATCAGCGCGTCACCCTGGCCGCCGCCACCGCACAGGGCGGCCGCGCCCACGCCGCCGCCCCGCCGCTTCAGCTCCAGGGCCAGGTGCAGGACGAGCCGCGCACCCGACATACCGATCGGGTGCCCCAGGGCGATCGCTCCGCCGTTGACGTTCACCCTTTCCGATGACACTCCGAGGTCCTTCATTGACTGCACCGCGACGGCGGCGAAGGCCTCGTTGATCTCGATCAGGTCGAGGTCGGCGACCTCCAGGCCCTCCTTCTTGAGGGCGTGCGCGATGGCGTTGGAGGGCTGGGAATGAAGGCTGTTGTCCGGCCCCGCCACGTTGCCGTGCGCGCCGATCTCCGCGATCCAGTCCAGGCCCAGCTCCTGCGCCTTGGCCTTGCTCATGACGACGACCGCGGCCGCGCCGTCCGAGATCTGGGACGACGAACCCGCGGTGATCGTGCCGTCCTTCGAGAACGCCGGGCGCAGCTTGCCCAGCGACTCCGCCGTGGTCTCCGCGCGGATGCCCTCGTCCTTGCTGAAGACGACCGGCTCGCCCTTGCGCTGCGGGATCTCGACCGGGGTGATCTCGGCCTCGAAGATGCCGTTCTTCTGGGCGGCGGCCGCGCGCTGGTGGGACTGGGCGGCGATCTCGTCCTGCTCGGGGCGCCGGATGCCGAGGCGGGTGTTGTGCTTCTCCGTGGACTCGCCCATGGCGATGTTCTCGAAGGAGTCGGTCAGACCGTCGTACGCCATCGCGTCGATCATCTCGACCGCGCCGTACTTGAAGCCCTCGCGGGACTTCGGCAGCAGGTGGGGGGCGTTGGTCATGGACTCCTGGCCGCCCGCGACGATCACGTCGAACTCGCCGGCGCGGATCAGCTGGTCCGCGAGCGCGATCGCGTCGAGGCCGGAGAGACACACCTTGTTGACGGTGAGCGCTGGGACGTTCATCGGGATGCCGGCCTTCACGGCGGCCTGGCGGGCCGGGATCTGGCCCGCGCCGGCCTGCAGCACCTGGCCCATGATCACGTACTGCACCTGGTCGCCGCCGATCCCCGCGCGGTCGAGGGCGGCCTTGATCGCGAAGCCGCCGAGGTCGGCTCCCGAGAAGGACTTCAGCGAGCCCAGCAACCGTCCCATGGGCGTACGGGCGCCCGCGACGATGACCGAGGTCGTGCTGTTCGTTCCAGACATGAGGTGCGATCCCCTTCCGGCTGCACTGCCGAGGAGTGAACGAGGGTTTACTTCGAATGTACTGAGTGGCACTCCGTGCCGTCACCGGGCCGTCGGTGTGATCGCGCGCACGTTGCGTAACCACCTCGGGAGCGCTGCACTGAGTTCCATGCTGACGCGAATCGACCACATCGGGATCGCCTGTTTCGACCTGGACAAGACCGTGGAGTTCTACCGGGCCACCTACGGCTTCGAGGTGTTCCACTCCGAGGTCAACGAGGAGCAGGGCGTCCGCGAGGCCATGCTCAAGATCAATGACACCTCCGACGGCGGAGCCTCCTACCTGCAACTTCTCGAACCCACCCGCCCGGACTCCACCGTCGCGAAGTGGCTCGACAAGAACGGCGAGGGTGTCCACCACATCGCTTTCGGTACGGCGGACGTGGACGGCGACGCCGCGGACATCAAGGACAAGGGCGTACGCGTTCTCTACGAAGAGCCGCGACGCGGCTCCATGGGGTCACGGATCACCTTCCTGCACCCCAAGGATTGCCATGGCGTACTGACAGAACTGGTCACTTCGGCGCCTGTTGAGTCACCTGAGCACTGACCCCCGTACATATGGGCCGGTAGGGTTGGGGGCGGTCGCCGCTCAGTCCAGGGTGACCCGGCCCCTCCGTCAACGGTGGGACCGTTTCCGGGGTCCGGGTTTCGGGGGACGAGGGTGGGGCAACAGCCCGTGCTCCGCCGTTGATCTGACACCATTCCCCGGGGGCCCCGTTCGGCGGATGGACGGTGCTCGTATGGAGAGACTTGCGACCAGGGGACGGATGGGACCGCGCAGTGCGGGGCTACGAACGCCAGGAGCGAGAGCCGGCGGCTGACGTCGACCACCTCTCTCGGTTCGAGGCCGAGATGGATCGGCTGAAGACCGAGCGGGAAAAGGCGATCCAGCACGCCGAGGACCTCGGCTACCAGGTCGAGGTGCTGCGCGCCAAGTTGCACGAGGCGCGGCGCACCATCATGTCCCGGCCGGCCTTCGACGGCGGTGACATCGGCTATCAGGCCGAGCAGTTGCTGCGGAACGCCCAGGTCCAGGCCGACCAGCTGCGCCAGGAGGCGGAGCGGGAGCTGAGCCAGGCCCGGGCGCAGACCCAGCGCATCCTCCAGGAGCACGCGGAGAACGCGGCCCGGTTGCAGGCCGAGCTGCACCAGGAGGCGGTGACCCGCCGCCAGCAGCTGGACCAGGAGCTGGCCGAGCGCCGGCAGACGGTCGAGTCGCACGTCAACGAGAACGTGGCGTGGGCGGAGCAGCTGCGCGCCCGGACCGAGCAGCAGGCCCGTCGGCTCCTCGACGAGTCGCGCGCCGAGGCCGACCAGGCCATGGCCGCCGCACGCGCCGAGGCCGAGCGGCTCACCAGCGAGGCCCGGCAGCGCCTCACCGGCGCGGCCGAGGAGGCCCGTGCGGAGGCCGAGCAGATCCTGCTCCGGGCCCGTACGGACGCCGAGCGGCTGCTGAACGCCGCGTCCACGCAGGCCCAGGAGGCCACCGACCACGCCGAGCAGCTGCGCAGCTCCACCGCGACCGAGTCGGACACCGCGCGCCGCCAGGCCACCGAGCTCAGCCGGGCCGCCGAGCAGCGCATGGCGGAGGCCGAGGAGGCGCTGCGCAAGGCGCAGTCCGAGGCCGAGAAGCTGGTCGCCGAGGCCAAGACGGCCGCCGAGAAGACGCTCTCCAGCGCCGAGTCGGCCAACGAGCAGCGCACGCGTACGGCGAAGGAGCAGGTCGCCCGCCTGGTCAGCGAGGCCACCAAGGAGGCGGAGAGCACCAAGGCGGACGCCGAGCAGATCGTCGCGGACGCGCGTGCCGAGGCCGAGAAGATCGTCGAGGAGGCCGCCGAGAAGGCCCGCACGATCACCGCCGAGGAGAGCGCGACCCAGCTGTCGAAGGCGGCCAAGACGGCCGAGGACGTCCTCAACAAGGCGCAGGAGGACGCCCAGAACACCACCAAGGCGGCAGCCGAGGAGGCGGAGCGGATCCGCACCGAGGCCGAGGCCGAGGCGGACCGGCTGCGGGCCGAGGCGCACGACATCGCCGAGCAGCTCAAGGGGTCGGCGAAGGACGACACCAAGGAGTACCGGGCCAAGACGGTCGAGCTTCAGGAGGAGGCCCGCCGGCTGCGCGGCGAGGCCGAGCAGCTGCGCTCCGAGGCGGTCGCCGAGGGCGAGAAGATCCGCGCGGAGGCCCGCAAGGAGGCCGTCCAGCAGATCGAGGAGGCGGCCAAGACCGCCGAGGAGCTGCTGTCCAAGACCAGGCAGGACGCGGACGAGCTGCGCCAGAAGGCCACGACGGACAGCGAGAAGGTCCGTACCGAGGCCATCGAGCGGGCGACGACACTGCGCCGCCAGGCCGAGGAGACACTCCAGCGCACCCGCCAGGAGGCCGAACGGCACCGCGAGGAGGTCGTCGAGCAGGCCGAGGGCATCAAGGCCGACGCCGAGCGCGCCGCGCGTGAGCTGCACGAGGAGACCGAGCGGGCCATAGAGAGTCGCCGCGCTGAAGCCGCCGAGGAGCTGACGCGGCTGCAGTCGGAGGCCGAGCAGCGCCTCGCCGCCGCCGAGCAGGCGCTCACCGACGCCCGTGAGGAGGCCGCGCGCATCCGGCGCGAGGCCGTCGAGGAGACCGACCGGCTGCGCGCCGAGGCCGCCGAGCGAATCCGTACGCTCCAGCAGCAGGCCGAGGACGAGGCCGACCGGCTGCGCGACGAGGCCGCGTCGGACGCGTCCGCGTCCCGTGCCGAGGGCGAGGCCATCGCCGTACGCCTGCGGTCGGAGGCCGCGGCCGAGGCCGAGCGGCTGAAGTCGGAGGCGCAGGACACCGCCGACCGGGTCCGAGCGGAGGCGCAGGCCGCCGCCGAGCGGCTCGCCACGGAGGCGTCCGAGACACTGGCCGCCGCCCAGGAGGAGGCCGCCCGGCGCCACCGCGAGGCCGAGGAGACCCTCGGCTCCGCCCGCCAGGAGGCGGACCAGGAGCGCGAGCGGGCCCGCGAGCAGAGCGAGGAGTTGCTGGCCTCCGCCCGTAAGCGGGTGGAGGAGGCCCAGGCCGAGGCGGTGCGGCTGGTCGAGGAGGCCGACCGGCGCGCCACCGAGATGGTGTCGGCGGCCGAGCAGCACGCCCAGCAGGTCCGCGACTCCGTGTCCGGGCTGCACGAGCAGGCCCAGGAGGAGATCGCCGGGCTGCGCAGCGCCGCCGAGCACGCGGCGGACCGTACCCGTCGGGAGGCGCAGGAGGAGGCCGACCGGGTCCGCTCCGACGCCTACGCCGAGCGGGAGCGGGCCAGCGAGGACGCGGGCCGTATCCGGCGCGAGGCGAACGAGGAGTCCGAGGCCGCCAAGTCCCTCGCCGAGCGGACGGTCGGGGAGGCCATCGCCGAGGCGGAGCGGCTGCGGTCGGACGCCGCCGAGCACGCCCAGCGGGTGCGTACGGAGGCGTCGGACGCGATCGCCGAGGCCGACCAGGCCGCGTCGCGCACCCGGGCCGACGCCCGCGAGGACGCCAACCGGATCCGGTCGGACGCGGCGACGCAGGCCGACACCCTCATCACCGAGGCGCGCAACGAAGCCGAGCGGCTCCAGTCGGAGACGGTCGCGGAGGCCGACCGGGTGCGCACCGACGCGCTCGCGAAGGCCGAGAAGCTGGTCGGGGACGCCACGTCGGACGCGGAGCGGCTGCGCGCCGAGGCCGCGGAGACGGTCGGGTCGGCACAGCAGCACGCCGAGCGGGTCCGCAGTGACTCCGAGCGGGTCAAGGCAGAGGCGGCGGCGGAGGCCGAGCGGCTGGTCAGCTCCGCGCGCGAGGAGGCCGAGCGCACCCTCGACGAGGCCCGCAAGAACGCCAACAAGCGGCGCTCCGAGGCGGCCGAGCAGGTCGACAAGCTCATCACGGAGACCACGGCCGAGGCCGACAAGCTGCTCACCGAGGCGCAACAGCAGGCGCACAAGACGACCGCGGACGCCGAGGGACAGGCCGACACCATGGTGGGCGCCGCCCGCAAGGAGGCCGACCGGCTGGTCTCCGAGGCGACGGTCGAGGGCAACTCGATGGTGGAGAAGGCCCGTACGGACGCGGACGAGCTGCTCGTCGGCGCCCGCCGGGACGCCACCTCGATCAGGGAGCGCGCGGAGGAGCTGCGCGACCGCATCACGAGCGAGATCGAGGACCTGCACGAGCGGGCCCGCCGTGAGGCCGCCGAGACGATGAAGTCGACCGGCGACCGCTGCGACGCCCTCATCAAGGCCGCCGAGGAGCAGTTGGCCAAGGCGCAGGCGAAGGCCAAGGAGCTGGTCTCGGAGGCGAACTCCGAGGCGGGCAAGGTCCGTATCGCCGCCGTGAAGAAGGCCGAGGGCCTGCTGAAGGAGGCCGAGCAGAAGCGGTCCACGCTGATCCGGGAGGCCGAGGAGCTCAAGGCCGAGGCGGTCCGCGAGGCCCGGCGCACGGTCGAGGAGGGCAAGCGCGAGCTGGAGGTCCTGGTCCGGCGCCGCGAGGACATCAACGCCGAAATCTCCCGGGTCCAGGACGTCCTGGAGGCGCTGGAGTCCTTCGAGACACCGGCCGCGGCGAAGGACGGCGGGGTCAAGGCGGGTGCGACGGTGGGCGCCCCTCGATCGGGTGGCAAGTCGTCAGACAGCTAGCGGAGCGAGCGGGTTCCGGTGTCTCCTGGGGCCTTTGACCAAGTTTTTGGCAAGCCGTCCGACGGTTAGCCACTCAAAAGGGGTCTCATTCTCCAGATCAAACACGTATCCGCTCGATGACACACCGCTTCGGCCCCTAGGATTCCACTTATCACCTCACCGGTCTCATTCGACAGGAACCCCATGAGCGACACTTCCCCCTACGGCTTCGAGCTTGTGCGGCGTGGGTACGACCGCGCTCAGGTGGACGAACGGATCTCCAAGCTCGTCTCCGACCGTGACAGCGCTCTCGCCCGCATCACCGCTCTGGAAAAGCGCATCGAGGAGCTCCACCTCGAAACGCAGAACGCCCAGGCTCAGGTAACCGACGCAGAGCCGTCGTACGCCGGTCTCGGCGCGCGTGTCGAGAAGATCCTCCGCCTCGCCGAGGAAGAGGCCAAGGATCTGCGCGAGGAGGCACGTCGCGCGGCCGAGCAGCACCGCGAGCTCGCGGAGTCGGCGGCCCAGCAGGTCCGCAACGACGCAGAATCGTTCGCTGCGGAGCGCAAGGCCAAGGCCGAGGACGAAGGCGTCCGGATCGTCGAGAAGGCCAAGAGCGACGCTTCCCAGCTGCGTTCCGAGGCGCAGAAGGACGCGCAGTCCAAGCGCGAGGAGGCCGACGCCCTCTTCGAGGAGACCCGTGCCAAGGCCGCTCAGGCCGCCGCCGACTTCGAGACGAACCTCGCCAAGCGCCGCGAGCAGTCCGAGCGCGACCTGGCGTCCCGTCAGCAGAAGGCGGAGAAGCGCCTCGCGGAGATCGAGCACCGCGCGGAGCAGCTGCGCCTGGAGGCGGAGAAGCTGCGCACCGACGCCGAGCGCCGGGCCCGCCAGACGGTGGAGACGGCCCAGCGTCAGGCCGAGGACATCGTGGCGGACGCCAACGCCAAGGCCGACCGCATCCGTTCGGAATCCGAGCGCGAGCTCGCGGCTCTCACCAACCGCCGCGACAGCATCAACGCTCAGCTGACGAACGTCCGCGAGATGCTGGCGACCCTCACGGGCGCCGCGGTGGCCGCCGCCGGCACCCCGGCCGAGGACGAGCCGATCTCCCGGGGGGTTCCCGCCCAGCAGACCCGGTAACGATCCGGTACACGTCTGCTGAATTTTGGCAAAGCCCTCTGCCACTGGGGTGGCAGAGGGCTTTGTCCCGTTTTAGCGTGGGCGGCATGATCGAGCTCGAGGGGCTGACCAAGCGGTACGGCGAGAAGGTGGCGGTCAACAACCTCACCTTCACCGTCAGACCGGGCATCGTCACCGGTTTCCTCGGCCCCAACGGCGCCGGGAAGTCCACGACCATGCGGATGGTCCTGGGCCTCGATCACCCCACCGTCGGCGACGTCCGTATCGACGGCAAGCACTACGACCAGCTCAAGGACCCGCTGACGTATATCGGCGCCCTGCTGGAGGCCAAGGCCTGGCACGGCGGGCGCAGCGCCTTCAACCATCTGCTGTGCCTCGCGCAGAGCAACGGCATTCCGCGGAGCCGGGTGCGCCAGGTGCTGGAGACGGTCGGGCTGACGGCGGTCGCGAAGAAGAAGACCAAGGGCTTCTCGATGGGTATGGGGCAGCGGCTCGGGATCGCGGGCGCGCTGCTCGGCGATCCGCGGATCCTGATGTTCGACGAGCCGGTCAACGGGCTCGACCCCGAGGGCATCCACTGGATCCGCAACCTGATGAAATCCCTGGCCGCCCAGGGGCGGACCGTGTTCGTCTCCTCCCATCTGATGAGTGAGATGGCCCTGACCGCCGACCACCTCGTGGTCATCGGCCAGGGGCGGCTGCTCGCCGACACGTCCATGGCCGACTTCATCGAGCGGAACTCGCGGTCGTACGTCCGTATCCGCACCCCGCAGCGGGAGCGGCTGCTCGACGTCCTGCACACGGCCGGGACGACGGCCGTGGAGAGCGGGGACGGCACGCTGGAGGTCGACGGCAGCAAGGCCGAGCAGATCGGGGAGCTGGCGGCGCGGCACGGGATCGTGCTGCACGAGCTGAGCCCGCAACAGGCCTCCCTGGAGGAGGCGTTCATGCAGCTGACCGCGGAGTCGGTGGAGTACCACGCACACGCGGACACGCCGCGTCGTGAGCAGCGACAGGTGCAGCAGTCGTGGGGCAACGAGTGGAGGAGGAGCTGAGCATGGCAGCCACCCAGGTCGTCCGCTCCGAATGGACCAAGATCCGGTCCGTGGCCTCCACCGTGTGGACGCTCTCCCTCGCCGTGGTGGTCACCATCGCCCTCGGCATGCTGATCTCGGGCCTGTCGGCGAACGAGTTCGACAACATGAGCGAGCGGGACAGGCTCTCCTTCGATCCGACCTTCATCAGCTTCGCCGGGATGAGCCTCGGTCAGCTCGCGCTGATCGTGTTCGGCGTGCTCGTCGTCTCGAACGAGTACAGCACCGGCATGATCCGCACCTCGCTGGCCGCCGTACCGCGCCGCGGGACCTTCCTGGCCAGCAAGATCGCGGTGGCGACCGGCCTCGCACTCGTCGTCGGCCTGGCGACCAGCTTCGTCACCTTCTTCCTCGGGCAGGCGATGCTCGGCGAGCACCGGGCGGAGATCGGCGACCCGGGAGTGCTGCGCGCGGTGATCGGCGGCGGGCTCTACATGGCCCTCATCGCGATGTTCTCGATGGGCGTCGCCGCGATGCTGCGCTCGCCGATGCTGTCGCTGGGCATCCTGATGCCGTTCTTCTTCCTGGTCTCCAACATCCTCGGCAACGTCTCGGCGACCGAGAAGATCGGCCGCTATCTGCCCGACCAGGCCGGCAGCAAGATCATGCAGGTGGTCACCCCGGTCGACGACGAGACACCGTACGGACCCTGGGGCGGGCTCGGGATCATGGTGCTGTGGGTGATCGCGGCACTCGTCGGCGGTTACGTCACGCTCAGGAAGCGGGACGCATAGCGGGACGCGCAGGGGGCGTGCGGCGGGACGTGGGGGCTCCGGAGAGCCGTCGGCGCGCGAAGTTTTACCTGCCCTTGAGCGGAACCGTCAGCGCCTCGGTATCCTCCTAACCCTTACGGGGGGCGTGTGCCCCGCTGTCCTGAACCTTTCGATGGGTGCGGAGCATGATCGAGGCAGTCGGCCTGACCAAGCGCTACGGCGACAAGACCGCTGTGTACAACCTGTCCTTCCAGGTGCGGCCCGGTTCCGTCACCGGATTCCTGGGACCCAACGGCTCGGGCAAGTCGACGACGATGCGGATGATCCTCGGCCTGGACAACCCGACCGCGGGACAAGTCACGATCGGCGGCTATCCGTACCGCAAGCTGCCCAACGCCCCCCGCCAGGTGGGCGCCCTGCTGGACGCCAAGGCCGTGCACGGCGGCCGGGCCGCCCGCAACCACCTGCTGTCCCTGGCCCAGCTGTCCGGTATCCCGGCCCGGCGGGTGGACGAGGTGCTGGGCGTGGTCGGCCTCCAGGACGTGGCCGGCAGGCGCTCCAAGGGCTTCTCGCTCGGCATGGGTCAGCGGCTCGGCATCGCCGCCGCGCTGCTCGGCGACCCTCAGGTGCTGCTGTTCGACGAGCCGGTCAACGGCCTCGACCCCGAGGGCATCCTCTGGGTGCGGAACCTGATGAAGTCGCTGGCGGCCGAGGGCCGTACCGTCTTCGTCTCCTCCCACCTCATGAGCGAGATGGCGCTGACCGCCGACCACCTGATCGTGATCGGGCGCGGCCAGCTGCTCGCCGACATGAGCGTCAAGGACTTCATCGCGGCGAACTCGGCCGGCTTCGCCCGGGTCCGTACGCCCGACACCGAGCCGCAGCTGCGCGAGAAGCTGTCCACGGCGCTCGCCGAGGCGGGCGGGCAGGTGCTGCCCGAGCAGGACGGCGCGCTGCGGGTGACCGGGCTGCCGCTCCCTCGCATCAGCGACATCGCGCACGACACGGACGTACGGCTGTGGGAGCTGTCGCCGCACCAGGCCTCGCTGGAGGAGGCGTACATGCGGATGACACAGGGTGCCGTCGACTACCGCTCGACGATCGACCAGAAGGCAGGTCTCCAACAGCCGCTGCCGCCGGGCGCCCAGCCGCCGATGCCGGTGCCGGGGCAGGGCCAGCCCGGCTGGTACGCCCCGCCGCCGCCCCAGCAGGGCGGGCAGCCGTTCGCCGCGCCGCAGGGCGGGCCGGGGCCGTACGGCGCCCCTGGCGCGCCCGCTGCGGCACCGGGGGCGGACGCGCCCAACCCGTACGCCCAGCACGCGCCCCAGGCGCCCCAGGGCCAGGCTCAGCCCCCTGCCGCGCCGCCGCAGGCCCCGGCACAGCCGCCCGTGGCCCCCGCACCCGTCGCCCCCTCCGCCCCTGCCGCCCCGACCAAGCCCGAGGACGCCCGATGAGCACGCCCCAGCCTCCGATGCCGCAGACCGCCGCACCGAACTGGCAGGCGGCGCCCGGCTCGTCGTACCCCGGCTACACCTCGCCGATCCCCGTCGTGCGCACGCACCTCGGGCACGCGCTCGCCTCCGAGTGGACGAAGATCCGCTCGGTGCGCTCCACGATGTGGACGCTCGGCGTGTTCGTGCTGCTCGTCGTCGGCATCGGCCTGGGCACCGCCGCGCTGGTCGCCGGCAGCTCCCCGGACGGCAGCCTGAGCCGGGAGAACCCGCTGTCGTTCGGCTTCTTCGGGCTGCTGCTCGGCAGCATGTGCGTCATCACGCTCGGCGTGCTGACCACCGCCTCGGAGTACGGCACCGGCATGATCCGGACCACGATGACCGCATGCCCGTCCCGCGGCCGGGTGCTGACCGCGAAGGCGATCGTGTTCTTCGCGGTCGCGTTCGTGGTGACGCTGGCGTCGGCCTTGCTCGTCGCCCTCGCCGACGTGTCCATGCTGGACGCGCGGGACCCCAGCGGCGAGGAGTGGCTGAAGGGCACGGTCGGCATCTCGCTCTACATGGCGCTGCTCGGCCTGCTCTCGCTCGTCGTCGGCTCGATCATCCGGCACTCGGCGGGCGCGATCACGATCATGATCGGTGTGCTGCTGGCGCCGCTGGTCATCGCGCTGTTCATGTTCTCGGAGTCGCTGCAGGACCTGCAGCAGGCCCTGTTCGAGTACTCCATCCCGAACCAGCTCAGCGTCTTCTACTCCCAGTCCCTCAGCGACTCCGGCCCGTCCGGCTGGGACCCCCTGTGGATCATGCTCGGCGTGACGGCTGCCGCGTTCGCCGCCGCCTACGCGCTGCTGGAGAAGCGGGACGTGTGAGCGTTTCCGGCTAGGCCGTGTCCGGCCTAGAACTTCGGCGCGTTACGGGACCGCTGCACCCGCGTGGTGCGGCGGTCCTTCGCGTTCCAGCACGCCTTGTGCCAGTGCCTGCGGTCGTCGACGCCCGAGTGGTCCGGCCAGGCGACGACGTGCGGGACGCCGTCCGGGATCAGCTGGTCGCAGCCGGGGCAGCGGTACGCCTTGCCCTGCGCGCTGGCGCCCGCCACATGCCGTACGTTCCACTCCTCGCCCTGCCAGTTCTCCGTGGACTGCCAGCCGCCGTAGCGGCCGGAACGGTCGTCCTCGGCGCTGTTTCCGGACGAGCCGACTCCCTTGGGTCGGTTGCGACGCGGGGACACGGAACACCTCACGGGGCTATACAGGATGCAGGGGGCATGTCCAGCCTACGCGGCGCGGACACGGGTACTCGTGCGGCACCAACCCCCACAAGTCCCCCACGCCGACGATCGATTCTGCAGACAATCCGCAAATCTCTTCGTCAAGCCGTGTCCTCGGCACGTGTCAGACGGTTATGCCGGGTGGGGGAGCTCCGCGTCGGAGCCAAGGAAGCAGGAAAAGTCAATGCACGTAGGAAGTTTCGTGTTGGCGGCCCGGTTCCCGGGACAGGGCGAGGGGGAGGCGCTGCACCGCGCCGTCCGCTCCGCCGAGGTCGCCGAGGAAGCAGGGCTCGACACGGCCTGGGTGGCCGAGCACCACTTCGTGCCGTACGGCACCTGTCCGTCCGCGATCACCCTGGCCGCCCTGCTGCTCGGCCGTACCCGGCGACTGAGGGTCGGCACCGCGGTCAGCGTGCTGCCCACCGCCCACCCGGTGGCCCTCGGCGAACAGGCCGCACTGCTGCACATCACCTCCGGCGGACGGTTCTCGCTGGGTGTGGGGCGCGGTGGGCCATGGGTCGACCTGGAGGTCTTCGGCTCGGGTCTCAAGGCGTACGAGCAGGGGTTCCCCGAATCGCTCGATCTGCTGCTGCGCTGGCTGCGCGAGCCCTCGGTCGCGTCCGCCGGCGAGCAGTTCGACTTCCGCGAAGTCCCCGTCGTACCGCGGCCGTCGGAGTGCCTCACGGACGCCGAGGGGCCCGAGGTCGTCGTCGCGTGTACGTCTCCGCAGAGCGTGCGCCTGGCCGCCGAGCGCGGGCTGTCGATGCTGCTCGGGATGCATGTGGGCGACGAGGAGAAGGCCGAGATGGTCGCCCTGTGGCGGGAGCACGCGCGTGCGGCCGGGCGGTCGCCGGACGAGATCCGCGGCGCGGCCCATGTGTCGGCCGGGGTCTGCCAGATCGCGGACCGGCGCACGGACGCGGTGGAGACGCTGACGAAGGCGATGCCGGGCTGGCTCCGCCAGGGCCTGGAGGCCCATGTGACGGTGGACGGCCGCCATCGCGCGATGCGCGACCCGCTGGCGTACACCGAACTGCTCTGCGGACTGCACCCGGTCGGCACCCCGCGCCTGTGCGCCGACCGCCTGGCGGCGACCAGCGAACGGACCGGTATCTCCCGTTTCGCCCTGCTCGTGGAGGGCTCGGGCGACCTGGCGGCGACCGAGGAGAACGTACGACGGCTGGGCGCCGAAGTGCTGCCGCACCTCGGCTGAATCGCCCGGTCGCGGATCGACGGCCGGTACCGCCGGGGACTTGCCGCCCCGTACTGATCGCACCTCCCGCGTACGGAGCGGCAAGCAAGCGGCTTACCGCGTCAGCAGTCCCTGAATTCCGGGGACTGGTTCAGCAGCTGGCTGCGCACCGAGGTGAAGCGGGCATGCGTCTCGTCGACCGAGGCGTCAAGCGGGAACACCGCCACCCGGTGGCAGTTCTGGAAGGCCAGTCGCACCCCGAAGTGCCGCTGCAGCGCGCCGCGTATCGCGTCACTCGCAAGCGCACGCAGCAACTGGCCACGTGCCTGCTCGTCCGGCGGGGGCGTCTGGTTGTCGGCGAACTGACCGCCGTCGACCTTCAGCTGGGCCACCAGGGAGCTGATCATCTCCCACGCATAGGGCAGGGAGGTCCGGACGCAGTCGACGAAGGCTGCTTCGTCGACCTCGCCTCGCTCGGCCTGTTCGAGTAGGGCCGGTGAGACGTCGAGCGACATGGGTTCTCCTCTCGCACCCCCAAACAGCGGGGGTTGCCTGACAGATAGGGGAGTTCGCGATACCGAACACTCTGCGTACACGCATCGCGACCTCCCGTTTAATACGGTAGGCAACAGACGGTGACGGCACCAGGAGAATGCGTACATGGGCAGTCCTCGTTAGGCGCACAATCGGCCAGAAATGAACAGGGGCAGTCCGGGGTCATACGGACTCCCCCAGGGCGAATCGCGTCGACCGGGACCCGTCGAGTAGCGTTGCGGACCATGCGTCTCGTCATTGCCCGATGCTCCGTCGACTACGCGGGCCGGCTCACCGCCCACCTGCCCTCGGCGCCCCGTCTGATCCTGGTCAAGGCGGATGGCAGCGTCTCGATCCACGCGGACGACCGGGCCTACAAACCCCTGAACTGGATGTCGCCGCCCTGCACCCTGAAGGAGGGTGACGGCGAGCAGAAGGACGTCTGGACGGTCACCAACAAGGGGGGCGAGAAGCTCATCATCACGATGGAGGAGATCCTCCACGACTCCTCCCATGAACTCGGCGTGGACCCCGGCCTGATCAAGGACGGCGTGGAAGCGCACCTCCAGGAGCTCCTGGCCGACCGCATCGAGACCCTCGGCGAGGGCTACACACTCATCCGCCGCGAGTACATGACGGCCATCGGCCCGGTCGACATCCTGTGCCGGGACGCCGAGGGCCGGACCGTCGCGGTCGAGATCAAGCGCCGCGGCGAGATCGACGGCGTGGAGCAACTCACCCGCTACCTGGAGCTGCTGAACCGCGATCCCCACCTCGCCCCGGTCCGCGGCATCTTCGCGGCCCAGGAGATCAAGCCCCAGGCCCGCGTCCTCGCGACGGACCGCGGGATCGGCTGCCAGGTGCTGGACTACGACGCCATGCGCGGGATCGAGGACGACAAGCTGCGGCTCTTCTGACGCGCCCTTCTCGGCAGTCGGCGGTTTGCGGTTTGCGGTTGTACGACGGTGAGGGCCGGGTCCTGAGAACGGACCCGGCCCTCTTGTCTCCCGGCTTGTCCCGCAGCGGGCGTCAGATCACGGCGTCCGAGCTGGTGCTGGGCGTGCCGTCGTCCGTGCTCTGCGGGGCGCTCGCGGAGCTGCCGGCCTCGGTCGGCGTGGCGGAGGTCGAGCTGCTGGCCGAGGTCGAGGTGGACGGCGGATCCGTCGGCTGGTCCGTGGGGTCGTCGGTCGGATCGTCCGTCGGCGTCGGATCGTCGGTGGGCGTCGGGTCGTCCGTCGGATCCGTCGGGGTGGTCGTCGGCTTCGTCGGGCTGGTCGTCGGCTTCGTCGGGCTGGTCGTCGGCTTCGTCGGGTCATCCGTCGGGTCGGTCGGCCGGCCCCCGGACCCCTGCGTCCCGCTCGGGTCGTCCGACGGCTCCGTCGCGCCGTCCGTCGGCGTCGGGTCGTCCGACGTGCCGTACGTCCCGTCGGGGCCCGGGTCGGTCGGGCGGCTCGTGGCCGTGCCGGTGTCGCCGGATCCCTTGCCGTCGTCGCCCTCCGCCTTGTCGGCGCCGATGCTGTCGTCGCCGATGCCCTGGCTGGCGGACGGGTTCACGCCGACCTGGGTGGCCGGGCTGTTGGGGTCGTTGTCGGACGTGGCGCCGAGCGTCACCACCGTGCCGAGCACGGCCACGAGCAGGGCGCCCGAGCCGGCCGCGACGAGGTTGCGCCGCGCGAAGCCCCGGACGCCGCCACGGCCCTTGTGCGAGGGCGCCGAGGACGACGGCGAGGCCGTCGACGAGGCCCGGTGGGTGACCAGGGTCGTGCCGTCCCCGCCCGGCGGGAACGCCGCGGCCGGCACTCCTCCCGGCGGCGACTGCGACTCCTCGTACCGCGCGTCCGGCACCTCCTCCCCCGCCGTCGCACCGAACGCGACCAACCCCGGCGTCGTACCGGAGCGGTCCGAGACCAGCGCGAGGGCGCGGCGGCCCGCGACCGTGCCGCGCTTGTCGGCGAGGGCTCCGCGCAGGCCGATGGAGGTCTCCAGCTCGGCACGGGCCCGGTCCAGCTGGCCGCCGCAGAGCGCGAGGATGCCCAACTCGTGGTGGAAGTAGGCCTGTTCGGTGACGTCACCGGCCAGGCGAGCGGCCTCGGCGCCCGCCCGCAGCGCGCGCTCCCAGGCGCTCCAGTGCAGCCCGGCCGCGAACGCGGGCCCCGCGGTGCGGGCCAGCCGCACGGTCGGGCTCTCCTCGTCCTCGGCGGGCGGCGTCGTACCCGGCACGAGCACGCCCAGCGCGGCGAGCACGGCGTCCGCCTCGGCGCACACGCGCTCCGGCGTGACCGAGGGGTGCCCGGCCCACCAGGCGTAGTGGCGTGCGGCGGTGAGGGCGCTGCCGCGGATGTCCTCGGCGTAGCCGGCGGCCGCCAGCTGCGCCTGTACGCCCGCGGCGAGCCGGTAGCGGGAGCCGACCGGCGAGACCAGCCCGCAGTCGGCCAGCTCGCCCAGGGCGGCGTCCGCGTGGGTGTCACCGACCAGCGCGGGCAGATGCGCCTGGTGCGGCACCTCGCCGCCGAGCGCCACGGCGAACGTCAGGGTGGCGCGGGCCGAGGCGCTGAGCCGTGAGGCGAGCAGCGGCGCGGGTCCGGCGGCCTCGCCGAGCGACGGCAGGGGTGTCTCCTCGCCCCGGGCCTCGGTACCGCCGTACGCCGCGTCGACAGGCGCGTCCTGCGGCGGTGTGTCCTCGAAGACCCCGTACTCGTCTACGGCGTCCGCGCCGGCCCGCAGCCGGTCCCGCTGCCGCAGCAGGGCCCCGGCCTGGACGAACCGCAGCGGCAGGCCCTCCGACTCGAACCACAGGTCGCCCGCCCAGTTCGCCTCGTCCTCGGTGAGGACCCGGCCGATCCGGCGCTCCAGGAGCTCCACGCTCGCGGCACGGTCGAGGCCGCCGAGGGCGACCTCCTCGACGCCGGAGTCGACGGACGGCACGGGCACGTCGGGCGTGGCGCCGAGCAGGAACGCGCACTCGGGGGTCGCGTCCAGCAGTTCGTCGAGCGCGGCACCGCCGAATTCGAGGTCGTCCACGACGACGACCGCGCCGATCTCACGCACGAGGGCGAGCAGGTCGTCCTGATCCGGACGGTGCAGGGGTGCGCTGTAGACGGCGTGGAAGAGGTCGTACAGGAGGTCGGTGGGCGTGCGGTGGAAGCCGGTGAGCCGGACCACGCCGTCGGGGGCGAGGTCCGCGCAGTCCTCGGCGACGAGGTCGAGGAGGCTGGTGCGGCCGGCGCCGGCGGAACCGACCAGGCGTACGGAGCGGCCGCGGGCAAGCATCCGGACCAGCTGTTCGCGCTCGTCCTGGCGGGTGAGCAGCGGCTCGGCGGAACGGGCCGGCCCGGGTGGGACGGGCGGCTTGGCGGCGCGGTCGACCTCGGCGCGTTCGGCCGGGGTCAGCTTCTCGGGCCGCGACGGCCGCTCCGCCGGCGGGCAGACCTCGATCTCGCTGCCGTCGACGGGGTTGACGGTGAGCAGGAAGTCGCCCGAGACCAGCTGCACCGTGCGGGCGAGCGCGGGCGAGTGCTGTCCGAAGTCGGGTGTGAGGGGGTCCCTGGGCGGGCGATGGCGCGACGACTGGCCGTCACCGTCATGGCCGTACTCCTCGGGTCCCCGGTTGTTCGGGTCCATAGGTTCAAGCCCCCCAAAAGCGTCGTGTGCCCAAGCCAAGCCCCTCCCGGCCTTGCTGCACACTGCGCTGTCGCTTCTGGTCCGGGCCCGCTCGAAGGGGTTTGTCTAGGCGGCGGGCAGCCGAACCCTAAACCTTTGCACAGTATCTACGACAGGTCGGGGTACCGCGCCGTCCGAGACGTCACAGTCTCGTGAGGATTGTGCGCGACGTACGGTTCGCAACCGGAACGTCCGACTGTCCCGCCCCACCGGTGCCGGGTGTCACACCCGGGGCAGGGACTCCACCCCGATACCGCCCTCGATCGCCAGGATCCGGTGCAGCCGGGTGGCCACCAGCAGGCGCTGCATCTGCGGCGGCACGCCGCGCAGCACCAGGCGCCGGCCGCAGCGGCCGGCCCGCCGGTGGGCCCCCATGATCACCCCGAGTCCGGTGGCGTCCCAGGTGTCCAGCTCGGACAGGTCGAGCACCAGATCGCCGACTCCGTCGTCGACGGCCGAGTGCAGGACCGTACGGGCGTCCGCCGCGCTGCGGACGTCGAGGACGCCCCCGACGACCAGTTCGGCGTGGTCGCCCCTGATGTGCATATGCGCTCCCCAAGCGTGCGTTGGTGCTCCGCGATGCGTTGCCTGTGCTTGTGCCTGTGCCTGTGTTTGCTATGAGTCTTCGCTGTGACGGGTGATGCAACCTCTGACTGCGTTGAGCGGCCAGAGGTTGCCGTCTGTAAGCGAACCGATACCGAATTCACCCCATCGCGTGATGGGCGCGGGGGCTGTGCGACGGTCTACGAAACCTCAGTAGCTGTAAAAGCCTTGCCCGCTCTTACGGCCGATGTCACCTGCGTCCACCATCCGGCGCATCAGCTCCGGCGGAGCGAACTTCTCGTCCTGGGACTCGGTGTAGATGTTGCTGGTGGCGTGCAGCAGGATGTCGACGCCGGTGAGGTCCGCGGTGGCGAGCGGGCCCATGGCATGGCCGAAGCCCAGCTTGCAGGCGAGGTCGATGTCCTCGGCGGTGGCGACGCCCGACTCGTACAGCTTGGCGGCCTCGACGACGAGGGCCGAGATGAGGCGGGTCGTCACGAAGCCGGCGACGTCGCGGTTGACGACGATGCAGGTCTTGCCGACGGACTCGGCGAACTCCCGTGCGGTGGCGAGGGTTTCGTCGCTCGTCTTGTAGCCGCGGACCAGCTCGCACAGCTGCATCATCGGCACCGGCGAGAAGAAGTGGACACCGACGACCCGCTCGGGGCGCTCGGTGGCCGCCGCGATCTTGGTGATCGGGATGGCGGAGGTGTTGGAGGCGAGGACGGTGTCGTCCCGCACGATCTTGTCGAGCGCGCGGAAGATCTCGTGCTTGACCTCGAGCTTCTCGAAGACGGCCTCGACGACGACGTCCGCGTCGGCGACGGCGTCCAGGTCGGTGGTCGCGGTGATACGGGCGAGGGCGGCGTCGGCGTCGTGCGCCTCCAGCTTGCCCTTGCTGACGAACTTGTCGTACGACGCCTTGATGCCGTCGGTGCCACGCTTGAGAGCCTCGTCGGTGACGTCCCTGAGGACGACGTCCCACCCCGCCTGAGCGGAGACCTGGGCGATCCCGGAACCCATCAAGCCGGCGCCGATGACGGCAAGCTTCCGTGCCACTGTTGCGACTCCCCTTTGAAACGCCTTACACCCTGTTTAGGTTGCCTCTTCGGCGGACCTTAGCGCTCGTGAGGGACTGTGTGACCGGTTAGTAACGCGAGTCACGTCTCATCTGACGGACATCACACCGGCACGGGTCATTCCACGCCTCGGACGGCGTAGTTGAGCACCTTCTCGCTCAACAGCTCCTCGATGTCGTCGAGAAGTACGAGCATCTCGCGTGACACTTCGCCCGGATTGCGCCCCTTGAGCATCTCGCGGCCGACGGCGACGAAAACCGTCTGATGGATCCAGGCGATCTGACCGGCGATCAGGCCCGGAAGCGGGTCGCCGGCACACGCGCCCGCCTCCTCGCGCAGGGTCGCTTCGAGGTGGTCGTGGATCTCCTGCTGGAGGCTCCAGAGCCGGGAGCGCAGCGGCGGCGCCTCGTGGATGACGCGCATGAAACGGTCGTAGCCCTCCATGAGGCCGAGCCGGGGCGAGACCGCCTCCGCCTCGGCGCGCATCTCCCGCAGCACGGCCCGGGCGGCCGACTCCCCCTCGTCCCGGGCGCGCACCCAGCGGGAAAGCTGCTCGACGACGCCGGCGGAGCGGTCGAAGAAGAGGTCCTCCTTCGCCGGGAAGTAGTTGTAGACGGTGTTCACGGAGACGTCGGCGGCCTCCGCCACCTCCGCGATGGTCACGGTCACGAAGCCGCGCTCCAGGAACAGCCCGGTGGCGATGTCCGAGATCCGCTGCCTCGTCTCACGCTTCTTCCGCTCCCTGAGCCCCTCAGCCATGGTCCTCATCCTAGCTTCGCTGGGTCCGCTGAAATTTTGGAGCCATTGCAAAATTTAAGAGACTCTGTTTTTCTGGGGTCATGCCCATCATCAGTACGGCCGGACTGGCCCGTACCTTCCAGACCAAGCTCGGCCCCGTCGAGGCCGTGCGCGGCATCGACCTGACCGTCCGCGAGGGCGAGATCCTCGGCTTCCTGGGCCCGAACGGGGCCGGCAAGACGACGACCCTGCGGATGCTGACGACCCTGCTGGCGCCCACCGGCGGCGCGGCCACCGTGGCCGGCCGCGATCTCGCGAACGACCCGGCAGGGGTGCGGCGGGCGTGCGGATACGTGGCCCAGTCGGGCGGGGTCGATCCGCAGATCACCGTGCGGGAGGAACTGGTCACCCAGGGCCGCCTGTACCGCCTACCGAAAACCCAAGCGAACGAGCGCGCCGGGGAGTTGGCCCGGGACCTGGGCCTCACCGACCTCCTCGACCGCAAGGCCGGCACCCTCTCCGGCGGCCAGCGGCGGCGCCTCGACATCGCGATGGCGCTCACGCACCGCCCGCAGGTCCTGTTCCTCGACGAGCCGACGACGGGCCTCGACCCCGGCAGCCGGGCCGACCTGTGGGACCTGATCCGGCGCCTGCGCGACGAGCACGGCACCACGGTCTTCCTCACCACCCACTACCTCGACGAGGCCGACGCCCTCGCCGACCGTCTGGTCGTCGTCGACCGGGGCGTGGTCGTGGCGGAGGGCACCCCGAGCGCGCTGAAGCTGGAGTACGGCGGCTCGGTCGACGCCTCGCTCCAGGACACGTTCCTAGCCGTCACCGGCCGCAGTGCCGCGCCGGCCGACGCCGCCCCCGTAGCCGTATAGGACGCCTCTGATGCTGCTGCACGACACGGCCCTCATCTACGGCCGCTATCTCCGTCAGTCCCTGCGCTCCCGCTTCGCCCTGCTCTTCGGCGTGCTGATGCCGCTGCTCTATCTGCTCTTCTTCGGCCCGCTTCTCACCGACCTGCCGCTCGGCGGGCGCGGCAGCTCGTGGCAGGTGCTGGTGCCCGGACTGCTGCTCCAACTCGGCTTGTTCGGGGCGTCGTTCGCGGGCTTCTCGATCATCATCGAGCAGGGCCACGGGGTGGTGGAGCGCATGCGCGTGACGCCCGTCAGCCGCCTGGCGCTGCTGCTGGGCCGGGTGCTGCGCGACGCCACCGTGTTCGTCTTCCAGGCGGTGCTGCTGGTACTGGCCGCGCTGGTGATGGGGCTGCGGGCGCCCCTGCCCGGCGTCCTGATCGGCTTCGCGTTCGTCGCGCTGCTGACGGTGTCGCTGGCCTCTCTGTCGTACGCGCTCGCGATGAAGGTGCGCACCCCGCAGGAGTTCGGCCCGGCGATCAACGCCATGACGATGCCGATGATGCTGCTGTCGGGCCTGATGCTGCCGATGACACTGGGGCCCGCGTGGCTGGACGTCCTCTCCCACTTCGTGCCGTTCCGCTATCTGGTGGACGCGGTGCGGGACGCGTACGTCGGCTCGTACGCGACGGCGCACATGCTGTACGGCGGCCTGGTCGCGCTCGCCTTCACCGCACTGGCCGTGACAGTCGGCACACGCGTGTTCCGAACCGCCGGAGCGTAACTACGCTGGCCACATGGTCAATCTGACGCGCATCTACACCAGGACCGGCGACCAGGGCACCACCGCCCTCGGCGACATGAGCCGGGTCGCCAAGACCGATCTGCGGATCTCGGCGTACGCCGACGCCAACGAGGCGAACGCGGTGATCGGCACGGCGATCGCGCTGGGCGGGCTGGAGGAGGAGATCGTCAAGGTCCTCACCCGGGTGCAGAACGACCTGTTCGACGTGGGTGCGGACCTGTCGACGCCGGTGGTGGAGAACCCGGAGTTCCCGCCGCTGCGGGTCGAGCAGTTCTACATCGACAAGCTGGAGGCGGACTGCGACCACTTCAACGAGCAGCTGGAGAAGCTGCGGTCGTTCATCCTGCCGGGGGGTACACCGGGTGCGGCCCTGCTGCACCAGGCCTGCACGGTCGTCCGCCGGGCGGAGCGCTCGACGTGGGCTGCGCTGGAGGTGCACGGCGAGGTGATGAACCCGCTGACGGCGACGTACCTCAACCGCCTGTCCGACCTGCTCTTCATCCTGGCGAGGACGGCGAACAAGGCGGTCGGGGACGTGCTGTGGGTGCCGGGCGGGGAACGCTAGCCGCTCCGCGGGAGTGCTGGTGCCGCGAATCGGGCGGCTGTCGTCCGCAGGTGCGTCGTGGCTGGTCGCGCACAAGCGGCGGAGCCGCAAAGCCACGCAGCCCCCACCGCTTTCGTCGCCGGGCTCATGACCGGACATGCTCCTTGTCAGCCGTGAGCCGGGACTCCTCCTCGGCGCCGGCGGGGGCCTTCTTCGGCCAGATCCAGTACCCCAGGGCGATCAGGCCGTAGATGCCGACCGTGCGGATCGCCACCCACTGGAAGGCCCGCAGGGAGCTGACGTCCCCCGAGTCGCCCACGTACCAGACCGCGAGTTGGAGCAGCCCGAGGGCCACCGCTCCCCCGACCACTGCCCGTAGCCACAGCTTCGCCTCGTGCCGGGCGCGGGCGCGGCCGTAGCGGGGCGGCTTCCGCGGGGGCGGGGCGCCGCCCAGGCGGTGGGCGGCGTGGCCGTCGAGCCAGCGGATCGTGTAGTGGCCGAAGGCGACGGTGTAGCCGATGTAGAGCGCCGCCACGCCGTGCTCCCAGCTCGGCTCGGCGCCGTTCTTCAGGTCGATCGCCGTCGCGACGAACAGGACCAGCTCCAGCACCGGCTCGCACAGCAGCAGCACCACGCTGGTACGGCGCCACTTCAGCAGGTAGCGGACGGCGAGGCCCAGGGCCAGCAGCACCCAGAAGCCCACTTCGCAGGCGATGATCAACGCGACGATCACGGCACGCTCCTCACAGCGGAATCGGTCACCCCTCCAGGCTCCCGTCGGGATGCGCCGCTTTCGTCGTCGGCGCTGACGAACTCGCGGTACATCGAAAGATGCAGTCCAGGACCCTCCCCCGGAATCAGGCGTCGGCCACGGCCACCGTGTTGGATGGAGTCATGGCCCTCCCCCGCCCGCACCGTTTCGACGTGTACATCGCCATCGGCGGGCTGCTCGGCGGCCTGCTGCTGGTGGGCATCGGCCTGGCCACGCGGACCGCCAGGGACCCGATCACGCTCTTCGACGGCCCCTGGCCGATCCTGGTGCCGCTCACCGTGATGGCCGGCTGCGAGCTGCTGCGCCGGGCGGCCCCCCGCTCGGCCCTGCTGATCGGTACGCCCGCGATCTGCGCGGACGTCTTCACCCAGGGCAGCCTGGCCACGGTCCTGATGTTCACCGACCTCGTCTACGCGGCCGTGCTCTACGGCCCGCTCGCCTCGGCCCGCCGGATCCAGTGGATCACCGGCCTGCTCACGGTGGCCGGAACGCTGGTGCCGTTCGCGGTGTGGCGCGTCCCGGAGGCGCTGCTGATCGGCGTGGTCGTCGGTGTCGTGGCGTACGCGCCCGCCTCCACCGGCTGGATCGTCCGCAACCACCGGGATGCCGCCGAGGCCGCCCGGCTGCGCGCCGAACAGACCGCGCTGCTGGCCGAGATGGACCGCACGCAGGCCATCACCTCGGAACGCGCCCGCATGGCACGCGAGTTGCACGACATGGTCGCCAACCACCTCTCCGCCATCGCCATCCACTCCACGGCCGCGCTCTCCCTCGACGACCCGAAGACCTCCCAGGAGGCCCTCGCGGTCATCCGTGAGAACAGCGTCGAAGGGCTTGCCGAGATGCGCCGGCTCATCGGCATCCTGCGTGACTCCAGCGGCGACACCGAGCCGGTCGCCGCACCCACGCTCGACGGCCTCGACGCGCTGGTCGAAGGCGCCCGCACCAACGGCCTCGACGTCCACCTCGACGCGGAACCCCGCGGCGTCCCCACCCCGGTCGAACTCGCCGCCTACCGCATCGTCCAGGAGGCCCTGACCAACGCCCTCAAGCACGCCTCCCCCGGCCGGGTCACGGTCGCGCTCGCTCAGCGCGGGGGCTGCCTCACCGTCACCGTGACCAGCCCGTTCGGCGACCGTGACGGGCCGCGCGCGCCCGGCTCCGGCGCCGGGCTGGTCGGGATGCGGGAGCGGGTCGAGCTGCTGGGCGGCGCGTTCGAGGCCGGTCCCGCCGGCGACCCGGACTCTGCGGACGGCAAGATCTGGGTGGTACGCGCCACGCTGCCGCTGACCGAAGGAGACCACGCATGATCCGTGTCCTCGTCGCCGAGGACCAGTCCGCCGTCCGCGCCGGGCTCGTCCTCATCCTGCGCAGCGCGCCCGACATCGAGGTGGTCGGCGAGGCGGCGGACGGCGAGCAGGCGGTGGCCATAGCACGCGAACTGCGGCCGGACCTGGTGCTGATGGACGTACAGATGCCTCGCCTGGACGGGGTGTCGGCGACGCGGCAGGTGGTCGCGGAGCGGCTGGCCGACGTCCTCGTACTCACCACCTTCGACCTCGACGAGTACGTGTTCGGGGCACTGCGCGCCGGGGCGTCCGGCTTCCTGCTCAAGAACACCGAGGCCAAGGACCTGCTGGCGGCGGTGCGCACGGTGGCGCGCGGCGAGGGCCTCATCGCCCCGGCCGTCACCCGGCGCCTGATCGCCGAGTTCGCCGCGAAGCCCGTACGGGAGCCGACGGCCGACCCGTCCGTGCTGGACAGTCTCACGCGCCGCGAACGCGAGGTGCTGTCGTGCCTCGGCGAGGGCCTGTCCAACGCCGACATCGCGGCCCGGCTCGACATGGCCGAGGCGACGGTGAAGACCCACGTCAGCCGTCTGCTGGGGAAGCTCGAACTGCGCAGCCGGGTGCAAGCGGCCGTACTGGCGCAGGAGTTGGGGATCTAGGGTCCGGGGCCTGCCGTATACGAGAGTGGTCCAGACCTATTGACCCGTGGTCCAGACCTTTCTATTCTCGCGGCACCGTGGGCGTGAAGGCTCAGTCACGCCCCCAACTCCCCGAGGAGGCGCAGCATGCGCTTCAGACACAGAGCCATGGCGGGGTTCGCGACCCTGCTGCTCCCGCTGGCGGGCCTGGTCGGCCTCGCGAGCCCGGCCGAAGCCGCGACATCCGCCACCGCCACCTACGCCAAGACCCAGGACTGGGGCTCCGGCTTCGAGGGCAAGTGGACGGTGAAGAACACCGGCACGACCTCCCTCAGCTCCTGGACGGTCGAGTGGGACTTTCCCTCCGGTACGTCCGTCACCTCCGCCTGGGACGCCGACGTCACCTCCTCCGGCACCCACTGGACCGCCAAGAACAAGTCCTGGAACGGCACCCTGGCCCCCGGCGTCTCCGTCAGCTTCGGCTTCAACGGCGCCGGCTCCGGCTCGCCCTCCAACTGCAAGCTGAACGGCGGCAGTTGCGACGGCGGGACCATCCCAGGGGACACGGCTCCCTCCGCCCCCGGCACCCCCACCGCCTCCGACATCACCAACACGTCGGTGAAACTGTCCTGGAGCGCCGCCACCGACGACAAGGGCGTCAAGAACTACGACGTCCTGCGCGACGGCGCCAAGGTCGCCACCGTGACGACCACGTCGTACAGCGACAGCGGGCTGACGGCCGGCACCGACTACTCCTACAGCGTCCAGGCCCGCGACACCGCCGACCAGACCGGCCCGGTCAGCGGCGCCCGCGCGGTGCGCACCACCGGCGGCACCACCGACCCGCCGCCCACCGGCGACAAGGTCAAGCTCGGCTACTTCACCGAGTGGGGCGTCTACGGCCGCAACTACCACGTCAAGAACCTGGTGACCTCGGGCTCCGCCTCGAAGATCACGCACATCAACTACGCGTTCGGCAACGTCAAGAACGGTCAGTGCACCGTCGACGACACCTACGCCGCCTACGACAAGGCCTACACCGCCGACCAGTCCGTCAGCGGCACCGCCGACACCTGGGACCAGCCGCTGCGCGGCAACTTCAACCAGCTGCGCCAGCTGAAGGCCAAGTACCCGCACATCAAGGTGCTGTACTCGTTCGGCGGCTGGACCTACTCCGGCGGCTTCGGCCAGGCCGCGCAGAACGCGGCCGCGTTCGCCAAGTCCTGCAAGGCCGTGGTCGAGGACCCGCGCTGGGCCGACGTCTTCGACGGCATCGACATCGACTGGGAGTACCCGAACGCCTGCGGCCTGACCTGCGACACCTCCGGCCCCGCGGCCTTCAGGAACCTGATGTCCGCGCTGCGCACGGAATTCGGCTCGAACTACCTGGTCACCGCGGCCATCACCGCCGACGGCTCCTCCGGCGGCAAGATCGACGCGGCCGACTACGGCGGCGCCGCCCAGCACCTCGACTGGTACAACGTGATGACGTACGACTACTTCGGCGCCTTCGACGCGGACGGCCCGACCGCCCCGCACTCACCGCTCACCTCGTACGCGGGCATCCCGCAGGCGGGCTTCAACTCCGCCGACGCCATCGCCAAGCTCAAGTCCAAGGGCGTGCCGTCCAAGAAGCTCCTGCTCGGTATCGGCTTCTACGGCCGCGGCTGGACCGGCGTCACCCAGTCCGCCCCGGGCGGCTCGGCGACCGGCGCGGCTCCCGGCACCTACGAGGCGGGCATCGAGGACTACAAGGTCCTGAAGAACTCCTGCCCGGCGAGCGGCACCATCGCCGGCACGGCGTACGCCCACTGCGGCAACAACTGGTGGTCCTACGACACCCCGTCGACCATCGCCGGGAAGATGACCTGGGCCAAGAACCAGGGTCTGGGCGGCGCGTTCTTCTGGGAGTTCAGCGGTGACACCGGCAACGGTGAGCTGGTGACCGCCATCAACAACGGGCTCAACTAGCGGACGTACCCAGCGACACAGACGTACTAGGCCACATTGACGCGCTGACCGGGCGGGGCTGCCTCAAGCCACGCGAGGAAACCGGTCAGCGCGTCTTCGCTCATGGCGAGTTCGAGGCGCGTGCCCCGGTGCAGACAGGTGAGGATCACCGCGTCGGAGAGCAGCGCCAGCTCCTCCTCGCCGTCGGGAACCCGGCGGCCGACCACCTCGATGGCGGAGCGTTCCAGGATGCGGCGCGGGCGGTAGGCGTAGGAGAAGACGCGGTACCACTCGATGCGGTCGCCGTTGTAGCGGGCGACGCCGTAGCTCCAGCCCTTGCCGTTGGGGTCGGGTTTCTCCGGCAGGTCCCAGCGCAGGGAACAGTCGAAGGTGCCGCCCGAGCGCTGGATGAGTCTGCGGCGCAGGCCGAAGACGAACAATCCCAGCACCACGAGGGCGACGACGATTCCGCACACAGTCAGAGCGAGGACCATCGGCACCGACCTCCTCGTCTCCTAGGTAACGGAACGGAAAAAACTTCCATATCTGCCTCAGCCGCGACCGGCACCGGATTGCTCCGGTCCCAGCCGCGGCTGAGTGACGTCATCGCGTGCGCTCCCCCAGAGCCTAAAGGGCTCGGGAGGTGACCTTGGGGGTCAGCGCGCCGTCGCCGCCCGCAGGCGGACCTCCGCGCGGCGCTCGGCGGACGCGTCGTCGTCCCCCTTCGCGCGCTCGAGTGCCCGCTCCGCGCGCTGGACATCGATCTCGTCCGAAAGCTCGGCGATCTCGGCCAGCAGCGACAGCTTGTCGTCCGCGAAGGAGATGAAACCGCCGTGCACCGCGGCGATGACGGTTCCACCTTCACTCGTACGGATGGTCACCGGGCCCGATTCCAGCACACCGAGCAGCGGCTGGTGACCGGGCATGACGCCGATGTCGCCGGACGTGGTGCGCGCGACGACCAGGGTGGCCTGGCCCGACCAGACCTCACGGTCGGCGGCGACCAGCGCGACGTGCAGCTCAGCAGCCAAGGTGGCTCCTCGGGTCACCACCCGGCGGTTCTGCCGGGTGTTGGTTACAAGTCTAGTAGGCGTGAGAGAGGGGGCGGGACGAACCCCCGCCCCCTCCGTCAAGAGCTCAATGGCTCAAGAGCACCGGTGCGTCAGGAGACGCCCAGTTCCTTCGCGTTCTTCTTGAGGTCCTCAAGACCACCGCACATGAAGAACGCCTGCTCCGGGAAGTGGTCGAACTCACCGTCGCAGATCGCGTTGAACGCGGTGATCGACTCGTCCAGCGGCACGTCGGAGCCGTCCACACCGGTGAACTGCTTGGCGACGTGGGTGTTCTGGGACAGGAAGCGCTCGACGCGGCGGGCACGCTGGACGACCAGCTTGTCCTCCTCGCTGAGCTCGTCGATACCGAGGATCGCGATGATGTCCTGGAGGTCCTTGTACTTCTGCAGGATCCCCTTGACACGCATGGCGGTGTTGTAGTGGTCCGCCGTGATGTAGCGCGGGTCCAGGATGCGGGACGTGGAGTCCAGCGGGTCGATCGCCGGGTAGATGCCCTTCTCGGAGATCGGACGGGACAGCACCGTCGTCGCGTCGAGGTGGGCGAACGTGGTGGCCGGGGCCGGGTCGGTCAGGTCGTCCGCGGGGACGTAGATCGCCTGCATCGAGGTGATCGAGTGACCACGGGTCGAGGTGATGCGCTCCTGGAGGAGACCCATCTCGTCGGCCAGGTTCGGCTGGTAGCCCACCGCGGAGGGCATACGGCCGAGCAGGGTCGACACCTCGGAACCGGCCTGCGTGAAGCGGAAGATGTTGTCGATGAAGAACAGCACGTCCTGCTTCTGGACGTCACGGAAGTACTCGGCCATGGTCAGGCCGGCCAGCGCGACGCGCAGACGGGTGCCCGGGGGCTCGTCCATCTGACCGAAGACCAGCGCGGTCTTGTCGATGACGCCCGACTCGCTCATCTCGTCGATGAGGTCGTTGCCCTCACGGGTGCGCTCACCGACACCGGCGAACACCGACACACCGTCGTGGTTGTTGGCGACGCGGTAGATCATCTCCTGGATGAGCACCGTCTTGCCGACGCCGGCGCCGCCGAACAGACCGATCTTTCCACCCTTGACGTACGGGGTGAGCAGGTCGATGCACTTGACGCCGGTCTCGAACATCTCGGTCTTCGACTCGAGCTCGTCGAAGTTCGGGGCCTTGCGGTGGATGGACCAGCGCTCGCCGTCGTAGGTCTCGTCGACGTTCAGCACCTCACCGAGGGTGTTGAACACCTTGCCCTTGGTGAAGTCGCCGACCGGGACGGTGATGCCCGTGCCCGTGTCGGTGACGGCGGCCTGGCGGACCAGACCGTCGGTGGGCTGCATGGAGATGGTGCGGACCAGGCCGTCACCCAGGTGCTGGGCGACCTCCAGGGTCAGCGTCTTCTTCTCGCCCGCCTTCGCCGGGTCGGCGACCTCGACGTGGAGGGCGTTGTAGATCTCCGGCATCGCGTCGACGGGGAACTCCACGTCGACGACCGGGCCGATGACCCGGGCGACGCGGCCCGTGGCCGTCGCGGTCTCAACAGTGGTGGTCATTAGCGGTCACTCCCCGCGGTCGCGTCGGCCAGGGCTGCGGAGCCACCGACGATCTCGCTGATTTCCTGGGTGATTTCGGCCTGGCGGGCCGCGTTCGCAAGCCGGGACAGCGTCTCGATGAGCTCTCCGGCGTTGTCGGTGGCCGACTTCATCGCGCGCCGCGTGGCGGCGTGCTTCGAAGCGGCCGACTGGAGGAGCGCGTTGTAGATACGGCTCTCCACATAGCGCGGCAGAAGCGCGTCGAGGACGTCCTCCGCCGAGGGCTCGAAGTCGTACAGCGGGAGGATCTCGCCCTTCGGCGCGGCCTCCTGCGCGACCTCTTCGAGGCTGAGCGGCAGCAGACGCGCATCCAGTGCCTGCTGGGTCATCATCGAGACGAACTCGGTGTAGACGATGTGGAGCTCGTCCACGCCGCCCTCAGCCGTCTCCGTCTCGATCGCCTCGATCAGCGGAGCCGCGACCTTCTTGGCGTCCGCGTACGTGGGCTCGTCGGTGAAGCCGCTCCACGACTCCGCGATCTTGCGCTCACGGAAGTTGTAGTGCGCCACACCACGGCGGCCGACGATGTAGACGTCGACCTCCTTGCCCTCGCGCTCCAGGCGCTCGGTCAGCTGCTCCGCCGCCTTGATGGCGTTGGAGTTGAAGGCGCCGGCCAGACCACGGTCGCTCGTGAGGAGCAGCACCGCGGACCGCGTGACCGTCTCGGCCTGCGTGGTCAGCGGGTGCTTGGTGTTCGAGCCGGTGCCGACCGCCGTGACCGCGCGGGTGAGCTCGGTCGCGTACGGCGTGGAGGCCGCCACCTTGCGCTGCGCCTTGACGACGCGCGAGGCGGCGATCATCTCCATCGCCTTCGTGATCTTCTTGGTCGCGGTGACGGATCGGATGCGACGCTTGTAGACCCGGAGCTGAGCTCCCATGAGTCAGGTCCCTTCCTTACGTCACTTGGAGGCGGTGGTCGCCTTCGGGCCGACCGCCGCGTCCTCGCCGAGCAGCTTGCCGTCCGAGGTCTCGAACTGCTTCTTGAACTCGACGATGGCGTCGGCGACGGCGGTGAGCGTGTCGTCCGACATCTTGCCGCCCTCCTTGATGGAGGTCATGAGGCCCTGCTCCTTGCGGTGCAGGTACTCCAGGAGCTCCTTCTCGAAGCGGCGGATGTCGACGACCGGCACCTCGTCCATCTTGCCGGTGGTACCGGCCCACACGGAGACGACCTGGTCCTCGGTGGACATCGGCTCGTACTGGGCCTGCTTCAGCAGCTCGACCATGCGCTGACCGCGCTCCAGCTGCGCCTTCGACGCGGCGTCCAGGTCGGAACCGAAGGCGGCGAACGCCTCCAGCTCACGGAACTGGGCGAGGTCGACGCGCAGACGGCCGGAAACCTGCTTCATCGCCTTGTGCTGCGCGGAACCACCGACTCGGGAGACGGAGATACCGACGTTCAGCGCGGGGCGCTGACCGGCGTTGAACAGGTCCGACTCCAGGAAGCACTGGCCGTCGGTGATGGAGATGACGTTGGTCGGGATGAACGCCGAGACGTCGTTGGCCTTGGTCTCGACGATCGGCAGACCGGTCATCGAGCCGGCGCCCATGTCGTCGGAGAGCTTCGCGCAGCGCTCCAGCAGACGGGAGTGCAGGTAGAAGACGTCACCCGGGTAGGCCTCACGGCCCGGCGGGCGGCGCAGCAGCAGGGACACGGCGCGGTAGGCGTCGGCCTGCTTCGAGAGGTCGTCGAAGATGATGAGGACGTGCTTGCCCTCGTACATCCACTGCTGACCGATGGCCGAACCGGTGTACGGCGCCAGGTACTTGAAGCCGGCCGGGTCGGACGCCGGGGCGGCGACGATGGTCGTGTACTCCAGCGCGCCGTTCTCCTCCAGCGCGCGGCGGACCGACGCGATCGTCGAGCCCTTCTGGCCGATGGCGACGTAGATGCAGCGGACCTGCTTGTTCGGGTCGCCGGTGCGCCAGTTGTCGCGCTGGTTGATGATCGTGTCGACGGCCAGGGCGGTCTTGCCGGTCTGACGGTCACCGATGATCAGCTGACGCTGGCCACGGCCGATCGGGGTCATCGCGTCGACGGCCTTGTAGCCGGTCTCCATCGGCTCGTGCACCGACTTGCGCTGCATGACCGTGGGGGCCTGCAGCTCAAGGGCACGACGCCCGCTGGTCTCGATCTCGCCGAGGCCGTCGATCGGGTTGCCGAGCGGGTCGACGACGCGGCCGAGGTAGCCCTCGCCGACGGCCACGGAGAGGACCTCACCGGTACGGGAGACCGGCTGACCCTCCTCGATGCCGCTGAACTCACCGAGGACGATGGCGCCGATCTCGCGCTCTTCCAGGTTGAGCGCGAGGCCGAGGGTGCCGTCCTCGAACTTCAGCAGTTCGTTGGCCATGGCCGAGGGCAGGCCCTCGACCTTCGCGATGCCGTCGCCGGCAAGGGTGACCGTACCGACCTCCTCGCGCGAGGCCGCGTCCGGCTTGTACGACTGGACGAAGTTCTCCAGCGCGTCCCGGATCTCCTCCGGCCGGATCGTGAGCTCCGCCATCTGGGTTCCCTGCTCTCCTTGTTGGGCCCGAAGTTTCACTTTGGGGGTCTGGGGGCGACCCCCAGGATTCTTCTGCACGGCCCAACCAGGGCCGTCGTAAGTACGTACTGCCTATTGAGTTGAGGCTCAGCTCGCCAGTCGGCGGCCGGCGTCCTCGATGCGGTCCGCGAGGGAGCCGTTGATGACCTCGTCACCGACCTGCACCCGGATTCCGCCGACGACCTCGGGGTCCACGTCGAGGTTGAGGTGCATCGGACGGCCGTAGAGCTTCGCGAGGGCGGCGCCCAGGCGCTGCTTCTGCGGGCCGCTCAGCGGTACCGCCGAGGTGACCACGGCCACCATGCGGTCCCGACGGTCGGCGGCGAGCTTGGACAGGGACTCCAGTCCCGTCTCCAGGCTACGTCCACGCGGCGCGGTCACAAGACGCGTGACCAGACGCTCGGTGGTCGCCTTGGCCCGGCCGCCGAGCAGGCTGCGCAGCAGCTCGCCCTTGGCCGTGCTCTTCGCGGCGCGGTTGGTCAGCGCGGCACGCAGCTCGGTGCTCGAGGAGACGATCCGGCCGAACCGGAACAGCTCGTCCTCGACCTCGTCGAGGTTGCCCGCCTTCTGCGCGGCGGTGAGGTCGGCGGTGCTCGCCAGCACCTCCAGCGCGTCCACCAGGTCGCGGGACTGCGACCAGCGGGAGCGCACCATGCCGGCCAGCAGATCGGCGGTGGCGCCGCCGACCTGGCCGCCGAGCAGGCGCTGAGCCAGCTCGGCCTTGGCCTCACCGGCCTGCGCCGGGTCGGTGAGGACCCGACGCAGCGACACCTCGCGGTCGAGCAGCGCGGTGACGGCGGCCAGCTCGTCGGCGAGCTTGGCCGCGTCGACGGACGTCGAATCCGTCAGCGCGTCGAGACGCTCACGTGCGGCTGCCAGGGCCTCGCGGCTCGCTCCGTTCATCGCGCGGCCTCGGCCTTCTCCTCGAGGTCCTCGAGGAAGCGGTCGATGACACGGCTCTGCCGGGCGTGGTCCTCCAGGGACTCACCGACGAGCTTGCCGGCCAGTTCGGTGGCGAGCTTGCCGACGTCCTGGCGCAGCGCGGACGCGGCGGCCTTGCGGTCGGCCTCGATCTGGGCGTGACCGGCGGCGACGATCTCCTCGCGCTGCCGCTGGCCTTCCGCGCGCATCTCGGCGATGAGCGTGGCGCCCTGCTCCTGCGCCTCCTGGCGCAGACGCGCGGCCTCGTGCCGGGCCTCGGCGAGCTGGGCCTTGTACTGCTCGAGGACGCTCTGGGCCTCGGTCTGCGCGGCCTCGGCCTTCTCGATACCGCCCTCGATGGCCTCGCGACGCTGTTCCAGAACCTTGTTGATGTTCGGGAGGAGCTTCTTGGCGAGGAAGCCGAAGACGATGACGAAGGCGAGGAGGCCGATGACAAGCTCAGGGATCGGCGGGACGAGAGGGTTCTCCCCCTCGCTCGCCGCGATGAGCAGCTGGCTCATGTGAGTGCCTTTCGTCTAGTCGGCTGGACTGGTGTGGTGGATCAGTAGCCGTAGACGAACGGCATGACCAGACCGATCAGGGCGAGCGCCTCACAGAAGGCGAAGCCGAGGATCTGGTTGGCGCGGATCAGGCCGGCCGCCTCGGGCTGGCGGGCGAGAGCCTGGGTGCCGTTACCGAAGATGATGCCGACGCCGACGCCCGGGCCGATCGCGGCGAGGCCGTAACCGATGGAGCCGAGGGAGCCTTCGACAGCAGCAAGGGTCTGGGACATGCCAGTTCTTCCTTTTCTTTACGGACCGGTGGGGGTTGGCCACCGGACGATCTGTGGAGGTGGGAGGGCGTTGGCTCAGTGGTGCTCGGCGAGAGCGCCCTGAATGTAGGTGCACGTCAGCAGGACGAACACGTACGCCTGAAGGGCCTGGATGAACAGCTCGAAGGCGGTCATCACGATGACCATCACGAACGAGACACCCGCGTAGGCGATGCCGAAGCCGTTCAGCATGTACCAGCTGGCGATCGTGAACAGCAGCAGCAGGGTGTGACCCGCGAACATGTTCGCGAAGAGTCGCACGGCGTGGGTGAACGGCCGGATCAGCAGGTTCGAGAAGAGCTCGATCAGCATGGCCAGCGGCAGCACCGCACCGAGCGACTTGTCGTAGCCGGTGACGTTCTTCCAGAAGCCGACGAAGCCGTGCCGCTTGAAGGTCAGGGACACCCACAGGATGTAGACGATCAGCGCCAGGACCAGCGGGTACGAGATGATCGAGGTGACCGGGAACTGGGCGAGCGGGATGATCGACCAGAGGTTCAGCATCCAGACGAAGAAGAAGAGCGAGACGACGAGCGGTACGTACTTCTCGCCTTCCTTCTTGCCGATGGTCTCGTAGACGACACCGCGCCGGATGAAGTCGTAGCCCGCCTCGGCGACCATCTGGAGCTTGCCCGGGACCACCTGCGGCCTGCGGAAGGCGGCCCAGAAGAAGCCCACGATGATGATCGAGCCGAGCAGCGCCAGCAGCATCGTCTTGTTGAAGTACACGTTGCTGTCGCCGTCACCCCACAGGGGCTGGAACATGAACGAGTGCAGGCCCGGGGACACATCGGCGAAGCCACACCCGTCGAAGAGGTGGCAGTTGGTGTCGAAGGCGAGCACCTGCGTCGGGTCAGCACTCACCGCGGGCTCCTTCAGCGTGGCGCATAGGTACGGCAACCTCGTTGTGTCGGCGCGGCGCGCAGCCGCGGTTCGGCACGGGACTGGTGTTACGGATGTGGGGGCGGCTGGGGGGCATCTCGCCTCGCGATTGAGCAGGCGTCAGCTCAGATGCCCGCGCCCGCGATGCCGCAGTTGGCACCGGACGATAGCAGGACTTCTCGAGCGCCCTTATCCCGCCCCTACCTCTCACGACGAGTGCCCCGTCTTTTCGGGCTTGTCACCCTTCGAGGGGGTGCCCGAATCGGGTTCAACGTAGAGGATCTTGGCCTTCATGTGGGCGCGCGTCTGCATGGCGATCCACACGAGAGTGCCGGCGAGCAAGGTGAACGCGAAGGCTCGCGGATGGAACAGCGTCGTGTTCTTGAACGCGGCCATGAAGATGAACAGCAGCAGGATCTGCGCCGCGTACAGCATCAGGCCCATCGCCTGGAACAGATGCGGAAGCGATTTGGCAGTGCGTTGCAGAACGTAGAGGCCGAGTCCCATGAAGAGGATCACGACCACCGTCGCGACGACAGCCCCGACCGCCCCCTTGCCACCGGCGACCACCCCGCTGACGACGGCTGCGACAGCGCCGACGGCGGCTGTGGGCACAGCGGCCTGGAGCAGGATCCGGGCGTCATTGGACGGCATGGCGGCAACTCCGCTTTCACGGTGGGGGCAGGGTGTCGTCATGGACGAGCGTAGTCCCGGGTGGAGAGAGAACCTCACGCCGGTGGACCGTCGCACTACGGTCCTTCGGCTCTATCCGGGGGTTCTCGTGAACCGTATCACAAACTATTTGATGAGGTCTTTACCTGGGGTGTGTGCTCGGTGTCACACATGAGAGTGACACTGCGCGTCTGTGCAGAATCCCAGCCGACTTGTCTGGTATTGGGGAACTTCGTTCCCCCATGACTTGGCAATGCTCTAGTCAGATTCTTACCTTGACCGCGCTCTTACCTTGACCCTCGGCCGTCAGCGGGACGATCCGGCCTTGCGCCGGTCCAGGAAGCGCGAACGGGCGCCGATGGCGGTCGCGCCGTTGACTCCCGCGACCCCCGCGGCGACCGGGGTGCGCGGTTCCTCCTCGGGCAGGGAGTCCGCCGGGGTCTCGGCGGCAGCGGTCTGCGGCGTGGTGGCCGCGGGCTCGGCGACGACCTGGCGGCGGCGGTAGCGCGGCGGCACGATGGCCTCGGCCCAGCGGGGGGCGCGCGGCGTGAAGCGCGGGAGCAGCAGCAGACCCAGACCGATGGCGCTGAGGAACACCACGCTGAGCACGATCCACATGGACGCCGAGTTCACGGAGTAGGCGAGCGCGCCGAAGGCGATCAGGGCCGACCAGAAGTACATGATCAGCACCGCGCGGCTGTGCGAGTGACCGATCTCCAGCAGGCGGTGGTGCAGGTGCCCGCGGTCGGCGGCGAACGGCGACTGGCCGCGCCAGGTGCGGCGGACGATGGCCAGCACCAGGTCGGCGGCCGGGATCGCGATGATCGTCAGGGGCAGCAGCAGCGGGATGTAGACGGGCACCGTCTGGTGCACGGCCTCCTTCTCGGAGCCGGCGAACAGCTTCAGCGCGTCCGGGTCGACCTGACCGGTGATGGAGATGGCGCCCGCGGCGAGGACCAGGCCGATCAGCATCGAGCCGGAGTCGCCCATGAAGATCCGCGCCGGGTGCATGTTGTGCGGCAGGAAGCCCAGGCACATGCCCATCAGGATCGCCGCGAACAGGGTGGCGGGGGCGGCGGCCTCGATGCCGTACGACACCCAGACCCGGTAGGCGTAGAGGAAGAACGCGGCCGAGGCGATGCACACCATGCCGGCCGCGAGGCCGTCCAGGCCGTCGACGAAGTTGACCGCGTTGATGGTGATGACGACGAGCGCGACCGTCAGCAGGGTGCCCTGCCACTGGGTCAGGGCGACCGAGCCGAAACCCGGGATGGGCAGCCACAGGATCGTCAGACCCTGCATGACCATGACGCCGGCGGCGATCATCTGGCCGCCCAGCTTGATCAGGGCGTCGATCTCGAACTTGTCGTCCAGCACACCGATCAGCCAGATCAGCGCCGCTCCGGAGAGCAGCGCCCGCGGTTCGTTGGACTTCTCGAAGACCGCGCTGAGGTTGGTGAGGTGGTCGGCGACCAGCAGGCCCGCGCACAGGCCGAAGAACATCGCGATCCCGCCGAGCCGCGGAGTGGGTTCCCGGTGCACGTCACGTGCCCGGATCTCCGGCATCGCCCCGGCCACGATCGCGAACTTACGTACCGGCCCTGTCAGCAGATACGTCACCGCGGCCGTGATGCAGAGCGTCAGCAGGTATTCACGCACGGGCTTCCCCACAGGTCTCGCTGGCCATCACAGCCCCACACCCTAGCGACGGACACATACGCGACGCATATGTGTGGGGACTTTCGGGTAGCGACGATGGTTGCACGCGTGGCTGTGTCGCAGGTGCGTCTACCCCGCCTCAGCCGGGATACGGCGGAAATCTACCGGCCAGCTCCCGCACTTCTTCACGGGCCTTCTGGCTCTCGGTCTCCCCGCGCAGCACCCCCGCCAGCAGCGCGGCGAGCCACGCCATCTCCCCCTCCCCCATGCCCTGGGTGGTCACGGCCGCCGTACCGAGCCGCAGGCCCCGGGCGTCTCCGTGCGGCAGCGCGCAGCAGTCCAGCACCATTCCGGCCGCCGCGAGCCGGCCGCGTGCGTCACGGCCGTCGACGCCGAGCGGTGCCGGGTCTGCGGTGATGAGGTGGGTGTCGGTCCCGCCGGTGGTGACGACGAGCCCCTCCGCGGCCAGCCCGGCCGCGAGCATCCGGGCGTTGGCGACCACCTGATGGGCGTACGCGGCGAACGCCGGTGTTGCCGCCTCGCCGAACGCGACGGCCTTTGCGGCGATCGTGTGCATCTGGGCGCCGCCCTGGGTGAACGGGAAGACGGCGCGGTCGATCCGCTCGGCGAGGTCCGAGCCGCACAGGATCATGCCGCCGCGCGGTCCCCGCAGCACCTTGTGCGTGGTGGCGCACACCACATCGGCGTACGGCACCGGATTCGGCGCCGCTCCCCCGGCGACGAGCCCCATGGGGTGGGCGGCGTCGGCGATGAGATACGCGCCCACCTCGTCGGCGATGTCGCGGAAGAAGGCGTAGTCGATGTGGCGGGGGTAGGCGATGGACCCGCACACGATCGCCTTGGGCCGATGGTTGCGAGCCAGCGTCCGCACCTGGTCGTAGTCGATGAGCCCGGTCTCGGCGTCCACCCCGTAGCCCACGAAGTCGAACCAGCGCCCGGAGAAGTTGGCGGGCGAGCCGTGCGTGAGGTGCCCGCCGTACGGCAGCCCGAGGGCCAGGACGGTGTCGCCGGGCCGCAGCAGCGCGGCGTACGCGGCGAGGACGGCCGACGACCCCGAGTGCGACTGCACGTTGGCGTGCTCGGCCCCGAACAGCGCCTTGGCCCGCTCCACGGCGAGCCGCTCGGCGACGTCGACCATCTCGCAGCCACCGTGGTACCGGGCGCCCGGATACCCCTCCGCGTACTTGTTGGCGAGCGGCGACCCCAGCGCCGCCAGCACGGCGGGCGAGGTGAAGTTCTCGGCAGCGACGAGCTGGAGCGTCGTCGCCTGCCGGTCGGACTCCCCGAGCAGGATGTCGGCGAGCTCAGGGTCCTGACGGCGCAGGACATCGGCCTCGAGGGTATGGGTGACCGACATGATGGGCTCCGGGCGTGCGTCGACGATGACGTACGTCCAATGTAGGCCGGGGACGCCAGACCCGCCCGGCGTTGCCCCACTCCGAACACATCCCGCGTCACGCCCGCGCGGGAACCCCCGTCAGCACCGTCACCACCGGATCCAGCGCCTCATGTATCTCGTCCCCCACCGACCGGAAAAACGTCAACGGTGCCCCATACGGGTCATACACCTCGTCCGCCTCCGCCGTCGGCGCAAGCAGCCACCCGCGTAGAGCCGCCGCCGCACGCACCAGGGCGCGTGCGCGGAAGACCACGCCCTCCTCCAGGGCAGGGAGCGTCGCGGGGTCTATGGCCTTCACCAGGCGGGTGAACTCCTTGAGGGTGAAGGTGCGCAGGCCCGCCGAATGGCCCATGGAGATGACCTGGGCGCGGTGGTCGCGGGTGGCGGTCAGGACCAGGTCGGCGCGGATGACGTGTTCGTCGAGGAGTTCGCGGCCGACGAAGTCGGAGGCGTCCGCGCCGAAGTCGGCGAGGACCGTCTCCGCGTTGGACTCCATGGGCGCGCCCTCGTGGCCCCAGGTGCCCGCGCTCTCCACGATCAGCCCGCCGCCGAGCACACCGAGCCGCTGCGCCACGAAATGACGGGTCAGCCGCTCGGTGATCGGCGAGCGGCACACGTTGCCGGTGCTGACGTGGAGGATGCGGAAGCTGTCGCGCGGGAGGCCCACGAAGGTCGTCGTGATCTCCGCCGCGCTTTCCCCGTTGCCTATGCCACGCCCCGCTTCAGGGGCTGTCAATTGGCCACCTCGAGGTCGGGTACGACCTTCCGCAGCTCGTCCGCGGAGATCGCGCCCGCGCGCAGGAGGAGGGGCACTTCGCGCGTCACGTCGACGATCGACGACGGGACGTTGCCGGGGGTCGGGCCGCCGTCCAGGTAGACGGAGACCGAGTCGCCGAGCATCTCCTGGGCGGCGTCACAGTCCTCGGGCGCGGGGTGGCCCGTCAGGTTCGCCGACGACACGGCCATGGGACCGACCTCCGTCAGCAGCTCGATGGCGACCGGGTGGAGGGGCATCCGCACGGCGACCGTGCCCCGCGTGTCCCCCAGGTCCCACTGCAGCGACGGCTGGTGCTTGGCGACCAGCGTCAGCGCGCCCGGCCAGAACGCGTCGACCAGCTCCCAGGCCAGCTCGGAGAAGTCCGTGACGAGACCGTGGAGCGTGTTCGGGGAGCCGATCAGGACAGGAGTGGGCATGTTGCGGCCCCGCCCCTTGGCCTCCAGCAGGTCGCCGACGGCCTCCTTGGTGAACGCGTCGGCGCCGATGCCGTACACCGTGTCGGTCGGGAGGACCACGAGCTCGCCACGGCGGACGGCGGACGCGGCCTCACGCAGACCCGTCGTGCGGTCGGTCGCGTCGTTGGTGTCGTATCGCCGTGCCATATCTAGCGGGCCTCCTCGTACACGTACTGCGGGATCGAAGTCGGGGCGGTGGTCACGGCAGTGCCTTGCGGGCCGTCGCGAACCGGGGGCGGTTGTTGAGGTCCGGGTGGTCGGCCGCGTCGGCCCAGCCCCGCTCCTCGGTGAAGATCCACGGCACCTGGCCGCCCTGGGTGTCGGCGTGCTCGATGACGACGACGCCTCCGGGGCGCAGGAGCCGGTGTGCGGTCCGTTCCAGACCGCGGATGAGTTCGAGGCCGTCCTCGCCGGAGAACAGGGCGAGTTCGGGATCGTAGTCCCGCGCCTCGGGAGCGACGTACTCCCATTCGGTGAGCGGGATGTAGGGCGGGTTGGAGATGACCAGGTCGACCTGGCCGTCCAGGTCGGGGAAGGCGTCCAGGGCGTTGCCCTGACGGAGGTCGACCCTGGACCCCTCGACGTTCTTGCGGGTCCAGTGCAGGGCGTCCTCGGACAGCTCCACGGCGTGCACGCGGGAGCGCGGCACCTCCTGGGCGAGGGCGAGCGCGATGGCGCCGGAGCCGGTGCACAGGTCGACGATGCAGGGCTCCACGACGTCCATCGCGCGGACGGCGTCTATGGCCCAGCCGACCACCGACTCCGTCTCGGGGCGGGGCACGAACACCCCGGGCCCGACTTGGAGTTCGAGATAGCGGAAGTAGGCCCGCCCGGTGATGTGCTGAAGCGGCTCGCGCTGCTCACGCCGGGCGATGACCTCCCAGTAGCGGGCGTCGAAGTCCGCGTCCTTCACGGAGTGCAGCTCGCCCCGCTTCACGCCGTGCACGAACGCGGCGAGCTCCTCCGCGTCGTTGCGCGGCGAGGGCACGCCGGCGTCGGCCAGCCGCTGGGTGGCCTGGGCCACCTCCGCGAGCAGCACGCTGCGGGGGCTCGGGGTTCGCCCCCCGATGAATTGCTGCACGCAAGTCCTCCGTGTCGTACTCGTACGTGCGTACGTCCCTTACGTCTACGCCCTTACGCGGCCGCCAGCTTGGCCGCCGAGTCCGCGTCGACGCACGCCTGGATCACCGCGTCGAGGTCGCCGTCCAGGACCTGGTCCAGGTTGTAGGCCTTGAAGCCGACGCGGTGGTCCGAGATGCGATTCTCCGGGAAGTTGTAGGTACGGATCTTCTCGGAGCGGTCGACGGTGCGGACCTGACTGCGGCGGGCGTCGGCCGCTTCCCTCTCGGCTTCCTCCTGCGCCGCTGCGAGCAGCCTGGAGCGCAGGATACGCAGTGCCTGCTCCTTGTTCTGCAGCTGGCTCTTCTCGTTCTGGCAGGAGGCGACGACTCCGGTCGGAATGTGCGTGATGCGCACAGCGGAGTCGGTGGTGTTGACGGACTGCCCGCCCGGTCCTGACGACCGGTACACGTCGATGCGGAGGTCGTTCGGGTTGATCTCGACGTCGACCTCCTCGGCCTCGGGGGTGACGAGGACACCCGCGGCCGACGTGTGGATACGGCCCTGGGACTCGGTCGCCGGGACGCGCTGCACGCGGTGCACGCCGCCCTCGTACTTCATCCGGGCCCAGACGCCCTGGCCGGGCTCGGTGGCACCCTGGCCGCCCTTGGTCTTCACCGCGACCTGGACGTCCTTGTAGCCGCCCAGCTCGGACTCGGTGGCGTCGATGATCTCGGTCTTCCAGCCGACCCGCTCCGCGTACCGCAGATACATCCGCAGCAGGTCACCGGCGAACAGCGCCGACTCGTCGCCGCCCGCGCCCGCCTTGATCTCGAGGATGACGTCCTTGTCGTCGCTGGGGTCGCGCGGGACGAGCAGAAGCCGCAGCTTCTCCGTCAGCTCCTCGCGCGTCCGCTCCAGCTCCTTGACCTCGGCCGCGAAGTCCGGGTCGTCGGCGGCGAGTTCCTTCGCCGTCTCGATGTCGTCGCCGGTCTGCTTCCAGGAGCGGTACGTGGCGACGATCGGGGTGAGCTCGGCGTAGCGCTTGTTGAGCTTGCGCGCGTTGGCCTGGTCGGCGTGGACCGACGGGTCGGCGAGCTTCTTCTCCAGGTCGGCGTGCTCAGCGACCAGGTCCTCGACGGCCTCGAACATCTTGGGCTCCTGAACTGCGTAAGAAAGAAGGGGGAAGGCGGGCGACCAAAAACGCCGGTCCCGGCGCGCCTGTGAGGGGCGCGGCCGTGGACCGGCGGATTGGAGCTCGCTACTTCTTGGAGCCGGCAGCAGCCTTGCCGAAGCGGGCCTCGAAGCGGGCCACACGGCCACCGGTGTCGAGGATCTTCTGCTTGCCCGTGTAGAACGGGTGGCACTCGGAGCAGACCTCGGCGCGGATGGTGCCGCTCGCGATCGTGCTACGGGTGGTGAACGACGCGCCACAGGTGCAGCTGACCTGCGTCTCGACGTACTCGGGGTGGATGTCGCGCTTCAAGGTGTCTCCTAGTTTCGGGAGGGCGCCGGGTCGCTGACGCGGGGTGCGGGAGCGTGAACCGGAGCCGACGTACCAGTCTGCCAGGACTGGGGCCATCCCCCAAAACCGGGGGTACCCGTGATCTATTCCCTGAAGCTCACGAAGCGCTCACCACACCCTTGGCGTCGCCCTCGGCCGTGCCCTGCGTGGCCGACTTCGGGATCGGCTTGTCGTTCTTCAACGCCGTCCACACCTGCTTGGCCTTCGCCTCGGCCACGATCACCCGGTTCGGGTCGGCCGGGTCGTACCGGACCGGCATCGTGACCATGTTCATGTTCTTGGAGCTGATGCCCTTGAGGCCGTCCGCGAAGGACATGAGCTTGTTGACGGAGCCCAGGTCGGAGTCGGTGGTCACCGTCTTCGTGGCGGTGTTGGCCAGGTCGTAGAGCCTCTTCGGGCTGCCGAAGAGGTTGATGTCCTTGATCTGGTTGATCAGTGCCTTGACGAAGGCCTGCTGGAGCTGGATACGGCCGAGGTCGGAGCCGTCGCCGACGCCGTGCCGGGTGCGGACCAGGCCCAGGGCCTGCTTGCCGGTGAGCTGGTGGGTGCCGGCCTTGAGGTCGAGGTGGCTGTCGGGGTCACTGATGGCCTTGGTGGTGGTGACCTCGACGCCGCCGAGCTCGTCGATGAGCTGCTGGAAGCCGGAGAAGTCGACCTCCAGGTAGTGGTCCATGCGGATGCCGGTGACCGACTCGACCGTCTTCACGGTGCAGGCGGCGCCACCCGTGGAGTATGCCTCGTTGAACATCACGCCGGACGCGGCGTCGTGCGTGTCCCCGTTGGTGTCGGTGCACTTGGGGCGGTCGATGAGGGTGTCCCGCGGGATGGAGACCACGCTGGCCTTCTTACGGCCCTCGTAGACGTGCACGATCATCGCCGTGTCCGAGCGGGCGCTGCCGTCGTCGGTGCCGCCGCCGAGCTTCTTGTTGCTGCCGGAGCGGGTGTCCGAGCCGAGGACGAGGATGTTCTCGGAGCCGTTGTCGACCTTTTCCGGCCGTTCGGTGCCGAGGGCCTGGTCGATGTCGACGCTCTTGAGGTTGCCGTTGAGCTTGAGGTACAGGTACCCGGCGCCGGTGCCGCCCAGGATCACGATCCCGGCGGCCGTCCAGGCCGTGATCAGCAGGCCCTTGCGCTTGTCGCGGGGCTTGCGTCGGCGGCCCTTGGCGCGGTGGCGGGGACCTGTGCTGCCGGTCTCGCCCGGTATGCCGGGCTCCGGCGTGCTCTCGGCGGACACTGTGCTCCTAGGTTCTCGTCCGGTCGGTTACCCCCTGCTTTCAGGGTCAGGCGTGGCCATTTGGCCCGTACCACACCATCGTCACCCCGTCCGGTCAGACGGGGAAACTCGGAGAAGGGTTGCACAACGGACCGTGCCCACCGCCGGGCAGCGGTGGGCACGGTCCGTAGTCGGCGATACCGGGCAGTCCCGTCTCACCTGCGGTTTCAGCCGAAGATGTCGTACTGCTTGAAGTCCGTTCCGACCGAGATCCTTGTGTCGAAGATCTCGCTGGTGGCCTTTCCGGTGCCCTTGTACAGGTAGAGCGCGCCGCCGGGTGTACGGGCCAGGAAGTCCGCCTTGCCGTCGCCGCTGATGTCACCGACGGCGTCGAAGGCGTTGTAGCCGGCCCACTCACGCACCTTGACCCGGCTGGAGAAGGCGCCCGTGCCGGACTTGCCGGTGCCCTTGTAGAGGTACAGGTAACCGTTGCTGGAGGCGCGCGCGATCAGGTCGGTCCTGCCGTCGCCGGTGAAGTCGCCGTGGCCGCGCAGGGAGTTGTACTGGTTCCAGCCGGAGCCGACCTTCACCCTGGTGCCGAAGGTGCCGTTGCCGTTGCCCGGGTAGATCCACAGGTAGCCGCCGGAGTCGACCGAGAGCAGGTCGGGCTGGTAGTCGCCGGTGACATCGCCCGGGACGACGATGCGGGTGCGGGTCTTCCAGTTGTCGGCGATCTGCTTGGTGGCCCAGCCGCCGCTCGACGGCACGTAGTGCGACCAGAACAGGTCGCCGTCGGAGCTGCGCCGGTAGATCAGGTCCTGGTAGCCGTCCCGGTCGAGGTCGGTCTGGAGGACGACGTTGACGCCGCTCCAGCTGCCCCAGGACTCGCGCGCGGCGAAGGAGCTGCCGCTGGAGTCCTTCGAGTAACCGGTCTTGGTGGAGGCGTTGCGCAGCCACAGGTCGGCCCGGTGGTCCCCGCTGATGTTGGTGTCGTCGACCCGGGGGTAGACGGCACCGACGTACGAGGTGACCTTGGCGAAGACGCTGTAAGCGCCCTTGGCGACGCAGTTCTGGACGCCCCAGGAGACGACGCCGACGATCCGGCCGTTCACGACGAGCGGCCCGCCGGAGTCGCCGTTGCAGGCGGAGGTCGTACCGCTGTCGCTGCCGCTGGCCGGCGTGCCCGCGCAGACCATGTGGCCCTTGATGAACTCGCTGCCGTAGTACCCCGTGCAGGTGGTGTCGGACTGGATCGGCAGCGTGGCCGTCTTCAGCGTGTCGGAGACGTCCTGGCTGGTGGAGCTGGTCCGGCCCCAGCCGTAGACCTTGGCGTTCGTGCCGGCCGCGTAGGAGGCCGTGTCGCCGGACGTCGTCATGCGGATCGGCGTCGCCTTGACCGGGTTGCCCAGCGTGATGACGGCGATGTCGTTGTCGATCGTCGTCGAGCTGTACGACGGGTGGTACCACTGCCGGTGCGGCAGGCTGGCGGTGCCACCGTGCAGGTCGCTGTTGCCGGCGTCGTCGGTGGTGGGCAGCTGGGCGGTGCCGGTGACGACGGCGCCGTAGTTGTACCAGTCGTAGCCCTTGACGCAGTGCGCGGCGGTGAGGATCTTCGTGGGCGCGACGACGGCGCCACCGCAGAAGAACCCGAGGTCGTCGGCCTCGTCTGCGGTGCCCTGGTCGTCGTAGTACCAGAGCTGCGCCATCCAGGGCGCCGAGCTGATGCCGGTCGTGGTGCCGCCGATGACCATGGGGCTCACGGTGGAGTCGTCGGCGGCGGCACCGGAAGAGCTGCTGGTGCTCGCGCCGTACGACGACTTCTTGGCTGTCTCCCCCGCGGTGTCGTCACCGGCGACGGCACCCGCGACCCGCCGCTCCAGTTCGGCGAGCGAGGCCGAACTGGTGGTGGGCTTCACGGCGGGCCTGGGCAGCGCGGTCGTGGCCCCGGCGGACGAGGTCAGCAGCGCGGCGGCGACGGCCGCGGCGACACCGGCGGCGGCGACGGGCAGCCCGAAACGGATCCGGCGTCTGTGACGACCGCTGCCGGACAGGGTGGTGCTCAAGAAGGTCCCCCCAGGGATGCGTGAACAGGAAGGGGCGCACCGATTACGCCCGTCCCTATCAGCGCCGAAAGGCCGCCCTACGTCACTGAATGACGTAGGGCGGCCTCAACGCCCCACAGGGGCGCGGCGAACTGCGCGACCAGCCACGACGAACCTTCCGTCGACGACCGGCGAGCAGCCCTCGATGACTAGTCGCCGTTTCCAGGCGTCGGCGTCGTCTTCTGGATCTGCATCAGGAACTCGACGTTCGACTTCGTCTGCTTCATCTTGTCGAGCAGCAGCTCGATCGCCTGCTGCTGGTCGAGCGCGTGCAGCACCCGGCGCAGCTTCCAGACGACCGCCAGCTCCTCGTTGCCGAGCAGGATCTCTTCCTTACGGGTACCGGACGCGTCGACGTCCACCGCCGGGAAGATGCGCTTGTCGGCGAGCTTCCGGTCGAGCTTGAGCTCCATGTTGCCGGTGCCCTTGAACTCCTCGAAGATCACCTCGTCCATGCGGGACCCGGTGTCCACCAGGGCGGTGGCGAGGATGGTCAACGAGCCGCCGTCCTCGATGTTGCGGGCCGCACCGAAGAAGCGCTTCGGGGGGTACAGCGCGGTCGAGTCGACACCACCGGACAGGATGCGGCCGGAGGCCGGGGCGGCGAGGTTGTACGCACGGCCCAGACGCGTGATCGAGTCGAGCAGCACGACGACGTCGTGACCCAGCTCCACCAGGCGCTTGGCACGCTCGATGGCGAGCTCGGCGACCGTGGTGTGGTCCTCGGCCGGGCGGTCGAAGGTCGAGGAGATGACCTCGCCCTTCACCGACCGCTGCATGTCGGTGACCTCTTCCGGACGCTCGTCGACGAGGACGACCATCAGGTGGCACTCGGGGTTGTTGTGCGTGATCGCGTTGGCGATCGCCTGCATGATCATGGTCTTACCGGTCTTCGGCGGGGCCACGATCAGACCGCGCTGGCCCTTACCGATCGGCGACACGAGGTCGATGATGCGGGTGGTCAGCACGCCCGGGTCCGTCTCCAGGCGGAGGCGGTCCTGCGGGTAGAGCGGGGTGAGCTTGTTGAACTCCGGGCGGCCGCGGCCGTGTTCGGGCGCCATGCCGTTGACGGAGTCGAGACGCACCAGCGCGTTGAACTTCTCGCGCCGCTCGCCTTCCTTCGGCTGCCGGACCGCGCCGGTGACGTGGTCGCCCTTGCGCAGGCCGTTCTTGCGGACCTGAGCGAGGGAGACGTACACGTCGTTCGGACCCGGCAGGTAGCCCGAGGTACGGATGAAGGCGTAGTTGTCGAGGATGTCCAGGATGCCCGCGACGGGGATCAGGACGTCGTCCTCGGCGATCTGCGGCTCGCTGCCCATCTCGTCGCGGCCGCGGCGGCCACGACGGTCCCGGTAACGACCGCGACGGCCACGGCGGCCGCCCTCGAAGTCGTCGTCGTCCTGCGGGCCGTTGTCGCGCTGACGGTCCTGACGACCACCACTCTGCTGCTGGCCCTGCTGGCGGTCCTGACGGCCGCCGCCCTGCTGCTCGTCGCCCTTGCGGCGGTCGCCACGGTCACCGCGGTCACGGTCCCGGCCGCGCTCACGGCGGTCGCGGCGGCGGCCCTCGCCGCCCTCACCCGCGTCTCCCTTGGCGTCGCCCTGCTGGGCCTGCGACTGCGCGGGCGTCTCGGCCTTCGGCTCGCTCTTCGCCTCGGCGGCGACCGTCTCGGGGGCGGCCGCGGGGGCACCGGCGTCGGCGGTGGCGCGGCGACGGCGGCGCTCCGCCGGGGCGTCCTCGCTGGCCGGCTGGCCGGGGATCTCGATCTGCTGCTGGGCCACGGCCTTCTCGGCGGGGGCCTCAGCGGCCTTCTCCGCCTTCTTCGCGGCGGCGGCCTCGTCGCCCGTACGGGCCCGGGAGGTGGCGCGGCGCTTCGGCTTGGTCTCGGTGGCGGTCTCGGCCTTCGCCGGGGCGGCGCCGCCGCCGGCCTGCGCCTCCTTGATGACCTCGATCAGCTGGCTCTTGCGCATACGCGCCGTGCCCTTGATGCCGAGGCCGGATGCGACCTGCTGCAGCTCGGCCAGCACCATGCCTTCAAGGCCGGTACCGCGGCGCCGCCGGGAGCCGGCACCGGTGGCAGGCGCGGAGGCGTCCGTGGCGGGCGCGGCAGCGGTCTCCTCGACACGTGCGCCCATCAGATCGGTGGTGTCGCTCACGAAGGGTCCTTCCCTGGAGCGGACGTCGGCCTGTCTGGCTCGGCGACCGTTTGTGCTGTCCGGCTTCGGTCCCTGGTGTGTGGACCGTGCCGGGGCGGTGGTCCGCCAAAGCGGCGGAGGAAATATCTGGTGATGACGCTTCCCAGAGCCGTGCCACTGAGTGTCTGTGTCACTCGGCTCGGTCGCGCCGGTTCCGGAGCGTGCCCGGCAAGTCGCTCAGTGCCCGCGTACGAGGTACTGCCCGCGTACGTCGTACGGAACACAGTGCGGCTTGGGAGGCTCCCGGAAGAATGTCTGTCCCGGACGGGGACAACAAGCACCTCGCCATGGTGGGGTCGGGTGCAGACTTGAGGTTAACACTACCGGATCCAACAAACATTCCCCCTCTCGAAATCCGGCAAGCGCGCGTTTCTCATCGACTCAGCCGGTCGCAAGCGGCAACACGCTCGCTCCCTGCGCGTCGAGGTCGAGCCGGTTCGCGGCCCAGCCCTCGCCTGCCAGATGGGACACCTTGTCGGCGCTGTCGGCGTCGGCCAGCGCGAGCACGGTGGGTCCCGCTCCTGAAATGACTGCCGGGACTCCGTCGGCCCGCAGTCGCTCCACCAGCGCGGCGCTCTCCGGCATGGCCGGCGCGCGGTACTCCTGGTGGAGACGGTCCTCGGTGGCGGGCAGCAGCAGCTCCGGGCGCCTGGTCAGGGCCTCGACGAGCAGCGCCGCGCGGCCCGCGTTGGTGGCGGCGTCGACATGGGGGACGGTGCGCGGGAGCAGGCCGCGCGCGGTCTCGGTGAGCACCGGCTTTCCGGGCACGAAAACCACCGGAACGATGGAATCGGCAGGCTCCATCCTGATGGCCCGCGCGGCCCCCGCCTCCATCCAGGAGAGGGTGAAACCGCCGAGCAGACAGGCCGCGACGTTGTCGGGGTGGCCCTCGATCTCGGTGGCGAGTTCCAGCAGGGCCGGGTCGTCGAGCTTGGCCTCGCCGCCTATGGTCACGGCGCGGGCCGCGACGATGCCGGCGCAGATGGCGGCCGAGGAGGAGCCCAGACCGCGGCCGTGCGGAATGCGGTTGGCGCAGACGATCTCCAGGCCGCGCGGCTGGCCGCCCAGCAGATCGAAGGCGGTGCGCAGGGAGCGTACGAGAAGGTGCTTTTCGTCACGCGGCAGCGTCTCGCTGCCCTCACCCGCGATGTCGATGTGCAGCCCGGAGTCGGCCACCCGGACGACCACGTCGTCGTAGAGCCCCAGCGACAGGCCGAGGGCGTCGAAGCCCGGGCCGAGGTTGGCGCTGGTGGCGGGGACGCGCACCCGGACGGCGGCGGCGCGGAACGCTGGACCGGCCATCGCTTGATGACTCTCCTTGAGCTGCGTGATTGTCGAAGACATTCGATGAGGACATTCGATGACGTACGAAGACCCCTGGGGCCGCTTCCGGGCCGCGGAGACGGCGCGGCACCGCACCCCATGGCGAGGCATATGCGGCGGGCGGGTTAGGTACAGCCTATCGAAGGTAGGTTCTGTGGCGACATAGGGCGCACAGGAGGCGCACGATGCGTGTCGTATGCCCCCTGTGCACCCTCGATAGGGAAATTCCCCAGGCGAGCGCCCTCTTACTCGCGTGCGCGAGCCCCGTACGACGGGGTGGGCACCCCTACGACGGGGTGCGGCCCGCTTACGCCAGTGCTACACGAGGCCGAGCCGCTCGGCCGCCGTCGGCGCGTCGACCGGAACGGTGACGGGCTGCGGGGCGCCGGCGACGGCCCAGTCGGGGTCCTTGAGGCCGTTGCCGGTGACGGTGCACACGATCGTCTGGCCCGGGTCGACCTTGCCCTGCTCGGCGGCCTTCAGCAGACCGGCGACGGACGCGGCGGAGGCGGGCTCGACGAAGACGCCCTCCTGCGCGGCCAACAGGCGGTAGGCGCGCAGGATTTCACGGTCCGTCACCTCGTCGATGAAGCCGCCGGACTCGTCCCGCGCGGCGAGCGCGTACTGCCAGGACGCGGGGTTGCCGATGCGGATGGCGGTGGCGATGGTCGACGGGTCCTTGACGACCTCGCCGCGCACGATGGGCGCGGAGCCGGAGGCCTGGAAGCCCCACATGCGCGGGGTCTGCTTCGCGACACCGTCGGCGGCGTACTCCGTGTAGCCCTTCCAGTACGCGGTGATGTTGCCCGCGTTGCCCACCGGCAGGACGTGGATGTCGGGGGCGTCGCCCAGCATGTCCACGATCTCGAAGGCGGCCGTCTTCTGCCCCTCGATACGCACCGGGTTGACCGAATTGACCAGCGCCACGGGGTAGTTGTCGCTCAGGTCGCGGGCGAGCGTGAGGCAGTCGTCGAAGTTGCCGTCGACCTGGAGGATCTTCGCGCCGTGGACGAGGGCCTGGCCCATCTTGCCGAGCGCGATCTTGCCCCGCGGGACGAGGACGGCCGACACCATGCCCGCGCGGACGGCGTAGGCCGCGGCGGAGGCCGACGTGTTGCCGGTGGAGGCGCAGATGACCGCCTTCGCGCCCTCCTCCTTGGCCTTGCTGATGGCCATGGTCATACCGCGGTCCTTGAAGGACCCGGTGGGGTTGGCACCCTCCACCTTGAGGTGGACCTCGCAGCCCGTGCGCTCGGAGAGCACCTGCGCGGGCACGAGGGGCGTGCCGCCCTCGCGGAGCGTCACGACCGGCGTGGTGTCGGAGACGGGCAGCCGGTCCCGGTACTCCTCGATGATTCCGCGCCACTGGTGGGTCATTGCTGGTTACTCTCCTTCAACCCGCATGATGCTGGCGACACCCCGCACGGTGTCGAGCTTGCGCAGCGCCTCGACGGTGCCGTTGAGGGCCGCGTCGGACGCACGGTGGGTGACGACGACGAGGGAGGCCTCGCCGTCCTTGCCCTGCTGGCGAACCGTATCGATGGACACACCGTGCTCGGCGAACACGGTCGCCACCTGGGCGAGAACACCCGGTTTGTCCGCCACGTCGAGGCTGATGTGATAGCGCGTGACGACGTCACCCATCGGAGAGACGGGCAGGGCGGCGTACGCCGACTCGCCGGGCCCCGTTGCCCCGCTGAGCCGGTTGCGGCAGACGGCGACGAGGTCGCCGAGTACGGCGGACGCGGTCGGGGAGCCGCCCGCGCCGGGGCCGTAGAACATGAGCTGACCGGAGGCGTCGGACTCCACGAACACGGCGTTGTACGCGCCGCGCACGGAGGCGAGCGGGTGGGTCAGCGGGATCATGGCGGGGTGGACCCGCGCGGTGACGGACGCCCCGTCCTTGGCCCGCTCGCAGATGGCGAGCAGCTTGATGGTGCAGCCCATCTCCTTCGCGGAGGCGAAGTCGGCCGCGGTCACCTCGGTCATGCCCTCGCGGTAGACGTCGTCGAGACGCACGCGCGTGTGGAAGGCGATACCGGCGAGGATGGCGGCCTTGGCGGCGGCGTCGAACCCTTCGACATCGGCGGTCGGGTCGGCTTCGGCGTACCCGAGGGCGGTGGCCTCGTCGAGGGCCTCCTGATACCCGGCGCCCGTCGAGTCCATCTTGTCGAGGATGAAGTTCGTCGTGCCGTTGACGATGCCGAGCACCCGGTTGACCTTGTCGCCGGCGAGGGACTCGCGCAGCGGCCGGATCAGCGGGATGGCGCCGGCGACGGCGGCCTCGTAGTAGAGGTCCTTGCCGTTCGCTTCCGCCGCCGCGTGGAGGGCGGCGCCGTCCTGGGCGAGGAGCGCCTTGTTGGCCGACACGACGGACGCGCCGTGCTCGAAGGCGGTGGTGATGAGGGTGCGGGCGGGCTCGATGCCCCCGATGACCTCGACCACCACATCGATGTCACCACGCTTGACGAGGGCGGTGGCGTCGGTGGTGACGAGCGCGGGGTCGATGCCCTCACGGACCTTGGACGGCCGCCGTACGGCCACCCCCGCGAGTTCCACGGGAGCCCCGATCCGGGCGGCGAGGTCGTCGGCGTGCGTCGTCATGATGCGCGCCACCTCTGAGCCGACAACTCCACAGCCCAGCAGCGCCACCTTCAGCGGACGCGTACGCATCATCCGACCTCGTTTCCTCATACCGTCTACGGTTGCACCAGTCTCACTCACCGGACGGGACTTTCTGCCCTTCGTCCGGATCGTGAGACATCGATTTCATTTGTACGGAGGTGGATGACAGGAGATCTTCCACCCCCGGGTCCTTCTCCGGGGTTACTTGGTCACCCGACGTCGAGACGCAGGAGGTCCTCCTCCGTCTCCCGGCGGACGATCACCCGGGCCTCGCCGTCGTTCACGGCGACGACGGGCGGCCGCAGCACGTGGTTGTAGTTGCTGGCCATGGACCGGCAGTAGGCACCCGTGGCCGGTACGGCAATGAGGTCACCCGGCGCCAGGTCGGCGGGAAGGAACGCGTCCTTCACGACGATGTCCCCGCTCTCGCAGTGCTTGCCGACGACGCGGGCGAGCATCGGCTCGGCGTCGCTCGTCCGGGACACCAGGGCGACGCTGTACTCGGCGTCGTACAGGGCCGTACGGATGTTGTCCGACATGCCGCCGTCGACGGAGACGTACGTCCGCAGCCCGTCGAGGGGCTTGATGGTGCCGACCTCGTAGAGCGTGAAGGCGGTGGGGCCCACGATGGCACGCCCCGGCTCGACGGAGATACGCGGCGTCCGCAGCCTGGCCGCCTCGCACTCACGCGTGACGATCTCGGTGAGCGCCTTGGCGATCTCGTGGGGTTCGCGGGGATCGTCGTCGCTGGTGTACGCGATCCCCAGCCCGCCCCCGAGGTCGATCTCGGGAAGCTCGACGCCGTGCTCGTCACGGATGTCCTTGAGCAGCCCGACGACTCGGTGGGCGGCGACCTCGAAGCCGGACATGTCGAAGATCTGGGACCCGATGTGGCTGTGAATCCCGATGAGCTCCAGCCCGTCGAGCCTCAGCGCACGCCGCACGGCCTCGGCCGCCTGCCCCCCGGCGAGCGGGATGCCGAACTTCTGGTCCTCGTGGGCGGTGGCGATGAACTCGTGCGTGTGCGCTTCCACGCCCACGGTGATCCGGATCTGGACGCGCTGCCGCTTGCCGAGTTCCTGCGCGATGTGGGCGACGCGGACGATCTCCTGGAAGGAGTCGAGGACGATCCGCCCGACACCGGCCTCGATGGCGCGGCGGATCTCCTCCACGGACTTGTTGTTGCCGTGGAAGGCGATGCGGTCGGCGGGCATGCCGGCCGAGAGGGCGGTGGCGAGCTCGCCCCCGGAGCACACGTCCAGGTTGAGCCCCTCCTCGTGCAGCCACCGCACGACGGCACGGGACAGGAACGCCTTGCCGGCGTAGAAGACGTCGGCGTCGGCCCCGAAGGCACCGCGCCAGGCCCGGGCACGGGCACGGAAGTCGGCCTCATCGAGGATGTACGAGGGGGTGCCGTGCTGTTCGGCGAGGGTCTTCACGTCGATGCCGCCGACGGTGACGACGCCGTCGGCATCGCGGGCGACGGTCTGGGCCCACACCTTGGGGTCGAGGGTGTTGAGGTCCGCGGGCGGGGCGGAGTAGTGGCCCTCGGGAAGGACGTCGGCGTGACGGGGCCCGGCGGGATGTGCGGAACGGCTCATGACTGGCGTGTGCTCTCTCAGAGGTGATCGGGTGCGTCGATGCCGAGCAGGGACAGGCCACCGGCCAGCACCGTCCCGGCGGCTTCGGCGAGCGCGAGCCGGGCGCGGTGGGTGGCCGAGGGTTTCTCCGCACCGCGGGGAAGGACGGCGGGCACGAGCGCCAGCACGGCATCGGCGACGGTGACGAGATGCCGGGCGAGACGGTCGGGAGCGCGGTGGGCAGCCGCCTGGGCCAGGACACGGGGATGATCCGCGAGCAGGGCGACGACTTCATGCCGTACGTCCCCGGGTTCGGCGTCGAACCCCAGGTCGGCGGCGTTGCGGCTGAGGGCCCGGGTGCGGGCGTGGGCGTACCGGACGCGGAAGAGGGGGTTGCCCTCGCGCTGGACGAGGTGATCGTCGCTGATACGGGGCCGGTCGTGACCGGCGGGGTACAGCAGGGCCCAGCGGGCGGCGTCGCGGCCGAGCGGGAGGGGGTCGGCAGGCGCCGGCACGGGCCGTACGCCGACTTCCAGGGGAGCCGGGGATTCAGCCGTGCCGTGAACATCGACGCGCACGCCGAGGACGGCCTCCCATTCCGCCTCGGGCCGGGCCTCGCAGCTGGTGCGGACGAGGGCGCCCTGAGAGCGCAGAAGACGGGCGACGGCGTCCATGACGACGACGGCACGGATCTCGTGGGCGCAGTGCAGCTGACGAATCTGGCCGTAGAGCGGGTCAGGCCCGAGGTACCGGTCAGGCCCGAGGTACCGGTCAGGCCCGTGAGGCCCGTTGGTTCCGCGAGGTCCGTGAGATCCCTGAGGTCCTTGAGGCGTGTGATCCGTGTGATCCGTGTGATCCCCGTGAGGTCCGTCGGCGAACCCGTACCGGGTTCCGCGCCGCATGATCTCCTCGACCAGAGCCGCGGGCGCGGTGTCCAGCAGGCTGATGTTGATGAAACCGGGACCGGTGACGACGACGTCGGCGACGCCGTCCGCGTCGGCCAGGTGCGGTCGCAGGATCTCCGCGACACGCAGCGACGGTTCTCCGGCCGGGCGGGCGAGCTGGAGGGCGATGTTGGTGGCGTAGTCGCCACAGCCACCGGGCCCGGGAGCGGTGACCACGGCACGCTCCGGCACGGTGACGCGCAGCTCCCCCTCGTCGACAGCACGACGCACCGCGCGCAGCACGGTACGGGAGAGCTCGACGGGGGTCACGGGACAAGCGTAGGGGAGGAGGGGGGTGGGTATGCGAACGGGTTTGGGCGGGTCCCGGGATGTGGACGGCACGGGGTGCTGGGGATGCGGTGCGGTGTCAGCCGCCGGTGCGGCCGGCGGCCTCTCCGGCCGCACCGAGGACACCCCCGACGACGGCAGCGTCCGTGCCCCTGCCCCGATCCCTGTCCCGATCCCTGTCGCTGCCCCTGTCCGCCGCGCTGTCCGCGCCGCTGCCCTCTCCCCCGCCTTCGCGCTCGCCGCCGCGTTCCGCGCTCCGTACCCCGTTCGGGTTCCGCTCGCTCAATCGCCGTACGAGGCTGACGAGTTCGGCGGGCTCGAAGGGCTTGGCGAGGAAGGCGTCGACACCGACATCGACGCCGGTGTCGACCTCGTACTGGGTGCAGGCGCTGACGATGGCGAGGGGAAGGTCGCGGGTACTAGGGTCGGCGCGCAGGCGCGCGGCGGTACGCAGTCCGTCGAGGCGGGGCATGACCACGTCCAGGGTGATCACATCGGGGCGTACCTGATGAACGACTTCCAGACACTCGGCACCATCGGCCGCGGTCACCACCTCGAACCCCTCCAGCTCGAGATTGACCCTGATCAGCTGCCGGATGACCTTGTTGTCGTCCACAACAAGCACCCGGCCCGACGCGCCTGACACAACTCGAGAGTAGGTCGGGACCGGCCACCGCGTCCGGCTTTTCCCCACTTCCGCCCCCTGCGGGGGAGCCACCCCAGGTCACGCCCGGTGCCACGGCCCCGGAAACCCGTTCATGAACACCACCCAAGAGCTGGTAGGGTTCTACCCGTCGCCGCCGAGCAAGGCGCCCGACACGCCCCCGTAGCTCAGGGGATAGAGCAACGGCCTCCGGAGCCGTGTGCGCAGGTTCGAATCCTGCCGGGGGCACAGAAGCCGGAACAGCGCGATCAACCCGCTGACCAGCCAAAGTGCCAGACATCAAGAGCCGGACCTAGTCCTACTGGGTCCGGTTCTTTGTCGTTGTCACGCACTGATCGCGAGTGAGCAGCGAGTGAGTTCCACCCGCCTCAAGAGGCAGGTACACCAACAGTGATCCTTTCGTATGCACTTGGTCTCGCGGGCCGTTGACTCCTTTGAACTCCAGGTTCAGGAAGTGGCCTGGCTGCGCTCTCGGCCACGTGCGGGCGCGACCGCTTCGCGGCGCAGTGCGCGGTCCGGATTCGCCGCGTGCAAGTGCCCGACGGACTCCAGCATCGGCAGATCGGTCGCCGAGTCGCTGTAGGCGTAACAGCGCGGCAGGTCGTACCCCTCGGACGCGGCCAGCTCCTTGACCGCCTCGGCCTTCGTCGGCCCGTAGGCGTAGTACTCCACCTCCCCGGTGAAGCAGCCGTCGTCGCCCACGACCATGCGCGTGGCCACCACGCGGTCGGCGCCGAGTAGCTCACCGATCGGCTCGACCACCTCGGCACCCGACGTGGACACGATCACGACGTCGCGCCCGGCCGTGTGGTGCTCCTCGATGAGGGACGCGGCCTCGTCGTAGATGATCGGGTCGTGCAGGGTCTCGGCGACGATTTCCTTCACCTGCTGGACGTTCCAGCAGGTGACACAGTGCGGACAGGTACTCGCGGGTGCGCTCCATCTAATCGTGGTCCATGCCGCCGACCATGACGACGAACTGGGCATAGGCGGTACGCAAGGCGGCCCTGCGGTTGATCCGTCCGCCTTGATAGAACGACTTACTGAACGTGAGCGTGCTCGACTTCGCAATGACCGTCTTGTCCAGGTCAAAGAAGGCCGCTGTGCGGGGCAAGGAGTGGTTTTCCACGACCCTGAGCATAGGTTTGCCTGAGAGGGCTCTCGGGTACACCATGGAAGCCACCGGGTCACCCGGATGGCCTAGGTCGCCTGAATGAAAAATGGCGGCCCCCTGCTGTAACAGGAGGCCGCCCGGAGTGGCTTATCACAGCTCCCTAGAAGGGAAAGCCCTCTCCATGTCTCATTCTACGATGGATGGCCACGAAAGCCCAGGCGAACCGTCGCCAGTCCAACCGCCTTGGCCGACTCGACACCGGAATCTGCTGGTCATCAGCGTGTTGGCTGTGGCAGGAGTTCTCTGCGTGCTCGTGTTCGCGGGGGTTCTTGGTGCAGAACAGACGTCGGCCGCAGCTGCGATTGCAGGGGTCGGAACAGCGACGGTATTGACAATCTGTAATTGGCAGAGCCGCGGCGACAATGCCGGTCGAAATTCAGAATAACTTCCGCTGAATTAGCGTGTACCGCTAGTCGCGCAACGCGCGTAAATCCCCGGATCGAAATCTATCGATAAAGATCCGGGGACTTTCATTGCGTTCCCCTTAGGTGCATCTTGAGCAATTTCCGGTCGCGCTTTCTGTTTCCCCGACCCTGCATGACTTGAGTACGTAAATTTACAGTCGACCTTAGTCGTCTTCTCCCCAGCCCATCGCCCTCTCGATCTTCCTATTATTCAGCTCCTCGTGGCCGTCGATGCATCCCTCATATCGGCGATGGATGACCTCGGGAGAGTTGCCCGCACGGCGGGCCACCTCGGCTACCGGAACCCCTGCGTTCAGCCAGTTCGTGATGCAGGTATGCCGCAGGTCGTACGGCCGCCGCCCGAGCAGGGAAGTCACCTTGTCCGGTGGGAGCCCGATCGGCCGGGCCTCCTGCCAGACCCGCCAGTAACTAAAGGTACCTAGCACGTCGCCGCGCTCGTTCTGGAAGATCCGGCCATCCTTGGCCCGGCCGAACTCCTTAATGTGCGCACGAAGGATCTCAACCAGCAAGGGCGGTGCGGGCACAGGTCTATCCGAGTTGACCTCGCGGGCTTTCAAGCCCCGCTTGTCGTGGCGCTTCCCTGAGTCAGTCCACTTCTTGCCGGACACAGGGCGTGTCTCTCGCAGGGTGAGAGTGCCCCATCCCATCTCGGGGAGGTAGCAGTCTTCCTCGCGCAGCCCAACCACTTCGGCCGGCCGCATGGCGGCATAGAGCTGGCAAGCAAAGAAGGCCACGAGTCGCCGCCCTCGGTTCCGCGGACCTAAGGGCTGTCCCGTAAGTGATCTTGATGCGCGATGGTCTTGGGCTGTGGCTGGTGTGATCACGGCGTCGGAGCCGTCTTGGATAGCCCCGTTCACCGGGCTGAGCCCGCGCACCTTCGGCAAGTTGGTGACTCAGCTGCGCCGAGAGGGTGCCGACGCGCCGGGCCGTGGTCGGCCTGGAAGCTCCCTCTTCAGGACCGGGTGCTGCTGGTGGCCGCTTACTGGCGCACCAACCTGACACTGAGGCAGCTGGCGCCGTTGTTCGGGGGTGTCGAAGTCGGCGGCGGGCCGGGTCATCGACCACCTCGGACCGAAGCTCGCGCTCCCGCCGCGGTGCCGATTTCGCGCGAACGCCGTGCTGATCGTGGACGGCACCCTGGTGCCGACCCGCGATCACAGCGTGGCCGAGCAGTCAAAGAACTATCGGTATTCGACGAACCATCAGGTGGGCGTCGACGCCGACACCCGGCTGGTGGTCGTGATCGGCCGGCCACTGCCGGGCAACCGCAACGACTGCCGTGCCTGGGCCGAGTCCGGCGCGAAGGACGCCGTCGGGAAGACCGTAACGATCGCCGACGGCGGCTACCGCGGAACGGGACTGATCATCCCTCACCGCCGCACCAGCGCGGGCGAAGAACTCCCCGGCTGGAAGCAGGCACACAACAAAAGCCACAAACAGGTCCGGGCCCGCGTCGAGCACGTCTTCGCGCGCATGAAGACCTGGAAGATCTTGCGTGACTGCCGCCTCCGCGGCGACGGCGTGCACCACGCGATGCGCGGCATCGCCCGCCTGCATAACCTCAACGTCACCGGATAGGCGAACGAGCCGGCCCACGGCCGGTCCCGGGGTCACTTCATCTGCCGGCGGGCTTGTTTCACCTCGCCGTCGATGGCCCAGGCGTCGGCCACCGGTCCGAGGTGGCCGAGCTTGTCGGGGTTGATCACCGAGCGGATGGTCTGGATCTGCCCGTCGAGCACGTCGAGGGCCAGGGCATGGAGGACCTTGCCGTCCCTGTCTCGGAAAATGGCGCCGGGCTGGCCGTTGACCTCGTGCGGCTCGAACGTCACGTCGATCCGGGCCAGCAGCGGGAAAACGGAGGCCAGCAGCCGGGCCACGCTCTCGGCGCCGATGACGGCCCTGGCCAGCTGCGGGGCCTTGCCGCCGCCGTCCCCGACCATCTGCACGTCGGCGGCCAGCAGATCCCGCAGGCCGGCGACATCGCCTTCGCGGAGGGCGTCGAAGAACCGCGTCGCCAGCTCCTGCCGCTCCTGACGGTCCGCTTCGAACCGCGGCCGCCCGGCCTCCATGTGCCGCCGCGCCCGTACCAGCAGCTGCCGGCACGCAGCCTCCGAACGCCCCACCGCCGAGGCGACGTCGTCGAACCCGAAACCGAACACCTCCCGCAGCACGAACACCGACCGCTCCAGCGGGCTCAGCCGCTCCAGAAGCAGCAGCGCCGCCATCGACACCGAGTCGGCCAGCTCCGCCGAGCGCGCCGGATCCTGATACGGATCACTCAGCAGTGGCTCGGGGAACCACGGGCCCACGTACTCCTCCCGCCGCACCCGCGCGGAGCGCAGCACGTCGATCGAGATCCGCGTCACCGTGGCGGACAGAAACGCCTTGACCGACGTGGGAAGGGTCGTCGAGCCATCGAAGCGCAGCCATGTCTCCTGCACCGCGTCCTCGGCCTCGCTCACGCTGCCCAGAATCCGGTAAGCGATCGAGAAAAGCAGTGGCCGCAGCTCCTCGAACTCGTCGACCTTGTTCACGCCGCATCCCCCTTGAGGTCTTCCCGCCCGGCCGTATCTCCCGGCGCGGGCCAGTTCTGGTGATCTTGCGGTCCGTCAACGGGGCTGTGCAACACCCCCGCGCCCGGGGTGACAGTGCCCCGGGCGGCTCATCGATGGCCAAATCAGTGGAACTGCCCGACCTCGTAGTCGCCGGCCGGCTGCTGGGCGATGATGTTCAGCCGGTTCGCCGTGTTCATGAAAGAGACCAGGACCACCAGGGCAGTGAGCTGCTCCTCGTCGAAGTGCTTCGCGGCACGCGCCCAGACCTCGTCGCTGACCCCGCCGGCCGCGTCCGCAACCCGGGTCCCCTGCTCCGCCAGCTCCAGCGCGGCACGCTCGGCCTCTGTGAAGACCGTGGCCTCCCGCCACGCCGTCACCAGGTTCAGCCGCACCGAGTTCTCGCCGGCCGCGGCGGCCTCCTTGGTGTGCATGTCGATGCAGACGGCGCAGCCGTTGATCTGGCTCACGCGCAGGGCCACGAGTTCCTGTGTCGCGGCCGCCAGCGGCGAGTCCTTGAGCGTCTTGCCCGCCGACATGAGGTGCTTGAGGGCTTTTGCGGCGGTCGGGCTGGCGAAGTAGTTCAGTCGCGCGTCCATGGTGTGCTCCTCCGTGCTCGTCGGTGGCTACACCCCCTGGGACGAGACAGCCCGACGCCCTGTGACACGGACGCGTGTGATCCACGTCTCCCCGAACTCGGATGTTCGGAGATGTCACATGCGGGGGCGCTGTCTCGTCCCAGGGGAAGCAGGTAATCCTCGATCAAGGAGCTGCTGTGAACCTCGCACTCTGGATCATCGCCGGACTGATGGCCGCCGTCTGCTTGACCGGCAGCTCCAAAATGTTCGTGCCCAAGGAGAAGCTGGCCGCCATGGGCGGCACCGCCACCCGATGGGTCGAGGACTTCCGCCCCGGTGCCCTCAAAATCATCGGCGCCATCGAGCTCCTGGCCGCGGCGGGCCTGATCCTGCCCGCCGCGCTCGACATCGCACCGGTCCTGGTACCGCTGGCCGCCACCGGACTGGTGCTGCTGTTCGCCGGCGCGCTGACCATGCGCCTCCGCCGTGGCGAGAGAGTCACGATCGCGGGCGACCTGGTCTACCTCGCTCTGGCCCTCTTCCTGGCGTGGGGCCGTTTCGGCCCCGAGTCCTTCACCGGCTGACCACCCAGGTCGGCGTGAGCCGGTTGCCGAAGGCGCGCGGGCTCGCCCCGGTGCACGGACTCCAGCACGGCTCCGGTGCCGTGATCACACCAACCACAATCCGAGATGTCGCAATCAAGATCACTTGCGGGACAGCCCTTAGGGACGACCAGTCATTGCCAGCTGGGACGTTACGACGGCTAGATGGTGCGACGTGGCCCAGGCGCGCCACTCGGTCCCCCCGCCCGCCTTCGGTCGCTTCCGCTGGGCGCATTCCTGAAGACGTGCGTCACCCCAGGATGTGGCGGCTCCCGTGACAGGCCAGTGCGGCGAATTAACTAGGTCTTGACTGAGAGTGAAGAAGTCGTCGTTGCCCGGCTTGACGCGCGGATAGACGAAAACCTGCCACTCGGCCGCCGTGGTGTAACGCATGTTGGGGTCTGGGGTCCCACGGCTCTTGGGCAGCATGCGGGGGTAGGTCACGCCGAAGTCCCCGAATTCAGGTTCCCGCCCTGACCACTTCTGGACGACTGCCTGCCACAAGCGTGCGTCTTCCCTCACTACTGGCGTTGATCCCCCTCGCCGGAAGCCCGTCAGGTTGACGGGGAAGGCGCCGGCCGCCACGCAGAGTCGCCTCCACGGCCACAGCGAGAGGCGCTTCAGAGCTTCAGTGGTTGCATCAGCCAGGGCTGACCCGGCCCGTTCCGAGTGCACTGGACCGGCATCAATCAACAGATCAACTTCGTCTGGGGCCAGTCGCACTGCTCGAAGCAGATCCCGGATCCGCTCTCCGCATGGGAGCGAATCGCCGAGGTCCTCCGCCGTAGATACGCGCAAGCAGGCTCCCCGCTGGTGGTCTGCGGATACCGCTGCCACCTCTGCCAACACTTCGTCAGTGTCGGAAGACCTGAAGACTGGGCACATGGCAACGCCACGGAGCCACAGAGACTCGCCAACCCTCACCATGGGCCCGCCCGTATCCCCTCTGAGCACGCGGACTGGGGGCAACGCGCCGCCGTCAACTGTGAGGACCATGCCGTTTGGCACGTTCTCCATCGCGTGCTCGCAGAAGGTCTCTAGCAAGTCCCGAAGCTCCAAGTCCGGCACGATCTCCATCACTGGGCGGAGTTGCGCCTGCACCTCCGCTGCGACGTGTCCCAGCGCCAGAAACTCCCCTGCCTTCCCCTTCAGAATAGGAACGTAGGCCACCAGCCACCCCCAAGCGCTCCCCACACTCAGACAGTTGTCGTGCTAGCCGCTATTGACAGGGTGACCGGGCAAAACAGTGGCTGGTAGAGCGCTCTTCTAGCCAAGGGGCTCAAAGTTGAGGGTCGAACGAGTCACGCAGGCCACGTACCGAGCCGGTAGGGCTCCGCCGAGTCTCTCCGAGTGAGTGGTGAGTGAACGCCCCTCCCCCGAGCCCATGCAGCGGCGTTCTTGCAGGTCAGATGGCTGAACAGCAACGTGCACGGCGTGCCCTCCGGAGCCGTGTGCGCAGGTTCGAATCCTGCCGGGGGCACTCGCCGGTCAGAAAGTTGAAACGAGACCTGACCAGGGCGGATGCCAGCAGAAAAGGGCGGGAGTCAGTCTCACTGACTCCCGCCCTCTCTCGTTGTCTCTCAGTGGTCGCGACACACCTCCGACACACCCTGTACAGCGGTCCGCCCTATGTGTGGGCGCGTGTTAAGACCCGCCGTGATACCCCACGCCCCCACACGAGAGCGCCAGAAGATGGCGGGGTCCCATGCTGTTGGCGACCGAGAGGGATCTTCAGCGGCGCGGATGGCAGTTGGGCTGGACCACCTTCCCGCCTGCCGACCATGCGCAAGCCGCGCCAAGGCCGGAATCTGGTCCCGTGTTCGCGCGTATCTCTAGGGCCTAGTGCTGTGACCGCGTAGGTTCGCCGGGTTGGTGGTCGTGGCGGTTGGATGTGCGGTGACGTCCGATCCGACCGCTGGAGGCACAGTGGCTGAGCCTGTCCGTGTGCGCAGGCTGACCGATCAGGAGGGGCAGCGGCTGCAGCAGACCGTGCGCCGCGGCAGCAGTTCGGTGCGCTGCCGGCGCGCGATGATGCTGCTGGCGTCGGCTGGCGGCAATAGGGGTCCCGGTGATCGCGCAGCTGGTGCAGGCCGACGAGGACACTGTCCGGGACGTCATCCATCGGTTTAACGAGATCGGCCTGGCCTGCCTGGACCCTCAGCGGGCGGGAGGCCGTCCCCGCCTGCTCAGCCATGACAACGAGGACTTCGTCATCCAGACGGCCACCACCCGACCTGCCAAGCTCGGCCAGCCCTTCACCCGCTGGTCACTGCGCAAACTTGTCGCCTACCTCTGGAAAGTCCACGGCCAGGCCATCCGCATCGGCCGCGAAGCCTTACGCTGCCTGCTCGCCCGCCGTGGCGTCACCTTCCAGCACACCAAGACATGGAAGGAGTCCCCGGACCCGGAACGTGAGGCGAAGCTGGACCGCATCGAAGAAGTGCTGGACCGCTTCCCGGACCGGGGCTTCGCCTTCGACGAGTTCGGCCCGTGCCACCGCGACGTCCTGGTCGCCGAACGTAAGGAACGCGCCCGCATCCGCAGCGAGAAGGGCATTCGCTGGGGCGGACGCCCTCTCAAAACCGCAGCCAGACCCGAACCTGGCGAACCTACGCGATCACAGCATTAGAGGGCAGTTTTCAGGACGGTGGCGTATGGGATGACGGTTCCGGTAGGGACGGTTGCCACTCCGTATGCCTCGTCGGGTTCGAACTCATAGGACACCTTCCCCTGGGCATTGAGCGGGGAAATAAACGCGAGCATGTCCGAGTTTTCGCCAAGATATCGGGCCGCGAATACGTAGCGCTGTCTCCGTGTCACGTTGATGATGTGGTTGTTGTGGGTCAGTGCGCCCATATACAGGACGTAGTCACCGCATTCCTTCGGTGGACACTCGAAGATGTCCGTTTTCCCCTTCACCCAGGAGTACCGGGGAGACAGGAAAGCGTCGTTAATCCTACCCCGGTCTTTTCTGAACAGGGTGACGTCCCCATAGACCTCCAGACTCTCGTAGGCGGCTGCCTTTGGGACTTGTACGATTACTTCCTTGACTTGCCCCGTCCCTGGGTCGAACCAGTCTCCGGGATCGGTGATCATCCCAGTCATGATCAGACGCCGCTTCGGCAAGCCAGCATAGAGCTCACTGTCCGTGTACGAGTCCACGTCCTCCCTGACCCCATCCAGTCCCTTCTTGCCGGTCTCGGGGTCCGATGTCCTGCCGTGCACCCGGAACACGCTACCGAGGATCACAGTGGACACCTTTCCGCTGTTCTGCAGGGAGAACGTCACCGGAATACGGATTACCGGCTCGCTGGGGTCCAGTTGCGGCTTGCCGAACTTGGCGCTGAGCGTGATTTGGGGAGCCGTCGCGTACGGCTGATACGCGGCCGAGTACGCGAAGTTCGCGCCGGCAATCAGGGCAGTAGCCAACACCCCCGCAGTGACCTGTCTGGGGTGCGGGGTGCCATGCCAGGCCTTCTCCCGAACGACGATCCACGTTGCCCACAGGGACCATACCCACAGTGGCATATAGCTGAAGGCCCAGGGCGTGAACTCCATCTTCTGGAACCAGAGGGCCACAAGCATGGAATGGACCAGTAGCGCAATGAAAGCGCCGACCAAAACCATCAGCCCGGAGTACCGCACCGTCCGCCTGCCCCAGTAGTCCTGCACAGCGCAGGCGGCCAAGAGCTGGGCGAGGCCCGCGAGGAAGAGGAGGAAGCCGCTTACCTGCGACGCGAAGGTCAGCGCGCCGAAGGCATCCTCGCTGCCAATGACCACGAGGACGACCGCCGACCCGATCAATCCCGCCGTCATGACTACAGCGGTCGCGCGTCTCTTGCGCGTGCGGTCGGGCCAGCCCTCGCTGCCCACCTCGCGCCAGGAAATAAGCGCACGATCCTTGAGGCTCACGTCCTGTGGGAAGCCATTGCGGACGAGGATCTTCCGAAGATCGCGTAGGGACCAGGCCGCGCCCACCACCTCGCCCCCCATACGGACCTTCCGCAGGCCACGACTGTCCGGTGGTTCCACGACCACTCTGGGCCTATGCATGAATCCAAACTCGGGCCCGCCCCGCCGGTATGCCTGCCCGGATACGCCAGCTGGGGGAGCCGCCCGTCAAGAAGCCTCACTCCAGCGGTTGGATCGGATGTCACCCGCGCTTCCAGCTGCCAAGACCGCACCCTGCGAACTTGTGCGGTCACAGCACGAGGTGTACTCCTCAATGATGGCGAGGATCAGCCTTGCTGCCTCGTCGCGACTGATGTGACCCCTAGCCTCGAATTGGCGCACTCTTTCAATTCTCTGGAGGGCCTGTTGCGGAAGGCCTGCCGACGGGCTTCCCTGCGGTGGACTCGGCTGGACCGTCGCGCCCGTCTTCACGCTCCGCCACTCACCCGTTCGCGCGCTCCAGACTGCATGAGGCCATCGCGCTTTCAACCCCTCATAGGCCGACGACACCACCTTGAAGATCTGAGGCAGTTCGTAGGTGTGTTCAAGTTCGAAAGATGTCGGTGGGCGCGTGGAGAGCACCTCAATCTCGATGAGCATGTAGGACCCAAGCGGATATGAGTACCACTTGCCGTCCATTGGATTCCAGCGCCACCGCTCAGGTGTGTCGCCACCACGGAGGTGATCGCCTAGTACTCCAGCCGTAGATCGTGATCTTCATGCTTGAGCGGCTTGTCGTCGGTAGTGGCTGGTCTGGGATCGGGCCTGGTGGCGGCGTCACCAGTCGGACCAGCCAAGCCGGTGGACAGGGTCAAAGACGCGTTGGATCAGCAACTGCCGGCTCCCGGGCCGGGGGTCGGTGAGGTCGATGACGGCCCAGTCGTAGAAGCGGTGGCCCTTGGCTGCGACCCCTGCGGACAGCTTCTGCCAGGTCCTCTTGGGCACCTTCCTGGCCAGCGTGTCCGCGCGGAACTTCCCGGCGCCTGTGGTGACTTCGTGCGAGCAGGCCACGCTAGGACGTAGCCGGTGCCGCGTTCCTCCAGCGGGGCGCGCAGCCTCGGGTTGCCGCCGTGGACCTCGTCTCCCGCGACCCAGGCGGCCCGGTGGCCGGCGTCCAGGAATCGGGTGACCATGCGGGCGGCCGGCTCTGGCTTGGTCGCGAACTCCGTCTTGTCACCGAGTCCGGCGGCCCGGCAGCGGTCGGGGTCGGAGGTGGTCCAGGAACGCGGAACCTAGAGTTCCCGGTCGATCGCCGCGTGCCCTCGCGGAGTCGAGTAGGCGAGGTAAACGGCTACCTGGCTGTTCTCGACGCGTCCGGCGGTGCCGGTGTACTGGCGCTGGACACCGACAGTGTCGGTGCTCTTCTTCACGTCGCCGGTCTCGTCGACCACCAGCACCGCCTCGTCGTCGTGCAGATGCTCCACCACGTCGTCGCGGACCTGGTCGGCGTCCCACTTGGCCCGCCCGAGCAGGTGCTGCATGCCGTCCGGGGTCCTGTCCCCGGCCCACTCGGCGATGGTCCAGCAGTTCTTGCGCGGCAGGTCCGACAGCAGGCCGAGTACCAACTTCCGGGCTCGGCGCCGGGATTCGACCCGCGTGAACCGTCCCGCTATCCGGCTCATCAGGCCCTCGAACGCCTCCTGCCAGTGGGCAGGGTTTACGCTGTGAACTGCGGCCACTGCGTGATCTCCAGGCTTCACACACCGATGATCAACGGTGGCCGAACCCGTCTCCACACCGCGTCAGGCTCGCGCAGCGTCTGTCCGCCGTCCTGTGTCTGGAGGACTTGTGCAACGTGGCGAAGTCTGGTGGGTCCAGTTCGACGAGCGGAGGTTGGTCGTACTGCTGTCGGGAGACGACGCGTCCGGGATCCGGGTGATGCAGGTCGTCGCTCCGGCGGGCGTCGACATCAGCGGTCTGGGCATCGAAGTGATGGTGGGCGCCGGTGAAGGAGTACCGTTCGAAGGCGTGCTGCGGCTCGCGTTCCCGCGTCCAGGCTTCACCCCTTGCACGTGGCTGACCACTGTGTCACGGGACGACCTGATAGAGCGGGCGGCCGTCCTGCCCTCGGCGAAGCTCAGCGAGATTGACGATGCCCTCCGACTCACTGAACAAGCGCAGGAGCAGACCCCGGCGACGACGGCGAAGCTCAGCGAGATAAGGGACGCCCTCCCTCTCGGTGAAATCGGGTAGAGGGAGAAGGAGCCGACGGCGTGGGCGGTCTCGGCCAGATGGTCGACGCTGTCCGACTGTCGCCTCGGCGCCCCTCACCATCGAGATCACGATCTACGGCTGGAGTACTAGGCGGATGCCGGCAGCAGAAGAGGGCGAGAGTCGGTCTCACTGGCTCCCGCCCTCTCTCGTTGTCTGCGGACGTACTCGACGAGCAGGCCGGCCGTCGGCCGCCTCGTCCACGAGTACGCGCGTCGGCTCACTGGAAGCGGGCCCGCTGATCGTGTGCCGGCTGCTGGTGCCGGTGGGGTGTCTCTCCCTCGGTCAGCAGCTCCGCTGCCTGGTGCTGGGTGTGTGCGGCCGCTATCTGCGCTTCCGCCACGGCGTCTCCTCGTTCGCGCACGAGGTCTTCATAAATCGGCAGGTGATCGTCTTTGGTGGGAGTGCGTTTCATAGCGCCGGTCCTTCTGGTGGGTGATGCCGTCAGGCCCGGTTGAGGCGGGCGGCAATTCCGTGCCCCAGGAGCAGGTAAAGGGCGGCCGGGAGGCCGTAATTGAGGATTACGCGTAGACCTTCCGTGTCCATCGTGAAAATGTCCTGTGCCCATCCACCGAGCCAGTTCGCCGCGCCGTGCACGAACTCCACGAACACGTTCGCCTGGTTCGCGTCGAGCAGGTACAACACGATCCAGAGGCCGAGCAGACCGGCCGAGACGTCGGCGATCGTGCAGATGGTGAGGGCGGCTCTCCGGCCTGCGTCCTGGTTGCGCCGGGAGCGGTCGGGGCCCATGGGCTGGTCGTACGGCTGGTATCCGGATACCGGGTCGGTGTTCACGAGAAATCCGATCTGACGCGTGGCTGGGCGGGCTGGTTCGGACTGAGTCGGACTCAGTCGGGCCGGGTCGGATTTGTTATCCCCCGAGGAGCCGAATATGGGCTCTGGGGGGCGACCCGCTTCTTCCTTTACCTAGTCCTGCGCCACGCTCTCGCGACCGTGTTACACCGGCGGCCGGGTTGCCCAAAATATGGCGGCCTGTTCGGGCACTTGCCCAAATGTTCGCCCCCTGCGGCACATTTGCGGATGCAGTGCCGTGGTGGATGCCGGGTCAGTCCTGCCGGTCGGTTCGGAGCATCGCCCAGACCGTTTTGCCCGCGGGCTGGCATCGGGTCCAGCCCCAGTGCTCGGACAGGGCGTCGATGATGCGCAGCCCGCGCCCGTGCTCGTCGAAGGGGTCGCTGGTGTGCGGGTAGACCGGGAGGTTGTCGCTCGGGTCGGCGACCGCGCAGACGAGGTGGGCCGGGCGGCGGAGGCTGAGCTTCAGCCAGATCTCGGCCTCGACGCCGGACGAGGGGCGGGCCGTGGAGTGCGATGCGGCGTGCGGTGCGGCGTGCAGCACCGCGTTGGCCAGCAGTTCGGCGACCACCGTGAGGGCGTCCGCGCCGCAGTGGTCCAACGACCAGTCGGCAAGGGTGCGACGGACGAAGTCGCGGGCCTGGCCGCAGCCCTGTTCGGCGCCGACGAGGCGCAGGGCGGCGGAGCGGGGCGAGGTGCGTGGGGGTTCGGGCCTGGTGAGCCGGGCTCGGGCCGGGGCGCCGGGGTGTGCTCCGGGCGGCCCTGCCAACCCCGCGGGGGACGCAGCGCTGCCGGGCAGTCGGAGCCCTTCGTACGCAGGTAAGGACACAACGTCTCCCTGATACACGGTCAAGGCGAGGCGTCCGCACTGCCGTTGACGCCGCGGACTATTATCCACGCCGACGGCGCCTCCGTGCAATTTCACGGGAAATTGCGCGAGCGGTGTCGACGGAGAGCACGTGGTGCGGTCCGGGCCCGGAGGGCGTCGGGGCGCACGCGTGGCGGAACGTGAGCAAGGAGAGTGCAGTGCCAACAGCACCGAACGGCGTACCGGCGAGCTCGTTGGGCGTCCGCTGGATCAAGAGCCGGCACAGCAATGCCGAGGGCAACTGCGTCGAGGTGGCCTCCCTGGGCGACGGCAGCATCGCGATGCGCAACTCCCGCGACCCCGACGGGCCGGCCCTCGTGTACACCCCGGCCGAGATCACCGCGTTCCTGGCGGGGGCGAAGGAGGGGGAGTTCGACCATCTCGTCTGAACCGGTTCGACCACCTCGTCCCACCTTCGGGTGAGACGGGTCCTCCGCCCGGGAACGGAAGGCCGGCGGGGAGCGAAACGCCGTCACGAAGCGGAAGTTGAGCTCCCCACTTCTCGCCGTTCCGGCGGCGCGAGGCGGCGGGATGCGATAATGCTGTCTGTCGTATGCCGGTCTACGGGGAGTCAGGATGTCCGCCGAGTCACCTCGCATCTCCCGCCTCGAGCCGTATCTGAACCGGACCGAACCCGCGCCGACCCTGCTGAAGATGCTGGTCGGCGTCCAGCTGGCGGGTATCCGCGAGGACGCGGGCCTCTCCCAGGACCAGGCGGCGCGTGCCGTGGGGTTCAGCCCGGCGAAGCTGTCGCGCATCGAGGCGGGCAAGGGCCGTCGGCCGCCCACGGAGGCCGACATCCGCGCCCTGCTGGAGAAGTACGGGGCCGCGGAGTACGAGGCCTCGGTGCTGCTCCAGTTGCTGCGGCGCGCCGGTGAGCCCGGTTGGTGGCAGCGCTATGACAAGCGGCTGATGCCGGAGTGGTTCGACCGGCTGGTCGGGCTGCAGGAGGCGGCCACGGCCATCCGTACCTTTGAACTCCAGTACATTCCCGGCCTGTTGCAGACCGAGGACTACACCCGGGCCGTCGTGGAGCGCGGGCTGCCGACGGCGCCGGGACGTGAGGTGCAGCGGCGCGTGGAGCTGCGGATGCGCCGACGGGAGCTGCTGCACCGGCCGGAGGCGCCGCAGCTGTGGGCGATCGTCGACGAGTCGGTGCTGCTGCGTGTCCTGGGCAGCCGTGAGGTGATGCGGGCGCAGCTGGAGCATCTCGTGGAGATGGCCCAGCGGCCCCATGTGACCGTCCAGATCGTGCCTCTGGACGTGACCAACGCTTCCGCGCCCGCGATGCCGATCACCTATCTCCGGTTCGGCGGCGCCGATCTGCCCGACATCGTCTATCTGGAGCACATCAAGAGCGCGGCCTTCCTGGAGGACCGCGACGAGACCGAGGAGTACCGCCTCGCCCTGGACCGTCTGGGCGACGAGGCGCTCAACCCGCGCGAGTCCCTGGTGCGGCTGCGCGAGACGGCGGAGCGGTACTCCCCGAGGTGAGACTCCCTGGGCCGTGTCCGCACGGCCTAGCGGAGTCGGCCCACGCCGCCGAACTCGATCCACTCCTGGGTGAGCTGGCGCGGTGCCACCTCGGTGTCGGGGCGCCAGGTGGAGACCTCCACCAGACCGGGTTCGAGGATCTCCAGAGCCTCGAAGAACTCCGCCACGTCCTTCGGCTCGCGCACCCGGCCCCAGTGCCCCTGGGTCGCCTGGTCCATGAAGTCGGTGACGAACTTGCGGACCTCGGCGTCCTCGCTGACCAGCTGGCACATCACCATGTAGCTGCCGGGCGCGAGCCGTTCGCGCACCCGGCGGGCCACGGCGAGCGGGCCGTCGGTGTCGCTGTCCGGGATGCAGTGGAACACCGAGTTGAACAGCACGGCCACCGGCTGCGAGAAGTCGATCAGGCGCTGGGTGTCGGCGTGGGCGAAGATGGCGTCGGTCTCGCGCATGTCGGCGTGGATGACGGCCGTGTTCTCGTTCTGCTCCAGCAGGGCGCGGCCGTGGACCAGGACCATCGGGTCGTTGTCGACGTAGACCACGCGCGAGGACGGGTCGACGGCCTGCGCGACCTGGTGGACGTTGTTCTGGGTGGGCAGGCCTGAACCGTGGTCGAGGAACTGCCGGATGCCGTAGTCCTCGGCCAGCGTCCGCACCACCCGCTGCAGGAAGCGGCGGTTGTTCAGCGCGAGGGCGCGGGTGCTGGGGACGACCTTGTCCAGCTCCTCGCAGGCGGCTCGGTCGGAGGCGTAGTTGTCCTTGCCGCCGAGATAGTAGTCGTACATGCGCGCGGCCGTCGGAATCGTGGCATCGATCGACGTGGACAGCTGCTTTCCAGGCTCCATCGTTTCCCCCAGTCACAGGGCCGGCCGAGGAGATCACCTCGCCGACAACACATCCTAGGGAGGCGGCAGTTGCTCCGGCCAGTCCATCGGTCAACCGCCGGGTCGACAACCACTCCGGTGGGGTCCGTGCCGCTTCCGGGACGCCTTTCATGATCAGGGCTGCGCCGCGCGCGACTTCGAACTAAGGTTCCTGTCTGAAAGCCACATTCGACGGGGGTACGCACGTGGCCGATTCAGCGCGCTCGCCGGACGACACCGCGCAGGACGGGGGGACGGCCGGCCGGTTCAGCGGCATGGGTCCTTTCATGCTCGTCTGGAGCGGGCAGGCGATCTCCCTCGTGGGCAATTCCGTCCTGCGCTTCGCCTTCGTCTTCGAGACCTGGTCGGCCACCGGCCGGGCCACCGCGCTGACCACCCTCTCGCTGTGCGCGCTTCTCCCCCAGGTGCTGCTCAGCCCGCTCGCCGGGGCCTTCGTCGACCGGATCAGGAGACGTACGGCGCTGCAACTCGCGGACGGTTGCGGGCTGCTGATCGTGGCGCTGCTCGGCGTCCTGCACTTCACGGGCGGACTGCACACCTGGGAGGTCTACGCGGCCGTCATGCTGCTCGGCTCCGCCGCCGCCTTCCAGTTCCCGGCGCTGGGCGCCGCCGTGCCGTTGCTGGTGGACAAGGGGCAGCTCCAGCGGGCCAACAGTCTGCTGGCCAGCGCCAAGAGCACGGCGGATGTCGGCGGGCCCGCGCTGGGCGGGCTCCTGGTGGCGTTCTCCGGGCTCGGTTTCATCCTGGTCGCCGACCTGGTGAGCTTCGCCCTCGCGCTGGCCGCCGTCCGGGTCGTACGGATGCGGGGGGACACCGGTCCCGCGAAGAAGGCGGCGGGTGGGCCGCGCAAGAAACTCACCGCCGAGGCCGTGGAGGGGATGCGGTTCCTCTTCCGGTATCCGAGCCTGCGCGATCTGATGCTGGCCTTCTGCGTGGTCAACCTGGTCATGGTCTTCGGCTTCGCCGCCGTACAGCCCATGGTGCTGGCCCGGTCCGGCGGCGAGACCGCGGCGCTGGCGAGCGTCAACACGGCCATCGGGGTGGGCGGGATCGCGGGCGGGCTGTTGATGGCGGCGTGGAGCGGGCCGAGGAACCGGGCACGGGGCATGCTGCTCGGGATCATCGGCATGTGTCTGTCCGCCCAGGTGGCGATGGCGCTCGCGGGTGGCGTGGTCGGCTGGTGCGCGGCCATTCTGGTGGGCGCCGCGCTGATGCCGATGATCAACGGCGTGATGCAGGCGATCGTGCAGACCAAGGTGCCGCAGGAGTGGCACGGGCGGGTCTTCGGCGCCGTGATGTTCCTGTCGCAGATCTCCGTCCCGCTGGCGACCGCGGTCTCCGGGCCGCTCGCCGACCATGTCTTCGAACCGCAGGCCGCGGACGGCGCCGGGATCTTCGTGGTGCTGGGGCCGCTGGTGGGCGACGGACCGGGCAGCGGCATGGCCGCCATGCTGCTGCTCGCCGGCCTCTGCGGCATCGCCGTCGGGGTGCTGAGCATGACCCGGCGCACGGTGCGGGAGATCGACACGCTGCTGCCCGACGCGGCCGGCGACTCCCCCGACGCCACCGACGCCGCCGAAGACTCCGTGCGCCCAGGCGATCCCGAGGCGCCGGAGAACCCTGATGTCCCCGACAACCCGGAGAACCCGGGGAGCAGAGAACTCGTGGAGGGCTGATCATGACCACCAATCCGTTCGAGGACGAGAACGGGACCTATCTCGTGCTCACCAACGCCGAGGGCCAGTTCTCGCTGTGGCCCGACGGGATCACCGTGCCGGACGGGTGGGACGTGGCGCTGACCGCCGGCAGCCGCGCCGAATGCCTCGCCTTCGTCGAGGCCCGCTGGACGGACATATGTCCCACCCGCACGGGCGTAGACGCCTGAGATGGCGATGAGGGGGGCGTTGCACGGTGTACATGAACTCTTCGAGGAACAGGCTCGGCGGACACCCGCGGCGACCGCGCTGGTGTACGGCGACGAAAGGCTGAACTACGGCGAACTCGACGCCCGCGCGGACCGGTTCGCCGGGCTGCTGCGACGGCGCGGCGTGCGGCCGGGGGCCCTGGTGGGCGTCTACCTGGAGCGGTCCGCCGAGATGGTGGTCGCCCTGCTCGGCACGCTGAAGGCCGGGGCCGGCCATGTGATGCTCGACCCGGACTTTCCGGCGGAACGGCTGCGCGGGATGGCGGCCGACGCGGGCGTCACCGTGGTGGTGTCCCGGCGCGGCACCCGACAGCCCGTCGGCGAGGCCGAGTCGGTCGCGGTGGAGGACGCCGAGCGGGCCGAGCCGCTTCCGCGCGGCACGGTGCGGGTACGGCCCCAGGACCCGGCCTGCGTGATGTTCACCTCCGGCTCCACCGGCCGTCCCAAGGGCATCGTCGCCTCGCATGCCGCGATCACCGGGACGCTGACCGGGCAGGACTTCGCGTCCTTCGGGGCCGGTGCGGTGTGGCTGCAGAGCTCCCCGGTGTCCTGGGACGCGTTCGCGATGGAGCTGTGGGGCCCGCTGCTGGGCGGCGGCGTGTGCGTACTGCACCCGGGGCAGCGCCCCGACCCCGTGGTGATGGCCGACCTGCTGGACCGGCACGCCGTCACCTCCCTGTATCTCTCCGCGTCCCTCTTCGACGTGATCGTCGACGAGTACCCGCGGGCCCTGGCCGGGCTGCGCGAACTGATCGTCGGAGGCGAGCCGTTGTCGCCCGCGCACGCGGCCCGCGCCCTGGAGCGCCACCCCGCGCTGAGGCTGAGCAACGGCTACGGCCCGGTCGAGGGCATGGTCTTCCTGACCGTCCACCGGGTCACCGCGGAGGAGGTGCGGGACGGTGCTCCGGTGCCGATCGGCCGCCCGCTGGCCGGCAAACGGCTGCGGGTGCTCGACGAGCGGCTGCGGCCCGTCGCGGACGGCGAGACCGGTGAGCTGTACGCCGCCGGGGCGGGCGTCGCCCTCGGTTACTGCGGCCGTCCCGAGCTGACCGCCGAACGGTTCGTGGCCGACCCGGACGGGGCCGCCGGTGAGCGGATGTACCGCACCGGTGACCTGGTGCGGCGCCGGGTGGCGGACGGGGTGCTGGAGTATCTGGGACGGGCCGACGGCCAGGTCAAGATCCGCGGGTTCCGGGTGGAGCCCGGCGAGGTGGAGACAGTGCTGGCCCGCCATCCGGGTGTCGTCCGGGCCGCCGTCGTGGCCCGTCCCGACGCGGCGGGTGAGAAGCGACTGATCGCGTACGTCGTCCCCCGCGAGGGACGTCAACCGCGGCCTTCCGAGCGGGAGTTGCGCGAGCACGCCGCTCGTGTGCTGGCCGACTACCTGGTCCCGGCCGCCTTCGTGCTCCTGGACGCGCTGCCTCTCACCGCCAACGGCAAGCTGGACCGCGCCGCCCTGCCGGAGCCCGGGCCGATCACCGGCTCGCTGGCCTCGGCGGCGGCACGGCAGCCGTCCGGCCCGGTCGAAGAGGCGCTGTGCGGGCTCTTCTCCGAGGTACTGGGGGTGGCGTCGGTCGGTCCCGAGGACGACTTCTTCGCGCTCGGCGGCAACTCGCTGATGGTGGCGCGCCTGCTGGGGCGGATCCAGCTGACGCTGGGTGCCCGGGTCGGCGTACGGGCGCTGTTCGAGGGCCGGACACCGGCGGCGCTGGTGCCCCATGTGGCGGAGGCCGACACGGCGGACGGGGAGAACGCGGCGGCGAAGGGCGACCGGGCCGCGGTTCCCGCGCCTTCGCGGGGCGACGGCGCGCTGCCCCTCTCGTACGCCCAGCGCCGCCTCTGGTTCCTGGACCGGGTCGACGCGGGGACGGCGTACACCCTGCCGGTGCTGGTGCGGCTGCGCGGCGAGGTCGACGCGCGGGCGCTTCGGACCGCGCTCGGGGACGTGGCCGCCCGGCAGACGGCGCTGCGTACCGTCTTCGATGAGCGCGCCGGGGAGCCTGGGCAGCGGGTGCTGGACGGTGTCGAGGCGCGCCCTGGGCTACGGCAGGTCGAGGTCGATTCGGGTGAGCTGGCGCGAGCCGTCGCCGAAGCCGCCCGGCACCGCTTCGACCTGGCCGCCGAACTCCCTTTGCACGCCGTGCTGTTCGGCGTCCGGGACCGGCCGGGTGAGCACGCGCTGCTGCTCGTGCTGCACCACATCGCGGGCGACGGCTGGTCCCTGCCCCCGCTCTTCCGGGACCTGTCGCGTGCCTACGCCGCCCGGGTCGCCGGTTCCGATCCGGGACTGGCCCCGCTGCCCGTCCCGTACGCCGACTTCGCCCGCCGTCAGCAGGAGCGGCTCGGCTCGGCGGACGATCCGGGGTCCCTCGCGACCGCCCAACTCGCCTTCTGGCACAAGGCTTTGGCCGATCTCCCGGTCGGCGGCCCGCTGCTTCCCCGGCGCCCCGAGCGGCCCGCCGTACCGGGCCGGGAGGCCGCCACCGTCGTACGGCGGCTGGACGCGGCCGGGCACGCGCGGATCGTCGAGGTGGCGCGGGCGGAGGGGGCGACGCTGTTCATGGCGTTGCACGCAGCCCTCGCCGCCGTGCTGGTGCGGGCCGGAGCGGGTGAGGATCTCGCGGTCGGCTCGCCGATCGCGGGGCGGGGGCACGACGGCACGGTCGACGACGTCGTCGGGTTCTTCGTCAACATGCTGGTGCTGCGCACCGACGCGTCCGGCGATCCGACGGCCCGGCAGTTGCTCGCGCGTACCCGGGAGACGGCACTGGACGCCTTCGCCCACCAGGACGTGCCGTTCGAGGAGGTCGTGGGAGCCCTCAACCCGGTGCGGCCACCGGGGCGGCAGCCGTTCACCGAGGTGGTGCTGGCGTTGCAGAACAACGCCCGCGCCGAGGTGGACCTGCCCGGTGCCGCGTCCGGCGTGGAGCCGTTGCGGACCGGCACGGCGAGGTTCGAGCTGCTGGTCGACGTCACGGACGAGCACGGGCCGTCGGGCGCGCCGGACGGGATGACGCTGGTCTTCGAGTACCGGACGTCGTGTCTGGAGCCGGAGTTCGCGGAGTGGCTGGCGGACGCCGTCGTCGAGGCGCTGCGAGCGGCGGCCGCCGATCCGGACGTGCCGCTGTCCCGGCTTCCGCTGCCCGCACCGCCCCGGCGGGCGGACCCGGCCCTGGACGCGCTCCGCGCCCCCGCACCCCCCGCCGACAGCCCGGGGCCGGCCCCGGCTGACTCCGCCCTGCGCCGGGAGATCACCGCCGTCTGGTCCGACGTCCTCGGCGTCGAGGGCATCGCCCCGCACGACGACTTCTTCCAGCTCGGCGGCAACTCCCTGCGCGCGGTACGGGTCGCGGCCCGTCTGACCGGCGCCGGCCGCACGGTGACGGCCGCCCAGCTGTTCACCTCCCCCACGGTCGCCGCCCTCGCCGCCGAGCTGGAGCGGGCACCGGCCGAGGCGCCCGCCGCCGCGCCCATCGTGCGGCGGCCGCGCGTTCCCCGGCAGCCCGGCCCCGACGGCCGTACCGACACCAGCCAGAAGGAGGTGCCATGGACCTGAGCGTGATGTTCTTCGGCGCCGACACGCCCGCCGGCACCACGGCCGGGGGCGGCGCACCGCCGCACAGCCGGGCCTACGACGACATCCTCACCGTCGCCCGTACCGCGGACCGGCTCGGCTTCCACGCGATCTGGACGCCCGAGCGGCACTTCCAGCAGGTGGGGCAGGTGTTCCCCAGCCCGCCGGTGCTCAGCGCGGCGCTCGCCGTGGCCACCGAGCGGATCAACATCCGGGCGGGCAGCGTGATCCTGCCGCTGCACCATCCGCTGCGGATCGCGGAGGACTGGGCCGTCGTCGACAACCTGTCGCACGGCAGGATCGGGCTGTCGGCCGCGACCGGCTGGCACTCCGCCGACTTCGTCCTCGCCCCCGGCAACTACGAGGGCCGCCGCGAGCGGACCCTGCGGGACATCCCGCTGCTGCGCCGGCTGTGGGCGGGCGAGCCGGCCGAGTTCACCGACGGCACCGGCGCCCCGGTCACCGTCCTTCCGCAGCCCCGGCCCGTGCAGGACACCCTTCCCCTGTGGCTCACCAGCTCCGGCAACCCCGCGACCTGGGAGGCCGCCGGAAGCCTGCGCACCGGGGTCCTCGGGGCGACCGTCGGGCAGAGCCGGGAGGAGCTGGCCGAGCGGATCGCCCGCTATCGCGCGGCCTGCGCCGCCGCCCCCGACCAGGGCGGCACCGACGCGCACGGCCGGGTGACCCTGATGGCGCACACGTTCGTCGGCGCGGACGACGCGGAGGCGCGACGCCTGACCGCCGTACCGCTGAAGAGGTATCTGCGGTCGTACGTACGGCAGACCACGGCGAACCGCACGGCCGACCCGGCGACGGCGGAGCTGACGGCCGAACAGACCGCGATGCTCGCCGAGTTCGCCTTCCATCGCTATCTGACCTGGGGCAGTCTGCTCGGCTCGGCCGAGACCTGCCGGAAGATGCTCGCCGACCTGCGCGAACTGGGCTGCGACGAGGTCGCCTGCTTCGTGGACTTCGGGCTCGGCCGCGACGAGATGCTGGCCGGGCTGCACCGGCTGGCCGAGCTGCGGGAGGACGTGGCGTGACGGCGACAACGGGGGCGGCCGGAGCGTCGATGGCCGAGCGGTTCAGCGCGCTCAGCGGTGAACAGCGGGTACGGCTGATGCGGCGGCTGGTGGAGTCCGGGCAGGCGGGCCTGATCCCGGCGGTGGTGCCGCCGCGCGACGGGGACGGGCCGGTGCGGCTCAGCCCGGCGCAGGAGGACCTGTGGGTGTACGAGTCGCTGTATCCGGGCACCCCGGCGCTCAACCTGTGCTGCGCCTATCACTTCGACGAGACGGTCGAGCCGGTCGACCCGGACCGCCTGGAGACGGCGCTGACCCTGGTCCGGGGACACCACGACATCCTGCGCGCCCGCATCGGCGGCGAACCGGGCGCGCTCACCGTCACCTTCCCGCCGGAGGAGCGCTTCCGGCTGGAGCGGGAGGACCTGCGCGGCACCGGCACCACCATCGCCGAGGCCTTCGAGACCTTCCGGCGCCGCCCCTTCGACCTCGCCGGAGAACCCCTGATGCGGGCCCGGTTCGTCACGGTCGACGAGCGGCGGACCACGCTGATGCTGAGCCTGCACCACGTCATCGCCGACTGGTGGTCCTTCGACGTGCTCCAGGCCGAGTTCGCCGACGTCCACCGCGCGTTGCGCGCCGGTACGGCCCCGCCCTCGGCCCGCCCGCGTATCCAGTACGCCGACTTCGCCTCCTGGCAGGGCGAGTTGGCGGAGTCGGGGGTCTTCGAGGCGCGGCTGGACTTCTGGCGCCGCTATCTCGCCGAGCCCCCGGGGCCGCTCGCCGTGCCGGGCGCCGGGAACGGGCTCGCGGAGGGCATCGCGCAGATCCCGTTCAAGGTCGACGCCCCGACCGCGCAGGCGGTACGGGCACTGGCCCGGGAGCGCGGCGCCTCCGTCTACGTCGTCCTGATGGCCGCCTTCGCGGTCCTCGCGCACCGTCTCACCGGCGCCGACGACCTGGTGCTCGGCACCCCGACCGCCAACCGCGCCGCCAAGGGCCTGGAGCGGGTCATCGGGTACGTCATGAACGCCATCCCGACGCGCTGGCGGATTCGCCCCGGTGACTCCTTCGCCGACGTGCTCGGCCGGTTCGCCACGGACTTCCCCGAGCTGATGGCCAACTCCGACGTGCCCGTGGGCCGGATCGTGTCGGCGGTCGCGCCCGACCGCAGCGCCGGGCGCTCCCCGCTGTTCCAGTGGGTGTTCATGCACCTCACGCAGCAGCGCAGCGTGGCCGCGCTGCGGGAGTTCAGCGAGCCCGAGCGCATCCACACAGGTGGCGAGCACGACCTCGTCGGCATCGTCCGGGACGCCGACGACGGCACGATGGACGGCAGTTTCGAGATCCGTACGGCCCTCTTCGGCGCCGACACCGTACGGCACTGGACGGACGCCTACCTGGAGCTGCTGCGCCGCTTCACCGCCGACCCCGAGGTGCCGCTCGCCGAGGTCGGGCTCGTGCCGGAGGCCGGCCTGCGCCGCGTCGCTGAGCTCGCGTCCGGCGCCCCCGCGCCCGCGCCCCGCGCCCTGCCCGACCTGGTGGCCCGGCAGGCGGCCCGCACCCCCGGCGCGCCGGCGCTGGAGGCCGACGGCCTGCGGCTGACGTACGCCGAGCTGACCGACCGCGTGAACCGGCTGGCTGCTCGTCTGACCCGGCACGGGTCCGGGCCCGGCCGCATCGTGGCCCTCGCCCTGGGCCGCACGGCGGCCATGGTCCAGGCCCTGCTGGCGGTGCAGCGCACGGGCGCCGCCTACCTGCCGGTCGACCCGGACTATCCGCCGGAGCGCATCCGGACGGCGCTGGCGGACGCGGGGCCGGTGCTGGTGGTGGTCGGCGAGCCCGGGGCGCTGCCGGAGACGGCCGTCCCCACGCTCGTCCTCGATGACCGCGTCTTCGACGAACAGCCGCTGAACGCCGATGAGTTGGCCCCGTCGACTCCCGCCTACGTCATCCACACCTCGGGCTCCACCGGCCGCCCCAAGGGCGTCGTCGTCCCGCACACGGGCCTGACGGCCCTCGCGGACGGCCTCGTGGACGCCCTGGCGCTGGACGCGGACAGCCGGGTGCTCCAGCTGGCCTCGCCCGCGTTCGACATCTCCGTGGGCGAGCTGTGCATGGCCTTCGCGTCCGGCGGCACTCTCGTCGTACCGCCGGAGGGACCGTTGGTCGGGCAGGCACTCGCGGAGGTGCTGACCGGGCGGCGGATCAGCTGTGCGCTGCTGCCGCCGTCGGTACTGGCGACCGTCCCCGCCGGGGAGTACCCCGAGCTGCGGTCGCTGGCCTCGGGCGCCGAGGCGTGCCCGCCGGACCTGGTGGCCCGCTGGGCCGTCGGCGGGCGTCGCTTCCACAACGCGTACGGGCCGACCGAGTACACCGTCGGCGCCACCGCGTCCGCCCCGCTGACCGGTGACGGCACCGTCCCGCCCATCGGCTCCCCGCTGCCGGGCACGCGCGCGTACGTCCTCGACGGACGGCTGCGGCCGCTGCCGCCCGGGGTGTGCGGCGAGCTCTATCTGGCGGGGCCGGGAGTCGCGTACGGCTATCTGGGCCGGCCGGGGCAGACCGCCGAGCGGTTCGTCGCCGACCCGTACGGGGCGCCCGGCGACCGCATGTACCGCACCGGGGACCTGGCCCGGCGCCGGGACGACGGGCAGCTGGAGTACCTGGGCCGGTCCGACGACCAGGTGAAGATCCGCGGCCATCGCATCGAGCCGGGCGAGATCGCGGCGGTCCTCGCCGGGCATCCCTCGGTCGGGCGGGCGGTGGCCGTCGTCCGGGAGGACCGGCCGGGCAGGCCGCGGCTCGTCGCGTACGTCGTGGGGGACGGCGAGGAGGTCCCGGTCCCGGACGCGCTGCTGGCGTACGCCGCCGGGCGGTTGCCCGCCGCCATGGTGCCGTCCGACGTGGTGGTACTGGACGCGCTGCCGCTGGCGCCGAACGGCAAGCTGGACCGGGCGGCGCTGCCCGCGCCGGGCAACCGTCCGAGCGGCTCGGGGCGGATCCCGGAGGGGGCCCGCGAGGTCGCTCTGTGCGCCCTGTACGAAGAGGTGCTGGGCGTCGGACGGGTCGGTGCCGACGACGACTTCTTCCGGCTGGGCGGCGACAGCATCATGGCGATCCAGCTGGCGGGGCGGGCGTCGGGGGCGGGGCTCGGCATCACGCCGCGTGACGTCTTCACGGCTCGTACGCCGGCCGCGCTCGCGCTGACGGCCCGGGAGGCGACGGGTCACGGCACCGGTACCGGTGCCGGCGACGACGCCGGTACGGGGCGCTTCCCGCTCACGCCGGTCATGCACTGGTGGCGCGAACAGGACGGGGACGCGGCCGCGTTCACGCAGTCGATGGTGTTCCCGGTGCCGGGGGACGTGGACCCGGCGCGCGTCGCAGCGGCGGTGCGGGAGCTGGCGGAGCGGCACGGTGTGCTGCGGATGCGGCTGGTGGACGGGGAGCTGGAGGTTCCCGAGGCGGTCCCCGAAGTGGCCGTCGACCGCGTCGAGGTGCCCGTCGGAGCCGACCCCCGGGAGCTGGCCGAGGAGCTGGCGGCGTCGGTGCGGCTCGACCCGGAGCGGGGGGAGATGCTGCGGGCCACCTGGCTCGACGCGCCCTCCAGGCAGCCGGGGCTGCTGTTGCTGACGGTGCACCATCTGGCGGTGGACGGGGTGTCCTGGCGGCTGCTGGGTCCCGAGCTGGCGGCCGGGCTGGCCGGGGAGCGGCTGCCGGAGAACACGGGCACGTCCTTCGCCCGCTGGGCGCGGCTGCTGGCGCGGGAGGCGGCCCGGCCCGGACTGGCGGACGTGGAGTGCGCCTGGTGGGAGCGGATGCTGGCCGGCCCGGACGCACGGATCGCGGGCGGGCGGGGTGTCGGGGCACGCCGTGCCGTGCTCACCGTGGAGCTGACGCCCGAGGTCACCGAGGCGGCGCTGTCCGAGGTGACGGCGGCCTTCCACTGCGGCGCGGACGCGGTACTGCTGACGGCCATGGCCGCGGCGGCGGCCCGGCGGCGGGGCGCGGACCCCCGGGCCGGCACCGGACTGCTGGTCCACCTGGAGGGCCACGGTCGCGAGGCGCTGTCCGTGTCCGCCGACATCTCCCGCACGGTCGGCTGGTTCACCACCCAGTACCCGGTCCGGCTGGACGCGGGCGGTGCGCTCGGCCCGGACTTCTGGCAGCCGGCGCTGGGCGCGGCCGGTGAGGCGCTCAAGCAGATCAAGGAGCAGCTGCGCGCGGTCCCGTCGAGCGGTCTCGGCTGGGGACTGTTGCGCCATCTCAACCCGGACACGGCCCCGAAGCTGGCCGCGCTGCCCGTCCCGGACCTGCGCTTCAACTATCTGGGCCGGTTCTCCGGCGGCGACACGGCAGACGGCGAGCTGCTCGGCATGGCCGCGCAGGCACTGCCGCTCGGGCACGCGGTGGAGGTGGACGCGGTCGTGGTGGAGCAGGCCGGCGGGCGGCTAGGGCTGAGCGCCGGGTTCTCGTACGCGCGCGGGGTGCTCGGCGAGGAGGAGGTGCTGGAGCTGGCCCGGCTGTGGTCCGAGGCGATCGAGGTGCTGGTCGAGCACGCCCGTCGGGACGGCACGGGCGGCCACACCAGCTCCGACTTCCCGCTGGTCGACCTGTCGTCCGATCAACTCGCCCTGCTGGAGGGCGACTTGGAGTTCGGCCTGGACGACGAGGACTACGAGTACGACGAAGAGGACGAAGCCGACGCCTACCAACGGGGGGACGACTGATGGGCGGCCGTATCGCGGACGTGCTGCCGCTCTCCCCCGCCCAGGAGGGCCTGCTCTTCCATGCCCTGCGCGATCCCGAGCGACCCGACCCGTATCTGGTGCAGGCCCGGTTCCGGATCGCCCCCGGCATCACGGCCGAGGCGGTGCGGGCCGCGGTGGCCGGGCTGCTGGAGCGGCATCCGAATCTGCGGGCGTGCTTCCGGCACGAGAACGTCGACCGGCCGGTGCAGGTGATCCCGCGTGCGGCGAAGCCGCCCTGGAGGGAGATCGACCGCACCGGCCGCGCGCCGGACGAGACGGAGGCGGAGCTGGCCCGGCTCATGGCCGAGGACCGGGGCCGCCGCTTCGACCTGGCCCGGCCGCCGCTGGCGCGGGCCGTGCTGGTGCGGCACGACACGGGCGCCGACCTGGTGCTGACGATGCATCACATCCTGCTGGACGGCTGGTCGTTGCCGTTGCTGGCGCAGGACCTCCAGGCGCTGGCCGGGGGCGCCGAGATGCCGCCCGCCGTGCCCTTCAAGCAGTTCCTGATCTGGCTGAACGGCCAGGACCAGGCCCGCGCGAAGGCCGCCTGGCGGGAGGCGCTGGACGGCCTGACGCCGCCGGCCCTGCTGTCCCCCGTCGGACCGGACGGACCTGAGGACACGGTCGACATCGAGCTGACCCCCGAGCTGACGGGGGCGATCGCCCGGCGGGCGGCGGACGCCGGGGTCACCGTCAACACCGTGGCGCAAACGGCGTGGGCCCTGGTGCTGGCCCGGATGACCGGTGCCGAGGACCTCGTGTTCGGTGCGGTCGTCTCCGGGCGGCCGCATGATCTGCCCGCCGTCGAGCGCATGGTGGGGCTGTTCATCAACACGCTGCCCGTGCGGATCGCGCTGCGTCCCGAAGAGCGCGTCGACGAGCTGCTGGCCCGCGTCCAGGACGAGCAGCTGCGGCTGGCGCCGTATCACCATGTACGGCTGTCGGAGGTGCAGCGGGCCGCCGGGGTGGGCGAACTCTTCGACACGGTCCTGGCGTTCGAGAACTTCCCCCGCGCCGAAGGGCCCGCCTCCACCGTGGAGCTGGTCGAGACGCGGGACGCGACGCACTACCCGGTGACGGTCGCCGTCGTCGCCGGGGAGCGGATGCTGTTGCGTGTCAGCTGCCGCCGGGGCATCTCCGCGGCCACCGTCGGCGCCCGCCTGGCGCACGCCCTCGACGCGCTGGCCCGCGCGCACGAGACGCCCGCCGCCCGGCTCGACGTCCTCCCTCCGCAGGAACGGCGGCGGTTGCTCGCCCTGGCCGAGGGGCCGGTGCGGGCGGAGAGGGTGGTGCGTTCAGGGCGTCCGGGGCGCGGGGCGTCGAGCATCCCCGGGCGCTTCGCCGAGCAGGTGGCCCGTACGCCCGACGCGCCGGCCGTCGAGTCCGACGGCGAGGTGCTGACGTACGGCGATCTCGACTCCGCGTCCGACGGGCTGGCGGGGCGGCTGTGGGAGGCGGGGGTGCGGCCCGGCGACACCGTCGCGCTGCCGCTGGCCCGGTCCGTGGCCATGGTCGTCGCCCAGCTGGCGGTGCTGAAGACGGGCGCCTGCTGTCTGCCCCTGGATCCGGGGGCTCCGGCGGGGCGGCTGGCGACGCTGGTGGGGGCGGCGGGGGCCCGCGTGGCGGTTACGGCCGAACCCGTGCAGCTCCCGTCCGGGGTACGGGTGTTGGACGCGAGCGGAACGGACATCGCTGCGCCGCCCATGACGGCCACGCACCCCGAATCCCCCGCCTACGTGATGTACACCTCCGGCTCGACGGGCGAACCCAAGGGCATCGTCACCCCGCACCGAGCCGTCGCCGAACTCGCCGCCGACACCCGCTTCACGGGCGGCACCCACGAGCGGGTCCTCCTGCACAGCCCGCACACCTTCGACGCCGCCACCTACGAGACCTGGGTGCCCCTGCTGAACGGCGGCACGGTCGTGGTCGCCCCGCCCGGCCCGGTCACCCCCGACCTGCTGAAGCGGCTGCTGCCCGAGGCGCGCGTCACCGCCCTGTGGCTGACCGCCGAACTCCTGCGTACCGTCGCCGAGATCGCACCCGAGGTACTCGGGACCGTGCGCGAGGTGTGGGCGGGCGGAGACGTCCTCGCGCCCGGGGCGGTGCGGCGGGTGCGCGAGCACTGCCCCGGCACGTGGGTCGTCAACGGCTACGGCCCCACCGAGACGACGGTGTTCGCCACCGCCCACCCGGTGACGGAGGAGGTCGGCGCGTCCGTACCCATCGGGCGGCCCCTCGACCACACCCGGGCCTACGTCCTCGATCACCTGCTGCGTCCGGTACCGGACGCAACGGTGGGCGAGCTGTACGTCGCCGGCACCGGACTCGCCCACGGATACCTCAACCGTCCGGGGCAGACCGCCGAGCGTTTCGTCGCCGACCCGTACGGGCCGCCCGGCGCCCGGATGTACCGCACGGGCGATCTGGTGCGCCGGACGGCCGACGGAGCACTGGAGTTCGCCGGGCGCACGGACGACCAGCTGAAGGTGCGCGGCGTCCGGATCGAACCGGCGGAGGTGGAGGCGACGCTGACCGGCAGCCCAGGAGTGGTGCGCGCGGTGGTCGGCGCGGCCGCGGATCCGGCCGGGGGCAAGCGCCTGGTCGCCCACCTGGTCCTGGAGGACGGTGTCACGCCGGCCGCTGTACGGGAACACGCGGCCCGGATCCTCCCCGCGCATCTGCTGCCCTCCCTGTGGTCCCGCATCGACGCCGTCCCCCTCACCGCGCACGGCAAGGTCGACCGGGCGGCACTGCCGGACCCGGCGCCGGTCAGCCCACCGTCGCGGGCGCCGCGCACCGGGCTGGAACGCGACCTGTGCCGGCTGTTCGGCGAGGTGCTGGACGTACCGGCGGACCCGGACACGGACTTCTTCTCGGCCGGCGGCCACTCCCTGCTCGCCCTGCGTCTGACCTCCCGCATCAAGGCCGAGCTGGGGTTCCGGGTTCCCGTCCCGCGCCTCTTCGAGGCGTCGCGGCCCGCCGCGCTCGCCGACTGGCTGAACGGTCCGGGACCGGACGCGGTCGACGACAGCCTCGCCCCGCTCCTCACCCTGCGTGCGGGCAGCGCGGACCGGACCCCGCTGGTCTGCGTGCACCCGGGGTCCGGCTTCGGCTGGTGGTACCGCGGACTCGTCCCGCAGCTCGGTCCGGACCGCCCGGTGTACGTCCTCCAGACGCCGGCCCTGAGCACCGGTGTCCCTCAACTGGCCGAAACCATCGCAGAGTTGGCGAAGCCGTACGTCGAGCGGATCCGGGCCGCCCAGCCGCACGGCCCGTATCTGCTGGTCGGCTGGTCCTTCGGCGGGCCGCTCGCCTACGAGATCGCGGTGGCGCTGCGCCGGGCCGGCGAGGAGGTGGCGCTGCTGGGTGTGGTGGACACCATGCCCAAGCCTCCCGAAATCGCCCGGATCCCGCTGGACCCGGCGGTCGTGGAGGCGAAGGTGCTGAGCATGCTGCTGCGCATCACGGCACCCGGCGCGCCCGTGCCGACGACCCGGGCGGAGACGTTCGCGCTGGCCCGGCACGACGAGAGCCTGATCGCCGGGTTCGACGACGCGCGGACGCACGCGCTGGTGGACACGATGGCCCACCACATCCGGCTGCACCGTGCGTGGAGTCCTCCGCCGTACGACGGACGCGTGACCCTCTTCTCCGCGACCGAGGACCCCGAGGGCGTCACGACGGCGGAGAAGACCGCGGGCTGGCTGCGCGGCGCCGCCGGAGTCGACGCCCACGAACTGCCGGGCACGCACTACGACGTCTTCAAACCGCCCCAGGCGGCACGGATCGCGGCGGTCGTCGAGAAGGCGGACCGGAACGCGACGCACGAGGCGACACGGAACGGCACACAGGGGGAGCGAACCGTTGGACACCGAGACTGAATCCGAGGGCACCACCGGCGCGGGGGCCGGGCGACACGAGGAGTACGAGTTCCCGACCTCGGACGCGCAGGCCCGGCTGCTCGTCCTGGACCACATGGACCCGGGCAGCGCGACGTACCACGTACCGGCGGCCTTCGCCGTGCGCGGGCCGTTCGACCCGGCCGCGTTCGGGCGTGCCCTCGACGCGCTCGTCGCCCGGCACGAGTCGCTGCGCACGGTCTTCCGCACCGGCCCCGACGGGGTGCCTCTCCAGATCGTGTCCGCCGCCGGGCACGTCGAGCCGCGCGTGGAGCGGGACGTGCCCGTGGCCGAGGTGGCCGCCCGGATGCGCGCGGCGGCCGCCCGCCCCTTCGACGTGACGGCGGGCCCGCTGCTGCGCTGCACGCTGTACGCCGTGGCCGACGGCAGCCACCGCATCCTGCTCGTCGCCCACCATCTGGTCTGCGACGGCTGGTCGCTGGGCGTGCTGCTGCGCGAGCTGTCGGCCGGGTACGAGAACGAGCTCAAGGGCCTGCGCCACACCCAGCCCGAACTCGCCCTGCAGTTCCCGGACTTCGCGGCCTGGCAGCGGGAGCGGCAGACGAACGGCGAGTACACCGGCTCGGTCGCCTACTGGGCCGAGCGGCTGCGGGGCGCGCCCGAGACGGTCGCGCTGCCGCTGGACCGGCCGCGCGGGGCGGTCCGTACGGCGGCGGGCGGTACCGGGCGGTTCACGCTGCCGGCCCGGGTCCGCGACCGGATCGCCGAGACGGCCCGGGCGCGCGGCGGTACGCCGTTCATGGCGGTGTTCGCCGCCTACGCAGCGTTCGTGAGCCGGCTGTCGGGCGCCGAGGACCTGGTGATCGGCTTTCCCGTCTCCGGCCGGGACCGCCCGGAACTCCAGGACATGGTCGGCATGCTGACCAACACCCTGGCCCTGCGGATCGACCTCTCCGGCGACCCGTCGTACCACGACCTCATCACCCGCCTGCGCACCGCGCTCCTGGACTCCCAGCCGTACCAGGACGCCCCCTTCGAGGCGGTCGTGAACGCGGTCGCCCCGGCCCGTGAGATCAGCCACGACCCCGTCGTCCAGGTCGTCTTCGGCTACGACGACGACACCGAGCTGACGCTGAGACTGGCCGGCGCCGAGACCGAACGGGTCCATGTGGACCTGGGCACCGCGAAGTTCGACTTCCACCTCCAGGTGGAGCGGTGGGGGGACGATCTCGCCGCGTATCTGATCTACCGCAGCGCGCTGTTCGAGGCGGAGACGGTACGGCGGTGGGTGCGGTGCTTCGAGACGCTGCTGGGGGGTCTGCTGGACGCGCCGGACGCCCCACTGTCGACGGTCGAGATGCTCGCGGAGGACGAGCGGGCCGAGCTGCTCACGCCGGGCACTGCAACGCCCTTCAGGGGCGCGGGCCGTTTCGATATCGGGCTCCGCCGCGTGGGCGCGACCAGCCACGACGAACCCGCAGCCGCCAGTCAGCACACCGCGGCACCCTCAGAGGCGCACCTGGTCCCCAACCTCGTGGCAGCCCAAGCCGCCGCCCGGCCGGAGGCCACCGCCCTGGTCTGCGGCGGCCTACGGCTCACCTACCGCGACCTCCTGACCCGTGCCGACCACCTCGCATCCCGCCTCCAGGCGCACGGCGTACGCCGAGGCGACCGCGTCGGCCTGCTGCTCCCCCGCGGCGCCGACATGGGCATCGCCGCCCTCGCGGTGCTGCGCGCGGGCGCCGCATACGTACCGCTGGACCCGGCGCACCCCGCGGCCCGCCTCGCCTACATGGTCACCAACTCGGGCACGTCCCTGCTGCTGACGGCCGAGGAGACCACGGGCCTGACGGCGACGGACGTCCCGGAGCTGCGCGTGGACGAGGCCACGGAGGCGGCACCCGCGTTCACCCCCGTGACGTGCGCCCCCGGCGACCTCGCCTACGTCCTCTACACCTCCGGCTCCACCGGCGTCCCCAAGGGCGTCGCCGTCGAGCACCGCGCCCTGCTCAACCTCGCCGTGCACGTCCGCCCCGTGTTCCCGGTGACCGAGACGGACCGCGTCCTGCAGTTCGTGTCGTTCGGCTTCGACGTGGCCGTGTCCGACCTGTTCTTCCCCTGGGTCGCGGGCGCGGAGCTGCACATCGCGCGGGAGGACGAGCGCCTCGGCGAGGCGCTCCAGGCACGGCTGCGGGACTCGCGGATCACCTACGTCTTCCTGCCGCCGTCGGCCGCGATGACGCTGCCCCGCACCCCGGGCGCCCTGCCCGAGCTGCGCACGCTCGCGGTCGGCGGTGAGGCGTGCCCGGCCGAGCTGGTCGAGCGGCTCGGCGAGGAGGGCCGCCGGATCGTCAACGCGTACGGCCCCAGCGAGGCCACCGTGTACTCGACCACGGCCGATCTGCGCCCGGGCGAGCCGGTGGTGATCGGCCACCCCGTGCCGGGTACCCGCGCCTACGTCCTGGACCGGCGTCTGCGCCCGGTCCCGGTCGGCGTGACCGGCGAGCTCTACGTCGCCGGCGCCTCCCTGGCCCGCGGCTACTTCGGCCAGCCGGGCATGACCGCCGAGCGCTTCGTCGCCGACCCGTACGGCCCGCCCGGCAGCCGGATGTACCGCACCGGGGACCTGTGCCGCATCGACGCGCGCGGCGTGCTGCACTACCTCGGGCGCGGTGACTCGCAGGTGAAGCTGCGCGGCTACCGGATCGAACTCGGGGAGATCGAGGCGCTGCTGGCGGGCCATCCCGACGTCACGATGGCCGCCGCGGCGGTGCGCGGCGAGGGGGCGGAGCAGCAGCTGGTGGGGTACCTCGTCACCACCTCCGAGGTCCCGGACGGGGTGCTGCGCGCCCACCTGGGCGGGCGGCTCCCCGGCTACATGGTCCCGGAGGTCTTCGTGCGCCTGCCGGAACTGCCCCTGAACCGCTCGGGCAAGATCGACCGGTCCCGCCTCCCGGAACCCCCTTCCTCCCGGCCCGAGTTGAGCCAGTCATACGCCGCCCCGGGCAGCGAGGCCGAGCGGCGGGTGGCCCGGGTCTGGCAGCAGGTGCTGACCCTGGACCGGGTCGGCGTCCACGACAACTTCTTCGACCTGGGCGGGAATTCGGTACGGCTGCTGGCCGTGCTCGCCGGGCTCCAGGACCACCCGGAGTACCGGGACCTCACCCTGATCGACCTGTTCCGGCATCCGACGGTCGCCGCCGTGGCGGCCCATCTCGACCGTACGGCCGAGCCCGCCGCACCCCACGAGGAGGCGGCGAGGCGTGGCACCGACCGCCGGGCGGCCCTGCACAAGCTCCGTTCCAGGAAAGGCACGACGCGATGACGACCGACGAAGCAGCACCGCACGACCTGGAGTCCGCGGTGGCCGTCGTGGGGATGAGCGGGCGCTTCCCCGGCGCCCCCGACCTCGACACGTACTGGGCCAACCTGCGCGACGGGGTCTGCTCCCTCTCCGCCTTCACCGAGAAGGAGCTGCTGGCCGACGGGGCGGACCCGGCGGAGCTGCGCCATCCCGCGTACGTCGCCGCCCAGGGCCTGCTGGCGGACGCGGACCGCTTCGAGGCGGACCTCTTCGGCTTCAGCCGCGCCGAGGCGGCGGCACTGGACCCGCAGCACCGCGTCCTGCTGGAGACCGCCTGGTCCGCCCTGGAGGACGCGGGGTACGCCCCGCTCGACGCTCCGTCCCGCACCGGCGTCTACGTGGGCGGCAGCCCGACCGAGCACGCCCTGGCCGCCGGCACCGACCCGGCGCTCGCGGCGTCGATCGGCGCCCTCCAGGTCCGGATCCTCACCGACCGCGAGTTCCTGGCGCCGTGGATCTCCTACCGCCTGGGCCTGGACGGCCCGAGCATGACGGTCCAGACGGCCTGCTCCACCTCCCTCACGGCCGTCCATCTCGCCGTACAGTCCCTGCTCCTCGGCGAGTGCGACGCGGCACTCGCGGGCGGCGTGGCCATCGGCAGCGTGCGCAGGCAGGGCTACGTCCACTACCAGGGCGGGATCTTCTCCCCCGACGGCCGCTGTCGCCCCTTCGACGAGAAGGCGGCCGGCACGGTACCGGGCAGTGGGGTGGGCGTACTGGTCCTGCGCCGGCTGGAGGACGCGCTGGCCGACGGTGACCCGGTGCGCGCGGTGATCCGGGGCACGGCGGTCACCAACGACGGTTCCGGCAAGGTCGGTTTCACCGCTCCGGGGGTGGACCAGCAGACGGCCGCGATCACGGAGGCGTGGGCGGCGGCGGGGCTGGAGCCGTCGGCGGCGCAGTACGTGGAGGCGCACGGGACCGGGACCGAGCTGGGGGACCGGATCGAGCTGGAGGCGGCGGGCACGGCCTTCGGTCCCCGTGCGGACACCGGAATCGCTCTTGGCTCGGTGAAGTCGAACATCGGGCACGCGGACGCGGCGGCCGGGGCGGCGTCGCTGATCAAGACGATCCTGATGCTGGAGCACCGGACACTGGCCCCGACGGTGGACGTCACGAGCCCGCTGGCCGCCCTCCAGGACTCACCCCTGCGGCTGGTGACAAAGGCGCGGGAGTGGCCGGACAGGCCGGGCCTGCCCAGGCTGGCGGGCGTGACGTCGGTGGGTATCGGCGGCACGAATGTGCACGTGGTCGTGCAGGAGGCCGCGGAGCGCCGGTCACGCCCGAGTGCCGCACCCGGCCCGGTCGTCCTGCCGCTGTCGGCCCGCACGGCGCCCCAACTCAGGCTCGCCGCCGACCGGTTGGCGAGGCGCCTGCGCGAGGCGGACGACGCCCTGCGCCTGACCGATGTCGCGCACACCCTCCGCACGGGCAGGGTCGGGATGCCCCTGCGTGGGTATGTCGTGGCCGCCGACGCGCGGGAGGCGTCGGACAAGCTCGCGGCGCTGGCCGAGGGCCACCGCGGCACCGCGACCGACCCCCTGGGCGAGGCGTGGCTGAGGGGCGAGGAAGTGAGCTGGCCGGCCCTCGGCGGCGACGTACGGCGGGTGTCCCTCCCGACGTACCCGTTCGCGGGTGAGAGCTACGGCGCGCTGACCCTGCGAAGGGCCCCGGCACAGGAGCCGCACGAGCCGGAGCAGAGCGGACTCGAAGCGCAGGTTGCCGAGTTGGTGATCGAGGCGCTGGATCTCACCGGTGCCGCCGATCTGACGCAGACGTACTTCGAGGCGGGCGGTGACTCGCTGACCGCCGTTCACCTCGCCGGAAGGCTCCGTGACGAGCTGGGCATCGACGTGCCGATCCAGCTCTTCCTCGAACCGATCACACTGGAGGACATGACGCACCGCATCGTCGACATGAAACAGAACGGCCACGCCGACGGCGCCCTGGACGCGCTCCTCGCCGAGTTCGAGGCGGAGTCATGACCGTGCCGGACAGCCGGACCCGATGGCTCCGGGGCGTGCGCGCGCCCGGCGCGAAGGCCCGTCTGGTGTGCTTTCCGCACGCGGGCGGCGGGGCGGTCTCCTTCCACGACTGGGCCACGCTGACGCCACCGGAGATCGAGGTCGTGTCGGTGCAGTACCCCGGCCGCCAGGACCGCCTGGCCGAACCGTGCGCGACCACGATGGAGGAGCTGGCGGACGCGATCACGACGGCTCTGCTGCACGAACTGGCCGACGACCTGCCGTTGGCCCTCTTCGGCCACAGCATGGGGTCGGCGGTGGCGTACGAGGTGGCCCGCCGGCTGGAGGGCGTCCCCGGCCGTACCCTCACCCGCCTGATCGTCTCGGGCCGGCCCAGACCCCGCGTCCCGCACGAGCAGCCGCCCTGCCCGGCCCCGACCGACAGCGAGATCCTGGACCGCGTCCGCATCCTGGATCCCGACGGCGCCGACGTCTACGACCATCCCGATCTGCGTCCCCTGATCATGCCGTCGCTGCGCGCGGACTTCGGTCTGCTGGCGGCTTACCGCCCGACCCGCCTGCACCGGCTGGGAGTTCCGGTCACGGCCTGCGGAGGCGATCGCGATCCCGCGTGCGCGGTGGCGGACCTCTCGTCGTGGTCGGACGTCACGACGGAAGGGCTGGATGTCCGGGTCTTCGAGGGGAACCACTTCTATCTCAACCCGTGGAAGCGGGAGTTGGTCGGGTTCATCGCCTCGCATCTGGTGTGAGACACCTGGTGTGAGACATCTGGCGTGAGACACCTGGTGTGAGCATGTGCACGCCATGAAAAAGCTGGGCATGTTTTCCTTTCAACAACCAGAGGGGACATGCAGATGAGCGTGGCCGCCGCGTCCCAGCCCCGCAGGGTCGTCGTCACCGGACTCGGGGCGGTCACGCCGCTGGGCGTCGGGGTCGGGGAGTTGTGGCACGGACTGCTCGACGGACGGCACGGGATAAGAGAGCTGGAGGGGGAGGAGTTCGCCGGGCTGCCCGTGCGGGTCGCCGGGGTCGTCCCCGTGGACCCCGGCGAACTGCTGCCCCGGCCGGTGGCCCGGCGGATGAACCGGGCCGCCCGGTTCGGGGTGCTGGCCGCCCGGGAGGCGTGGGCCGACGCCGGGTTCACCGAGGGCGGCACGCGGGAGAGCGGGGTCGATCCGGAGCGGGTCGGGGTGAGTCTGGGCGCCATCCTCGGAGACGCGTCCGTACTGGTGGGCGGGGACCGGGCGTTGCGGGAGCGGGGGCCGCGGGCCGTCTCGCCGCTGACCACGCCGATGACCGTGCCCTCGCAGGCCGCCTCCCAGGTCTCGCTCGACCTGCACATCACCGGCGAGGCCAGGACCGTGACGAGCGCCTGCGCGTCGGGGACGGAGGCCATAGGGCAGGCGATCGACCGCATACGGTACGGGCAGATCGACATCGCTCTCGCGGGCGGCGCCGAAGCCGTCGTCACGCCGGCGATCATGGCGTCCTTCGCGGCGATGCGGGCCCTGGCCGACGGGGAACCCTCGAACGACTCCCCCTCCCGGCCCTTCGCCAAGGACCGGAGCGGGTTCGTCAACGGCGAGGGCGCCGGGATCCTCGTACTGGAGGCCGAGGAGCACGCGCGAGCCCGTGGCGCCCGGATCTACTGCGAGGCCGCGGGCTGGGGCCTCTCCGCCGACGCCCACCACATGGCCGCGCCCGACCCGTCCGGCACCGGCGTCGCACTCGCCCTGCGGCGGGCGCTGCGGGACGCCGGGGGCGAGGTCGGGGACATCGTCCATGTGAACGCCCATGCCACGGCGACGATCGAGGGCGACCTCGCGGAGGCGGGCGCGCTGCGGGCGGTGCTCGGCCGACGGAAGGTCCCCGTCACGGCGCTCAAGGGGCACCTGGGGCATCTACAGGGGGCCGCGGGCGGGGTGGAGGCCGTGGCCGCCGTACTGACGCTGCATCACGGGGTGGTGCCGCCGACCGTGGGGGCCGGGGAGGACGACGACGCGATCGACCTGGATGTGGTGAGGGGGGCACCGCGCGCGTTGCCGGAGGACGGGGACCTGGTGCTCAGCAACTCGTTCGGGTTCGGGGGCCACAACGCGGTGTTGGCGTTGCGGCGGACGGCGGACGGCGCTGACCGATAAGGAGAGGCGCGGTGCGGTGAGCCGGGGCGAGGTGCGATGAGCGGTCACGCGTGACGGTGCCGGGTCACGCCGAGCGCTTGCGGGCCGTGGTCTTTTTGGCCGTCGTCTTCTTCGCCGTGCTCTTGGCGGTGCTTTTCGCCGTGCTCTTCGCGGTGCTCTTCGCCGCCGTCTTCTTCGCTCCCTGCGCCGTCTTCGCCGTCGACTTCTTCGCGGACGCCGTCTTCTTCGCCGCCGTCTTCTTCGTCGCGGTCGACTTCTTGCCGGACGTCTGCTTCGGTGCCGCTCGGGACGTCTTGCGCTGGGGCAGGCGCCGGACCTCCGCCGCCTCCTCCTCCGGCTCCTCGCCGCGCGACTCCTTCGCCGCCCGCACGCTCTTCTCCAGGGCCGCCATCAGGTCGAGGACCTTGCCGGACTTCGCCGGTTCGGGTGCCTCCGGCGGGGCCTCGCCGGCCGCCTTCGCGGCGACGACCTCCTCCAGGGCCTCGCGGTACGCGTCGTGCAGCTCGTCGATTTCGATCTCGCCGAGGGTGTCCATCAGGGCGTCCGCGAGGTCCAGCTCCTTGTCGTTCACCGTGACGTGCGTGTCCGGGGCGACGCCCTCGGGTGCCCGGACCTCGTCCGGCCACAGCAGCCCGTGCATGGCGATGGCGTCCTCGACCACCCGCAGCATGCCCAGACGCTCACGGCCACGCAGGGCGTACTTCGCGATCGCCACCTTCTGGCTCCGCTTGAGCGCCTCCCGCAGCAACGTGTACGGCTTGGCCGCGGGCGCCCCGCCCGCCGCGAGGTAGTACGCGCTGTCCATCTGGAGCGGGTCGATGCGGTCGGCCGGCACGAAGGCCACGATCTCGATCGTCTTCGCGGTCGGGAGCGGCAGGTTGGACAGGTCGTCGTCCGTGATCGGGATGATCGTGCCGTCCGCGTCCTCGTAACCCTTGCCGATCTCGGCCTGGGTGACCTCACGGTCCTCCAGCTCGCAGACCTTGCGGTAGCGAATACGGCCGCCGTCCTCCGTATGGATCTGACGGAAGGAGATCGAGCGGTTCTCCGTGGCGTTCACGAGCTTGATCGGGATGCTGACCAGGCCGAACGAGATGGCGCCGTTCCAGATGGATCGCACGTGCAGCACCCTTTCGATCGCTGTGCCAGGCTTACCCGGACATCCACCGTATTTTCTGGAATTCTCATGGTATGACGCCGATCACAGAGGTGGAGGGGCGACGGGTCGCGCTCAGCAATCTGGAGAAGGTGCTGTATCCGGCGACCGGCTTCACCAAGGGCGAGTTGCTGCACTACTACGCCACCACGGCCGAATTCCTGCTGCCGCATCTGCGGGATCGGCCCGTGTCCTTCCTGCGGTACCCGGACGGCCCGGACGGCCAGGTGTTCTTCACCAAGAACGTCCCGCCGGGCACCCCCGACTGGGTCACCACGGCCGAGGTCCCCCGGGTGGAGGGGCCGGCCCGCATGGTGTTCGTGCAGGATCTCGCGAGCCTGATGTGGGCCGCGAACCTCGTCACCGAGTTCCATACGCCCCAGTGGGTGATCGAGGCGCCCGGCGAGGCCGACCGGCTGGTCTTCGACCTCGACCCCGGATCGCCCGCCACCGTGGTCGAGTGCTGCGACGTCGCCCTCTGGCTGCGGGAACGGCTGGCCGCCGACGGCATCGAGGCGTACGCCAAGACCTCCGGCTCGAAGGGGCTCCATCTCGCCGCGGCCATCCGGCCCGCCCCTTCCGAACAGGCCACCGAGTACGCCAAGGAACTCGCCGTGGAGGCCGAGAAGGCCCTGCCCCGGCTCGCGATCCACCGGATGACCAAGAGCCTGCGGCCCGGCAAGGTCTTCGTCGACTGGAGCCAGAACGCCGCCCGCAAGACGACGGCCACGCCCTACACCCTGCGTGCCCGTCGCGAGCCCGCGGTCTCCGCGCCGGTCACCTGGGAGGAGGTGGCGGACTGCCGCTCCCCGACCGCCCTCACCGTCCTCGCCCCGGATCTGGCTCCGCGCCTCCAGGACTTCGGCGACTTGCTGGCTCCGCTGCTCGACGGTGACGGTGCGGGGTCGCTGCCGTAGATTCTCCTCGCCCCCGCCGCTCCTACCCGCCCCATCCTCCTGGAGCTCCGCCCCAGACCCCGCTCCTCAAACGCCGGAGAGGCTGGATCTACCCGTCCGGCGTTCGAGGACGAGGCCGCTTCAGGGCCGAAGCGGGAGGGCTGGGGGCGGCAGCCCCCTGGGGGCGGTTGACCGAGCCGCGTCCTTCAGCCTGCGGCGGCCCACACCCCCCGGTCCCGCGCCATCGCGTGCAGGGCCTCCACATCCGCCGGCTTCAGTACCCCGCCCAGCCGAGCCAGCCCCTCCACCTCCGTGTCCCTGAGGACCCTGACCTCCCGAAGCGGCTGGTTGACGGTCACGTCCGCCGGGGCGACCAGGGCGAGGACCGGGTGGACCTCGGCGGTCAGGGCGTAGGAGGCGCGGTCGGCGTCGGCGCGGACGCGGCGGAGCAGGGGGTGCGACTCGCGGCGGCCGAGGGAGACCACCGGGTCGGTGACGGTCACCTTCTGCTTACGGGCGTACAGGGTGTGCAGCGCGAACAGCCCGCCGGGCCCGATCACCAGATGGTGGATCCGGTCGCCGCCGGGCAGCGGCACGGAGTGCAGCGCGTGCCAGCCCGCGCCGTCCAGCCGGTCCAGGGCGTCCCCGACCGTCTGCTCCGCCGTCAGCGCCCGGCGCCGCGGGTCGGCGCGCAGCCGGTGGGAGGGCCCCGGGTCCCGGTCGAGGGAGACCAGGAGCGCCTCGCCGGGACGGTTGGGCGCGAGGTCGTCGTCCGGGTGCAGGTTCAGCCGGGCCAGCTCGGCGGGGGTGGGGACCGGGGGCG
>NZ_LGUR01000201.1 GCF_001270495.1 Streptomyces viridochromogenes
CACGGAACTGCTCAGCGGCGGTCAGGTCAGCCGGGCGATCATGGTCTCGGTCGGGGTCACGCTCGTCGGCACGCTGTTCTCCATGGCGGTGTCGGTGCTCGCGGCCTACGGCCTGTCCCGGCCGGGGAGTCTGGGGCACCGGTTCTTCCTGATGACCATGATGGCGACCATGTTCTTCGGCGCCGGGCTCATTCCGACGTACCTGCTGGTGCAGTCGCTGGGCCTCACCGACACCTATCTGTCCCTGATCCTGCCGAGCGCGGTCAGCGTCTTCAACATCCTGGTGCTGCGGGCCTTCTTCATGGGGATCTCGCCCGAACTCACCGAGTCGGCCCGCATCGACGGGGCCGGTGACCTGCGCATCCTCCTGACCATCATCATGCCGCTGTCCCGCGCCGTGCTGGCCGTCATCTCGCTGTTCTACGCCGTCGGTTACTGGAGTGCCTGGTTCAACGCCTCCATCTACCTCACCGACCAGCAGATGATGCCGTTGCAGAACGTGCTCATCCAACTGGTCCAGAAGAACACCGAGGCACCCACCGGCCTCCAGCAAGCGGTCCGTACCGGGCAACTGTCCGCGCTGGGACTGCAGATGGCCGTCATGGTCCTCGCGCTGATCCCCGTCGCGGTCGCCTCCCCGTTCGTCCAGCGCCACTTCAAGAAGGGCATGCTCACGGGGGCGATCAAGGGCTGACGCCCTTGACCCGGCCCGCGCCGCAGAGCCCTCGGTCGTGGGTCCGCGACTTCGCTGTGGTGGCTCGCGCCCATGCGGCGGAGTCACACAGCGATACCGCTCCGCGCAGACGAGAGCGCCCCTGAGAGCGTTTCACCTCCCCTTGTTCCCGCACGCGAAGAGGTATGTCATGCACACGTTCCACCTCAGCAGAAGAGCAGTGCTCGCCGGAACAGCTGCCACCGCCGCGGTCGCCACCCTGCCGGTCCTCCAGGGACGTGCGCAGGCCGCCGACAGCGGCACCGAGACCGCCGCTCCCGCCTACCGCTGGCGCAACGCGGTCCAGGGCGGTACCGGATTCGTCACCGGCGTCCTCTTCCACCCTTCCTGCCGCGGCCTCGCCTACGCCCGCACCGACATCGGCGGCGCCTACCGCTGGGACGACCGGACCGGCCGGTGGATCCCGCTCACCGATCACCTCGGCTGGGACGACTGGAACCTGCTCGGCGTCGAGGCCGTGGCCGTCGACCCGGCCCACCCGAACCGGCTGTACCTCGCCCTCGGCGCGTACACGCAGTCGTGGGCCGGCAACGGGGCCGTGCTGCGGTCCGAGGACCGCGGTGCCACCTGGAAGCGCACCGACCTCACCGTGAAGCTGGGCGGCAACGAGGACGGGCGGGGTGCGGGGGAGCGGCTGCTCGTCGATCCGCGGGACAGCGACACGCTGTGGCTGGGCACCCGGCACGACGGGCTGCTCAAGTCGACCGACCGGGGCGCCAGTTGGCAGGCCGTGAGCTTCCCGGCCGCGCCCGGCGCCACCGGCCAGGGCGTCACGCTCCTCGTCGCCGCGGGCCGTACGGTCTACGCCGGCTGGGGCGACTCCGACGGCAGCGCCGGCAAGCCCAACCTGTACCGCACCTCCGACGGCACGACCTGGGAGGCGGTCCCCGGGCAGCCCACCGGCACCGCGGCCAAGGTGCCGATCCGCGCCGCGTACGACCGCCACACCCGCGAGCTGTACGTGACGTACGCCAACGCGCCCGGCCCCAACGGCCAGTCCGACGGCAGCGTGCACAAGCTGCGCAGCACCAACGGCAAGTGGACCGAGGTCACCCCGGTGAAGCCGGGCGGAACCGCGACGGACGGGTCCACCGACTCCTTCGGCTACGGCGGTGTCGCCGTCGACGCCCGCCGCCCCGGCACGCTCGTCGTCTCCACGAACAACCGCTGGGCCGAGATCGACACCGTCTTCCGCTCCACGAACGGCGGCCGCACCTGGACGTCCCTGAAGGACCGGGCCGTACTCGACGTCTCCGAGACCCCTTACCTCAAGTGGGGCGGGGACAAGCCCAAGTTCGGCTGGTGGATCCAGGCCCTCGCTCTCGACCCGTACGACTCGCAGCACGTCGTGTACGGCACCGGAGCGACCCTCTACGGCACCCGCGACCTCAGGCACTGGGCGCCGCAGATCCGCGGCGTGGAGGAGGCGTCCATCCGCCAGCTGGTCTCGCCGCCGACCGGCGAGGCACACCTGATCAGCGGCAACGGGGACATCGGGGTGATGTACCACGAGCGCCTCACGGCGTCGCCGTCGCGCGGCATGGCGTCGAACCCTGTCTTCGGCACCTGCACCGGCCTGTCGCTGGCCCCGGCCAAGCCGTCGTACGTGGTCCGGGCGGGCTGGGGCAACGACGGCAACGGCGCCTACTCGAACGACGGCGGCAGGATCTGGGCCCCCTTCGAGACGCAGCCCGCCATCGCCAAGGACGCGCCGGGGCCGATCGCCACCAACGCCGACGGCAGCGTGCTGCTGTGGTCCTTCGGCACGGCGAATCCCGGATACCGCTCGGCCGACAACGGCGCCACCTGGTCCGTGGTCGCCTCCTTCCCCAAGGGCGCCGCCCCGATCGCGGACCCCGTCGACCCGACCCGCTTCTACGCCTTCGACACCACGACCGGCACGGTGTTCGCCAGCACCGACAGCGGCCGGACCTTCACCGCGCGGGCCACCGGCCTGAGCACGGGCGACAGCGAGTTCCAGCTGACGGCTGCTCCGGGCCGCACCGGCGACCTGTGGCTCAGCCTCAAGGGGAACGGCCTCTACCGCTCGACCGACGCAGGCGCGACCTTCGCCAAGGTCAGCAGCTGCCACGCCGCACACACCCTGGGCTTCGGCAAGGCCGCCAGGGGTGCTTCCTACCCGGCGATCTACATGGTCGGCGCCATCGAGAGCTTCAACGCCGTCTACCGCTCCGACGACGAGGCGAAGACCTGGACGCGGATCAACGACGACCAGCACCAGTGGGGCTGGACCGGAGCCGCCATCACCGGTGACCCGCGCGTGTACGGCCGGGTCTACGTCTCCACCAACGGACGCGGAGTGCAGTACGGGGAGCCCGCCTGATACCCGACCTGGGCGAAGCTCGAACCTCCCCCAGGCGTACGGGAGTTCGGCTGGCTGGGCAGGCTCCCGGAGCTGATGCAGGCAGGCGGCATCGGCGTGGTCCTCGCCCCCCACCTCAATCGCCCCGCCCTGGATGGGCCGGCTGCACGTGTTCGGAGAGCCGGATGCCGAGAGGGGCGTCGTCACGCATCACACCCTGGTACGGCCGGGCGGCGATCAGCCCCGCTGATGGAGCAATCACTCGCAGAACAGAGGAAACTGCATGAGAAAGTCTTGGATTCTCCCCCTGATCACGCTTGTCGCCACCGCGCTCGGGGTGACAGCGGCAGGTGTGGCCCCTGCCTCCGCCGCCTCCGACACGCCTTTGCGGGTCATGCCGTTGGGCGACTCGATAACCTGGGGCGTGGGAAGCAGTACGGGCAACGGCTACCGCGCGCCGTTGTGGAACCGGCTCGCAGCGGACGGCCATCCCCTGGACTTCGTGGGCACGGTGCGGAACGGTTCGATGTCCGATCCGGACAACGAAGGCCACTCCGGGTACCGCATCGACCAGATCGCCGCGCTCGCCGACGCCTCACTGACCCGCTACCGGCCCAACGTGGTGACGCTGCACATCGGTACCAACGACCTCCAAGGAGCCTCCGAGGTCGACAGCGCCATCGCCCGGCTGAGGTCGCTGGTCAACCAGATCACCGCCGACGTCCCCGACGCCACCGTCCTCGTCGCCTCCCTGGTCGTGTCCACCAGCAGCTCGGAGGAGCGGTGGCGGGGCACGTACAACCAGGCCACCCGGCAAATCGTCAGCGACGCGCAGGCCGCGGGCAGACGCGTCGCGTTCGTCGACATGAGCAGTCTGACCACGGCCGACCTGGCCGACCCCCTGCACCCCAACGACTCGGGCTACCAGAAGATGGCCGACGCCTTCCACCGTGGTGTCCAGTCCGCGGACAGCGCCGGGTGGCTGAAGAACCCCGCTCCCGCGCCCGCCCGCGTGCAGTCCGGCATCGCCGGCAAGTGCATGGACGTCAACGGTGCCGGCACCGCCGACGGGACCGCCGTCCAGACGTGGAGCTGCGGCGACGGCGCCAACCAGTACTGGTCCGCCTACACCGACGGCACCCTGCGCTCCCTGGGTAAATGCCTCGACGCCGCCGGCGGGGCCACCGCCAACGGCACCAAGGTGCAGCTCTGGACCTGCCACGGCGGTGCCAACCAGGTCTGGCAGCCCTACAACGGCGGATACCGCAACCCCGCCTCCGGCCGCTGCCTCGATGTTCCGGGCTCCTCCACGGCCGACGGCACACAGCTCGTGCTGTGGGACTGCAACGGCGGCTCCAACCAGAAGTGGACCACTCTGACCGCCGGATGACCCCCGCTCCCGGGATCTGAGCCCTCTCCGGGCTCAGATCCCGGGAGAACACCGGTGCCGGATCCCGCTGGGGACGGCACCGGCTGCGGTCGGCTCATACATGGCAGGACAGCGAGGACAAGCATCGTACGACTGTGCGCAGAGTCGATATCGGCGCGCTTGACCAGGTAGGCGTCGACTCTCTTCCCGGCGCAGTCGGCCCGGGGACCTCGACGGTCAAGGCGGTGTTGAGCGGAAGGTCTCCGGGCCGTTCGCGACGCGGGGCCCATCCGAGTTGCTCCCCGACGGCTCGCCATGAGTGTCGTTCCGCTTCGGGCCCACCGTCCTCGCGGCCCAGGGCGGCCTACAACAACCTGGTCGAACTCTGCCTGGTCGGCGTCCACCAACTCGCCATGGACCGACTGGCGTTCGTCCTGGGTCGCCGCGTCCGTCGCGAACGACGGCGTTTCGAGGAGATGGTGGGGTTTCGGGCTGGAGACATCCAGGTCAGAAGCCGCATGGGTGCACAAGGTCCCTCGCTTCCCAAGCTGAGAGCGCGAGTTCGATTCTCGTCACCCGCTCCAACACGAACCCCCGGGTCATGGTCCCGGGGGTTGTCTATTGTCTAGACCCGGGGGGAGGGCGCGCACCACAACGGGCCATGGGGCCGCTGCTTGCGGCCTGTGGGTGTCGGAGTGCTGAGGGATGCCTGCTCGTAGGACCGGCCTACGCGGACCATCGTGTCACTGAGGGCGCGCGCGAGCGGGTCGTCAGGGTGGGTCCGGTGTGACGAAGTTCGTAGAAGCGGAAGCCGTCCGGGAGGGCGAAGGAGGTGCGCCGAAAGGGCACCCTCTCGCAGAGGAAGACCAGTGCGCCGGGCTCCTCCTCGGCGGACCAGGCGCATATCGGCACTGGCCGTCACGGTCGTGGGAGCAGGCGCACGCCTCGGGAAAGTGAGGTCGAGCACCTGTGTGCAGCGCCGGTCGGCAGGGGTCCGGCCGCATGGTGCGGCGTCGGAGAGGGGGGTGGAGGCGCTACTGGGAGAACGAGAAGTACAGGGTTCGGCCGTAGTCGCCCGTCGCCGTGGTGGGGCTGCCGCTGGGGCCGAGCGCGGACGGTGCGTCGAACTTGGTGCCGATGGCCGGGATGGCGTCGAGGAACGACAGGTCTCCCTTCGGGAAGGGCGGCGCGGTATGGCGGGGGTCGGGTCCGAACCGGGGGGTGAAGAGGCGAAGGTAGAGGTTCTCGTCCTCGGAGACCATGGTGATGCGTCCGGCGGTGGTGCGCAGGGACGCCCAGCGGACGTCCGCGTGGTAGCCCTTGAACTCCGGGTACACCCAGCCGTCGGCACCGGTCGCGGTGTCGTTGTACTGCTTCGTCCAGACGTCCGTCGCGACGCCGCGCAGCCGGTTCTTCCACACCCTGTGCGGTCCGTGGCCGAGCCATGTCACGCCGGTCACCTGCGATTCGGGATGGTCGAAGCCGACGCCGAAGAGGTCGTGCTCGCCGGTGAGGTGGTAGCGGTAGTCCAACTGCAGCCAGCCGCTGGGGTGCAGGCGCCACCGGACGTGGCGCAGGACGCCGGAGTACTCGGCCTCCACCGTGTAGCCGTTGCCGTCGGGCCCGTGCGTCAGCCGGTTGAGGTCGGCCGTTCCGGTGGTGGGCAGCGGGCCGCGAGACAGCGCGAAGTCCCTCCCTCGGTGGGTGACGCCGGCCAGCATGCCCGTCGTGGCGTCGAGCGTGACCGTGGTGTGGCGGGATGTGAGGGTGAGCCTGTTGTCCGTGAGGGTGCCGCGTACTGCGGGGCCCGGGCCCGTCCGTACCAGCCGTCGGGCCTGGTCGGCGGCGGATGTGATGGTCCAGGTCCAGCTGCGGATCTCGCGACCGTCGGCGTCCGTGACGGTGAGCGCCATGGCGTCGGCGCGTCGCCAGCCGTACGGCAGGGGCAGGCGCAGCACTCCTTGCGCGCCGGGCTCGATGTCCGGCGCGGAGGCGGTGCCCTGAGCGCGCACCGTGTGGCCGTCCCGCCGCTGCGACGGGGTGCGGAAGTCCAGGAGCCGCCAAGTGAACCGGCAGGTACGGGTGTTGGTGAAGGCGTAGTGGTTGGTGAGGCTGATCTGCCCGTCGAAGTCGTCCGGCAGGCCGGAGGTGAACCGCTCCGGCTCGGCTAGTTGTACGGGAGACCAGATGTCCTTGATCGTGTGGAAGCTGGCCTCCTTCTCGCGGAAGGGGCCGAGGATGCCGTCGGGTGCGGCGTTGCCCGCCACGTCGATGGCGCCGCCGAGGTCGTCCCGCACGATGCCCTCGTCGATCAGTGACCACAGGAAGCCGCCGGCGGAAAGCCGTTCACGGCCCATCAGCTTCCAGTAGTCGTCGAGCCCCGCGCCGGCGCCGCCGTCGTAGAGGCCGTGGAGGAACTCGGTGGGCATGAAGACGTCCCCCCGTTCCTGGAGGATGCGGCGCGTGCTGTCGTACGTCTCGTAGTGGTCGGTGTTGATGCCGCCGAAGTTCGCCCAGGGGTGGAGAACGGTGCGCCGCTGGGGGTCGTGGCGGGCGTAGTCGTCGTCGAGGGCGGTGTTCCAGCCGCCTTCGTTGCCGTTGCACCAGAACAGGATCGACGGGTGGTTGACATCGCGGGTGACCATCGAGGTGACGAGGGGCCTGCCTGCCGCTTCGTCGTAGGACTTCTGCCAGCCGGCCAGTTCGTCGAGCACGTACAGCCCGAGTTCGTCGGCGAGGTCGAGGAAGTGCGTGTCCGGCGGGTAGTGGGACATCCGGACCGCGTTCATGTTCATCTCCTGCATCAGGAGGATGTCCTTGCGGCTGATGCGCGCGCTGGTCGCCCGGCCGGACGTGGGCCAGATGGTGTGCCGGTTGGCTCCTTTGAGGAGGATCTTTACGCCGTTGACGTACACGCCGTCGCCGGGGCGCACGTCGACGGTGCGGAAGCCGAATCTCTCGTCGACGCGGTGGACGGTGCGGTCGTCGCCGGCGCGGAGCGCGACCTCGACGCGGTAGAGGTGCGGGGTCTCCGCCGTCCACTGCCGGGGGGAGTCGACGGCGGTCCTGAGTGTCACCGTCGTGTCGCCGGGAGCGACGGCCGCGGTGAACGGGGCGCCGACCGGGCGCCCGGAGAGGTCGGTGACTTGGGCGGTGAGACGGTCGGCGGAGCCGGTACCCGACAGATGGGCGTCGATCCGCAGCGTGCCGTCGGCGCGGGCGTCGACGGCGATGCGTTCGATGTGCTGGAGCGGGAACGCCTCGAGATGGACGGGGCGGTAGATGCCGCCGAAGTTCCAGTAGTCCCCGAGGCGTTCGGCCCGGTTGACGGAGTCGTCGGTGGACTCCTTGCTGACCGTCACCTCCAGGAGGTTGTCCTGGCCCGGACGCAGCTTGCCGGTCACCTCGTGACGGAACCGGTAGAAGCCGCCGCGGTGGACGGGCCCGGCCGACTCGCCGTTGATCCACGCCTCGGTCTCGGTCATCGACCCCTCGAACACGAGGAAGACGCGTCTGTCACGCCATTGGGCGGGGGGCGTGAAGGTGTGCCGGTAGCGGCCCTCCTCCTCCGGGACCAGATTCCACCCGTAGTTGTACGTGCCGTATCCGTGGAACTCCCAGTTGGACGGAACCGGGATGCTGCCCCAACTGCCGCTGCGCCGCCCGCTGGTGCACAGGAAGTCCCAGTCGACCGGGTGGTCGGCGTCCTCTCCGGACAGATACAGGCGCTCGGTGCGCGTGGAAGCGTCCGTTCCGTCGGCCATCTCGGCCTCGGCGGCCCGGGCCGAGCCCGTGGGAAGGCCTCCGGCGAGGGCCGCGCCGGCTGCGCCCAGGATCAGGACGCCACGGCGTGACAATTGCATGACATCTCCAGCCTTCAGAAACCATCGGGAGGGAACAGCGGGGACGTGCGCATAGTCGACGGGTCCGGGTCGGCACACGGTCGTCGAAGCGCTTGCGTCGGCAACGCCGCAGATCAGAGCGCATCCGCAGGAGCGATGACGACATTAGGAGTCGAATGAATCGAACACAAGATGGCAGCCGCCGGCAGGTGCCTCGGAATCGCAAAGTCGGCGTCGGCGCTGCAAGCCTTGGCGCGGCGAGCTTCGAGGGCGGCCCCGTGCCAGATCCTGCGGGAACCACGGGGTAACACCGGGACCCAGTCGACCGCACGCCAGGCACCGACGGCTCCACCGCAGGTCAGCTCCCGAGCGACCCCACATGCACATGGCAGCCGGCCCATGGATCAGGGCCGCTCCCCTGTACGACTCGTTCGACGTCGACTACTGGGTCACGCGCGTCAGTAACCGGCCGGCCCTGAGGAGTCACGCATGAGGCAGCAGGTTCTGGTCCTCTATCTCGCGACGTCGGCGCTGGACTCCCCCGTTGTCGGCTGGTCCCGCTACGACGGGACGGGCCGGACCCGTCCGACGACCGGTGACAGCGACGAGCCGCCCTATTCCACCGGGCTTGGTGCGTTGCTGGACGGGTGGCGTCTGTTCCAGGCCTCCCAACTGCTGCCCCCGCAGCCCGGTCACGAGTACGACGTCTCCTTCCTGAAGCACGAGTTCTTCTTCGAGAAGGTGGAGGACGGCCTTCGCCTTTGACGCAGGTCAACGCTTCGACAGAACTCCCTGCGTTTATCTGTCTCACCCTCGTGTAGACCGTTTCGAGAAAGAGATTGCTACAGCCCGGTTACGTTCGAAGCGCTTCGACAATATGGTGCGACGAATGAAGGGCATGTATATGACATTCAGGGTTTCGTGGCGGAGATACGGGAGTTGTACGGCGCTGCTCACCACGGCGACCGCCCTGCTGGTGGCGCTTCTGACCGGGTTGGGCGCCGCTGGTACGGCGCAGGCGGCCACCGTGGATACGAACGCGTCGTATGTGCTGGTCAACCGGGGCAGCGGCAAGGCGCTCGACGTGTCCGGTGCGAGCACCGCCGACGGGGTGGCCGTCCATCAGTGGGCCCGCCACGACGGGGCCAACCAGCGGTTCCAGTTCGTGGACTCGGGCGGCGGCTACTACCGGCTGAAGGCGCAGCACTCGGGCAAGGTGCTGGACGTCTCGAACTACTCCATGTCCGACCACGCGGACGTCGTGCAGTGGAGCGACGCCAACAGCGTCAACCAGCAGTTCCGGCTGGCCGATTCGTCGGACGGTTACGTCCGTCTGATCAACCGCAACAGCGGCAAGGCGGTGGAGGTGCAGAACGCCTCCACCGCGGACGGCGCCAAGGTCGTGCAGTACAGCGACGGGGACGGGGCCAACCAGCGGTGGCAACTGGTCCGGGTCGGCTCGACGGGAGTGCCGGCGCAGGTGCACACCGCGGGACGGGTCAAGGACTCCGGGAACACGGTGCAGTACAGCTGGCCAGGCGTGTACTTCGAGGGCCGCGTCAGCGGCACCGGCGTGGGCATCGTGCTCAACGACCCGGCTGCCGACTACGACGTCCAGATCGATGGATCCACCGTTGCCACGCTCGTCACGCCCGGCGGCACCACGCATTGGATCAACGGCCTGTCCAACAGCACGCACACCGTCCGGCTCGTCAAGCGCAACGACACCCCGTGGGACACCAGCACGTTCGGAGGCTTCGTCGCCGCGCCCGGTGGTGCCGTACTGAGCAAACCGGCCGCCCGCAGCCGTCAGATCGAGTTCATCGGGGACTCCCTCACGGTGGGCTACGGCAACCTCTCGACCTCCCGCACCTGCCCCGGGGACCAGGTCAAGCGGACCACCAACACCGACGTGAGCTACGGCGCCCTCACCGCCCGGCGACTGAACGCCGACTACCAGATCAACGGCTACTCGGGCCTCGGCATGGTGCGCAACTACAACGGAGGCTCGCCGGACGTCACGTACCGGACCTTCTACGACCGTGCCCTGCTGAACGTGTCCGGCGACGTCTGGCAGAACCCGGGCACCTGGCGTCCCCAGGTCGTCGTGGTCAACCTCGGCACCAACGACTTCTCGACCGCCATCAACCCCGGTGAGCCGTGGACGTCCGACAGCCTCGCGGCCGGTTACCGCACCGCCTACGGCGACTTCATCCAGAAGCTGCGGACGCGCTACGGGGCCGACACGACCATCGTGGCGGTGGGCGCCGGCCAGTACGCCGGACATGTCCAGCAGGTGGTGAAGGCGCGCAACGAGGCAGGCGACAACCGGGTCCGCTACTGGTTCCTCGACGACTCGGGCCTGGACTTCCTCGGCTGCGACTGGCACTACTCGGCCCGCGACGACCGACTCATCGCCGACCGGCTTACCTCGTTCCTCGACGGTCTGCCGACAGGTTGGTGACTGCACCGACCGGCCAGGAGCACCCCACCAGGAGCATCCGACTCGGATCTCAGCGCGGCCCAGTCTCAGGGAGTGTCTGCGCGCACCAGATGGTCTTGCCGTTGGTGGTGTGCCGGGTGCCCCATCCCTGGGTGAGCTGGGCGACGAGCAGCAGGCCCCGGCCGCCCTCGTCGAAGGCGCGGGCCCGGCGCAGGTGCGGAGCGGTGTTGCTGGCGTCGGAGACCTCGCAGATCAGGGAGGTGTCGCGAATCAGCCGCAGCCTGATCGGCGGCTCGCCGTATCTGATGGCGTTGGTGACCAGCTCGCTGACGACCAGTTCGGTGACGAACGACGCCTCCTCAAGGCCCCAGGCGCCCACCTGGTCGAGGGCGAACTTCCTGGCGCGCGGCACCTGCGCGTGGTCGGGCTCGACGTCCCAGTCGGCGACGTGGTGGGGATCCAGCGCGTGCGTGCGGGCGAGCAGCAGGGCTGCGTCGTCGGTGCGGCGATCGGGGAGCATGGCGTCGATCACCGTGTCGCACAGGGCCTCCAGCGAGGGGGCTGTGTGGTTCAGGACCCGCTGCAGTTCGGCGATCCCTTCATCGACGTCGCGCTCGCGGCTTTCCAGCAGTCCGTCGGTGTAGAGGGCGAGCAGGCTGCCCTCGGGCAGCTCGAGCTCGGTGGCCTCGAACGGCAGCCCACCGATGCCGAGCGGCGGTCCCGGGTGGGCGGGTACCGGGGTCCTGGTGCCGTCCGGGGAGATGATCAGCGGCAGGGGATGGCCGGCGCTCGCCAGCGTGAAGCGGCGGGAGACAGGGTCGTAGACGGTGTACAGGCAGGTGGCCCCGGACTCGCCGGTCTGCTGGAAGTCGCCGGCGGGCTGGAGGTCGCCGGCGAGATGGAGGACCAGGTCGTCCAGGTGGGTCAGCAGCTCGTCCGGCGGAAGGTCGACGTCGGCGAGGGTGCGGACCGCCGTACGCAGCCGGCCCATGCTGGCCGAGGCGTGCAGGCCGTGGCCGACGACATCGCCGACGACCAGGGCGACCCGGGCGCCGGACAGCGGAATGACGTCGAACCAGTCACCACCCACTTCGGCGCCGGTCCCGCCGGGCAGGTAGCGGGATGCCACCTCGACCGCGTCCTGGTTCGGCAGTCCCTGCGGTAGCAGGCTGCGTTGCAGGGTCAGCGCGGTCGAGCGCTCGCGCGAGTACCGGCGGGCGTTGTCGATGGCGACGGCTGCCTTGGCGGTGAGCTCTTCGGCGAGGATCAGGTCGTCGGCGGTGAAGGCCTCGGGCCGGTCGAGGCGGGAGAAGGTGACGACCCCGAGCAGCGCGCCGCGCGCCCGGAGCGGCACGGTGATCCGGCCGGTCAGCCCGTCCGCGGCAAGGGACTCGTCGATCACCGGGTTGCCCGGCGGCCAGTGGGCCGGGTCGGCGGCGAGCCCGGGTCCGAAGGCCCACTCGCCGCCCTGGCCGGGCTCAGCGGCGAGCTCGACCGTGGACCTGCCGGTGACCATGCAGCGGGCGGCGACGGAACCGGGAGCGTGACTGACCGGTGTCGTGGGCCCGGGAGCCGGGTCGGTGCCCTCCTTCGCGCTGTGCCGGGCGGCACGGCTGAGCGCGATGGTCTCGCCGGGGGCGAGCGCGGACACGGAGGGCGGCTCCTCTCCGCGCAGCACCTCGTCGAAGAGATCCACGGTGACGAGGTCGGTGAATCCCGGCACCGGGGTGCCGGCCAGTTCCTGGGCGGTGCCGATCACGTCGAGGGCGCGGCCGATGCCGCCGCTGGCCCTGTTGAGGATGAGCAGGCGTTGCCGAGCCCAGTACTCGGCGCTCATGTCGAATCCCCAGTTGGCGATCGCGCGGACCCTGCCCTCGGCATCCCGGACGGGCCAGATGCTGGTGGCCCAGGCGTTGGCGTAATCGCTGCCGCGCGGGCGGAAGACGGTGATCAGACGCGTGGGCTCGCCCGTCCTCGCCACTTGGGCGAGCGCGTCGGTGTAGGGCTTGTCGTCCCTTTCGGGAAACAGTGTGCGGTCGAATTCGGGAAGCACCTCGCGGTACTTCTTGCCGAGCACTTGCTTCTCGGAGTGCGCGATCACCCGGGCCGAGGAGGCGTTGATCCACAGGAACCGCAGCTCAGGGTCGTAGACGCCCAGAGCGAAGGGGCTCTGCTCGAAGGCCCGGTCGGCGATCACCGGGCGGCGTCCCCAGCGCTGGACGGTCACCACATGGCCCAGCGCCCGCCCATCGGGGCCGGACAGCGGGTGAGCCGTCACCATGGCCTCCACCGTGGAACCGTCCCGGTGGCGCAGGAGGATGAAGCCCGTGGGATCGGGGCCGGCGCCGTAGCCCTCGGGGAAGCCGGGTGGCGGGGGATCGACCAGCAGGTCGGTCACGGGGCGGCCGACAATGTCCTTCGCCGTCCAACCCAGCAGCAGGCCCCCCTCGCTCCAGCCGCTCATCATGCCGTCCGGGTCCACCACGGCCACGGCAGTGGGGGCATCCTGCTTGCCGGCCATCTCCACGCGCCATGCCTCCGTCCGGACAGCGGTGACCGTCAGGGCTGGTTTCCAGCGGCTGTTTCCAGCCTAGATCGGCCCCTGCTCCACGGCGCTCCGACGGGTGCGTTCGGGGGTGCCCCAGCGACGGGGACTGGATGGCCGAGGCGAGCTTCGGGCCCTCGGCATCGCGCCGGGTCTCCGGGGAGACGGCCTCGCCGACCCGTCGTACGAGATCGGCGTTCCAGTGGTGTGGGCGGCTTGCGTACTCCCAGGCCCCGACGCCTCCATGCTCGCAGGATCGCCCAGGCCGGCGCGGTTCTCGTCGCTCAGGGGCGGGTTCCTGGCCTGGGGGTTTACGGGGAGCGGCGGCTCTTCCGAGCCTGCGGATGTGTCACCGCCAGGTCCCTCAGCCTTGGCGGGGCCGCGGGCCGTTGTGGCTGCGGCCCCGTTCGGGTGTGTGGGTCAGGACGGGTCGCCGTACTGGAGGCCGCGTCCGTTGGTGCCGACGTAGACGCGGCCGTAGGTGTCGGGGTCGCCGGTGATGACGCCGGTGCCGCCGATGGCGCCCCACTGGTGGGCCTTGTCGTTGACGCGGAGCCAGGTGGCGCCCTTGTCGGTGGAGCGGAAGACTCCGGTGACGTTCTTGACGGTGCCGATCAGGTACAGGGCCTGGTAGCCGGTGCCCGGCTTGGCCTTGCCGAAGCCGAGGGCGGAGGCGGACTTCACCGTGCTGAGCGTGGTGAAGGTGCGGCCGCCGTCGGTGGAGTGCAGCAGCCCCTTGCCGCCGCCGGCGATCCACAGGTCTCCGGCGATGCTGGGGACGGCGGTGAGCTGGCCGGAGGGCAGGTTGCCGGCGCGGGCGGTGAAGGTCGCGCCGCCGTCGGTGCTGGCGTAGAGGGTGCCGCCGGACAGGGAGTAGAAGGTGCCGGCCGAGGAGCGGTCGGCGACGACCACGGCGTCGGCGCCCAGGCCGCCGACCCTCGACCAGCTCGCCCCGTTGTCGGTCGAGCGGTACGGGGTCTGACCGGCCTGGGTCCAGACGATGGTGGAGCCGTCCGCCGCGAGCGCGATGTGACCGTCCTGGGCAGCGGCCACCGGCTCTGCCTTGAAGCCGTTCCAGCTGCGGCCGCCGTCGGTGGAGTAGGCGCCGTCCTGCGCGCCGCCCCGGCCGACGCGGACCATCAGTGGGGGCTTGGACTGGGCGAAGTCGATGTCGGTGCTGTTGGTCATCATCGGGTTCTTCAGCCGCCCGGAGGGCACCTTGGTCAGGTTGTCGTGCCGGAAGCCGCCCTGGTCGCCCATGGCGGTGATGACGGTGGCGCCGCCGGGCGGGGCAATCGCGTCGATCAGCGCGGTCTCTTCCAGCCCTCGGGCGCCCATGGTCCAGTGGCTGGTGCCGCCGCTGTCCGAGGCGCCCGCGTCCTTGCTGCGCAGGATGCCGTTGCCGGTGCCGTACAGCACGTGATCGGAGTTGAAGGGATCGATGGCCAGGGCGGTCATCCAGTGCCCGGTGTGGGTGCCGACGTAAGGGGCGGCGGAGGCGCTGCGCACCGACTTGTCGGCCAGTGCCTTCCAGGTGGTGCCGCCGTCGGTGGTCCGGTAGATCTCGTCCTCGGGCCACCAGCGGCCGAGGGTGGTGACCATCACCGTGGAGGGCTTGCGCGGGTCGACGGCCAGACCGGAGAACCCGTAGGAACCCTGGGACGGGGAGACGTTCTTCCAGGCCCCGCCGGCCGGCGTGTACTTCCACACCGAACCGGCCGTCACTCCGTTGGGTCCGAGGTTGTTGGTGTATGTCAGGTACAGCGATCCGTCACCGGAGAGCACGCCGTGCTGCGGCAGCTGGCCGGTGGGCTGCCCGGAGACGGCCTGCCAGGTACTGCCGCCGTCGGTGGAGCGGTACAGGGAGGTGGACCTGTCGGCGACGCCGACGTAGATCGTCTTGCTGCCGGCCGGGCCGTACGTCACGAAGGAGATGCCCGCGCCGCTGCTCGCCCCGTCCTTGACGGGGAACGAGGAGACCTGACGCCATGTCACGCCGTGGTCGGTGCTGCGCCACAGGCCGTTCTTGCGGGTGCCCAGCAGCAGAGTGCCGCTGTCGGCCGGGTTGATCGCGAGCCGTTCGCCCGCCCCGCGGCCGTCCTCGTTGCCGCCCACCTTGAACGGCAGATCGGTGCGCTGGAAGGTGCGGCCCCGGTCGGTGGAGCGCAGGATCGCGCCGTTGCCCGCCCAGTCGTTGGTGTAGGTGCCCGCCGAGAGGTAGAGCCGCTTGGGGTCGACGGGGTCGGTGGCCACCGCATCGATGCCCAGCAGGTTCCAGTCCTTCTCGCCGATCCAGTCGGTCAGCGGGATCCACTGCTCGGCCGCGGTGTCCCAGCGGTAGGCGCCGCCCATGTCGGTACGCGCATACAGCAGACCCTTCTCCCGCGGGTTGAACACCAGCCCGGTGACATAACCGCCGCCCACCACCTGGGCGTTCTTCCACCTGTACGGTCCGGACGCGGCCGCGGTCTGCGCCCCGCCGGTCCCGGCCGCCGGGGTCTGGGCCATCTTCACCAGCTTCCACTGCTGGTTGGTGCTGCCCCGGCTCGGATACTGGATGAGCGCCGCACCCTGGGCCGTGGAGCCTCCGGAGACATCCAGGACCTGGCCGCTCCTGCGGGAGGTGAAGGTGACGGCGTCGGAACCGCTCACCTCGCTGATCTTCCACTCCTGGGAGGTGGAGGAGGTGTCGGTCTGCTGCTCTGCGGCGGCCCCCTGGGCAGTCGAACTGCCCGCTATGCCCAGCACTTTGCCGCTGTTGCGGTTCACCAGCTCGTAGTAGCCGTCCCCGGCGGGCTTCAGCCTCCACTGCTGGTTGGCGGTGTGCTGGTCGGTCCACTGCTGGATACGGGTGCCGTCGGCGGTGGAGAAGCCGTTGACGTCCAACACCTTGCCACTGCGCACGGAAACCAGCCGGTAGTAGGCAGTGCCGTCGACCGTCGCGGCCTGCGAGTCCTCCTGCGCGTACAGGAGATACGGCACGAGGACGGCGGGCACGCCGAGCAGCAGACCGGTGGCAGTCCAGCGACGGCGATGACGCCCGCGGCGCCGGTCGTGCGTGGGGTTGTTCATGGGGAGGCGTTCTCCTTGCATACTGTTCAACAGTGGAAAGCAGGATCCCGGCCCCGGAACTGGCCGGATCCGCTTCCTTGTCGTCACAGGTTCCGCACAGGTTGCCGCGAGCCGGGAACTTTTTCAGATCACCTCGTGGCGCGGTAGGCGCTGATCGGCGTCTGGGTGACGCTGTTCCGGGAGTTGGCGGTGTGCTCCTCTTGGCCCACGCCGCCTCCTTCTGATCAGCCGGCTGGAGGAAGGCTCTCGCCCCTGATCCGGTGCCGGAACCGCACCCGAGCGGCCCCGGATCAGTAGCCGTAGATCATCTTGTAGGCGACCTCCGGGAGGAACTGGCCGGCCGAGGAGCCGGCTCCCGCGCCGCAGTTGCCGTCGGACTCGCCCGGAACCTTGATCCACAGGAGCATCTCGGCGCCTCCGCCCAGCTGGCTGGGGGTGCCGATACGGCGGCCTGAAGGGTTGCACCACTGGCCGTTGGAGCCGTTGCCGTTGCGGCTGGTGTCCACGACGAACGGCTTGATGTAGCCGTACCGGGCGCCGAGTTCCCTGTTGACGGCGTTGCCGTACGCGGTGTTCTCGGCCGTGGTCAGGTAGTTGGAGACGTTGAGCGAGAAACCGTGGGCCTGCCGGAGGCCGGCTTCGTGAAGGCGCTGGGCCATAACCGCCGCGCTCGCCCAGGCCGGGTTGCCTGCGTCGAGGTAGACCCAGGTGTTGGGAGCCTGACGGTTGAACTCGGCGAGCGCTCCGGTCAGCATGCTCTCGCGTTCGTCGATCTGCGCCTGGGTCATGCAGCCGTAGTCTCCGAGGGAGTCCGGTTCGAGGACGACGACGGCCGGGCGGCCTGCGATCCCGCCCGCGAACTGGGCGATCCAGTTCGCGTAGGCGGACGGCGAGGAGGCTCCTCCCGCGGAGTGCCCGCCGCAGTAGTCGCGGTTGTAGATGTTGTAGGCGACGAGGACGGGCAGCTTGTCCCGGGCGTCCGCGGCGCCCACGTACGCGCCGGTGGCGGTGCCGATGGTGCCGCTCCAGGAGCCGAACCAGCGGGCCGTCGGTGTGTTGGCGATGGAGGCGTTGATCGCTTGTGCCCGGCCGTCACCAGGGTTGGCGGCGACCCATCGCTTCGCGCTGGAGTCGGGGTCCACGTAGAACCCGTTGGTCATGGTCGTCGGGTCGGCCGCGTGGGCGGACGGCGCGGCGGCGAGCGTCAGCGGCAGCGAGGAGAGCGCTGCCACCAGGGCGAGGAGTTTGCGGCGCATGACGGGTACCTCGGCTTTCCGGCAGGGGTGCGTCCGAAGGTTGGCGGTGAGGATGGGGAGCGCTCCCACCGGAAGCGCTCCCCATCGCACAGTCGGTCAGCAGGTCGAGTTGGTCTGGGTCAGGAGGCCGAGCCGCCACGGGAGGAGGTTGTAGTCACCGCCCGCGTTGGGGTTCATGCCCTGGTAGACGTACTGGAGCCGGCAGGCGGGAATGGTCAGTGTCTGGTCGTGGCCGGCACGGATCATCTCGCCATGACTGATGTCCCGGGTCCAGGCGCCCGAGGGGAAGGTGACGTTGTTGGCCCGAGCGAACGGGTTGCTCTCGGACGCGGCCAGGGGAGTCCAGGAGCCGGCGAGGCTGCCTGAGGTCCAGGAGCGGAAGTAGCGTCGGCCGTCCGATCCGATGGCCTCGACGAGCAGCAGGTACTGGCTACTGCCCTGCACTTTGTAGACGTTGCTCGCTTCGAACAAGGCGTATTTGGAGTCCTGGGCCGCGATGACGGTGTTGCTGAACCCGTTCGGAAACTGGCCGACGGTCGTCTGCGAGCGGTACAGGTGTCCGTTGTCGTCGGAGGAGAACAGGTAGCAGTTGGCGCTGTCGCAGATCACCCACATGTCGACCCAGTGGCCGTTGCCGATGTTCTGCTTGATGATGTCGGGCATCGACGAGTAGAAGTGGCGCGGCGCGCTCCACCCGTTCGGGTTGCTGATGTCGGGGTTGGTGGAGTACGAGGCGTTGCCGGTCTGGTACACGAGGTACCACAGGCGTTGCGGCGCGTAGTAGAAGACCTGCGGTGCGGCCCGGTATCCGCGGCCGATGGCGCTGCGGTCCAGGTAGTGGTGCGTGGCCGAGCCGGCCTGGGACCAGTCGCTGAAGTTCAGGTACACCAGGTTGTATCCGGAGGAACTGGCTACGCTCGCGAACACGTGGTACTTGCCGTTGTACTGGACGACCGTCGGGTCCTTGATCCCGGCGACGTTGTGCGTCGAGTCCGGCTTCGGCGCGATCAGCGGGCCGCTGGAGCTCCACGAGTAGCGGCTGGGCAGAGCAGCGGCGTTGATGGCACCGCGCGGGGTGGCAGACGTGCCGGCGGTGATGCTGCGGGTGGCGGCAGGCGTGCTGCGGGTAGCGGTGGGCGTACCGCCCAGCGTCGTCAGCACCGCGTTGTACGCGGGCTTCTTGTTGCCGCCCCGGTCGAACAGCAGCGGGTTCTCCGTCGCCCGCCAGGAGTCGCTGTCGCGGATCCCCCAGACTGTGATGCCGGTGCAGCGCGCGACGTTCATACAGGCCCTGACCGTGTTCGCGTACGCGGCCGGCGACGCCTGTGCTATGTCCAGTTCGGTGATCTGGACATCCACGCCGAGGGCGGCGAAGTTCGACAGCGTGGTCTGGAAACTGGCGGGCGGGCCGCCGGCGCCGAAGTGGGCCTGGAGGCCGACGCAGTCGATGGGAACGCCGCGCGCCTTGAAGTCGCGGACCAAGCGGTAGACGCCCTGGGTCTTGGCGTCGCTCCAGTTCTCGATGTTGTAGTCGTTGTAGCAGAGCTTGGCCGCCGGATCGGCCGCCCTTGCCGTGCGGAACGCCTGCTCGATGAAGCCGTTGCCCAGCACGTCCCGGAAGACCGAGCTGCGGAGCTGACCGCTGGGCCCGTCGGCGAAGGCCTCGTTGACCACGTCCCAGGAGTGGATCCGGCCCTTGTAGCGGTTCATCACGGTGGTGATGTGGTTGTTCATCACGCCGCGCAGTACATTCGCGTCCCTGATCGAGCTGACCCAGCCGGGAAGTTGGGAGTGCCAGACCAGGGTGTGGCCACGCAGGCGCTGACCGCGGGCCTGCGCACGGTTCGCGATCTGGTCGGCGGGGCCGAAGTTGAACGAGCCGCGGGACGGCTCGGTCGTGTCCCACTTCATCTCGTTCTCGGCCGTGACCGAGTTGAACTCACGGTCCAGGATGCCGGTGTACGTGCCGTCGCCGAGCCTTCCGGTGGCCACGGCGGTCCCGAAGTACCGTCCGGACTGGGCCGCCTGGGCGCCCAGGGTGGAGGCCTTCACGGCGTCGGGCGCGCCGGTCGCGGTCCCGGGGGTGGCCAGGACGGTCGCGGCCAGCAGTGTGAGGACCGAGGCTCGGCGACAGCCGAGCCGTTTCAGTGGGTTCATGGTTCTCCTCGTGGGGTGGTGGGGGGTTGCGTGGTGCGGTCGGTGGGCCACTTCAGGGCGTGGACAGCTCGAACCGCGTGACGCGGACCGCGCCGCCGAGTGCCTGCGTGGCGTGGTTGAAGAGGGCGAATCGGTAGCCCATGAAGAACCGCCAGTCGTTGCCCAGGGGAAAGGCGGGGCCGAGGCGGGTGAAGGTGGCGCCGTCCGTGCTGTAGGAGAAGGTGGCGTGGCGAGCCGTGCCGGGGCGGATGTCCGCGCTCGCGCGCAACCAGACACGGCTGCCCGACACGGCCGCGCCCGCGACCTCCGTGCCGATGCCGGTCGTGTTCCAACTGCCGTCCATGGTCAGCCCGTTGACCATCACCACCTGCGCCGCGCCGCCGTCACGGCTGATGCCGATCCAGGCGGAGGAGTCACGCAGCAGCGCCAGTCCGGCCCGGTCGCCGTCGCGCATCGCGGAGTGGTCGAGCTGGACCGTGGCGGTGGAGACGGGGCCCTGGATGCGGTGCGTCAGAGTGTTGCGGGCCCAGTAGAGGTCGTTGGTGACGGTCGCTGTGCGCAGGGTCAACCCGTTGCCGACCGACCACTTGGTGTTGTCCGGGTTGTGGTTCCACTCCCATCGCGGCTTCAGGGTCGAGCCGTCGAAGGTGTCGACGCCGGTCATGGGGGTCACCGGGCGAGGCGGAGGGGGCACGGCCGGGCTGGGATACGAGGTGCCCCATGAGCCGTCGACGAGCTGCACGACCGGCCAGCCGTCCGAGGTCCACGTCACGGGCGCCAGGGCGGGCATCCGGCCACCGGGGTAGGCGTCGACGAAGGCCATGTAGTACCAGGCGCCGTTCTGCGTCTGTACCAGCCCGCCCTGGTGCGGGACACCACCGCCGGGGATCGGTCCGCGCAGGTCGAGGAGGACCTGCCGCATCGTGTACGGGCCGAAGGGGCCGCGCGAGGACTTCAGGATGTACTGGCCGTTCGCGGGGCGGGTCAGGAAGATGTAGTACTGCCCGTTGATCTTGTAGAAGCGGGAGCCTTCGAGGGTGCCGACGCTCGACGGTGTCGTGAACACCTGCTGGGTGCGGACCTGGGTGCGGCCGTCGGGCGAGAGCTGGGCCACGCTGATGGTCGTGTTGCCGTACGCCACGTAGAGGGTGTCGTCACTGTCGACGAGCAGTCCCGCGTCGTAGTACGGCGTGCTGATCGTCGTCAGCCTGTTCCATGGCCCCTCGGCGGCGGTGGCGGTGTAGACGTACGTCCGGGCGAAGTCGATCTGGCCGAGCCAGTAGAAGGTCCGGTTGCTCGGCCGGTAGGCCAGTGACGACGCCCAGATCCCTCTGACGTAGCCACGGGCGCCGTTCAGGTCGTACTTGGCGCCGAAGTCCAGAACGGGCACCGAGTGACCGGCGACCTCCCAGTTCACCAAGTCGTACGAGCGAAGGACGGGCGCGCCCGGCGAGTAGTGCATCGTCGAGGCCGAGGCATAGAAGGTGTCACCGACGCGGATGACGTCGATGTCCGCGAAGTCCTGCCAGATCACCGGGTTCGTGTAGGCCGCCGCGGTCGCGAGGTCCGCCCTCTGGGCAGCGGCGGAAGCGATTCCGGGGACCGCGGCCGGAGGAAGCAGGGCACCGGCGGCCAGGCCGGTGGCGGCCGTCAGGGCGCGGCGACGGGACAACGCTTGATTAGGGCATGACAGATCCATGGTGGCGTTCTCCCTGTGTGGCTCGGCCGTTGCGTGGTGGCGCTACCTGGAAGTGCCTTGCTTCGCCCGCGTGGAGCGACTGCTCCTGGTTCGGTATTTCGAACGCAGATCGATTCTCCGGGCATCCAGGATGATAGGGAGCCCTTGAGCGCCGTCAATACCTCTCGCATTATTCGGTTGAAGCGTCGAAACATTCGGTGCCCGGCAGAAGGGGTCGCTGCAGGTCAATGGCACATACGAGAGGAATGCGCGTGGTGTTGACATGTTCTGAAGCACCTCTACCATCCCTGGCACTGGAAGTTTCCGAATGACATGCGAAATTTCGGACCCGATTTCGTACGCGCTCGCGTGTTCCCGGGCGACGGTCTTCCGCGCGGTCGCGGTCCTGGGCGGCGGGCAGCTCAGCGGATGCGGCGGCGGCACCCAGCCGATCGCCTACCTCGGAGTGCACGGCCTCAGGACAGCGTCCTCGGTATCTCCGGCGGACGGGCGATGCGGGACAGGTTCGTCAGGACCAACGGCTGCACCCCTCAGAACCCGCCGGAGCCGGCGCAGGGCAGCCTGACGCACCGGGTCACCACCTACTCGGGGTGCTCGGCCGGATATCCGGTCGCCTGGGCCGCGTTCGACGAAGGACACATCGCCGCTCCGCAGGACGGGGCCCCCGGGTGACAGCGGTTCCCGGACCTGGGTGCCGCAAGAGGTCTGGAAGTTCTTCACGCAGTTCCAGACCTCCAACCCACCGCCGGAGACGGCGACCTGTCGGGTCACCAGCGCCGTCAGTGCCTGGAACACGGGCCTGACGTCGACCATCGCCAACACCGGCACCACCGCGATCGACGGCTGGTCCCTTGTCTTCACCCTGCCCGACGGTCAGACCGTCACCTCCGGCTGGAACGCGGACTATTCTCCCGCCTCCGGCCGGGTGACGGCCAGGAACGCTTCACACAACGCCACCATCGCTCCCGGCGCTTCGGTCGACATCGGATTCCAGGCAGCCCACAACGGCAATTTGGCGCCCCCGAGCTCCTACACCCTCAACGGCACTGCCTGCACCGCCACGGGAAGCGCACCCAAGTGACCAGGTGGTTCGGCCGGAGACAGCGGATCCGGGAGAGTCGCCAGCTGCTCGGCCAACCCGCCCGGCGCGGCGAAGGCGCCGCTGCGGGTGCCCTGGAATCCGAACGTCCGGCGGCCGCCGGGGGAGATGCCGCTCGGCGCGCTGGATATGCGGGCGAGTTGCACGGGAGTGCCGCGATGGGGCCCGCTTCACCTGCCCTGGTTGCCGGGGACGGGCAACCAGGGTGAGGGCGGGGCGGTCGGTCAGGAGGCGGGTGTGACACGAGTGCCGGTGGCCGAGTCTCCGGACTCCTTGACGTGATACATGAGCTTTTCGCCGCTGTAGAAGTGGAAGGTCAGTGTCACCAGTTCGCCGTCGCGCAGCGCGTCCAGGAATTCGGGGGTCAGGACGATCGTGTCGTTCGGGTAGTCAGGCTTGAAGGACTTGTTGAACTCCTGGTACGGAGTCCAGTCGGTCTGGCCGGCGTTGCTGCCGTCGCCGTACCTGGCCTCCATGGTTGCCGCCCCGTCACCCCTGTACTGGGTGGGGATGGGTCGAGCGCCCAGTCGACGACCTCCTTGACGCGGCTCATGTACGCGGCGTCGACGGCTTAGGGGGCGGTGGCGGACTGGTGGTCGGACCAGGTCACCGGGATCCGGACGCTGCGGATACCCTCCCCGCGGATGGTGGTGAACAGGTCCCGGGTGACCTTCGGGTTGCCCCAGTTCTCCTCGTGGGGAATGGCGTCCAGGGTGTTGCCCAGGTTCCAGCTGGGCTGCATCGCGGCGACGGCGTCCATGGCGCGGGCCGGAACTCTGACGGTGGACCGTGTCGGCTCCGCCGCGTGGTCGGTCGCGGCGGTCGAGGTGCCGCCGGCCAGTCCCAGCATGACGGCGAGGACCGGGAACAGGGGGGCCAGGCGGCTGGTGCCGCGGCTGCGGTGGTGCGCGGGTTGCCGTAGGTCCCGCATGTGTGGGCCCTTTCGGTTGGTCGTGCCCTTCGGTCGGTTCAGCCTTCGAGGGGCTCGTAGTCGAACCAGTCGAAGTGGACGGTGCCTGCAGCCGCGTACATGCCGATGACGCGGCCGGTGAAGCCGCCGGCGACCTCGGTCGACAGGTAACGGCCGTCGAGGGCCGCGAGTTCGGTGAACGTGCCGTCGGGTTGCTCGATGCCGAGGGAGACGATGTCGGGTCCGGTGCGCGGTCCGTGCGGAGGCGGTGGGTCCGAGATGGTGAGGGCGAGGACCAGTGGCCCTGCGGGTACGGCTTGTTGGGCCACGACCGTGCGCAGGGAGCCGACGCGCGCGATCACCCGTACCTCCGTCCCGGACGCCTCGATCGCGTAGTGGTGCCGCTCGTCGAGTCGGACGGCGAGGCCGCCGCGACCCGCTGCCGGGTCGATCAGGGTGCGGGCCCGGCAGGTGAGGTGCTGCTGGCGGCGGCCGGTGAAGACGACGTCGGGCTCGTCCAGGGAGGCACCCCGGGCGTGGAGCGTCAGCCATCCGGGGCGCTGTTTGGTGGTGCACAGCTCGGCGGGGCGGTCCCGCACGGAGATCCAGGCCGGCCCGAGTTCGCTGAGCTCGAAGTCGTCGCGCCCTTCCTCGACGGGGACGGGGGAGAGCGGCCACGGGAGCGTGGAGAGGTCCGTGCCGACCTCGCCGACGACGGGCCAGTCGTCCTCCCAGGTCACGGGTGCCAGGAAGGTCTCGCGGCCGAGCACGTGCCAGCCGGGGGTGCCGCCGCGCGGCCGTACGCCGAGGAAGACCATCCACCACGAGCCGTCGGGGCCCTGGACCAGGTCGGCGTGGCCGGTGTTCTGGATGGGGTGGTCGGTGCCGCGGTGGGTGAGAACGGGGTTGGCCGGGCACGGCTCGAAGGGGCCGGTCGGCGCTGGGCCGCGGGCGATGGACACGCCGTGGCCGCGTTCGGTGCCGCCCTCGGCGATGAGCAGGTACCAGTAGTCGCCGATCCGGTAGAGGTGCGGTGCCTCCGGGGCCTTGGCGCCGGGGCCGCCGGACCAGAGCCCCTGCGGTGTGCCGTACGTCTGCCCGGTGGACGGGTCGAGGCGGACCTGTGCGACCCCGGCGACGGTGCACCAGCAGGTGCCGTCCTTGTCCCAGGCCAGGTCGGGATCGATGCCCGGTACGCCCGGCGCCCGGATCGGATCCGACCATGGTCCGGCCGGGTCGGTGGCGGTGACGATCAGGTTGCCGCCGCCCTCGCTGCAGTTGGTGACGATCAGCCAGAAGCGGCCGTCGTGGTGGCGCAGGGTGGGGGCGTAGATGCCGCCCGAGGACGGCATGGAGGCCGGCAGACGCAACTGCTCCGGCCGGTCCAGGGCGTTGCCGATCTGCCGCCAGTGCACGAGGTCGCGGCTGTGGAAGAGGGGTACGCCGGGGAAGTACTCGAAGCTGGAGCAGGCGAGGTAGTAGTCGTCCCTGACCCGGCAGATGCTCGGATCGGGGTGGAACCCGGGGAGCACGGGGTTGGTGGCGCGGGCGGGCTGGTTCTGGGCGGGCACCCTTGGTCGTCCTTTCGTCGGGTGGGCAGCGGGGGCGGCACTCAGCGAGCGTCCGGCTCCGTGCGGGAGATGCGGAGCAGCGCCGCGGAGGGCGCGGTGGGCAGGGTCACGGTGAGGTCGGCGGTGTCCCGGTTCCAGACGGCAACGGTCTGACCCGCGGCGGGGTACAGCACCTCGGCACGGGCCGCGCCGCCCGCCTGTTCGGGCAGCCGAAGGGTGGTGGTGGCCGCACCGCCTGGGCGGCGCCAGACAGTGAGGTAGGTGGTGGCGGGGGTGTGCAGGGCCAGGGCGATCCAGGGGTCGTCCCAGCCGGGAAGGCCGAGCGGCCAGGACGGCACGGCCTCCGCCAGGTCGGCGCGGATGGTCTTGTATGCGGCGACCGCCTCGTGGACCAGGGCGCGGGCCTCGGGCCCCAGTTCGGGCAAGTGGCCGGAGAGGTGGATGCGGCCGAGGAGGGCGCTCACCATGGTGAAGGCGACCTCGTCGAGGGAGTCCTCCGGCTGCGGATAGGCCCACACGGCGCCCTGCTCGGGGGTGACGGCGGTGGGCGCGGAAGCCGCGATGGGCGCGTAGAGCTGCAGGTTCTGCTGGTCGCTGGTGGACTGCAGTTGCAGCCGCGACAGCAGGGCGTGGTCCCAGCGCATGCCACCCGAGGCGCAGTTCTCCACCACCAGCTGCGGATGGCGGTCCAGGATGCCGTCGAGCCAGTCGAGGTGCGCCCGGTTGTGGCCGAGCAGACCGGCGCCCGGGGCCTCGCCGGGGTGGGCGCTGGTGCCCGAGCCGGGGTCGATGTTGTGGTCGAGCTTGAGATAGCCGACGCCCCACTCGCCCACCAGGCGGTCCACGACCTGGTCCAGGTGGGCACGGGCGGCGGGGTGGCGCAGGTCCAGGTGGTGCCGGCCGGTCTCCGTGAGGCGGACGCCGTCGCGGCGGAAGAACGCCTCGTCGGGCAGGGACTTGGCCATGGGGCTGTGCACGCCGATGACTTCCGGCTCCAGCCACCGGCCGGGGACCATGCCGCGCTCCCGGATGCGGTCCAGCACCTCGTGGATCCCCTTCTCGCCGGGGAAGCGGGAGGCGGCCGGTTCCCAGGCGCCGACGGTGGTCCACCAGCCGCCGTTGTCGCCGTCGTACCAGCCCGCGTCGATGACGAAGTACTCAGCGCCGGCCTCGGCCGCCGCGTCGATCAGCGGCAGTAGCTTGTCGGTGGTGGGGTCGCCCATCAGGCAGTTCATGTAGTCGTTGAAGATGACGGGCAGACGCCGGTGGTCGGCGTGCGGGCGGCGGTGGGCGCGTCGGTAGCGGGTCAGCGCGGCGAACGCGGCGTCGGGGCCGCCGTCGGCGCTGAAGGACAGGGCGGCGGGTACGGTGCGGAAGGCGGCGCCGGGTTCCAGGGGGTGGCGCCAGCCGTGGTGGGCGTCGGTGGGCCCGAACAGTGCCACGTAGGCGGCCCGGTCGTGCTCTTGGCACTCCCAGCGCCAGCCGCCGCCGTTGTGCTCGATCTGCCACACCCAACTGCGGCCGGTACGCCGGTCCGTGAGGCCGCCCATGGGCAGGTGTCCGCAACTGGACCAGGTGCCCTGGCCGTTCAGGGCGAAGCCGGCCTTGCCGTGCCCGTACTTCACGTGTCCGCTGACGCCGGGTGTGGTCCGGCGCATCGGCTGCCGCTGCCAGCGGCACTCGGCGAGCCAGTCGTTCTCCGCCCACAGCAGGTCCGCGGCGTCGACGGCCGCCGGATCCTGCGGAGTGAGGCAGCCCACCGTGAGCGAGCTGACCGACTCCAGGTGCAGTGTGGTCCGCCCTTCGTTGCGCAGGGTCACTTCGCTGCGGAGCACGGCGATGCCGTCAGGCGACCGGTAGACCACCTCCGCGGCCAACCCGGTTTCCGGGTCGTGGAGATACACGGTCAGCGTGTGCCAGTCGCCGTCGCGGGCCGCGCGGTGGGCCCGGTGGCGCAGCCGCCCGCCGAGAGCGGTCCCGATCAGACGGCTGCCCGACCAGCCGCGGCCCTGCCCTGCGGCCGTCACCTCCACCAGCGGCAGGGACGCACCGGGGTCCCCGCCCGCTTCGCCGGGCAGTCCGAGATGCGTCAGACGGGCGCTGCCGTCGTCGCCGAGGACGAACTCGAGATGCAGGGCGTCGTGACCCCAGCGGAAGCTCCGCTGTTCGTTCTCCATGGTGTCCTTTCCAGGTCAATGGCCGGGCCGTGGGCCGGTGTCTCGGTACAGGCCGTGCTCGCCGTCGAACTCGACGGCGAGCACGGTGGTGTGCGGCGCGGTGATGCACAAGGGCAGCGCGGCGTCAGAAGCCCACGGCGCCCCAGGAGTGAGCCGTGTAGTCGCCCGGCCCGAACTCCCAGCCGGCCATGACGCTGTTGAGGTAGTGGTCGTTGGTGTAGAGGCCCTTGTTCTTGCCGTAGTCGAAGAACGGGGTGAGGCTGCCGGACCACCAGCCGGACCTGCTCCTGTCCAGGAAGCTGAGGGTGTGGTCGCCGTTCGGCCAGTTGTAGTCGTAGATGTCCCAGCTGCGGCCGCCCAGGCTGACGTTGGTCACGGTCGGGATCGCGTTGCCGTTCCCGTCGTAGCGGTCGGCCAGCGGCTGGGTGTTGGACCAGTTGAGCCAGATCATCAGCTCGGTCTTGGAGTTGCGGTTGTTCGGCTCGGGGTAGGGGTCGATGAAGATGTCGTACGTGGCGTTGTAGCGCGAGCCGGACTTCGGCCACGCCGACTGGCTGAACCACGAGTTGTTGTTGGGGTTTACGGCTCCGATCTTCTTGGGGAGTGTGGTCACCGGGGACGACCAGCCCCAGTCCTTGCCGTTGACCATGGCGACGAAGCCGGTGCCGGTCGAGGAGTTCACACCCCAGGAGTTGTCGTTGCCGTACCACGTCGAGGCGTTGCCGCCGGTCGCGTAGTGCTTGAACCAGTACGTCTGTGACGCTGCCACTGCCGAGTTCGGCAGGGTGAAGACGAGAGCCAGAGCCGCGAGAAGCGCGGCCCAGCCGGTACGGAATTTCATCAGCCCTCCGGAATGTGTGCTGAGTGGGGGGATCACACAGGAGAGGAGAAGTCGGTCGTCCTGCCCTGGCGGCAGGGCTACGTCGGTCTCCCCTTCGGGACGGCGGGTGCGGAGCGGGGCGGCCGGGAGCCGAACCTCACTTCGGATCGCCGTAGATGACTCCGCGTCCGTTCGTCCCGAAGTAGACGCGACCGTAGATCCGGGGGTCTCCGGTCATGGTGTTGCCGGTCCAGGCGTACTGGTGCCGGTCGTCGTTGATGCGGACCCAGCGCCGGCCCGCGTCGTCGGACCGGAAGATGCCGCGCACGCCGTGGATCTTGGAGCTGGTGTAGACGGCGGGGTACGGGGCGCCGGGTGCGGCCTTGCCGAATCCGACGACGTCGCCCTCGTCCACGGCCTCGAACCTGGTGAACGACGCTCCGGAGCCGGTCGACCGCCACAGCCCGTACGGTGTGGGGGTGGCGGGCTTGTTGGTGCCGCCGGCCAGCCAGATGTCGCCCTCGTGGCCGGGAACCGGCTTGAACCGGACGTTCCCGGCCGTGGGCAGACCGGTTGCCGCCGTGGCCGTGAAACTCTTTCCGGCGTCCGTGCTGAGGTAGAAGACACCTGAGTCGTAGGCGTAGAACTTCGCCGGGTTCACCCGGTCCGAGCGCACCGAAACCCCGGCCGGCAGCCCCTTCGAAGCCGTCCAGGTCGCTCCGTGGTCGTCGGACCAGCTGACCGGCGCACCGGCCGGTGACCAGACGATCCGCTTGCCGTCGGCGCTGATGGCGACGGCCTGGTCTTCGACTCCGGGCCCGGTGACGCCGGACGGCTCACTGCCCGACGGCTTCCAGGTGTCGCCGCTGTCGGTGGAGATGGCGAAGTGCTGGGTCCAGCCGCTGGTGGGATGGCCGACCCGCACGAGGGTGTGAGGCGCCAGCTCCGCATAGTCCAGGGCAGGGGTCCCGCCGAAGGTCGGGCTGTCGTACATCTTCGGGGCCTTGCGGAAGTCCGTGTGCCGAAAGCCGCCGACATCGCCCACGCCGGAGAAGAGGTGTGCGCGACCGGCGGGCGGGCTGATCACACACATGACAGCGGTTTCCTCCAGCCCCTGGGCCCGCACGGAGATGTGCACCGTGCCGCCGCTGTCCCAGTCCGTCAGGTTGTCGGCGCCGTAGATCGTCGCTCCGGTGCCGTACATGAAGTGGTCGGAGTCGAAGGGGTCGATCTGGACGGACTCCATCATCCAGCCCAGCTTGGGGGTCATCTCGGGCAGCGACGGCGAGGCGTTCCAGGTCAGCCAGGGGGCGACGGAGATGTCGATGTCGTAGCGCAGGGTGCGCTCGGAATCCGTGCCCAGTTCCCACGCGGGGGTCCAGCTCGCGCCGCCGTCGGTGGAGCGGAAGAGGAGGCAGTCGGGGGACCACTTGACCTGGGTGGACACCATCAGGGTGTCCGGGTTCTGCCGGTCGATGGTCAGGCCGCTGTAACCGTACTGGTTGTCGTCGCTGGTGGAGGGGACCGGGCTGATGCGGGTCCAGGTGCCGGTAGCGGTGTCCAGCTTCCAGACGTCGCCCTTGGAGCCGTCGTAGGGGCCGGCGGTGTCGCTGGTCGCCAGGTACAGGTAGCCGCCGACGTGGTCGAAGACCGCGTGGTGCGGGATGAAGCCGGTGGGCTGCCCGGGGACGCGTTCCCAGGTCGCTCCCGCGTCGGTCGACCGGTACAGGATGTTCTCCTTGTCGGCCACGGTGACGTAGAGGGTCCGGGTGGCCTTCCCCGCTCTGCCGGTGCGCTTGTCGAAGACGACTTGCAGCACGCCCAGGTTGTCGCCGTTGTATCCGTCGGGGTCGGTGGGGTCGATGACGAAGTTGCCGACGTTGGGGAAGTCGGCCACCTTCGCAAAGGTCTTGCCGTGGTCGGTGCTGCGCCACAGCCCGTGGCCCCCGCGCACTCCCAGGTAGAGGATCCTGTTGCGGTTGGGGTCGATCACCAGCCGCTCGCCGATGCCCCGGCCGGGCATGTTGCCGCCCAGCCGGAACGGCAGGGGAGTGGCCTTCCAGGTGCGGCCGCGGTCGGTCGAGCGCAGGATCGCCGCCATGCTCGGGTCCCACTCGGGGAGGGTGTAGGTGCCCGCCGCCAGGTAGACGCGGTCGGGGTCGACCTCGTCGGTGGCGATGCTGATGATGCCGGTGTGTCCGTACTCGTCCCAGCCGATCCAGTCGGTGAGGGGGATCCACCGCCGGGACGCCGTGTCGAGGCGGTAGGCGCCGCCGATGTCGGTGCGCGCGTACACCAGTCCGGGCTCACGCTGGTTGAAGACGATGCCGGTGACGAAGCCGCCGCCGACTATCTCGGCGTTGCGGAAGGTGTAGGGCGTGTGCCGGACCTTCCCGGCCACGCGGGCGGATGTGGCGGATGTGACGGGTGCGGCGGAGGCACCGGAGGGGGCGAGCAGGGGGAGTGCGGCCGTGGCCGCCCCGGTGGCCAGCAGGCCTCGGCGGGAGAGGCGCGGGGCATGGGTCATGACGGGTCCTTGCCTTTCGGGTGCGGGTCCGTACGGGGCCTGCGCACAAGCCGCGGTCCGGCCGGCCGGCTCCAGTAGGAGATTCCGTAGGCCTCGTCCGGCGCGCCGAGGGTGCCGGACGTGCCGTAGGTGTTCCCGCCGGCGGGCTGCATGTTGATCGTGGTGCCCAGCGCCCGGGACACGGTCTGGTAGTCCTCGTTGGCGGCGGGCAGCGGTGAGAGGGAGGCGGCGCCCGCCACGCCGGCGGCTGTTCGCAGGACGACTCGGCGGTTCATCTCACTGCTCATGTCGTTGCGGCCCTTCGTTTGCGTCGATCCGACCGGCGGGCGGGCAGACGCTGCGTCGTCCGGTGGTCTCATGTCCGGAGGGCGGCAGCCAACCGAGTCGATGCGCTTCGACGTTTCGGTGAGACTAAGGCCGTGTTTCCGGGGGCGACAACGGCCCGTCAAGGTCACTTTTCGATAACAGGCACGGTCGGGTGTGAGGGCACGCACCGCCCTCCATGCGGCTTTGTCCCATGTGAGCTGGCCTTCTAGGTGAACTCTCAAAAAGGAACGCCGACGCCGGAAGAACGGCTCGCGACGGCTGGGCGACCTGTGATTGACACACGACTCAGCGTCATGTCAACGTCGAAGCGCTTCGACTCCTTCTGCGACAGTGCGATCGACAAAAGCCGTACGCCGCCCGGCTCCGCAGTCGCCAACGCTTCCCGCGCCTTCTCCGTCGACCTCCTGCAAGGGACTTCTCAGGTGAGTACCGCCGTCACATCCCCCGAGCCGCCCACCACCGACCTGCCGTTCCGTGACCCCGCGCTACCCCTCGCCCGGCGAGTCGACGACCTGATCTCCCGGCTGACGCTCGACGAGCGCATCGAGCTGCTCTACCAGTACTCATCAGGAGTCCCGCGCCTCGGACTGGCCCCCTTCAAGACCGGTACCGAAGGCCTGCACGGCGTGTCCTGGCTGGGACCGGCCACCGTGTTCCCGCAGGCGGTAGGCCTGGGAGCGACCTGGGACGAGGAGCTGCTGCACGAGGTCGCCACGGCCGTCGGCACCGAGGCCCGCGCCTTCCACCAGCGCCCCGTCGCCGACGGCCACCGGCACAGCCTCCAGGTCTGGGCCCCCGTGGTGAACCTGCTGCGCGACCCCCGCTGGGGCCGCAACGAGGAGGGGTACGCGGAGGATCCGCTGCTCACCGGCCGGCTCTCCGTCAGCTTCTGCCGCGGGCTGGCCGGGGACCACCCGGTCTATCTGCGCACCGCACCGCTCCTGAAGCACTTCCTCGCCTACAACAACGAGGACGAGCGCGACATCTCCTCCTCCGTGGTACCGCCCAGGGTGCTGCACGAATACGACCTCGCCGCCTTCCGCCCGGCGATCGCGTCCGGCGCCGCCACCGGCGTCATGCCGGCCTACAACCTCATCAACGGCCGCCCCTGCCATGTCAGTCCACTGCTCGAGACCGAGGTACGGCGCTGGGCCGAGCCCACCGGCCACGAGCTGTTCGTCTGCAGTGACGCCGGAGCGGTGACCAACCTCGCCGAATCGGAGCACTACTTCGACGACCACCCCACCTCCCACGCGGCGGCGGTACGCGCCGGCGTCGACAGCATCACCGAACTGGACGAGGACGGCAGCGTCACCCTCGACCGGCTCCGCACGGCGGTCGACCGCGGGCTGCTCACCGAGGACGACATCGACCGCGCCGCGCGACGCCACCTGTCGATACGCTTCCGCCTCGGCGAGTTCGATCCGGACCTCGACCCCTACGCCGGCATCCGCGACGACGTCGTGGACAGCCCCGCCCACCGGGCGCTCGCCTTGCGCGCCGCCACGGAGTCGGTGGTGCTGCTGAAGAACGACGGCGCACTGCCGCTGTCACCGGCCCCCGGCAGGCGCGTCGCGCTCGTCGGTCCGTTGGCGGACGCCCTCTTCGAGGACTGGTACAGCGGCACCATGCCGTACCGGATCACCATTGCCACCGGCCTGGAGGCGGCCCTCAAGGAGCGCGGCGTCGAAGCGGTCCGCGCGGAGGGGGTCGACCGGATCACGCTGCGCGCCGCCTCCACCGGAGGCCTCCTGCGCGTGCCGGCGCTCGACCCCGGCGGGCCCATGGTGGCCGGTGCTCACCCGGACGAGCAGGAAGCGGGCGACAGCGCCTGCCACGACCTGTTCGACTGGGGTGAAGGTGCGCTGACCCTCCGCAACGCCTGCACGGAACGCTACGTCACCCTCAAGGACGGCGACCTCACTCTCGCCGCCGACCAGACGCAGCCGAACGGCTGGTTCGTCCACGAGACCTTCCGGCTGGAACCCCAGCCGGACGGCACGGAACTGCTGCGCAACATCAGCAACGGCCGCTACGCCGCCGTGGACCCCGCCACCGGCCGCGTCACCCTCTCTGCCCAAGCCCCCGAGCAGGCGGAACGCTGGACCCGAACCGTCGTCAGGGACGGAATCGCCGAAGCCGTCGCGGCCGCCGCCTCGGCGGACGTCGCCGTGGTCGTCCTCGGAAACGACCCACACATCAACGGCCGCGAGACCGAGGACCGTGCGGGCATCTCACTGCCGCCCGCGCAGGAGGCCCTGCTGTGCGCCGTCGCCACCGAGCGTCCCGAGTCGGTACTGGTCATGATGAGCAGCTACCCGTACGCCGTCGACTGGGCGGACGAGCACCTGCCCGCCGTGGTGTGGACCTCCCACGGTGGGCAGGAGACGGGCCGGGCACTCGCCGCGATCCTGCTCGGCGAGGCCGAACCCTCCGGACGGCTCCCGCAGACCTGGTACCGCGGCGACGACCCGCTGCCCGGCCGCCTCGACTACGACATCATCAGCGCCGGCTGGACGTACCAGTACCACGAGGCCGCACCGCTGTACCCCTTCGGGCACGGCCTGTCCTACACCAGCTTCGCCTACTCCGGCCTGCGGCTGTCCGCCCGGGAAGCGGCGCAGGACGACACCCTGGTCGTGAGTGTCGAGCTCACCAACACCGGGACGCGCACGGGCACCGAGACCGTGCAGCTCTACACCCGCGCGCTCGCCGCCCGCCACCGCGCGCCCAGGCGCAGACTGACGGACTTCCGCAAGGTCTCCCTCACCCCCGGTGAACGGCGGCGGCTGGAGTTCGACCTGCCGGTCGCGGCCCTGGCTTACTGGTCCGTCTCGACCGGCGCCTTCGCCGTGGACCCGGGGCCGTACGAGATCCTGATCGGGCACTCGGCCGAAGCCATCGCCCTGACAGCGCCCCTCACCGTGACGGGGCCGGCGCTCCCTGCCCGCACTCTCCTCGGCGGCCGGCTGGAGGCCGTCGACTTCGACGAGTGCGAGGGCGGCACGCTCGTCGACGCCAGCCGGGAGAAGGGGGAGGCGGTCACCCCGGCGACCGGTGACATCCACTGCGCACTGCACTACCGCTCAGTCGACCTGGGCAGCCCGGCAGACGGGCCGCGGGTCATCACGGCCGAGGTGACGTGCGCGACGGAGGAGGACGCGACCGTCGAGATCTACGCCGACGGCGCCCCCGGTGCCGGCACCTTGCTCGCCGCCCTCCATGTCCCCGCCGGCACCGACGGCCGGTACGACTGGCGCACGGTCAGCGCACCGATGCCGGCGGAGGTGACCGGGGTGCACGATCTGCGTCTCGTTCTGCGGGGCGGTGTCCATCTGGCCGCGATCGTCGGCGGGACGTGATGAGGAACGGCGGGACGCGGTAAGGAGCCGTGGGACGCGGCAAGAAGACGGTCCGCCGCCGCTTTCCACACTCTCCGACCATTGACGCACGCGGCCCGCGCGGATCTATCCTCTGCCTGAACAGGGGGCACCCGGGCTCCGGCCGCGGCGTCGTACCGCCGGACGGTGTGGAGGATCGGGTTCCGTACCGGAGGAGGGCCGGGGCGGGTATGCGACAGACCGCACGCCATGACGTCGTCTTCGTCGCCGGCACCGCCGGAGAGCATGAACTGACCTGGTCGCAGCAGGCCCATGAACGCGAAGGATGTCACCCCCATCTCCACGGACCCCGCAACAGGAACGTACGGATGGGGCGGGCACTGGACGGCCGGCCCGACATGTCCGCGGTGCTGCATGCCTTCGCCGCGGTCATGGCTCACTTCGAGGCGCTGCGCACGCTCTATCCACGTGACGCGGACGGGCACCCGCGCGCGGTCGTCGTGGCTTCCGGCGTGCTCCAGATCGACGAGTACGCCTCCGACGCCCCGCCGACCTACGACGAGCTGAGCGCCTTCACGCTCCGCCTGGCCGAGCCCGGATTCGCCCCGGACGACCTGCCGTTGCGGGCCGCCGTCATCACCGTGGACGGCAGACCCCTCCACATCGCGCTGTCCTTGCACCACTTCTCGGCGGACACGACGAGCGCCCGGATCGCGGCCGAACACATAGCCCGACTGGCCGCCGATCCGGGCGCCGACCTCGGCTCGGGGTGGCAGCCGCGGCAGATCGCGAGCTTCGAAGCCAGTCCCTCGGGGCGGCGGCACGCCCATCGTGTCGACACCCATGACCGGGCCATGCTCCGTCGGTCCGCCATGCCCGAACTCCAGGCGCCCCCGGGCCACAGGGCCGCCGTCTACAACTTCGTATGCCTCGACTCCGCGGCGGTCGCCCTCGCGGCAGCCGGTCTTGCGAAGCAGTACCGGACATCCGCGGCCGCCGTCCTGCAAGCCGCATACGCGTGCACGCTCGCCGAGCAACTCGGCATCGGCACCTGCGTGTTCAACACCGTGATGCCCAACCGGCAAACCACCTTCGCCCGCGAGGCGGTGGCCCATATCGCCGGCAGGGCCCTCGTCCCGGTCGACACGTCCCTGGGCAGCGACCGGTTCCCGGCGCTGTGCCGAGCCGTCGACGCGGCACTCGTCAGATCCTCCTCCGTCAGCCTGCGAGAGCCCGACCGCTACGCCAGATCCCTGGACGAGGTCTCCGCCGAACTGGGCCGCTCCGCACACAACCCGTACGTGGTCAACATCCGCCCCATAGCGCCCCGCACGCTGATCCGGGCTCGCGCGGACAGGGCACCGCAGGACCTCGACCGAGCCATGGCATCCAGCCGTTACCGACGATTCCCCAAACCCGTCGACGCGTACTCCGGAAACCTCTCCTTCGATGTGTGGGGCATGTCCGAGACGGCCGGAATCAGTCTCGGGACGGATGCGACGTCGTTCGACGCGAGGGATCTCGAACAGATACTGCGGTCCTTCGAGAGCCGGCTGGTCGGAGCCGCGATCGGCGGTCACGCCGCAAGGAGCGGCTCCTTCGCCGGCGCATAGGGCGCGGCGGAGCGCGGATGGTCGGCGTCGAGATCACTCACGACGCCGGGTGTGCTGACTGATGCGAGCGGCCTGCCTCTCTGACGGAGCATTTGGTGCAGTTTTCCGGGCAACGGTGCCGCCGTCGGTGCAACGCGTCCCACTTTCGGATGGTCGGAGTCCGGCCTGTCGGCGGGGGTAGTCCCGCTGGTCGGGGGAGTGAGCGGCTTCGGGCGCCGCGATGGGATGGATGTGCAGGTCAAGGCCGAGAGGAGCGGGAGAATGAGTACAGTCGGGCCCAAGACGGGACCTGCGTTGGCGAGAGCCCTGGCAGTAGTCTCCGGCACGGTGCCTGCCGCCGTGGCCGCCGACACCCGGGGCGTACGGGCGGACATCCGCGCCGATGTGAACCGGGACGGGGCGGTCGACGTCACCGGGGATTCCGATGTCGCGGGCAAGGCGGCGTGGAACAGCGGGCGAGGTGCGATCTTCCTGCCCAACCTCGGTGACACGCACCGGCGTTGCAAGACCAGGACGCCGGACGGCCGCCGGCTGTCCCATTCGCCAAGGTGGCGGCCGTCCACCCGGACTGGAGTCGGCGGATCTACGGACGCGGCCGGGAGCGGCACCGGCTGCGTCACGGCATCGAGGAACTCGGCCTGTACAACAACGTCTTCCTCATGGGCGTTCGCACTCCCATGCACCCCGAGTGGGCCAAGGGCGCCCTCGCCGTGGTGTCCAGCAGCAGTGAACCATCCGGCATGTCCGTCGTGGGGGCCATGAGCTGCGGGCTCCCGGTCGTGAGCGCCGACTGCGACCACGCGCCCCGCGAGATCATCACGCATGGCCAGGACGGTCTCATGGTCCCGGACGACGGCCCGGTCGAGGACGCGCTCGCCGACGCGCTGTGCCGTCTGATCGAGAACGACGCCGAGCGCAGGCGGATGGCCGCGGCGGCCCGGCGGAGCGCCGAGCGCTTCCGGCCTGAGCACATCGCCGCGCAGTACGAGGCCCTGTTCACCCGCCCTTCGGCCCGGGCGCGGCAGCCGGTCGACGTCGAAGCCCACGGCCGGTCCACGGCTGCGAAGTCGGCTGCTGGGCCTGACAGTTGCCCGAGTCGGTCAGCCGGTCACGGTCGGCTGCAGGGTGCTTCCGGGAGGCTCGCTCGCCTTCCAGCTGCCCGAGGGGCGACCGGCGCCCGCCGGCTGGAAGCTGGTCCTGCACCCCCGTACCGATACCTTCGCCGCGACTCCCCAACTGCCGCTTGAACAACCCGACACGGGCGGCGACGGCCGCGTGCGTGCCGTCCTCGACACACGTCACCGGGAACTCGCCGAGGGCGACTTCGACGTACTCCTCCAACGCGCCGGCGGCAGCCGGTGACGACCGGTCCGGGCAGGGCTCATCGAGACCGCGCGCCTCCTGGATCCCGCAGCCCTCCGGCCGGCGGACGAGGGAGCGCGGACATGGATCCCGTACGCCACCGAGGACGGGCGTCTCGCTGCGCGCGCCTGGCTCCGGCCCGCGCATGCGGAGGTCACGTCCGTCGAAGTCGGCGACGAGGCGATCCGGTTGAGGGGCTCGCTCCATGGAAGGAGGGCATGGGCGCACCGCTATCGCTTCGTGGCCCGCCTCCGGGCGGACGGCGGGCACCTCATCGACGCCCCTTGCCCTGTCGATCCGTACGGCGATTTCCACGTCACTCTGCCGGTCGACGTGGTGGCGGACCTCCACCCCGGAGGAGCTGTGGGACCTGCGCCTGAGCGCGTACGGCGGGCCGGAGATCCGCCTGGCGATGGTGACCGGGGACCTCGCCGACCGTCAGGACGTGAGGGTGTTCCCCGTCGTCCGGAGCGTGGGCCCCGGCGGCGGGCTGTCGCTGCGGCCCCAGCTGACACGTGATCACGACTTGGCGCTGCGCACCGCCGATGGGCGGGGCGGTGCTGCGGAGGCGTAGGAGATCACGCGGCCGCAGCGCTCGCATGTCCCGAGGATCAGAGGGCCGTGAAGGTCCACATCAGGTTGGTGCTGCTGCCGTCGGCCCACTGCTTGGTGATGGAGCCCGAGGAGACGTTGCCGCCGCCGTCGAGGACCAGGTCGGTGGTGCGGTTGGCGATCGAGTAGCTGTCGCCGCCGCGGTGGGTGATCTTCCACTGCTGGTTGGTGCCGCCGTTCCAGGCGGCCTGTCGGGCCGGAGAGCCGTTGTCGGTGGCGCCCCAGCCGTCGGCGACCATGCCGTTCGTGCGGTTGACCAGCCGGTAGTAGCCGCCTGAGACCGGCTCCACGTGCCACTGCAGGTTGTTGCTGCCGTCCCAGGTCCACTGCTTGAGGTTGGACCCGGAGGCGACGTTGCCGCCGCTGTCCAGGGCGAGGCCGTTGGTGACGTTGCTGATCCGGAAGTACGTCGCCGGGTTGAACTGGACCCTCAGCGAGGTGATCCGGTCGTTGTTGCCGGTGACCCTGAGGTCGGGGTTGTCGGCGGTGAAGGTCCACGCGGTTCCGGTGAAGTTGTCTCCGGAGCAGCCGATCACCTGGCAGCCGGGGGCCGGCCGGAGGGAGGAGAGGGTGGCCGCGCCCAGTCCGAGCGCGGTCAGGTCGGCCGCGGTGTGGTCGCCGAGGGGGAGCAGGGCGTAGTCGCCGGTGTAGTTGACGTCCTTGAAGCCGATGGCGCCGGCGAGCGGCCGCAGGCCCGGGATCGTGCCGGAGAACGAGAGCTTCAGGACGTAGGCGTTCGCGCTGTAGGGCGCCGAGGACGGCAGGGTGACCGTGAGGCCGGAGGAGTTCTGGGCCGGCGCGGGCAGATCGATGTAGGTGCCGGCGGTGGAGCCGAGGAGCTTGATCGAGGTCAGCGACGAGAGGTTGATCCGGTCCGAGCCGAGGGTCTTGATCGTCAGTGAGCTGCCCGGCCAGCCCAGGATGGTGGCGTACAGGACATTGTCGGCCTTGTTGCGGGTGAAGCGGATGTCCTGTGCCGTGCCGGCATGCGGGGTGGTGAAGGAGCCGCCGCCCATCTTCGTCGGGCCCTCGCCGTACGCCGTCCAGGCGCGGGTCGCGTACAACGACTCGCCGAAGCGCTTCAGGTGGTCCCCGATGCCCAGCAGGATGTCCTTCTGCGCCTGCGGGATGGTGCCGTCGGCCATCGGCGCGATGTTCAGCAGCACGTTGCCGTTCTTGCTGACCCGGTCGATGAACGAGTGCAGCATCTGCTGGATCGTGTAGTAGCCGATGCCCTGGGTGTAGCACCAACTGCTGCTGGAGATGCTGTCGTCGGTCAGCCAGTACGGGGTGGTGATGTCGGCCGGCCCGCCCCGCTCGAAGTCGAAGACCTCGCCCTTGCCGTGCATGCCGTCCTTGTACGTGGTGACGACCTCGCGGCCCCAGCTGTTCGCCTGGTTGTAGTAGTACGCCAGGAAGTTGAGGCGCTGTTGCTCGTCGACGGCGCTCAGGTTGAAGTCCTGCCACAGGATGTCCGGCTGGGCGCGGTCGACGACCTCCTTGAGCTTGTCGAACCAGAGCTGGTTCTCCGCGGTCGAACCCAGCTGCCCGTAGAGCTTCTTGAGGCTCGGGTCCGTCTGGGCGGGGACGTACTCGTAGAAGCCGGTGAAGTTGTACGCGTGATGCATGGCCACCAGCAGCTTGAGGCCCTTCGCACGGATGGCCGTGGAGAAGAGCTTCAGCAGGTCCAGCCCCGGGCCCTTCTTCACCGAGTTCCACTCGTTGACCTGGCTGTCCCACATCGAGAAGCCGTCGTGGTGCTCGGCGACCGGGCCGGCGAACCTGGCGCCGGCGTCGACGAACAGCTGCACCCACTCGTCGGGGTCGAACTTCCCGCCGGCCGACTTCAGCTTCGGCGCGAACATCACGAAGTTACCCGCCAGGTCCTGAGCACCGTTGATGAAGCTGTGGTACGGCCACGCCGACGGCTGGCCGTAGGTCGCGATGTGGTGCTGGTTGGCGCCGTCTCCGGCCCGGTACATGTTGCGCGGGTACCACTCGTTGCCGAAGGCGGGAACGCTGAAGACGCCCCAGTGGAAGTAGATGCCGAACTTCGCGTCCTGGAACCACTCCGGGGCCGGCGGGTGCTGGTCGACCGAGTCCCAGTCCGGTGTGTACGTGCTGGGCGCCGCCTGGGCGACGTTCGCGCCGAAGAGACCTCCGGCAACGGCGGCCGCGGCAACGCAGGTTGCGCCGGCCAGGAAGTGGCGTCTGTTGATCGAACTCGACATGGAGACATCCCTGATGCAGGAGGGGACAGGGGAATGCAGGGCGCCGCTTGTTACGCATGAAGGTCCGCCATGTCTCCGTGGGATGTCAACTGGCGTACAGGGATGAAAAGCCTTCTGTGGCCTGGTAATTGACTCCACTTGCACATTTTCTGGTGGAATTGAGACCATCGAAACATGGCATGTCTGTCGAGGTCTCGTGGCCGATTGGGACCGTCCATCGGCGATGATTGATGGGATGAATCTCGCGCCTTCGCGGTGTTCGGTATTGGTCCCGGACTGGCTGTGGGCTGGAGCCCACCTCACCCGACGACATCCTCGGCCACGCCGCCGTCCGCAAGGCCGGATCGGCAACCTCTACCGCGTCACCCCGGTCGACGACGCAGCAGCCGCCGTGGACGCGGCCTGGGAAGCCGGCCTGCGGTACTTCGACACCGCACCGCACTGCGGCCTCGGCCTCTCCGAACGCCGTCTGGGTGCCGCCCTGCGAGGCCGCCCGCGCGACGAGTACGTGATCTCCTCCCAGGTGGGCAGGCTGCTCGTGCCCAACGAGGAGCCGCGCGGCGTCGACACCGAGGGCTTCGTCGTACGGGACGACCTGCGCCGGCAGTGGGACTTCAGCCGGGACGGCGTGCTCCGCTCCATCGAGGACACGCTGGAGCGCACCGGCCTGGACCGCCTCGACGTCGTCTACCTGCACGATCCGGACGACCACTGGCCGGCAGGCCGCCGAGGAGGCCATGCCCACCTCGCCGAGCTGTCGGACCAGGGTGTGATCGGCGCGATCGGAGCCGGCATGAACCAGTCGGCGATGCTCGCCCGCTTCCTGCGCGAGACGGCCGCCGACGTGGCGATGCCGGCCGGCGCTGCACACTCCTGGACCAGTCGGCGCTGGACGACGTCCTGCCCGCCGCACGAGAACTGGGCAAGAGCGTGGTGGCGGTGGGGGTCTTCAACTCGGGACTGCTCTCCCGGGACCGGCCCGCCGAGGGCATGAAGTACGACTACCGCGACGCACCGCCAGCCCTGGTCGACCGCGCTCGGGCGATCGCCGAGGTCTGCGAGGCGCACGGGACCACCCTGCCCGCCGCCGCGATCGCCTTCCCGTACACGCACCCCAGTATCATCAACGTCACCCTCGGCATGCGGACTGCGGAACAGGTCGGACGAAACGTGCAACTCCATGATCAGCGCGTCCCTCACGGCCTCTGGGACGATCTTCGCGCTCAGGGGTTGATCCGGTCGGACGTGCTCGCGGGGCACGGTGGGGGGAGGGATGCGCGGTGTCTCTGACGGACAAGGCCATCGAGCAGATCCGTGAGCTGATCCGGACCGGTGCGCTGCCGCCCGGCTCGAGGCTCCCGCCGGAGCCGGACCTGGCCGCCCAGCTGGGACTGTCCCGCAACCTCGCCCGGGAAGCGGTCAAGGCGTTGGCCGTCGCGCGGGTCCTGGATGTCCGGCGGGGCGACGGCACCTATGTGACCAGCCTGCAGCCGAGCCTGCTCCTGGAGGGACTCGGGGGTGCGGTGGAGCTGCTCCAAGGTGACTCGGTCGCCCTGCAGGACCTCATGGAAGTACGGCGGCTCCTCGAACCGATGGCTGCGGCCCTTGCCGCCACCCGGATCTCCGACGCCCAGCTGGCCGAAGTGAAACGGCACCTGGACGCCATGCGTGAGGCCCACGACGACGTGGAGCAGCTCAACGCCCATGACGCCGCCTTCCACCGCGCCGTCGTCTCGGCCACGGGCAACGAGACCCTCCTCACTCTCCTGGAAGGGATCTCCGGCCGCACTCTGCGCGCCCGCATCTGGCGCGGTCTGGTCGACGACAAGGCCGCCGGCCGCACCCTGGCCGAGCACGAGGCGATCTTCAACGCGCTGTCCACCCGGGATGCCGCCCTCAGCCAGGCCGCCGCACTGCTGCACGTGAGCAACACCGAGCAGTGGCTGAGGGAACACCTGCGCTCGGCCGAGTCCTTCCCCGTCCGGACGACAGAGCGGAAGTGACGGGCGGGCGGCGCCGGCTCACTGGGTGTAGAAGGTGGCGTCCGCCCGGTCGGTCGTCGTATTGAGAGCCTGGACGTACAGCAGGTAGTTGTAGTGGCGGATGTAGCGGCCCGGGAAGTTGTACGACTCGTACGAGACCCCGGCGGAGTCGGAGAGGCCGGCCCGGGCCGTGAAGGAGGCGTCAGCGGCGAACAGCGACGTCCCGTCGTTCTTCTCTACCCACACCTCGTTGTTCTTGTGGCGCAGGAAGTAGCCGGGGAAGTTCGCCGACTCCAGGGAGACGGTGCCCGTGTCGGCGAGACCGGCGACGACGCGGAACTGCGAGTCGGCGAGCGGGGAGACGTTCGGCTCGATCTTGGCGCGGTACTCCCAGTGCCGGATGAACCGGTCGGGGAAGTTGTACGAGGAGAGCCGGACCGGGGTGAGGCCGTCGGCGACCGGGATGCCGAAGTCGGGCGTGCCGTCGGCCTTCCAGTAGATCTTCTGCACGCGGGTGCGGCGGTTGGGGTCGTTGAGCGGGGAACCGCTGATGTCCTTGTAGCTGCGGTCGTGGTAGACGAGGATGTCCGACTTGCCGTCCTCGGAGACCGTGAACTGGTTGTGCCCGGGGCCGTACTGGCTGGTGGCGGCGAAGCTGGCGAAGACCGGGCCGGTGCTCTTGGCCCACGACGAGGCGCTCAGCAGGTCGGCCGAGGCGGATGCGGTCAGCATGCCCATGCAGTAGTTGGCGTCGGTGGCACTGGCCGAGAAGGTTATGAAGACCTTGCCGCCCCGCTGGATCACGGCCGGGCCCTCGTTGACCGTCTCCCCTCCGGCGGTCTCCCACGAGGCGGTCGGCCGGCTGATCATGACCGGTGTGCCGGTGATGGTCCACGGGCTGGACATCCGCGCCACGTAGATGTTGGTGCCGCGGCCGACGGCCGGGTCGTTCTGCGCCCAGGAGAGGTAGCGGGTGCCGTTGACGGCGAAGGTCGTCGCGTCCAGGGAGAAAGTGTCCAGCGGCAGGGCGATACGGCCCTTCTCCGTCCAAGTGCCGGTGATCGGGTTCGCGGCCGTGCACTCCAGGACGTACGGCCGGATCCGCCAGATGTCGTTGGCGGCGCCGGCGGCGAAGTAGATGTACCACTTGCCGTCGATGAAGTGGATCTCCGGAGCCCAGATATGGGCGCCCATCTCACCGGTGGAGTGCTTCGTCCAGATGGTCGTCTCGGCGGCAGACATGAGCCCCTGGATCGTGGTGGCCCGGCGCAGCACGATCCGGTCGTACGCCGGGACCGTGGCGGTGAAGTAGTAGAGACCGTCCGTGTGCTTGAAGATGTGCGGGTCGGCCCGCTGCTCGGCGATGGTGTTCGTGTACGTCACACCGGGGGAGGCGGGCACGGCGGCGTGGGCGGTACCGGCCGAGACACCGGTGACGGTGGCGGCGGCCGAGCCGGCGATCATGCCGAGGACCGTTCGACGGGTGAGTGCAGGTCTCACGGAGTACTCCCTCTGGTGCTGGTACTGGTGCTGGTGGTGCGGCGGACGCCTCTTCACACATGGCCGATATATCGAACACCGTTCGTAAGCTCGGCCGGAAGATAAGTTCTGCACCTCTCTCCGTCAACACTCGTCACGCAAGTATCCGGAGCGTCTTCCCGCCGTCGAGAAGTGAGGCTCGCGCTGCTCCGGGTCGGATGTGTTGACGCGACCTGTTTGCCCCCTTAGTGTCTGCCCACTTCTGCGAACGCTGTTCGATATCACGTACGGGACCGTCTTTCGCCCGGTGTGGCATCTGCAGAACGACAGGAGATGTACATGCGCACGCTTCTCTCCCGGCTGGCGGCGATACTGGTCGCCGCCAGCCTGCTCTTCACAGGCCAAGTCCTGACCACACCGGACCGGGCGGCCGCCGCCGATCCCGGCTACCTGATGGTGCACTTCACCGGGGAGGGGGCGACCAACCAGCAGATGTACCTGTCCCACAGCACGGACGGTCTGCACTGGAACGACCTCAATGGCGGCGGCATGGTCCTGCGCTCCACGGTCGGTACGAAGGGGGTGCGCGACCCCGCATTCGTGAGATCTCCGACGGCAGCAAGTACTGGATCATCGCCACCGACCCGTGCTGGGGCTGCGGGTCGACCGTGGACGGCTCCATCAACAACGGCAGCCGCAGCATCGTGGTGTGGGAGTCGACAGACCTGGTCACCTGGTGGGAGCCGTGGCTGCTCAACGTCGCCGGCGCGATCCCCGACGGACGCAACGCATGGGCGCCCGAGGCGATCTGGGACCCCGAGACCAACGACTACGTCCTGTACTGGGCGACGAACGTGCCCTTCAACGGCGCGACGAAGCACCGCACCTTCTACGCCCGCACCAGCGACTTCCGCACCATCACCACCCCGCAGCTCTACATCGACCGCCCCGGCACCCAGGAGATCATCGACACCCAGATCATCGAGATGCCCTCCGGCGTCGGCAACTACCGCTACGTGCGGGCCTCCGGCGACGGGCAGATCACCCTCGAAGGCAGCAACTCGATCCTCGGCACCTGGACCAGGCTCGGTGACCTCGCATCCGCAAGGCCGTCCGCGCCCGCGGACATTTCCCCAATGAGGCCGCCGCGTTGAAGTGCGTCTACATGGCCCTGATGAGCCTGGACCCGACCGGGAAGGGTCGCAAACGGTGGACCATGCGCTGGAAGGCTCCACTCAACGCCTTCCAGATCGCCTTCGAGGGACGCCTCACCCCGAGCAACAACTGACCACTTAACAACCAAGATCAGCCGTTAAGTTGACACACCCCGGGTCAGTTCGTCACGCGGAAGGTGGCGTCGCTGCGTCCTGTCGCGGTGGTGATCGGGTCGAGGCGGAGTTGGTAGGCGTAGTGGCGGATGTATCGGTCGGGGTGGTTGTACGACTGGAAGGACGACCAGCTCGCGTCGGCGAGCCCCGCGACCTGCCGGAAGGTGGCGTCCGCGGCGAACTGGGCGGTGCCGTCGTTGCGGACCAGCTGGAAGTCGTATCCGGAGTGTCGCAGGAAGTACCCGCGGTAGTTCACCGATTCGAAGGAGACGGTGCCGGAGCCCGCCAGGCCGGGCCGCAGCCGGAACTGGGCGTCCGGGCCGGTGATGTTCTGGTCGATGCGCACGTCGAGGTTGGCGTGCCGCACGTACCGGTCCTGGAAGTTGTACGACTGGAGGCGCTGGGCGGGGATGTCGCTCCAGCGTGCGAGCACGCGGGACTCCTCGGCGGTCGTGAGGTTCAGGATCGAGCCGTGGCGCTTCTTCGTGACGCCCATGGAGTAGGTTCCCGACGCCGGAATCCGGTAGGTGCCGGGGGCGGAGGGGTTGGTCGTCGTGACCGGCATGTACCCGCGTCCGGAGGAGTACTGGTCGAGGTAGAGCGCCCACTCGTTGCGGTCGCGGAACTTCATCCACATCGGGCCCTCGACCTGGGAGCCGGTGAGGCCGATGCCGGAGAGGTTGCCGAGATTGGTCCAGGTTCCGAGGATCGAGTTGCTGCCTTCGAGGGTGATCTGCCCGTCGCCGGAGGCCCGCACATAGCGGTGGTTGCCGACGCCGGCCGGCATCTCGACGATCTGGGTGTCGATGATCTCCTGCATGCCGGGGCGGTCGATGTAGAGCTGCGGGGTGGTGATGGTGCGGAAGTCGCTGGTGTGGGCGTAGTAGATGCGGTGCTTCTTTACGCCGTCGACCGGCTTGTTCGTCGCCCAGTACAGGACGTAGTCGTTGGAGGCCGGGTCCCAGATCGCTTCCGGCGCCCAGGCGTTGCGTCCGTCGGGGATCGCGCCGGCGACGTTGAGCAGCCACGGCTCCGACCAGTTGATCAGGTCCGTCGACTCCCACACCACGAGGTTGCGGCTGCCGTTGTACACGGCGGCCTCCCAGTTCTGCCCGCAGCTGATGCACAGGTCGGTCGCGATGATCCAGTACTTGTCACCGTCCGGGGATCTCACCAGTGCGGGGTCGCGCACCCCCTTCGTGCCGACCGTGGAGCGAAGGGCAATTCCGCCGCCGTTGGGATCGGTCCAGTTCAGGCCGTCCGTGCTGTACGAGAAGTAGATCTGCTGACCGTTCGCCCCCTCCCCGATGAAGTGCGTCATCAGGTAGCCCGGGTCGGCGGCGGCCGCCCGGTCCGGTGTGATCAAGGCTTGGCCTGTGAAGAGCAGGCACGCGGCGAGCAGTATCGCCGACAGCCGGGCGCGAAGCGCGGACATGTATGTCTCCTGTCGTTCTGCAAAGGCCACCACCGGGCGCGCGGAAGGGGCCGACTGATTCCGGGTGCCGCATGTCTCCCGTGTGCGGTGTGCTTCGCCGTGGTGACGGCACGCTTGTCACCCGAGTGGGGCGGTCGGGTGCGGGGGCCGACCGAGCGGTTGTCGATGCGAGCGGGGTCTCGGTCTCCACTGCCGGGGAGGTGGAGCCTCCGTATCCGACTCCCTGTCCGCCGAGGTGAGTTGTCCGATAAATCGAACGGCGTTCGTAAAGTCGGGCAGACGCTAAGTGCGAGGAGCGGGATGCGTCAATACCTCCGGCAGCAGTAGCCCGTGGGACCTGAAAAGGTGTCGCAGTCGGTCAGCATGGCGTTCCATCGGAGCAGGCCTGGCTGACGCCCAGCGTGCCCCGGCCACCGAAGCCCCGCTCGATGAAGTTCACGTCGGCCGGCCGCCCACCCGGTGGTGACGGCGCCACCAGGGTGGCCGAATGGCCCGCCCGTAGCGTGGGGTTCGTACGGATCCGGGCCAACGCGGCCACCGGCGGGTACGCCAACATGGGCGGCGTCAGGATCGGCGGCCGGACGGCCAAGCCGGCCCTGGTCTCCACCACGCTGCCCGGCGACGGCACCGTCTACCGACCGTCACCAACACCGGCGATGGCTACTACAAGATCAAGGGTGTGGGCAGCGGCAAGCTGCTGGAGGTCGCAGTACAGACCGTGGAGATGCCCGCTGCCTCCACGGTCTGCCGTTCGCGCTCGAAGTCCCGGTCCCGGTGCAGGAGGGGCAGTCCCCGCAGCTTGGTCCGCTGTCGTGGGACTGCCCTCTTCCGACCGGACGTCTGCCTGTTACGGGAGCGTGGTCCACTTCTGGTTGTTCTGGCCGTTGCAGGTCCACAGGATGCCCGGGGTCCCGTTGGCGGTCCCGGCCCCGTTGACGTCGAGGCACAGCCCGGCATGGACGTTGCGGATCGACCCGTCGGAACCGACGGTCCACTTCTGGTTGTTCTGGCCGTTGCAGGACCAGATGATGACCGGCGTGCCGTTGGTGGTGCCCTGGTTGGAGGCGTCCAGGCACTTGTCGCCGTAGACGCGGATCTCGCCGCCGGCCCAGGTGGTCCACAGCTGGTTGGCGGCCGTGTGGCAGTCCCAGATCAGCGTCTTGGTCCCGGCCGCCGTGGCGGCACCGTCCACGTCCAGGCAGCGGCCGGACCCGGTACCGCGCAGGCGTGCGGTGGTGGAGGCCAGGGGGCTGCCGCCGGTCACCTTGAACACGGCGACACCGTGCGCGGGGACGCTGGCCGAGATCTGCCCGGAGGTAGTCGACGTGCCGCCGGTCCACAGGTCGGTGAGAGTGAACGAGCCGCCGGACAGGCCGACTTGTGCGGCCGTGGTGGTGACGGTCGCGGTGTTGCTGCCTCGGTTGAACAGGCCGACCGCGACGGAGCCGTCGGACAGGGGCTTGGCGAACACCTCGGTGTCGCCGTCGTCGCGGACTCGGCGTCCGCCCGCGCCCAGCGAGTCCTGGTTGACCGCGAGCAGGCGCGGGTTGCGCAGGATGGCGCTCACGTCGGCGGACATGGTGCGGATGTCGTTGCCGGCCATGAGCGGGGCACTCATGAGTGCCCACAGGGCGAAGTGGGAGCGGGACTCGGTCAGGGACAGGCCGGGGCGGCCGACGACCAGCATGTCGGGGTCGTTCCAGTGTCCGGGACCCGACTGCGCGGCGAGCGGGGCGGTGACGTCGAGGACGTTGCCGACGCCCATCGGGTAGCTGTTGGTGTTGTTGTTCTGCCAGATGTCGAGCAGGTCCTCGGTCGTCCGCCACAGGTCGGCGACCTCGCCCCAGTTGTACTTGTCGCCGGTGGGGGAGTGGAAGCTGTTGGGGTTGATGCTGTAGACGATCGGACGGCCGGTGGCGCGCAGGGCGTCCCGCATGATGGTGAACTGTGCGATCTGCTCGCTGAGGGTGCCGCTGCCGGAGCACCAGTCGTACTTGAGGTAGTCCACGCCCCAGGAGGCGAACGTGGTGGCGTCCTGGGCCTCGTGGCCCTTGCTGCCCGTGGAGCCGGGGTAGGTGCCCACGCCCTGGGCGCACGTTTTCTCGTTGGGGGCCTGGTAGATGCCGAACTTCAGGCCCTTGCTGTGGATGTAGTCCCCGAGCGCCTTCATGCCGCTGGGGAACTTGGTGGGGTTGGCCCGCAGGTTGCCGGCCGCGTCACGCTGCGGGTCGAACCAGCAGTCGTCGACCACCACGTACCGGTATCCGGCGTCCCGCATACCCGAGGACACCATCGCGTCGGCGGCCCCGCGGACCTGCGCCTCGGTGATCCCGCACCCGAAGCTGTTCCAGCTGTTCCAGCCCAGCGGAGGGGTGAGCGCGGGGCTGCCCGGTGCGGCCTCGGCGGTCGCGCCGACGGAGGCGGTGACGGTGGCGGTGAGCGTCAGTGCGGTGGCTGTGAGGAGACGCAGCAGTCGTCTGTGTATGGGGACCATGGGGGGTTCCTTCCTGGGAGACAAGGCGGAAGCAGTTTGTGACCGTGCCTGACAGGCACGGTCACAAGCTTCTGGTCGTGTGCCCGCGGGTCAGCGCTGCAGGGTGAGCAGGCCCGGCCGGTACGGCAGTTGCACGTAGGGGGTGTTCGACGGTGTGTTGGGGGACAGGCCCTGGTAGAGGAACTGCAGGTTGCAGGGGTCGATGGTCATGGTCTGGTCGGGGTTGTTGCGGACCAGGTCACCGTGGCTGATGCTGTTGGTCCAGGTGGCACCGCTGTTGGCCTTGCCCGCGAAGGGGTTGCTCTCGGTGGCGGCCTGCGGGGTCCACGGACCGTTCAGGCTGGAGGCCGTGAACGAGCGGAAGAAGCGGTCCTCATTCACACCGCGAGCCTCGACGATCATGAGGTACTGGTTCTGGCCCTGGACCTTGTAGACCTCCGGCGCCTCGAACAGGTTCTTCTCCGTGTCGGTCATGACCGTCGTGTACGACGAGCCGAAGCTGCTCGGGAAGCTCCCGATCGGCATGGTCGACCTGAAGATGCCGCCCTTGTCATTGGCGAAGAACAGGTACATGTTCTGGCCGTCACCGATCAGGGTCGGGTCGATCGGGCCGCCGGTGGGGAGGCTGCCGGTGAACAGCGGCTGCGGCGCGGACCAGCCGTTGGGGTTGGTGGGGTCGCTCGACGTGCGGTAGACGAAGGGCCATTGGGTACCCCACCCATTTGAGGCCAGCACCCAGATGTTCTTGGGCGCGAAGTAGAACAGTTTGGGCGCCACCGCCGACTGGCTCATACCGGTCTGGGTGGCTGTCGCCATGTCCGACCAGTTCGTGAAGGGGCTGAAGCCCATCGAGTGCCAATTGCCGTCGGAGTACGTCGCGTAGACCAGGTGCTTGCCGTTGATCGTCGCGGTGGTGAAGTCCTTCAGCGAGAGCCACCCGTTCCCCGGCTGCGCCAGCGGACCGGTCGAGCTCCACCGGTACGTCGACGGAAGAGAGCACGAGTTGGACGTCCCGGACAGGCCGGTCCACCTCTGGTTGCTGCTGCCGTTGCAGTTCCAGAGCTGCACCTCTGTGCCGTTGGCCGTAGCGCCGCCGCTGACGTCCAGGCACAGCCCGGACTCCACGGCGACGATCGTGCCGTCGGAGTTCACCCGCCACTGCTGGTTCGTACCGCCGTTGCAGGCCCAGATCACCGGCCGGGTCCCGGCCGTGGTGGCGTGGCCCGGTACATCCAGGCACTTGTTGCCGTACACGGTCAGCTGGTTGTTGTCCGTCAGCGTCCACTGCTGGTTGGTCCCGCCGTGGCAGTCCCAGATCTGCAGGTTCGTGCCGTCAGTCTGTGCGGCACCCGGTACGTCAAGACACCGGTTGGAACCGACACCGCGCACGGCGCCGGTGGTGGCCGCCTGAGCAGGGTTGGCGACGAGCGTCGCCGCCGACGCGACCAGGGCCGCGAGCACCAGGGACAGATGTCTGCGGCTGAAACGTAGTCTGCGCAATGCGGGCCTCATTCGTTGAGTGAGCGTTTCCGGTTCGGCCCCGTCAGAGGCTGTCCGGACTGTCGATGTGCTGCGCCTCAACCTCTTTTGTTCTCGATATCGAACGAAGGTCGAAAGGTCGAGCGTGGTGGAGGATGGAGACCGACCAGGATGTGCTTCCGCGGCGGCCTAGTTCCTCACGATGCGCCACCGGTTGTCGGCAGTGCCGTCGTCCGAGTCCTGGACTGCGAACGCGCCGACAGCGGTGGAGTTGTTCGCGATGGCGAGCAGCTTGCCGCTGTTCGCGTTGCGGATCTTGTAAGTCCCGTCTCCCTGGTCGAGTAGCGTCCATCGGTGGTCGGCGGTGCCGTTGTCCGACCACTGCAGGACGGTCGCGTCGTCTGCCGTGGACATGTCCTGGACGCCGAGCACCTTGCCGCTGTGGACATTGCGGAAGCGGAATCCGTTTCCGTCGGTGATCATGTACCAGTCGTGGTCGGCGGTGCCGTTGTCGGACCACTGCAGCGCGCGGCCACCGTCTGCCGTGGACATGTTCTGGATGCCCAGGAGGAGGCCGCTGCCCGCGTTGACGAGACGGACGCTGCCGGTGGTGTTCCAGTAGACGGTGTAGTTGTGGCCGTGCGCGTTGTGGAACGGGCCCAGGTTGACGGTGGAGCCGTTGGCGGTGGCGGTGAAGGCGAGCGAACTGCTGCTGGTCCGTGTGATCGAGGACGTGTTCAGCGACGGCAGGGAACTGAGCGAGGAGTCACCGTAGTTGCCGGACAGGACCACCGGGCCGTAGGTGATCGCGGCGACGTTCGCGTTGTCGTTGGCCGCTCGCATGACGACCCGCATGGGCAGGCGGACAGTCACCGTGTCGCCGGAGGTCCAGGAGCGGCTCAGGGTGGCGTAACTGCCGGGCGTGGTGGTGATGTTCTGCGCCGTGCCGTTGACGCTGATGGTGGCCCCGGTGGTCCAGCTCGGGATGCGGATGCGCATCGCCCAGGTTCCGCTGACGTTGCCGGTGACCTGCAGGGTCGTGGTGTCGCTGTTCGGGTACGACGTGGTCTGGGTGACCGTGATTCCGCGCTCCGACCAGTTGAGCACCGAGGGCACGAACATGTTCACGATCAGGGTGTTGTCACTGCGGAAGTAGATGGAGTCCATCAGCCTGGTGTGCATCTCCAGGCCCGTGCCCTGGCAGCACCAGAAGGTGCCGTAGTCGGTGCTCCAGGTGCCGCCGCCCCACGCCGGGCCCACACCGCGTCGGCCTCCTGGGTTGAGCGGGGTGAAATAGGTGACGTGGCCGTGGTCGTCGGCAGGGTTCTGCTGCCCGATCATCTGGTTCAGCCATGCCCGCTCGTAGTAGTCGAACAGCGCCACCCGGTTCGGGTCCAGGGCGAACAGTTCCCGGGTGAGGGTGAGCATGTTGAAGGTGTTGCAGCTTTCGCACGTGTCCTGGTTCAGGAAGCCGGCGATGGCGTTCGGGGCGCGGAAATGCTCCGCCTGGCTGTTGCCGCCGATGGCATAGGTGTGCGAGTTGACGGTGATGTTCCAGGCGTTGGTGGCGATGTCCCGGTAGTGGGTCGTGCCGGTGGCCTTGTACTCCCGGGCGGCCCCGATCCACTTGGGTACCTGGGTGTTGGCGTGCAGTCCGTTGAGCTGGTCCTGGTTGGACGCCAGCGGGTCGAACACCGCGGCGTGGTCGAACCGCCGGGCAACGGTGAGCCACCGCGCGTCGCCTGTCTGCTGGTAGAGGTCGGTCAGCACGGTGTTCATGCCGCCGAATTCGGTCTGCAGCATGGCCTGCATCTGCTGACCGCTCAGCCGGCCGGTGCGCAAGTCGACCCATCCGGCCAGGGCAAGCAGCACGTCACGGGCTTGTGTGCTGCCGATGTGGCGCCATACGTCCAGCAGGCCGACGAGTGTCTTGTGGATGGTGTAGTACGGCACGTTGCCGTTGGTCAGGTTCCGCTGCTCGAGAGCGGTGAAGTCGGACTCGGGGTAGCCGGAGAGGTACCCGGCGTTGAAACCGGCGGCGCTGTTGTTGGCCTGGCATTTGGCCAGCTCCGCGACCATGTGGGTTGCCTTGTCCCGGCAGGTGGTGTCCCCGGTCACGGTGTACAGCTGTGCCCATGCCGTGAGGAAGTGCCCTTGGACGTGGGTGCGGAAGGGGAACGTCGGCGCGTCCCAGCCGCCGTTGGCAGCCGCGCCGTTGGTGGACAGACGGTGGTTGGCGCGGAAGTTGTACAGCAGCCGGTCGACATCGACGAATCGCAGGTAGTTCTGTGTGCGGTTCTGGTTGTCCAGCCACCGACTTGCGGTGAGCCGGACCTGGCCGAGTTCGAAGGGGTGCGCCAAGACCCCGATGTCGGCCCTTGCGGGAGGAACGGCCGCCGCGTGGGCGGGAGATGCGCCCATGAAGGATCCCGTGGCAGATGCGGCGACCGTGGCCCCGGCTACTTGCAGCAGACGCCGTCTGCTGACGAAGGAAGACATCTTGCTCCTTTCGATGACGAGAGAGCGATTGCTTGGTCGTTGACACCCGGCGAGACTTCCGCCTCCACTCCTCAGGGTCCCTAGCCGGTGACGCGATGGAAGGTCCATCGCTGGTTGGAACTGCCGACGTCGCGGTATTGGATCAGCGCGACACCGTCGGCCGTACTGCCTCCCTTGACGTCGAGCACCTTGCCGCTGTTGCGGTTGACCAGGACGAACTCGCCCCCGGTCTGCGGGCGCAGCTGCCACTGCTGGCTCGTCCGGCCGTCGGCGGTCATCTGCACGACCGCCGCGCCGTCCGTCGTCGAGGACCCCGCCACGTCGAGCACCTTGCCGCTGCGGACACAGGCGATGGTGTGGTAGCCGTCCCCCGAGGACTGGAAGGCCCACTGCTGGTTCGACGCGCCGGTGTCGGGCCACTGGATGACGGCGGCGCCGTCCGCGTTCGACGCACGGTAGAGTTCGGCGACCTTGCCGCTGCGCACGCTGACGCACGTGTAGACCTTGGTGGGCGCGATGGTGTACTGCACCGAGTCGACGTCGACGTAGCCGGTGCTGTTCGGGTTGTAGGTGTAGAGGCCGACCCGGTCACCGCGGTATCCGCCCCAGGTGAGCTGGTAGGTGCCGCTGAACGAGGAAAAGACGTTTCCGTCGAGGCTGTAGGAGAACCGGCTGACTCCGTTGACGTCCCAGGTGGTGCGCAGCCACACGGCGTTCTGCGTGATCGCCGGACCGTAGGTCAGAGTGCCGTCGGCGTTGTGCGCGATCGTGGTGGTGGTCCCGGAGCGCCGGACGCCCAACCCGGCGTAGGTGGCGGCGTAGTGGCACAGCCCGGCGTGCTGGCCGTCGGCGAGCCCGGCCAGTTCCAGGCGGACGGTCACCGTCGCGCCGCCCGCCGTGCGCAGCACCCGCTGGGTGAGGGTGTTCCCCACCTTGGTCAGGTTGTCGGCCACCAGCGGGGCGAACGCCTTCAAGCGAAGGTAGCCGAGGCGTTCGGTCAACGACCACCGGTCCGCGCGCGGCTGGTAGTTCCACTCCCACTGCGGCCCCAGACGGGTGTCGGTGAACAGGTCGCTGGTCACCACGGGGGGGCAGCGCGTCGACCGGTATACCGGGCGTGCCGCCGACGGGCACCCGGCCGGTCCACACCATGGTGCCGATGCCGTCCGCGCCCACCTCGCCCAGGATCGGCCAGCCGTCCACCCAGGTCACCGGCAGCAGGGAGAGCACGCGCCCCTCCCAGCGTCCGGTGCCGTGATGGGTGATCCAGTACCAGGCGCCGTCCGGAGCCTGCACCAGCCCGCCCTGGTTGGGCTCGCGGTCCACCGAGGGGGAGACGTGCTGCAACTGCCGGGTCTCGAACGGGCCGTAGAGACTGGAGCCGCGGTTCATCATGACCACCCGGCCCTCGGACTCCACCTCGCTGAACAGGTGGTAGTAGACACCGCTGATCTTGTACAGCTTGTTGGCCTCGCTGCCCCGCGACTGGTGGATGACCGTGGACGGGCCGACCAGCGACTTGCCGTCCTCGGACAGCTTGAACAGGTGCACCTTGTAGCTGTCCGCGTAGTGCGTGGTGACCAGGTAGCCCTGACCGTCGTCGTCCCAGAACGGGCACACGTCGTTCCAGCCGGAGATCCGCCACAGTGAGTGCAACGGCTCCCACGGCCCGGCCGGCGACGAGGCCGACGTCATGAAGAAGCCCTCGTCGGGCGTGTTGAAGTACAGCCAGTACCGCCCCGCGTGGAAGCGGAGGGCGCCGGCCCACACGCCACGGCCGTAGCGGTTCATCCGGTCCCAGTTCAACTCCGGTCCGATCCGGGTGACATCGTCGACCGCGCCGCCGAGCGTGCGCCAGTTGACCAGGTCCTTCGAGTGCAGGACGGCCATGCCGGGCGAGTACCCGAACGTGCTGGTGATGCCGTAGTAGTCGGAGCCGACCCGGATGCAGTCCCAGTCGCTGAAGTCGCCCGGGAGGATGGGATTGACGTAGGTGCCGTCGCCCTGGTCGCCCCACGTGCCGGCCGGAGGTACGGCCGCCGCCGCCCTGCTCGGGGGTAGCAGGCCCGGCAGCACGAGCGCCCCGGCGCCGACCGCGGCGAGCCGGCCGAGCTGTCGTCTGGTGATGTCCAAGAACCGTCCTTTGTCAGAAGTCATCGCGTGGACGGGCGGTTTTCCCACGCGAAACGCCGCCTGGACCTCGAGGGCGTCGAAGTCCGGTGTCCAGGCGGTGGGGTTGGGGAAGGGCTCGCGCCTGGAAAGCGCGCGGTTCGGGGCATGGGGGGTGGGTTCCTTCCGGAGGCGGGACCGCTCTCGCACCGCGAATGACCGATATTCCGAACGTGGGTCGAATTGCCGGACGGGGCCGGCGCCGAACGTAAAGGGTGTCCCGTACGGAAGTCAACGTGTGTGACAGTGCGGCTTCTTCGATATCCGGGCGGCGCGAAATGCACCGAACGGTACTCGTCGGAAACATTGACGGAACCGCGGCCCAAACCTATCTTCTGCTCGAAGTTCCGCACGCTGGTCGTTATTTCGAACAATCGCATCCCTCGTCACGGCGATCGGCCCAGCGGACTGGCCGAGCCCGGAGGAAGAGTTGAACAGAACCGTAAGAAAGCTGCTCGCCCTGCTGGGCCCGCTGCTGCTGGTCCTGCTGGGCGGCGCCGTCTTTGAGGGCACCGCCTCCGCCGCCGCCCCGCCGGCCGGGCAGGCCACGCGGTACACGATGACCGCGTTCACCAACAGCAGTGAGTCGAACCTGTATGTGTACGACTCGCCGGACGCCACCGGATTCGCCCTGCAGAAAGGCCCCGCCTACACCCCGCCGTCCGGGCTGATCCGGGACCCCAGCATCTTCAAGCACACCGACGGCTACTACTACCTCACTTACACCACCAACTGGACGGGGAACACGATCGGTTTCGCCCGGAGCACCGACCGGGTGAACTGGACGTTCCTGTACAACTACACGATCCCGATCAGCGGGCTGACCCGCACCTGGGCGCCTGAGTGGTTCATCGACACCGACGGCAGCGTCAACGTCATCGTGTCCCTGACGGCGGCGAGCACCGCCACCCACTTCACCGCCTACAAGATCACGGCGACCAACGCAGCGCTGACCACCTGGTCCGCGCCCACCCAGCTGTCCGGTATCGGCCCGAACTACATCGACACCTTCATCGTCAAGGTCGGCTCCACCTACCACGCGTTCACCAAGAACGAGACGACGAAGTACATCGAGTACGCCACCGCCTCCAGCCTCACCGGCCCCTACACCCTGCGTAAGACGGGCGACTGGGCCGGCTTCGGCGACTGGGTCGAGGGTCCGGCCCTGGTCCAGCTCGACAACGGCGGCTGGCGCATCCACTACGACGGCTACCGCGCCGGGAAGTACTGGTACAGCGACAGCTACGACAACTTCGCCACCTGGTCCGCGCCCACCGAGGTGCCCGGGCTGTCCGGCTTCATCCGCCACGCCACCGTGCTGAAGGAGACAGTCCCCGGCGGTGTCACCCTGCCCACCAACGCCACCAGGTCGCTGCGGTCGGTCAACTACCCCGACCGGTACGCCGTGGCACGCTCCGACAGCCTCGGCTACATCGACCCGGTGAGCACCTCCAGCAGCGCCGCCGTCAAGCAGAGCGCCACCTTCACCGTCGTACCCGGCCTCGCCGACGCCAACTGTTACTCCTTCCGCGACTCCTCCGGCCGCTATCTCCGCCACTGGGACTTCCGGGTCCGCTTCGACAGCAGTAATGGCACCGACACCTTCAAGAAGGACGCCACCTACTGCGCCCGCCCGGGCAGCGCCTCCGGCTCCGTCCGCCTGGAGTCTTACAACTACCCCGGCCGCTACATCCGCCACTACAACTACTCCCTGCGCGTGGACCCCTACCAGAACACCGACACGTTCCGCGCCGACAGCTCCTTCACGGTGGTCAGCCCCTGGGCCTGACCTGTCCGCGATGTTCTCCCGGGATCTGAGCCCGGAGAGGGCTCAGATCCCGGGCTCGGGGTTCATCCGGTGGTCAGAGTGGTCCACTTCTGGTTGGAGCCGCCGTTGCAGTCCCACAGCACGAGCTGTGTGCCGTCGGCCGTGGAGGAGCCCGGAGCATCGAGGCAGCGGCCGGAGGTGGGGTTGCGGTATCCGCCGTTGTAGGGCTGCCAGACCTGGTTGGCACCGCCGTGGCAGGTCCAGAGCTGCACCTTGGTGCCGTTGGCGGTGGCCCCGTCGGCGGTGCTGGCTGCAGGCTGCCCGGAGTGTTGTTTCGCGCCGTCTGCCTGTCGATTTCCGTGAGTACCCTGTCCAGGCAATCGCGGGCTTCCTGCCAGGTGGGAAAGGCCGGTCGTTTCTCTTTCCCCGAGCAGTCGGCGTACCGGGCCTGCCAGCGATGGCCTCGACCGTGGTCCGCAGACGGATACCGAGGCTGCTGCGGCGTGCCGCATTTGCACGGCGCGTCACCGCGTTCTGGTTTCGGATATGTCTTGTGCCAGCGATCGAACGGCTCTCTTTGTTTGCTCATGTGCCCGGCGTAGATGTTGTTGTGTCAGGTTGAGGGGTGGCGACTTGGCTGCGGAGGCGTTTTTCTCTGGACGACGGCGATCAGTGAGCCTCTTTCATCCTGTGCTGCAGGGGTGAAATGGGCTGGTCAACAGGGGTGGTGACGTGGCAGAGCCCCTCGTCGTTGGCGTGGTGATCTCACTCATCACACCGGCGGCCGAGGGGCTCTGTTGGTTCCGTATCCTTCCAATACGGGGTGTCAGCCCGAACCGGAGGCTCTGAAGGGGTCTTCGCGGAAGGCCGGCTGTTCGATCGAGCGCAGTGGCTGCGGGACTTCGGTGGATGCTTTGTATCCTTCCGGCTCAGCGAAGCCCAAGCATGGACGGGCACCTCTCGGTGATCTGTGGCTGCTGCCCTCGCTCGGGTGCGGTGGATCCGTGGGTGCCGGGGGGACGCTTCGACTACTTCCGGCTCATGAAGCCTTTTGTAGGGACCGGCGCCTCCCGGCGCGCTCGGATCTGCCATCACCCGAGCGGGCGTGTACTCGTGGCGCTTGTGATGCGGGCCCGCTGCACGGTGACCCCTCGAATTTCGGCGCCAGACGCCTCAAGACGGACCTGACGGTGTTGCGGGCCAGCCCCAGCTCACGGCCGATCGCTCTCAACCCAACTCCCTTGTCGAGAAGGGCATGGACGGCGGAGTGCTGTTCTCGGATCCGGTCGGAAAGCCTACCGGCTGTCCGCGGTCCCGCTGCGGAGATCGGTTCGAACTCCAGCGTCTCCATGGCCGCAGAGACCTGGACCGCGGCGGAGTCGTGCGGTTCGCGGAGCAGGGCGCGATGCTGGACGACGGTCTTCTCGACGGCCTCGGCGAGGTTCGACCAGATGTGCCACCGATCCGCGACATGGACTGCCTCCGGGGCACCGATTCGCGCGGCCTCGGCATGGGCGGCGGAGCGGTCTCGGCAGATCACTTCGACTCCAGGGTGATCGGCGAGCCACCGGGCCACCGTCGATATCGTGCGGTCCGGCGGCAGGTCGACGGGTCGACGGGTCTCAATGTCGATCAGGATCGTGCCGTAGTTGTGCACCTTGCGCAGCGCGAACTCGTCCACCCCAAGGACACGCGGCGTCGTCGTCGGGCTCCGGCAGGCGGCGAATCAGCCGCAGCAGCGTCGACCTGCTCACCCCAGCCGTCAGGGTTTGCGACAAGCGGGCGCCAGCCCGACCGGCCAGCATCACCGCCAGGCGTTCGAGGACTGTCTGCAGACCGGTACTTCGCCGCCCGTGCCGGAAGGCGAGCCCGTCGACCTGCTCGGCGAAGATCGCCTGGCGACAAGCGCGTTCACGGCAGCGGAACCGAGCACCTGTAACATAATCAACACCGGACGACCGCCGACCGCGCTGTCGGCGAGCCGACGTACGTACCGGCTGTGAACCCGGGACGACAGTGTCCCGCACGCCGGACACGCAGCCTGCTCAGCACCCGTCCGAGCCCGCACAGTCACCAACTCGCCATCACACGGCGTTTTCGACCTCTACACCCTCGACCCGGTGGAACCACAGGTCCTGGAGGAGCACATCACCCACGGCCGTTCATGATCGCGGTTTCGGTGACCCTCCGGGCCCTGGCACTGAAAGTGATCCAGAGCCAGGATTCGAGCGACGCCGAGACGTGATCCGGGTCGGACCTATGTCAGCCGTTCTCCACGTCGGCGGCTGTGAAGTTGTCGAGCATCGCTGCTGACGCCGAGAAAGCCCGACGGTGCGGTGACGCAGGCGCTGCGACAGCTCGGGCTTCCACCGGCACCGCGCGGTTACATGCAACGGCGGCACGTGAGGCACCGTCGCCACGAGACATGACGGGGCAGTCGTGTCAGGCCGGTTGCCAGATCTGAGCGAGTGCCGAGGCGGTGAGGAGTTGTTCGGGGTGCCCCTGTCCTGCCAGGTGGCCGTCGCGGAGCAGGAGGCAGGCGTCCGCCGAGCGTGCGGCTTCGAGGTCATGGGTGGCGTGGACGACGGTCACCCCATCGGCGACCAGCTCCGTCAGCAACGCGGTGATTCGATCTTTCGCATCGAGGTCGAGTCCCGTGGTCGGTTCGTCCAGGAGGAGCAGATCTGACTCCTGGGCGAGTCCTTGGGCGATCAGGGCGCGCTGCCGCTGTCCGCCGGACAGTTCTCCGAGTTGACGGGTGGCGAGGTCGGTGATGCCGAGCCTCTCCATGGACTGGTCCACGGTGGCGCGATCCTGTCGGGTCAGTCGGCGCCACGGTCCGCGGTCGCCCCAGCGCCCCATCTCCACCGTCTGCCTGACTGTCAGCGGCAGTACGTCAGCGACGGCGCTGCGCTGCGGGACGAACGCCGACGGCCGGTTGCCGACGTGGTGGAGTCGGCCTGATGTGGGTTGGATCACTCCGGCAATTACGCCGAGCAGGGTCGACTTCCCGCTTCCGTTGGGGCCGACGAGTGCGGTGACCGCCAACGCCGGTATTTCCGCGTCGAGTTGATGCAGGACGGGGCGGCCGGGGTATCCGGCGGAGAGCTCCGTGAAGCGGACCCGGAGCGTCCTGGCCTCGGTGAGGGCGGGAGGGGGCCCCTGCGTTTTGAACATGGTTTTCATTATAGTCTGCTTACATGGAGTGGTTGACGGGTCCCTTCGAGGTGACCTTCGTGCAGAGGGCGCTGTGGGGCGGGATGTTGGTGTCGGCGATCTGTGCCCTGGCCGGCACCTGGGTGGTGCTCAGAGGGATGGCCTTTCTCGGTGACGCCATGTCGCACGGGCTGCTGCCGGGAGTCGCGCTCGCCGCGCTGTTCGGCGGCAACCTGCTGCTGGGGGCGGTGCTGAGCGCGGCCGTCATGACGGCCGGCGTCACAGCCCTCGGCCGCACTCCGAGGCTGTCTCAGGACACGGGTATCGGCCTGCTGTTCGTGGGGATGCTGTCGCTCGGTGTCATCATCGTGTCGCGGTCGCAGTCCTTCGCGGTCGACCTGACCGGGTTCCTCTTCGGTGACGTCCTCGCCGTCCGTGAGCAGGACCTGGTGCTGCTGGGCGTGGCGTTGCTGCTCGCGCTGGTCGTCTCGGTCCTCGGTCACCGGGCCTTCCTGGCCCTGGCGTTCGATCCGCGCAAGGCCCGGACGCTCGGGTTGCGCCCCCGCCTGGCTCACGCCGTGCTGCTCGGCCTGCTTGCGCTGGCCATCGTCGCCTCCTTCCACATCGTGGGAACGCTGCTGGTCCTGGGCCTGCTCATCGCCCCGCCGGCCGCAGCGCTGCCCTGGGCGCGCAGTGTGCGGGGTGTCATGGCCCTCGCGGCGCTCCTCGGCGTCACCGCCACCTTCGGTGGCCTGCTGCTGTCCTGGCACCTGAGCACCGCGGCCGGCGCGACCGTCTCGGCCCTCGCGGTGAGCCTGTTCTTCCTCTCCCATCTGGCATCCGCTCTTCGTCACCGCCGCCGTGCGCGCCTCCTCGGCGCTCACGTCACAGCGACCGACTGAAAGAACCTGAGGCGATCCCTTTGCTCGTCCGAAGTAACGTCATACCTTGGGCGCCCGCCGCACTCGTGGCGATCTCCCTGCTCACCACGAGTTGCGCGAGTCACGACGACAGCGCGTCCGCCCCGCAGGCCACCGCTTCGGCCTCCGCTCCGCACGGTTACGTCGAGGGTGCTCAGGAGAAGGCCGAGCAGCAGTCGCGGCTGCTGCTGAACGACCCGGCCACCGGCGACACACGGGTACTCGATCTGATCACCGGGAAGACGCACAAGGTGTCCCGGACTTCGGGCACCATCGAACTCACCACCGACGGCCGCTTCGGCTACTTCCACACCGCGGGCAGCACGCGCGTGCTGGACAGCGGCGCATGGATGGTGGACCACGGCGACCACGTCCACTACTACAGCGCGGCGATACGTGACGTGGGCCGGGTGCCCGGAGGCCCGGGCACCCGTGTCCGCAGCGATGCCGCCGTCACGGCGGTGACCGACGAGGACGGCCGCGCCAGGATCTACCGCCGGGCCGGTCTGGAGAAGGGCAAGGTCGGCTCCGCCCGCCCGCTTCCCGGGACGCACGCGGGAGTTGTCGTGCCGTACGCGGAGCACCTGCTCGGCGTCACGGACGACGGGAAGGTCGCGGTGTACGACCGCGAGGGCCGGCGGGCCGCGTCGCCGGACGCCCAGTGCGAGGAGGTGCGGGGCGACGCCGTCACCCGGCGTGGAGTCGTCCTCGGGTGCGCCGATGGTGCTCTGCTCGTCCGTGAGGACGATGGCAGGTTCACGGCCGAGAAAATCGCGTACGGCAGCGACGTACGCGAAACGGAGCGGGCCACGGCTTTCCGGCATCGGCCCGGCAGCGACACGCTCACGGCGCCGGCCGGGGATCGGGCCGTGTGGGTCCTGGACGTCACCGAGCGCGCGTGGACGCGGGTGAGGACCGGTTCCGTCGTCTCCGCCAACACGGCCGGTGAGGGCTCCGTCCTGATGGTCCTGGAGACCGACGGAGCAGTCCACGGCTACGACATCACTACCGGCAAGCAGGTCTCCAGGACGAAGCCGCTTCTGACGGGCACCCCCGAGACCGGTAGCGACGGGGACGCGGGACCGGTCATCGAGGTCGACCGCAGCCGCGCCTACCTCAACGACTCCAAGGGCAAACGCGTGTACGAGATCGACTACAACGACAACCTGCGCATCGCGCGCACCTTCGACCTGGACATCAAGCCGGCCCTGATGGTGGAGACCGGACGATGACCACACGGACGCGAGGGTCGCGGCGGATGCGGATCCTCCTGCTGGTCCTGCTCACCCTCGCCCTGGCCGGTGCCGGCACTGGCTGTACGAGCCGCGACGACCGGACTCGGGTGGTGGTGACGACCAACATCCTGGGCGACATCACCCAGGAGATCGTAGGGGACGAAGCCGACGTGACCGTGCTGATGAAGCCGAACGCCGACCCGCACTCCTTCGGTCTGTCGGCCGTGCAGGCCGCCGAGTTGGAGCGCGCCGACCTGGTGGTCTTCAACGGGCTGGGTCTGGAGGAGAACGTACTGCGGCACGTGGACGCCGCCCGCGAGGCAGGGGTGGCCACCTTCGAGGCCGGCAAGGCGGTGGACCCCCTCACCTTCCAGACGCATGACGACGGCGGCCCCGAGGAGGAGGCCGGGCAGCCCGATCCGCACTTCTGGACCGACCCCGACCGCGTTCGCAAGGCCGCGGGGCTGATCGCCGACCAGGTGATCGAGCACGTGGACGGGGTGGACGAGAAGGCGGTTCGTGCCAATGCCGACCGCTACGACGGCCGACTCGCCGACCTGGCCGCCTGGATGGAGAAGTCCTTCGACCGCATACCCGAACAGCGGCGGGCGTTGGTGACCAACCACCACGTCTTCGGCTACCTCGCCGAACGTTTCGGTTTCCGGGTGGTCGGCGCGGTGATTCCGAGCGGTACGACGCTGGCCTCGCCCAGCTCCTCCGACCTGCGCTCGCTCACCCAGGCGATGCGGAAGGCCGGCGTACACACCGTGTTCGCGGACTCCTCCCAGCCCAAGCGGCTGGCCGAGGTCCTGCGCACCGAACTGGACGGTCAGGTGCGCGTCGTCGAGCTCTACTCCGAGTCCCTGACCGAGAAGGGCAAGGGCGCCGGCACCTACCTGCAGATGATGCGCGCCAACACCACCGCCATGACCGACGGCCTGACCGGCGCCTGAACCAGAGCCTCTGACGTGCACACCGGTCGACCGGCCGCTCAAGCGCACCCGCACCCACTGCCGCGCCCGCGCGGCACAGAAAGGAACACCCCGGTGAACAAGCCGATACGCAACAGAGCCTTCACGGGCACGGCCCTCGCCCTGGCAGCCTCCGCGGTCCTGACCGCCTGCGGAGGGGAGGACAGCTCCTCGTCCGACGCGCAGGCCAAGAACGCGCCGGGCACCAAGGCCGTGGCGGTCAAGGACCCGCTGGTCGCCACGTTCGACGGCGGCCTGTACGTCCTGGACGGCGAAAGCCTGAAGCTGGCCAACACGATCGAGCTGCCCGGCTTCAACCGCCTCAACCCCGCCGGCGACGACTCCCACGTCATCGTCTCCACCGACTCCGGATTCCGCGTCTTCAGCGCCGCCAAGCAGACCTTCACCGGCGTCGAGTACAAGGGCGCCAAGCCCGGCCACGTCGTTCAGCACGCCGGTAAGACGGTCCTGTTCACCGACGGCACCGGCGAGGTCAACGTCTTCGACCCCGCCGACCTCAAGGGCGGCAAGAAGCCGGAAGGCCGCAACTACACCTCCGCCGAACCGCACCACGGCGTCGCCATCGAACTGACCAACGGCGAACTCCTCACCACCCTCGGCACCGAGGAGAAGCGCACCGGCGCCCTCGTCCTGGACAAGAACAACAAGGAGATCAAGCGCAACGAGAACTGCCCCGGCGTCCACGGCGAGGCCGCGGCCAAGGGCGAGGTCATCGGCATCGGCTGCGAGGACGGCCTCCTGATCTACAAGGACGGCAAGTTCACCAAGGTCGACGCCCCCGACGACTACGGCCGCATCGGCAACCAGCGCGGCAGCGACGCGTCCACCGTCCTCCTGGGCGACTACAAGACCGACCCGGAGGCCGAACTGGAGCGGCCGACCCGCATCTCCCTCATCGACACCGAGACCGGGAAACTGCGCCTGGTCGACCTGGGCACCAGCTACTCCTTCCGCTCGCTCGGCCGCGGACCCCACGGCGAGGCCCTCCTCCTCGGCACCAACGGCACCCTCCACGTCATCGACCCGGAGACCGGCAAGGTCGACAAGAAGATCCCCGTCGTGGACGACTGGCAGGAGCCGCTGGACTGGCAGCAGCCCCGGCCCACCCTCTTCGTCCGCGACAACACCGCGTACGTCTCCGAGCCGGGCAAGCGCCAACTGCACGCCATCGACATCGAATCGGGCAAGAAGATCACGTCCGTGACCCTGCCGAAGAGCACCAACGAACTGTCCGGCGTCGTCGCCGGCCACTGATCCTCCGACCCGACCCCGGCGAGGCCGTCCCGCCCGGCCCGGGCCGCGGGTCTACGACGGCCATGCCGGCGCGCCACGGCCTCGCCTTGTGCGGCTGGCCGGGGGAGAGGTGACCGTCGAGGGCGGACCGGGCGGCGGGCCGGTCAGCGCATCGGGTACGTGCACCAACAGCACGAGTTCGCCTGAGGTCCCCCGTCGACATCGCGGGCGCGGTCCTCACCGGCCGTACCCGGCAGATGGGCCGGCTGCGCCGCCGGGCGTGACGGACCGAGCGGCGGTGGACGAGGCACTGGAGCTGACCGGGCTCAGCGCGCTGCGGTGACGCCCCGTCGGCGAGCTCTCCGGCGGCCGGCGGCAGCGGTCCTGGTGGCCCGCGCGCAGGCCGCCGGCTCGAGCTGTTCGGCCGACTGACCGCGGAAAACAGGGCACTGCTGATGACCAACCACACGACCTGGCGGGCGCCGCCCGCACCTGCCACCGGGTGGTGCTGATGAACTGCACGGTCGTGGCCGAGGGCGGCCCCGAACTCCTCGCCGACCCCGACCAGGTGCTCCGGGCCTTCGGCAGACGGCCGGCGCACTCCGCACCGGCGGAGTGCTGATCATGGAGTCGTAGCACCCCAGACGGAATTCGGCACCGTGCGTTGTCCGCCCTGTCTGACCGAGAGACGGACAGGGGACATCGGTGACTGGCTGGAGCGAGGAGTAGTCGCAAGGCGGCGGACAGCGGCCTGGGTAGCCTCGGACGCACCCGAAAGGCGTTACGGGCCGCCTGTCGTCACCCAGGTGAGTCCAGGATCGCGTCAGTGGTCGCGGCCCCGTCGAGCACGGACGACCCGACTTCGGCACGGTCCACGGTGCGACGACCCTGCGCTCCGCCCTGACGGAAGCGGACTACGTAGTCCTGGCCGCACCCCTCACCCAGGATACCGGGGCATGGACGACGCCCCGGATTGGCCGACGGTCTACCGACGTTGCGCTCGGAGGAACCAGGACCGGGTCCCGGCTGCACCGCATCCTCCTGGACGAGCTCAGCGCTCGCGGTGAGCGGGACCGGTCGCGGTGCGCCATCGACTCCGTCAGCCTCAGGGCTGCAAGAGGGAGCCTCTGACCGGACCGAATGCGACCGACCGCGGCAAGAACGGGTCGAAGATCCACTTGTATAACGGACCGGAATGGACTGCCTCTGTCGCTGGGCATCTCCGGCGCCAACATGGGCCGATGGCTCCGCAGGCGGGCATCCGCCATCGCATCGCCCGCAAGGGCAACTGACACGATGTTCAACTCCCGTTTCCGGTCCTCCGTATCAGCGTAAAGCTGAGTCTCTTTATGGGTGGACAGTTCAGCAGACGACAGACGGTCGTTGCGGGACATCAAGAGATGAGTCTCGCAACGACCGTCAGCCCGATGGCGATACCGCGGCTACTGCGCCGAGGCGCCGGAAGTGGGTGGGCTACTTGGTCTTGAAGCGGTCCGGACGCACGAAGTCCAGGCCATCGATGGTCTGTTTGCCGAGCGCCTCGTGTGCGGCGATGTGGCCGTAGCCGGTAGCCATTTTGAAGCCCTTTCCGGAGAATCCGGTGGCACAGTAGACCCTGCTGTTCTCGTCAATCCAGCCGAGGAGGGGATGCCTGTCCTCGGTGAAAAGGTCGGGGAAGGCGTCGGAGCGCACGATGGTGGGGGTCAGACCGGGAAGGAATTCGGTGACGATATCGGTGACCTTCTCGACTTCTTCCCGGGTGAGTTCCCTGGGCACGGAGTCCGGGTCGGGGGTTTCCCTTCCGCGTCCGTCCAGCGGTCCGTCCACCGATGCCTTGACCGTCACACCATCGACGGCGGGTGCGCCGTACAGGGAGCGGTCGTCGTACAGCCGGCTGAAGACGGGGAATTTCTCTGGCGTGAACTGCATGCCGTCTTGGGCGATGAACCAGGTCAGGACGATCCGATGGGTTTCCGTGACGGCCTTGAGGTGGTCGGGCATGAGCCTTCGGGACCAGCCGCCCGAGGCGACGATGACCTTTTCGAACGTCCAGGTTCTGTCGCCCGAGGTGACGACCACGCCGTGGTCGGTTTCGGTGATGCTGTCCACGGGTGTGTTCTGAAGGACGGTGGCGCCGTTCGCCCGGGCCGCCGCGACGGCGGCACTGACGGCACGGTCGGTGCGCAGGACGCCGGCGCGGGGGTCATAGACGGCGCAGTCGTCGGGGCGGAGGTTGTGCTGGGGGTAGCGGTCCGCCATCTCCTCCCGGCTGAGGACGCAGTGCTCGGCTCCGGTGATGCGCGTTGCTTCGAGGAGGCTGGTGATGAAGCTGCCGTTCGCCGTCCCGATGGACAGGCCCCCGGTAACCGTGAGGATTTCCTGCCCGGTTTCCGCTTCGAGGTCGGCCCACAGGCCGCGGGAGCGCTCGATGATGGGGTAGTAGTCGGGCTTCCCGAGGTAGACCATGCGGAACAGGCGGGTGTCCCCGCCCACGGCACTGCGGCCGTGGGCCGGGGTGGCGGCCTCGAAGCCCACTACCGAGTCGGACAGCCGGGAGGCCTGCCACAGGGCCATGCTTCCGATGCTGCCCAAGCCGATGACTGCGAGCTTTGCGTCCATGAGAGCAGTTTCCTTTTCGTCTACTCGTGAAGTCCGGCGAGTCGGCTGCCGAATCTGGCCAGCAGTGAGGTGGTGCTGGAACCCCTGCGCTCTTCCCACCGGTCGGCAATGCCGAAGAGCCGGTACATGGCGTGCACGCCCAACCAGCGGATGGGTTCCGGTTCCCACTTCGGTGCTCGGTAGCCGACCCAGGGAAGGGTGGTCCGCTCGGTTTCCCTCTCGAAGGCGAGTTCCACGAGAGTCCTGCCGCCGACGTAGGCCGACGTGACACCGTGTCCCGCGTAGCCGGTGGACGAGCCGATCCCGGACGCCGGGTCCCAGTGCACGCCGCCGTTCCAGTCACGCGTGACGCCCAGGACGCCCGACCAGGCGTGGTCCACCTCGAAGGGAATGCCCGGGAAGAAGGAGCTGAGCTTCTGCGAGATCAGGTCAATGGTGGACTGGGCGGTCGCACCGGCTCCTCCCGTGCCGGACCCGAACCGGTAGGGGACACCGCGGCCCCCCATGGCGATACGGCCGTCCGCCGTCCGCTGGGCGTAGATGAAGGTGTGCGCGGAGTCGTTGAGGCACTGGGGCCCGTCCCAGCCGATCTCCTGCCATGCCTCCTCCGGCAGGGGCTTGGTCACGATCATCGAGGAATTGACAGGGATCAGGGTCCGGCTGCCCAGCAGCTGTCCCGAATAGCCTTCGGTGCAGATGAACGTCTTGGCCGCGGTGACGCGTCCGTTGGCCAGGCCGAGGGTCTTGCCCTCGGCACTGTCCACTCGGCTGCCCTCGTAGATCTGGACCCCCATGGATGTCAGGGTGTCGGCGAGGCCGTAGACGAGTTTCGCGGGGTGGAGCCGCGCGCAGTGCTTGTAGAAGAGCCCGCCGTGGACGGTGGAGATGTTGATACGGCTGCGGAACTCGTCCCGGTCGAGCATGTGGACTTCGTCGTCGGTCAGCCCGTACTTCAGGTCGGCATCACGCCTGGCGACAAGCCGGCCCAGCCCCGCCCGAGTGTGGGCGGCGACGAGCGCGCCACTCTTGTGCTGATCGGCATCGATGCCCTCGGCCTGGAGGATGTCCAGGACGGCGTCGACACCGGCGACGAATTCCTGCTGCAGCGCCCGGCTGGCTTCCAACCCGCCTCCGGCGCGGGCGAAGGTGGCACGGTTTCCCGGGGGCATTGCCGAGAGCCAGCCACCGTTGCGTCCTGATGCGCCGTAGCCCACCTGCTCGGCCTCGAAGACCGCGACCGAGAGAGACGGTTCGAGCTTCTTGGCGAAGTACGCCGCCCACAGGCCGGTGTATCCGCCGCCGACAATGGCCACGTCGACGGTGACCTGGCCGGTGAAACGGGGGAACGAGGGCTTCTTGTCGGCGAGTTGGGCCACCCAGAAGCCGAGCTCTCCGTTTCGGGGTGGTGCCGCCAGGGCGTTCATGTGCGTCCTTCTTCTGTGTCTGGGAACCGCGTGGGCCGGTACTGGAAGGCGGTGTAGCGGCCGTCGGCGGAGGAGGGTTGTCCCGGTGATGGACGGGGACTCCGACGATGCGAGGAAGAGGACGATGCGGCGAAGCCCTGCATACGGTCGATGTTGTCCTGCGTCACGTCGGCCGGCACGATCGGCGCCGGGGTGTCATTCGCTCGACGAGGGTGTCGGGTGCCTGTTGGATCCGGTTTCCAGATGCATTCCTCAGGTTTGGTTCGCCGCTACACCGCGGTGCAGCTCATCTGGGTCTCGACAGGATTGCGGAGGTGGAGCTCGGCGACGCCGATCGCGGTGCGAGCGTGCCCTCCGTCTCGCCCAGCACCTCGATGAGCAGTTCACTGGCCGCGTTGGCGACGTTCGACTGCTCGCCGAAGTCCGGCGTGCCGGCCACCAGGACCAGCATCTGTACGATCCGGACCGGTCCAGATCACGTCCCGGCCGACAACGCCCTCACTCAACGGCTCACTGTCCCGGAAGGCAGTCGGCCCTAGATATCGATGACTGAGCCCGCAACCCGGTGCTGCACGAAGTACGTGTTGCGGGCGATGACGGGTGGCTCCAGTCCTCAGTTTTCCGCTCAGGTGTCAGGGACGCGGGAGGCCGAAGAGAACGGGGAGGTCGGCGATGTCGGTGATCCGCTCGTAGCCGAGCCAGTGCTCGTCGTGCTCCCAGCCGCGGTCCATGTACACCTTGTTCTCGATGCCCATGATGGCCGCGGAGCGCAGGTCGTACATCGGGCTCGCGGAGACGTGCACGAGCTCGTCGGGTGTCACGCCGAGCTTGTCGAGCATGTAGTCGAACGCGCCGAGTCGCGGCTTGTAGACGCCCATCTCCTCGGCGCTGATGACGACTTCGAACGGGGCCTTGAGGTTCTCCGCGAGGCGCACGGCGTGCGCGGTGTCGCTGTTCGTGATGATGACCAGCGGGACTTCCTCGGCCAGGCGGTTCAGCGCCTCGGTGACACCCGGGTACGGGCCCCAGGTGGGGATGCGGTCGTACACCGCACGCGCTTCGTCCTCGCGGTACTCGAGACCGACCTTGTGCAGAGCGCGTTCCATGGAACGCGCGACGACCTGGTGGAACGGCTGGTAGGCGCCCGTGCACTCGTCGATCCGGTACGCCTTGCAGATCCGCAGGAAGTCATCGGCGAGCTCGGCCGGCAGCCGGTCGCCCAGGACCTCGCGCATCGTGTCGTTGATGCTGAACTTGATCAGTGTGCCGTTCATGTCGAACGTCGCGAACTTGGGCTTGATGTCGAATCCCACTGGGTCCTCCTAGTACTTCAGCGGAGCAGCCTGACACTAGCTCTGGTCGATTGTCGACCATCTATTAGTCGATTGTCGACCAGGTGGTTTCGAATGTCAACGACGACCTCATGGCCAGTCAGCGCTCCCTCGAACCGCTGTCCCGCCCCTGTTCCTCGGTGCCCCTCTCCGCCATGGCCATGAGACTCCTTTTTCTTGTCTGGTAACCAGACGTCGGCGTCAGTTGGTGACTCGGCGGTGGCTGAGCAGGGCCGCGGTGATGCCGTCCGTAGGTCAGGAGGTGTGCGGCTGCCTTGCCCTGCGCTCGTGGCTGCGGCGCCAGGGCCGGAGGCCGGCGAGCCACGACACTGTCCTCTCGGCGTCCGGAAGCACGAAGGTGCTGCGTCGCACATCCTGTGCACCGCCGAGCTACGGACCGCCGCGCTCCCTCGGTCGGCTGCAGGCGTCCTGGCGGCTGCCCCAGGTCGCCCTGCCGCAGATCCGCAAGCACCCGCGTTGCCGGAACCGGCACCGGTCTGACAACCGAACGGCACCATCGAGGCACCGACGTGTCACCGCGACCCGTGAGCTGGGAGGGGCACGGCACGGCTGTGATTCAGGAAGCTCCGTGCCCGAGGACCAACTTGAGCGTGGATGTCAAAAACCAAGCGGAGGTATAGTCGACAAACGACCAAATGGTCGACAGGCGCCGACGGAGGGCAACGGGGTGGACCACAAGTTCGAGTGGCAGGAGCAGCGGATGACGACGCCGGACGGCGTCTACCGCACACTGCGTGCCGCCATCCTCGATGGGACCGTACCTCCCGGTGGCCAACTGCGCGAGGCGCACATCGCCACGGATCTCGGGATCAGCCGGTCCCCGCTGCGCGAGGCGCTGACCAAGCTGGAGGAGGAAGGGCTCGTTGTAAAGATCCCCTACCGCGGGGCGTTCGTCGTAGAGGTGAGCGCTCGCGAGGTCGCCGAGATCGACTCGGTCCGGCTACGTGTCGAGCCCTACGCCGCCGAACTCTCGGCCGAAGCGCTGCGCGGTCCTGAGCGGCCTCAGCTGCTGCAAACCGTCGAGGATCTCCGCCGGGCAATGGAGAAGGATGACATCCCGGCCAGTATCGACGCACACCTTCGCTTCCACAGGCTCTTCTACGATCTCTCGGGGCACGGCATCCTGCAGAGTCTCTGGAACGGCTGGGAGACCAAGCTGCGCCTCTACCTCAGTGTCGATCACCGCACTTACAGCGACAACCCGCATCAATTGGTCGTCGAGCACGAGAGGTTGGCCACCGTTGCCCTGGAAGGCGACACCGACGCGTTCCGTCAGGAACTGGCCGCCCATTTCCCCATGGGACTGCGAGCCCAGCCGGGAGACCAAGGGGGACACGCGCACCGGCATGCATGAGGCCATGCAGTCTGCTTGAAGTGTCCAAAGGCAACCTCATTCAGCGGGGTGGACGCGAAACAGTACGGCTCGGTGCGCTGGTGCCGTCCAGCCAGGTCACCGTCATCACCGGTTCCGCCACCCGCTCGGACGTCACCTGCCTGCGGGTCACCACGGCGATACCTGGCGCGGCCCTTGCCCGGGCGAGGTAGGGGCGTATTCCAGGACCGAGCGCACCGGCAGCACCACGGCGATCTTGACCTGCCACAGCAGGTCGACGCCCGTCGCCGTGGCTGCGAGTCACGGTGGAGATCCGGAACAGCTCCGGTCCGCCGGCAGCGGCATGCGCGCCGGCAGGGCTGTCGGCAGACGGCTGGCGAGCTTCTGCTCGCTGACGAACCGCGCCGAGCGCGGCATGGACCACTGCACGGGTGGTCGGCACGGCTCCTGAAGCCGCGGGCGACGCGTCGGTGAGGCTCGATGAAGCCGCTGGAGTCTTAATGGCCGTGTCAAAGGAGTGTGTCTGTCGCCGGTGCTGTCAGGCGTCGGTGTCGGCGGCCTCTTCGAGCAGTGCCAGGGCGTGGTTGTGGAACCGGCGTTCGGCATCGCGGCATGGGGCGTTGAAGAATGCTCGCTGAGCTTCGGCAAGATCGCAGTTCAAGAGCTCCATGGTCACGACTGTGGCTTCCACGCCGTGGCAGCCGTTGTCTTTGAGGAACTGCTGGAGTGCGTCCGTGTCGCCGGTCGACTCCCAGACGGGCCGGGCGGTTTCCTGCATGGCTGCGATGCGCGCTGATCGTTCTGCGTCGAAGCTCACTGGACCCGCCTCTCTGGGATGGGTCCGCAGACTATCGCCGGTGGTGGGACGCGTTGGTCCATTAAGTGGCGCGAGGCAATGGTGGGCGCAGGGTGAAGGGCCTTGGAGTCGCACCCCGGCAGCGCCGTCCGCACCGTGCCGACGTTCAACGGGCGACGCCGCCTGGAGCGCGGGTCGCGAGGCGCGGGGACACTGACCGGGCCGCCGTACCTCTGAACAGCGAACGCTGACTGATAGTCAGGTCAAGCTGCTTCACTGCATCACCCACTGACCATACGATCGCGATCGAGTCTCAGTCTTGACAAAGTCTAAACTAGACCATACTTTTCAAGCTCCTTGAGTGGGCGTGCGTGGCCTGGGTGGGTTTGTTCACGTTGGTTGGCCGCCACACCTGGCCCCTGCTGAAATCGGAGTTGGACATGAGGTGCTACGACTGCCTCCAGGAGGCCCGCAGCGACACCACCGGCATCGGAGTGTGCTCGCGTTGCGGCTTGGCCACCTGCGAGAATCACGCCCGCGTACGTCAGGTACAGATCACCCGCCAGGTCGGCATGGGTGCTGCGTACGGCCGCATCCCTGCACGCAGGGTCGTATGCCACACCTGCGACATGGCCGAGACGGCCCACTGACCCACATGGTGCGCTTATCGCACCGCATCATCGGTCGTCGAATGCGCGCTGTCCGTCCGTGCGCCCGTTCTTGGCCTGCCCGGACGCCGTCCCGGATCACTGGCGCGGCGTCCGGGCCTCAGTCGTGGCCATGGTCATTGCGTCACGCTGGAGGCGCAACCGCGGACGACAAGAGGTCGCAGGAGCAGAACGAGGACGGATCAATCGCCGGGTGGCCAGGACGTCAACTGCAGCGAGGGCCGGGCGCGCCCCTTGGATCGGAGGGCTTCCAGGGCTGCGTGATCGACGAGGCCGCGACCACCCGATAAGGATCTGTGCCCGGACTGCCGGGCGGACACCCCCTGACCGCCGGGCGGTCCGAGCTGTCGCATGCTGCAACTCGGACCGCCGAATGCCGGCGCCTGTGCTGTCGTGATCGGTCCGACCGCGGGACCTTGAGAGGCAGGGGCGTCAGTCGGAGTGCGTCGGCGGCGGACGCGTCGGCAGTTGCACCCAAGAGCCTCCACGATGTCCCCACCGACGGTCATTCCGGCGTGTCTGGGGGCAGGGGCGGTCGTGGAGTCCACGCTGACCAGGCACAAGTCCGCCTGCTCTGGCGGGTGACTTCGGCGATCAGGCCTTCCGGCAGCGCGGTGAAGAGACCGGCGTTCCTCCCGGCCTGCCAGCGCTCGTAGGCGGTCGGCCAGTCCCGAACTCGCCTGCCATCTCACGCCGCTGCGTGCTTGCCCTGAACCGCCGCATCGCGCCGTCGAGCTGATTCGGCAGTCGCTCAGGGTAGGGCCGTACTCGCCCGTCGGCCAGAACGGTGCGGTCAACCTCCGCTGTTCGTCGGAGAGTTGCATCAGCGTCACGGTCGTCTTCCTGTCGGATCTGCCTGCCTGCCTGCCCGATCCGGATCGGCTCGACCATCCGTGTCAACCGCTCGACATGATCGTCCACGCCGAACCTGATGAGATCGGTGGGCCGGGTCGCGACGTCGACCGCCGCTTACGGCGGCGCCGGGCGGAGCTGCACGTGGCGTTCCGAGGTCGCACTCGGGGCTGAAGTCCGTATTGACAGTGCCCGACGGGCACCCATATGGTCGACAAACGACAATACGGTGGCAGTTTTAAGTCACCATATGGTGCTTTGTCGCCACTGTTACTCGAGAGGAGGGCCGAGTACAGATGATCAAGATTCATATGATGCAGGTTCTTATGGGGAACTGTGCGGGTTTGTGCCCTGCTCTGTTCGCGGAGGGGGCTCGATGAGCCAGTCCGTGACTTCGGCAGCGAACACCGACTCGGCTTCCGATCGGCTTCAGGCGTTGGGTCTGGCCCTTCCCGAGCTCCGTGACAACCCGTACTACGTGCACCACCGGAGTGTGGATTCCAGCATCTATATCTCGGGCCAACTGCCTTACCAGGACGGCTGGCTGCTGGGGCAGGGCACTGTCGGCAGGGACGTCGAGCTGGAGACGGCCAAGGAGCTCGCGCGCCATGCCGCGCTCAACTGCCTCGCCGCCGCTGTGCAGGCGGTGGGCGATCTGGACCGGGTCCGGATCGTGCAGATGCTGGTCTTCGTGGCCAGTACGCCGGACTTCGGTGAGCAGTCGAACGTCGCCAGCGCGGCCAGTGACCTGCTCATCGAGGTGCTGGGCGAGAACGGGCGACACGCCCGCACCGCGATCGGTGTCGCCGGGCTGCCGCTCAACAGTCCGGTCGAGATCCAGATGGTCTGCACCGCTGTGTAGGGCGGGCCCGACGGCGGTGTACGCAAGTGCGCGCGACATCGCGGGCCGCGCACGTTCGGCATCCAGGGGAGTCAGCACCCGTGCCCCTCGGTCATTCCAGGCAGAACCACAAGGAGGGCAGCGTGAACCGGCTGCAACGAGCACTCGACGCTCTGGTCGAGCGGATCGACACCCCCGCGCCGATCGTGCTGGTCGACGTCATGCAGGGCAACATCGACCGCATACAAGGCTTCGCCGACCAGCGCGACCTCAAGGTCAGGCCGCACGTCAAGACGCACAAGTGCGTGGAGATCGGGCGACGCCAGATCGAGGCCGGCGCGGTCGGGATCACCGCGGGAAACGTCGGTGAGGCCGAGGTCTTCGCCGCGGCCGGATTCGACGACATCTTTCTCGCCTACCCGATCTGGGCCGCGGGAACGAAGCGAGCCCGGATCCGCCGGCTCGCCGAGTCCGTCCGGCTGCGGGTCGGCGTCGACAACGTCGCGGCGATCGAGGCCCTCGCCGACGCGATGGGAGACGAACCGGACCGGCTGCAGGTCGTGATCGAGGTCGACTGTGGCGCCCGTCGGTCCGGGGCGCCGCCCGAGGCTGCGGGCGATCTCGCGCTCGCCGCCCGCAAGCGCGGTCTGGTGCCGGTGGGCGTCTTCACCTATCCAGGTCACGGCAGCACCGGTCGGGATGCTCGCAGGCGCGCGGCGCAGGACCAGGAAGCCGCGCTCATCACCGCGGTACGCAGCCTCGCCGACGTCGGGGTCACCGCAGAGGTGGTCAGCGCCGGCTCCACGCCCACCGTCGAGTACTCCACCAGCAGCAGCGTGATCACCGAGATCCGTCCCGGCGAGTACGTCTTCGGCGATCTGAACAACGCCCGGCTGGGCTCCTGTACGGACGACCAGATCGCGTTGTTCGTCGTCGGCACCGTGGTCAGCGACTGGGTCCCCGACCAGGTCATCCTTGATGTGGGCACCAAAGCCCTCAGCCGCGAAGGCAGTCCCGAGATCGGCTACGGCGGCATCGCCGGCACGAAGGCGGTCCTGGCGAAGCTCAACGAGTACCACGGGTTCCTTCCGCTGCCGGACGGCGAGTTCCGCCCCAGCGTCGGCACCGTCGTACCGGTGGTGCCCAACCACGTATGCCCCGTCGTCCTCGGTTTCGAGGAACTGATCGTCACCGACAGCACGGGCACGTCGCTGCAGCGCTGGCCGGTCGACGCCCGCGGATTCCTCAACTGACCGGCACGGGACGAGATTTTCGTGGCCGAGCCCGCAACCCGACCTACCTCCCCCGTAAAGGAGCGCCTTACATGAGACTCAACAACGTCGCGGCCCTGGTGACCGGCGCCAGCAGTGGCATCGGGGAGGCGGTGAGTTCCCACTTCCGGCGCGAGGGCGCGCGGCTGCTGCTCACCGGCCGCAGGGAGCGGCTCGACAGCGCTCAGCCCGACGACCTGTATGTCCCTGGAGACCTCAATGACGAGGCGTTCGTCGAGCACCTGGCCAAGCAGGCCGCCGAGTCCTTCGGCACCGTCGATGTCGTCGTCCTCAACCACGGCCTGCAGGCCAGCAGTCCGCTGACCGAGATGGCCTACGACGACGCGAAGCACGTGCTCGAGAGCAACCTGCTCAGCGCGTTCCTGGTGATGAAGCACTTCGCGCCGCTGATGCCTGAGGGCGGCGGCTCGTTCGTCTGCGTCGGTTCACGGCTCGGCATGGTCGGCAAGCCCGGGGAGGTTCTGTACTCCGCCGCCAAGGGAGGCCTCATCATGCTCGCCAAGGGCGCGGCGATCGAATGGGCTGCGCGCAACATCCGCGTCAACGTCGTTGCTCCCGGTCTGACCGCCACCCCGATCATCGAAGCGGTGATCCAACGAAGCCCCGACCCCGAGGCCTACCGCCGCGAGCGCGAGAGCCAGATCCCGCTCCAGCGCCTCGCCACCCCCGAAGAGGTCGCCGACGCGGTGCTCTTCTTCGCATCGTCGGAGTCGTCGTACGTGACCGGATCGGTCCTGACCGTCGACGGCGGGTACACCGCTTTCTGACCACCCTGCTGGGCATCATCTCCAGCAATGGGCTGACCGACCTGCTCTCCGTCTCGCCTTCTGCCTCGGGCGATCGCCGATTGCGGCATGAACGGTCGAGCACGCGTCGAGCGCGTCCCCCATTCGCCGCACTCGAACGGTGCCACCCACAAGGCGCCCGTGCCGACAACAGCATCCGAGCCCCCGGCCACCCCGGCACCAGCCGCGACGCGTCGCCGGCCTCCGCACGCCGCGAACGGGCCACGCCCACGAGTGCGTGCCAGACGCCGCTCGGCGACGGCTCATTGACCGTGGCCGCGGCTACCAACCTCTCCAGCTCAAGAAGGAAAGACATGTCGCTCCTGAAGGCCATCGACACCCATCCCTCCTTCGCGCCGCGAGAGTCCGGCCCGCTCCCGGGACGCCTGATTTCCGGCAACCCCGAGTTCAAGACCTGGGCCCAGGACGTCGCCCGTGGGGAGTCGATCCATACGGGCGTCTGGGAAGCGACGCCCGGCGAGGTGCGCTCGATCAAGGGCGAGACCTTCGAGTTCTGCCACATCCTCTCCGGCATCGTCGAACTCACATCCGAAGGTGGCGAGCCGGTGATCTACAAGGCCGGCGACAGCTTCGTCATGAAGCCGGGCTACGTCGGCGTCTGGAAGACCATCGAAACCGTGCGCAAGATCTACGTGACCGTGATGTGACGCCGATGCCGCGCGACCCGATCGTGTTTGGGATCTCTCGCGAAGCTACCTGCTGAGCAGCGTTACCCGGGGCAGATGGACCGCCCGGCACGTCCCTCAACCGCAGGCCCCGCTCTGCCTCACCCTCACGAAGGCCTTCATACTGCGGCTCTGGTGAAAACCGCCGCCACCCTGCCGGTCACCGCCTGCGACGGCTCCGGCTTCCCCACCGCCACTCACCCGGTCTTCTAGCCGGCGTCGCCCCGACACAGGTCGTCGGGGACTTCGATCCACGGCGAACACGCGCCCAAAGCGGCGGCCGACAACGCAAGCGGGTCATGCTTCCGTCCGCGTTCGTCGCCCTGCACCATCCCCGCCGCACCTGCGAGGTAAAGCCCCGCACAGCTGGTCCCATGCATCCCCATATGAGGAGAATTGCCATGAGTGATCCCCAGATCGGCCGTAGAGCGCTCCTGCGTGGAGCAGGCGGCCTCGCCGCCCTCGCCGCTCTTCCCTCCCTCGCCGCCTGCGGCACCGGCACCAGCCGTGTGTCGTCCGGTGGGAGCAAGGGCGGCGGCAAGACGGTGGTCGTCCGCGACAGCGGCGGTTCCTACGGCGCTGCCCTGCAGAAGGCGATCTACACGCCGTTCACGCAGGAGACGGGCATCGAGGTGAAGGTGCTGAACCTGGACGACGCTCCGCTGCTGGCGCAGATCAAGCAGGGTCGGCCGCAGTGCGACCTCATCAACAACTCGATGATGTCGCACACCAAGTACGTGGCCCAGGACGCGCTGGAGGCGCTGGACCTCGACCGGATCAAGAGCGTCAAGAGCGCGAAGATCCCCGAGGCCCAGATCACTGAGTCTGCCGTCGGCCACGCCTTCTACGGCCAGTGCATTGGGTACCGCACGGATGCTTTCGGGGGTAAGAAGCCGGAGTCGTGGGCGGATTTCTGGGACACCAAGGCGTTCCAGGGCGGCCGTTCGATGGTCAGTCCGGACGGTGACCTGCCGGAGTTGGAGTTCGCGCTGCTGGCCGACGGCGTGCCGATGGACAAGCTGTATCCGCTGGATGTGGACCGTGCTTTCAAGGTGCTGACCCGGCTTCGGGGTGACATCAAGAAGTTCTGGGACAGCGGCCCGCTCCCCGGCGTGCTCCTCAGCCGGCAGGAGGTCACGATGTCCACCGTCTGGGACGGCCGGCTCGCCGACCTGCAGAAGCAGGGCGTCCCGGTGGAGCGGCAGCTCAACGGCATGCGCCGTCAGTTCCAGGGCTACGCCATCGCCAAGGGCGCCGCCAACGCGGACAACGCCTACAAGCTGATGGACTTCTCGCTCCGTGCGGAGAGCCAGGCCAACCTGGTCAAGTTCTTCCCGTCGAACCCGTCGTCCCCGCTGGCCTATGCCAAGCTCACGGACGACGAGCGCAACGCGTCCGCGGGTGCGCCCAAGTACTACGACAAGGGTTTCGACGCCGATGTCGACTGGTGGCTGAAGAACGAATCGGCCGTCACCAAGCGCTGGTTGGAGTGGGCTCGTGGCTGAATTCGGTATCGCCGCACCGTCCGTGAAGGTGGCCGGCGGCAAGCCGGCCACCGCGACCGGCAAAGCGCTGTCGGTGGTGGCCCTGCGCAAGACCTACGGCGATGTCGTCGCTGTCGACGAGGCGTCGATGGAGATCGCGGCGGGGGAGTTCGTCACCTTCCTCGGCGCCTCCGGGTCGGGCAAGACCACGACCCTGATGATGATCGCCGGGTTCTGCGAACCCGACTCCGGCACCATCACCGTCGGGGACCGGGACGTCACCCGCCTCGCCCCGCAGAAGCGTGGCCTGGGGTTCGTCTTCCAGCAGTACCTGCTCTTCCCGCACATGACCGTGAGCGAGAACGTCGCCTTCCCGCTCACGCTGCGCGGCGTGGGCAAGGACGAGATCCGCCGCCGGGTGGGGGAGACGCTGGAGATCGCCGGTTTGTCCGGGTTCGGGGGCCGTAAGCCGGGTGAGCTGTCCGGTGGTCAGCAGCAGCGTGTGGCGTTGTGCCGGGCGCTGGTCTACCGGCCGCCGGTGATTCTCATGGACGAGCCGCTGGGTGCGCTGGACAAGAAGCTGCGTGATCAGCTCCAGGTTGAGATCAAGAGCATCCAGCAGGAACTGGGCCTGACGGTCATCTATGTGACGCATGATCAGGAAGAGGCGCTGGTCATGTCGGATCGCATCGCGGTGATGCGCAACGGCCTGATCGAGCAGTTCGACACTCCGAGGGAGCTGTTCGAGCGGCCGAAGACGCCGTTCGTGGCGGACTTTCTCGGCGCGGCCAACTTCCTGCCCGGCCGCATCGAGCAGCACGACGGCGAGCACACCCTGGTCCGCCTCGAAGCCAGTGGCGGCCTGCTCAAGGCCCGCCGTCACCAGCTGCCCTCCGGCGCCCAGGTGAAGTTGCTGTCCAGCCAGGCCGGTTGCGGGCCTGCGCCACCGACGACGGGTTCTGTACCGGCACGGTGGAGACCGCCACGTACGTGGGCACCCTGGTCCGCGCGGGGGTGCGGATCGATGGTGGTCAGGCGCCGCTGCTGCGTCTGGAGGTACCGGCCGGCCGAGGCCCCGTGGCGGGCGAGCGGGTCGGGATCACCGTCGATGCGGACGACGTCAACCTCTTCCCGACCGAACAGGGCGAGTGAGCCATGGCCGCCCTCACCGCCACCACCCCCGCCCGTCCGCGCAAGCTCCTGGCCTCCCGCAAAACCCGGGTCGGGATCCTGTACGCGCTGCCAGTTGTGGTCTATCTGCTGGTGTTGTTCGTCTACCCGATCTTCTCCACGCTGCTGCTGAGCCTGAAGGACGCCGACGGCTCCTTCACCCTGCACTGGTACGCCGACGCACTCACCGGCGTGAACCGGTCGGTGCTGTTCACCACACTGCGGATCTCCGCCGAAACGGCCGCGCTGAGCCTGGTGTTCGGGTTCGTCCTGGCCCAGGCGATCTCCCGGCTCAAGCCCCTGTGGGCGGGACTTGCGATGCTGGTCGTGGTCGTGCCGCACTTCGTCTCCGCCCTGGTACGCACCTACGGCTGGATCATCATGCTCGGTGACAAGGGCCTGGTGAACGAGACCCTGGCCTGGGCACCGGGCGCCCCCTACCAGCTGCTCTACAACGAGCTCGGTGTGGTCATCGGCACCACCTCGATGATGCTCCCGTACACGGTGCTGCTGCTGTACGGGGTGATGCGCGGTGTGGACCGCCGCCTGCTCGCGGCCGCGTCCAGCATGGGCGCAGGCAAGGTGACCATCTTCCGCCGCATCTACCTGCCGCTGGTCGCCCCGGGCCTGGCCAGTGCCGGACTGCTCAGCTTCATCCTGTCGCTGGGCTACTACATCACCCCGGCCCTGATGGGCGGACCGAACCAGACGATGATCGCCACCCTCATCAACCAGCAGGTCACCAAGGAAAACCAGTGGAACGGCGCCGCAGCCCAGGGCGTCATCCTGCTGGTCCTCACCCTGGCCGGACTGCTCCTGGTCAAGGCCGTGACCTCGCTCGGCGCCAGCCGCAAGAAGAGGAGCGCCACATGATGGAGCTGCGCAAGAGCCTCGCCGGACGGATCGCCCTGACGGCAGTCGCCACCGTGATCCTCCTCTTCCTGGCGCTGCCGATCGTGGTCATCCTCGTCACCTCGTTCAGCAACAACGCCTTCGCCTCCTTCCCGCCCGAGGCGTGGACGCTGAACTGGTACAAGGCCCTGTTCGCCGACGGCAGCAAGTGGCCGGCCGCGCTCTCTCTGAGCGCCCTGGTCGCCGCCCTGAGTACCGTCTTCTCCCTCATCATCGGGGTGACCGCGGCGACCGCCCTGGTCCGCAGTGAACTCCCGCTGCGCTCCGCGGTGTTCGCCCTGGTCCTCGGGCCGCTGGTCATCCCGCAGATCGTCACCGCGCTCGGGTTGTTCCTGCTCTTCGAACCGGCCGCGATGCTGGGCAGCCCGATCGCCATCGCCCTCGGGCACACCGTGCTGGCCTCACCGATCGCGGTACTGATCCTGATCGCGACCCTGCGCGGCATCGACGAACGCCTGGAGGACGCCGCAGCCAGCATGGGCGCCGGCCGCCTCACGATCGCCCGGAAGATCACCTTCCCGCTCGCCGCCCCCGGCATGATCGCGGCGGCGATCTTCTCCTTCATCACCAGCTTCGACGAGTTCTACATCTCCCAGTTCCTCTCCTCCGTCGACACCGTCACCCTCCCCGTCCAGGTCTACAACTCCCTCACCTTCGAGATCGACCCCAGCGTCACCGCCGTCAGCGCCATCCTCATCGCCTTCGCCATCCTCGCCCTCGGCCTGGTGGCCCTGGTCCGCTGGATCGGCTCCGGACGACAGCAATCCCTGCTCTCGGTCGAGAACACGGTCGGCGTCGCCAACCCCGGAGGCGAGGCCGTATGACCACCGCCGCCGCCGCTCAGCTGACTGCGGCCACCGCTCAGCGGCACCTGCTCCTGCACATGACCGCCAACGGATCGCTCGGCGACGAGGGCGAAGACCTCCTCGTCATCCAGCGAGGAGAGGGCCCGTACGTCGACGACGCGGACGGCAGACGCTACATCGACGGCCTGTCGGGGCTGTACTGCTGCCAGCTCGGCTACTCCTACGGCGCCGAGTTCGCCGAGGCAGCCGAGCGGCAACTGCGCGAGCTGTGCTATAGCCCGCTGTGGACCGGCTCCGCGCACCCCTCGGCCATCGAACTCGCCGAGCGGCTGTCCCGGATCGCCCCCGTCGACATCGAGCACACCTTCTTCTCGAGCGGTGGCGCCGAAGCCGTCGAGACCGCCTGGAAGATAGCCCGCCGCTACCACACCCTGCGCGGCGAACCGGGCCGCACCAAGGCGATCGCCCGGCGCGGCGCCTACCACGGCCTGACCATCGGCACCCTGTCGTTCAACGACGACCCCGGCCTGACGGAACCCTACGGTCCGCCGGCGATCGACACCCGGTTCGTGTCGAACACCAACCGCCACGGTCTGGCCCCGGAGTTCGCGGACGACGAGGTGTACACGGCGTGGCTGCTCGCGGAGTTGGAGGCCGCGATCCTGACCGAGGGCCCGGAGACCGTCGCGATGCTCATCGCCGAGCCGGTGCAGAACCGGGGCGGCTGCATCACCCCGCCCCAGGGTTACTGGCAGGGGTTGCGGGCCCTGGCCGACCGGTACGGCTTCCTGCTCGTCGCCGACGAGGTCATCACGGCCTTCGGCCGGGTCGGGGAGTGGTTCGGCGGGGACCGCTACGGAGCCCGCCCGGACATGGTCACCGTCGCCAAGGGCATCACCGCCGGATACGCGCCCCTGGGCGCGACCCTGGTCGGCACCAAGATCACCGATGTCATCAACCGGCCCGGTGAGGTCCTCAACCACGGCTACACCTTCGCCGGGCACCCGCTGAGCACGGCCATCGCGCTGCGCAACCTGGAGATCATGGAGCGGGACCGCATCCTGGACAACGTCCGCGGTCTCCAGGGCGACCTGGCCAGGCGCATGGTTGCCCTCAGGGACCTGCCGATCGTCGGTGACGTCCGCGGCACCGGGTTCTTCTACTCCTGCGAACTCGTCGGCGACCTCGACGACGGGGCTTTCAGTGCCAAGGCCCGAACCGAGCTGATCGTCGACCTGATCCCGCGTCGGCTGCGCGAGGCCGGCCTGCTGGCCCGCGTCTACAACCGCTCCGCGCCGCTGGTCCAGATCGCGCCCCCGCTGATCAGCGACCGCGCCGTCCTCGACCGTATCGCCGCGATCATCGCGGGCACCCTCGCCGAGGCGTCCGCCCGCATTTGATCCGCATCTGATCAACGTTTTGGGAAGGAACCACATGTACTCCATCGGTCCGCTGACCGTCGCCCCAGGCGAGCGCGCCCAGGGCCTCATCCCGGTCGGCACCAGCAGCTACGGCGTGGAGCTCGGCATCCCGCTGATCGTCGTCAACGGCGCCCAGGACGGCCCGGTCCTGTGTGTGGACGCGGGTGTACACGGCGACGAGTACGACGGCCAGGAGGCCATCCGGCGCGTCCTCGCCGACCTCGACCCGGCCACCCTGCGCGGCACCGTCGTCGGCATCCCCTGCCTGAACACCCCGGCCTTCGAGGCGGCGGCCCGTGCGAGCGGCATCGACCACCTCAACCTCAACCGCATCTTCCCGGGCGACGCGGAGGGCTCCTACTCGCAGCGCCTGGCCGCCACCTTCGTCGAGAAGGTCGTCCCCGCCGTCGACGCCGTGGTCGACCTGCACACCGGCGGCGCCTACGGCGAGATCGCCCCGCTCGTGATTCTCCAGGGCGGCTACGAGGACCTTGCGACGGACCTGGCCCTCGCCGCCGGGCACGAGCTGGTCTGGAAGGGCGGCAAGTGGGGCGGCACAGTCCGCCACCCCGTCCTCGAAGCCGGAAAGCCCGCCATCACCATCGAGTGCGGCGGCGCCACGTACCGCGAGACCAACGTCGAGCATCACATGAACTCGATCCGCAACATCCTGCGCAGCCTCGGCTTGATCGACGGCGAGGCGGAGCTGCGGGACACCTACACCACCGTCTCCGGCACGTTCGCCCGCTCCGCCGCCGGCGGCTTCTTCGTCGCCCGCGCCGAGCCGGGGGAGACCTGCAAGGAAGGCGACCTGATCGCCACCATCACCGACCACTACGGCAACACGCTGGAAGAGGTCACCGCGCCGCAGGACGGCATCGTGCTCTGGGTCCGCCGGATCCGCACGGTCCGCCCGGGCGACGAGGTCGTCATCTTCGGCGAGGTGCTGGGGGAGATCCAGCCATGAGCGACGAACTGCAGCTGACCGAGCTGCTGATCGACGGCAAGCACGTCCCCGCCGCCGACGGGCGCTTCTTCACCGTCCTCGACCCGTCGAACGACACGGCCATCGCCCACGTGGCGCTGGCCGGCAAGGCGGACGTGGACCAGGCGGTGGCCGCCGCGCGCACGGCCTTCACCGCTCCCGAGTGGGCCCGGATGCGTGCCGCCGACCGGGGCCGGATCCTGTTCCGGATCGCGGAGGCCATCCGCTACCAGGGCGAACGGCTGGCCCGCCTGGAGAGCCAGGACGTCGGCAAGCCGCTGCGCCAGGCGAAGGCCGATGTCGAGGCCGCGGCCCGCTACTTCGAGTTCTACGCAGGCGTCGCCGACAAGCTCGGCGGCTCGACGATCCCGCTCGGCCCCGGCCTGCTCGACTACACCGTCCGTGAGCCGATCGGCGTCTCCGGCCACATCATCCCGTTCAACTACCCCCTCCAGAACACCGCGAGGGGCTCCGCCCCGGCGCTGGCCGCGGGCTGCACGGTGGTCCTCAAGCCCTCACCCGAGGCGCCGCTCACCCCGCTGGAGATCGGCAGGATCGCCCTGGAGTGCGGTCTTCCGCCGGGCGTCCTGAACGTCGTCCCCGGTGACGGCGAGACCGGCGCGGCCCTCGCCGGCCACCCGGACATTGACCAGGTCACCTTCACCGGCTCGGTGCCGACCGGCATCAAGGTCGCCCAGGCCGCCGCCGCCAACGTGGTCCCCTCGGTCACGGAACTGGGCGGCAAGTCCCCGGTCGTCGTCTTCGCCGACGCCGACTTCGACCTCGCGCTCGGCGCAGTCGCCGCCTCCGTGTTCGGCAACGCCGGGCAGACCTGCTCCGCCGGCACCCGGCTGCTGCTCCAGCGCGGCGCCGAGGAGTTCCTGGACAAGCTCGTCGCGCACGCCGCCTCCCTCAGCATCGGCCCCGGTCTCAGCGACCCGGACGTCGGCCCCCTCGTTGCCGCACGGCAGCGGGACCGGGTTCTCGGCTACCTGGAACTTGCCCGGGAGGAAGGCGCCGTGGCACGGGCCGGCGGAGGCGCCCCGGCCGACCCCGAACTGGCCGACGGCTACTACGTCCAGCCGACCGTCCTCACCGGACTGGACAACCAGGCCCGGTGCGCCCGCGAGGAGATCTTCGGCCCCGTCGTCACGGTCATCGAGTTCGAGGACGCGGCCGAGGCGCTGGAGATCGCCAACGACAGTCCGTACGGCCTCGCCTCGTACGTGTGGACCCGCGACATCGACAAGGCGATGCGGATGGCCGAGGGCATCCGGGCCGGCCAGGTCTATGTCAACGCCACCGGCGTCGGCACCGGCGTCGAACTGCCCTTCGGCGGCTACAAGCACAGCGGCTGGGGCCGCGAGAAGGGCCTCGAAGGCCTGGCCAGCTACCTGCAGACCAAGAACGTCTGCATCGGATTCGGGAACCGGTCATGAGATACCGCTCGCTCGGAGCACGCGGCCCGACCGTCTCGGTGGTAGGCGTGGGCGGCAACAACTTCGGCAGCCGTCTCGACGAGGACGGCACGAAGGCCGTCGTCCACGCCGCCCTCGACGCGGGGATCACCCTGTTCGACACCGCCGACATGTACGGCGGGTCCGGTGAGCGGGGTGGCTCGCGCGGCGACGGCGAACGGCTCCTCGGGGCCGCGCTCAAAGGCCGCCGTGACCACGTGGTGCTGGCCACCAAGTTCGGCATGGAGATGGGCCGGGACGCCGACCTGTACGGTCCGCGCGGATCCCGCGCCTATATCCGGTACGCGGTGGAGGCATCGCTGACCCGGCTCGGCACCGACCGGATCGACCTGTACCAGTACCACGAGCCGGACGGCGTCACGCCGCTGGAGGAAACGGTCGCCGCCCTCCAGGAGCTGGTCGACGACGGCAAGATCAGGTACATCGGCTGCTCCAACCTCCCGGCCGAGCACCTCACTGACGCCTTCGTCTCCACCCAGGCCTGCTACCACCTGCTCGACCGCGGTGCGGAACGGGACCTGATCCCGGCCTGCCGGCAACACGGCCTCGGCCTGCTGCCGTACTACCCGCTGGCCAACGGCCTGCTCAGCGGAAAGTACCGGCGCGGCGAGCAGCCCCCGCCCGGCAGCCGCCTGTCCTGGCGGCAGGGCTGGCTCACCGACGCGGCCCTCGACAAGGCCGAGGCGCTCACCGAGTACGGCGCCGAACGCGGCCTGACCCTCCTCCAGGTCGCGGTCGGCGCACTGGCGGCCCTGCCCGCCGTCGGCTCCGTCATCTGCGGCGCCATGACACCCCACCAGGTCACCGCCAACGCGGCGGCGGCCGGCTGGATACCAAGCCCGGCCGACCTGGCCGTGCTCGACGCGATCGTCGCCCCCGGCGAACGCGTCGTCTGAAACCCCACCCCCTCTGGAAACCCGCGAAACTGAGGCTGGACACCATGCGAGAGATCGTCACCTTCGACGCCTATGCAACCCTGATCAACTTCGAGCTCGGCCCCACGACCCTGAAGGTCCTGGAGGACCGGCTGGACCTGGACAACCTGGATGTCGACGAGTTCCTCGACGACTTCCGCGTCATGCGCTTCCAGGCCGTCCTGGAGGCCTACCGCCCCTACCACGAGGTCCTGCACTCCAGCCTGCGCAACGCCATGCGCCTGCACGGCCTGGAGTACCGCGAGACCGACGGCGAGGCCCTCGTGGACGCCGTCCCCACTTTCGGCCCCTTCCCGGAGGTCCCGGAGGCCCTGCGGAAGCTGAAGACCAAGTACGAGATCGCCATCATCTCCAACTCCGACGACAACCTGATCGCGCGGAACGTCAAGAACATCGGCGTCGAGTTCGACTACGTCATCACCGCCCAGCAGGCCGGTGCCTACAAGCCGGACCGCCAGACCTTCAAGCACGCCTTCCGGACCATGGGTGTCGAATCGTCGCAGGTCATCCATGTCGCCCAGGGCTGGGAGTACGACCACATCCCGACCCGCGACCTGGGCCTGAAGCGCCGGGTTTGGATCAACCGCTACGGCCGCAAGGGCAGCGCCGACTACCAGCCCTACGACGAGCTGCCCGACCTGTCGGGCCTGCCGAAGCTGCTCGGCTGCTGACCTACGGCGCACCGGCGACACAGGACCGAGAAACACAGAGGACGCACGCCATGAAGCAGATCCCCTACTGGCTGGACACAGCTCCCGCCCTGCCCGACCGTTCCGGAAAGGACCTGCCCGACGAGGCGGACGTGGTGGTGATCGGCGGCGGCCTCACCGGCCTGTCCACCGCCTACCACACCGCCCGTAAGGGTGCCCGGGTCGTCCTCGTCGAGAAGGACAAGGTCGGCTCGGGCGCCTCCGGGCGCAACGGCAGCATGTGCACGCAGGGCATCACCATCAGCCCCGCCGAGGCGCGCAAGCGCTACGGCCAGGAGCGCGCACTGGAGCTGTACAACGCCTTCCGCGAGGCCGTCGACGTCGTCGAGGACCTCACGCGGACAGAACAGATCGACTGCGACTTCAACCGCTCCGGGCGCCTCGGCCTGGTCTGCAAGCCCGGGCACTTCGATGGGCTGCGCGCCAAGCAGCGCGACCTGGCCGACAACTTCGGCCACGAGACGGTCGTGTTGAGCAAGAGCGAGTTGCGGGCCGAGCTCGGTACGGACTACTACCACGGCGCCCTGCTCGACCCGCTCAGCGCGGGCCTGCACGTGGGCAAGTTCGTCGGCGGTCTGGCGGACGCCGCCGAGCGGGCCGGCGCCGAGATCCACGAGCGCAATGCCGCCACCGGCCTCACCCGCCTTCCCGGCGGCGGCTTCGTGGTGGAGACCATGAACGGCACCATCCGTGCCAAGCAGGTCATGGCGGCGACGGACGCCTACACCGACAAGTCGATGCCGTGGTTCCGCAAGCGGCTGATCAACGTCGGCAGCTTCATCATCGTCACCGAGCCGCTGGGGGAGGCGCGCGCCAAGGAGCTCATTCCGAACGGCCGCCTGCTGGTCGCCCACAAGAACGTCGGTCACTACGTCCGGCTCACCCCGGACAACCGCCTCGCCTTCGGCGGCCGGGCCCGGTTCGCCCCCTCCAACCCGGCCTCCGACGTCAAGAGCGGTGACATCCTCAAGCGGGAGATGACCGAGATCTTCCCGCAGCTGGCGGGGGTGCGCATCGACTACGTGTGGGGCGGCATGGTCGGTTTCTCCTGGGACCGCATTCCGCACGCGGGCGAGGTCAACGGCCTGTACTACTCCATGGGTTACTGCGGGCACGGCGTCCAGATGGCCACGTACATGGGCCGTGCCGTCGCCGAGATGATGGACGGCAAGCCGGAGGCCAACCCGCTGCGCGGTTTCGGCTTCCCGAAGGTCCCCGTCCCCTTCTACAACGGCACGCCGTGGTTCCTGCCGTTCGGTGGCGCCTACTACAAGGCGAAGGACCGCCTGCTCTGAGCAGGTACCGACACCGGTGACACAGCGGGGGCCTTTCGCGCAGCCGTGCGGGAGGCCCCCGCGATGCCCCCAGAGAGAAGGCCCGTACACCCATGACCGCCGTCACCCGTAGCGAGCACGATCTTCTCGGCGACCGGGAGGTTCCCGCCGAGGCGTATTGGGGTGTTCACACCCTGCGTGCCACCGAGAACTTCCCGATCACCGGCACTCCCATCTCCGCCTACCCGCACCTGATCGACGCCCTGGCCGCCGTGAAGGAGGCCGCCGCCCTCGCGAACGAGGAGCTGGGGCTGCTGGAGGCGAGGAAGGCGGCCGCGATCGTCGCCGCGTGCCGGGAGATCCGGTCCGGCAAGCTGCATGACCAGTTCGTCGTCGACGTCATCCAGGGCGGCGCGGGCACCTCGACGAACATGAACGCCAACGAGGTGATCGCGAACCGGGCGTTGGAGCTGCTGGGCCATGCCAAGGGCGAGTACCGGTACCTGCACCCGAATGAGGACGTCAACCTGGGTCAGTCGACCAATGACGTGTACCCGACGGCCGTGAAGATCGCGACGGTGTTCGCGGTGCGCGGGTTGCTCAAGGCGATGGCCGTCCTGCAGGACGCCTTCGCAGGCAAGGCCGTGCAGTTCCGTGACGTGCTGAAGATGGGCCGGACCCAGCTGCAGGACGCCGTGCCGATGACACTGGGGCAGGAGTTCTCCGCGTACGCCGTGATGATCGAGGAGGACCGGTCCCGTCTTGCCGAGGCCGTCGAGTTGATCCATGAGATCAACCTGGGCGCCACGGCGATCGGTACGGGCCTCAACGCCCCCGCCGGGTACGCCGAGTCGGCCCGCCGCCACCTGGCCGTCATCACCGGGCTGCCGCTGGTCACGGCCGCCAACCTGGTCGAAGCGACCCAGGACTGCGGCGCGTTCGTGCAGATGTCCGGCGTGCTCAAGCGCATCGCCGTGAAGCTCTCGAAGAGCTGCAACGACCTGCGTCTGCTGTCGTCGGGGCCGCGTGCAGGGCTGGGTGAGATCAACCTGCCGCCGGTGCAGGCGGGTTCGTCGATCATGCCGGGCAAGGTCAACCCGGTGATCCCCGAGGTCGTCAACCAGGTCGCCTTCGAGGTGATCGGCAACGACGTCGCCATCACCATGGCCGCCGAGGCCGGACAGGCCATCACCATGGCCGCCGAGGCCGGACAGCTTCAGCTCAACGCTTTCGAGCCGATCATCCTGCACTCCCTGTCGGAGTCGATCACCCACCTGCGGGCTGCCTGTCTGACCCTCGCCGAGCGCTGCGTCGACGGCATCACCGCGAACACCGAGGCGTTGCGCCGGACCGTGGAGAACTCCATCGGTCTGGTCACCGCCCTCAACCCGCACATCGGGTACACGGCGGCCACCGACATCGCCAAGGAGGCCCTCGTCACCGGCCGGGGCGTGGCCGAACTCGTCCTGGAGAAGGGCCTGTTGCCCGCCGAGACCCTCACCAGCCTGCTTCGCCCGGAGGTCGTGGCCGGCAGTGGTCAGGTACTGGCCTGACGCGCCCGCCCTTTTCGCAGGGAAGCCCCGGCCCGACGACCGACGAGGAACGCACATGAGACTGCAGGACGTCAACGCCGTGATCACCGGAGCATCGAGCGGGATCGGTCAGGCGGTCGCCGCCCACTTCCGTCGCGAAGGCGCCAACCTCCTGCTGACCGGACGGCGACCTGAGCTGACCGAGAGCCACCCGGACGATCTGTACCTCGCGGGGGACCTCAACGACGAGACCTTCGTCGCCGAGCTCGCCGCCCGAGCAGCAGATCACCTGGGGGACGTGGGAGCGGTCGTCCTCTGCCACGGACTCCAGCGGTCCAGCCCGCTCGCGGAGACGACTGCCGCCGACGCCCGCGACCTGCTCCACAGCAACCTGCTGAGCGCCTTCCTGGTCATGAAGCACCTGATGCCGCTGGCTCCCGAGTCAGGAGCGTCGATGGTGTGCGTCAGCTCTCGCCTCGGCTTGGTCGGCATGCCGAACCAGACCCTGTACTCCGCCGCCAAGGGCGGCCTCATCGCGCTGGCCCGGGGTGCTGCCATCGAATGGGCGTCCCGCAACATCCGCGTCAACGTGGTCGCGCCCGGTCTGACCGCGACCCCGATCATCGAGGCCTCGTTCCAGCGGCGCCCCGACCCCGACGCCTACCGGCGGATGAGAGAGGACTCCATACCGCTGCGCCGGCTCGCCACACCCGAGGAGGTCGCCGACGCGGTTCTCTTCCTCGCCTGCCCGGAGTCGTCATACATCACCGGTGCCGTGCTTCCCGTGGACGGAGGCTACACGGCGTTCTGAACCCCACGGTATGGGCGCCGGTCCAGCACAGACCCGAAGCGCGGCACCGCCCTCACCAGTCCGCGTCGCTCCATTGGTCCAGCAGCGCTTCGGTCATGCCTGCGTCAGGCTCGGCCGTCGTGCTCTGGAGCGACTGCTCGGTCCAGATCACTTTGCCGCGAGGCATGTAGCGGGTACCCCACCGTTGCGTGAACTGGGCGACGAGGAACAATCCCCGCCCGCCCTCGTCGGTGTCGGCCGCGCGGCGCAGGTGCGGTGAGGTGCTGCTGCCGTCGGCGACCTCACAGATCAGGCTGGTGCCGTCGCGCAGTATCCGCAGCCGTCTCGGGCCGGTGCCGTAGCGGATGGCATTGGTGACCAACTCGCTGATCACCAGCTCGGTGGAGAAGGCGAGCTCCTCCAGCCCCCACTCCTCCAGGTGGCGGGCGACATCGGCGCGGATTCCGGCGACGGCGACGGGATCGCCGGGCACCTCCCAGTTGGCGACCTGGGAGGGATCGAGCAGCCGGGACCGAGCGACGAGCACGGCGATGTCGTCGCTCGGGCGGGCCGGCAGCAGGGCGTCGAGGACGGCCTGGCAGGTTTCTTCCGGGGTCCGGCCGGGGCCTGTCAGGGCGTCGTGCAGCATCTTGAGGCCCGTGTCGATGTCCCGGTTCCGGTCCTCGATCAGTCCATCGGTGTACAGGACCAACCGGGAGCCCTCGGACAGCGTGAACTCGGCGGTCTCGAAGGGCAGCCCGCCGCCCAGCCCCAGCGGCGGCGAGACGGGCCCCTCCAACTGCTGAACCGTGCCGTCCGGGTGCACCAAGGCCGGCCCTGGATGCCCGGATCTGGCCAGCGAGCACAGGCCGGCCACCGGGTCGTAGATGGCGTACAAGCACGTCGCCCCTGTGATTCCCTCGCTGTCGTCCCCCTCGCTGTCGACCCGCGTGACCAACTCGTCCAGGTTCCTGATCAGCTCGTCCGGGGACAGATCGAGGGACGACAAGGTGCGCACCGCGGTGCGCAGCCGGCCCATGGTGGCCGCGGCGTGCAGGCCGTGGCCGACCACGTCGCCCACCACCAGGGCGACCCGGGCCCCGGGCAGCGGGATGACATCGAACCAGTCGCCGCCGACCCCGGCCCGGGCGGGCAGGTAGCGGTGGGCGACCTCGACGGCGGACTGGTCGGGCAGGGAACGAGGCAACAGGCTGCGCTGCAGGGTCACGGCCAGGGCATGCTCGCGGGTGTAACGCCGGGCGTTGTCGATGGCCACCGCTGCCCGGGCGGCCAGCTCCTCGGCGAAGGCCAGGTCCTCTTCCTCGAAGGCGTCCTGCTCCGCACGCCAGAAGTTGACCACACCCAGTACGGCGCCGCGAGCCTGGAGCGGCACGGTGATCAGGGAATGGAGGCCGCGCTCCAGGATGCGCCGGGCGCGTTCCGGGTCCTGGGCCCGCCAGCCGTGGGAAGCGGTCAGGTCGGCCTCGAGGACGGCGTGGCCGTGCTCGACGCCGACGGCCACGGGGCTGCTCGGAACGAAGCGGATGAGTTCCCCCACAGGGAAGAAGGGCCAGGCCCCGCCCACGCCGTGAACCGCCGCGCGGCGCAGTTCGGCGCTTTGCCCGACCGGCTCGTCACCCTCCAGGACCGGATCCTGCAGGTCGACCGTGGCGACGTCGGCGAATCGGGGGACAGCCACCTCGGCCAGTTCCTCGGCGGTGCGCACCACATCCAGCGTGGTGCCGATCCGCACACCCGCCTCGTACAGCAGGCGCAGCCGCTCTCTGGCCACGGCCGCCCGGCCCGTCAATGCCTGCAACTCCGTGGTGTCGCGCAGCGTGGCCACACTGCCCCCCTTTCCCCCGTGCTGGTCGACGGGCCGGAGGTTGACCGCCAGCAGGTGGTCGTCGGCCAGGTGGACCTCGTCGGTGGCGGTCCGGCCCGAGAGCAGCAGCTCGGCGGTGCCCGTTTCCAGACCCAGATCGGTGACGTGGCGCTGCTCGGCGTCCGCGGGCAGATTCAGCAGTCGCCGTGCCTCGTCGTTGGCCAGCAGCAGCCGTCCGTCACCGCCGATGATCAGTACCCCCTCCCGCACCGCGTGCAGCACGGCGTCATGGTGCTCGTACATCCGGGTCATCTCGGCCGGGCCCAGACCGTGGGTCTGCCGTCGCAACCGCCCCGACACCAGTGCCGTACCACCCATGACCAGCGCCAACGCGCCGCCGACGGAACCGAGCAGGAGCGGCATCTGGCGCTGCACCACGCTGTTCACGTTCTTGACCGTGACCCCGACCGACACCAGGCCGACGATCTTCTGTCCCCCGGAGTCGAAGACGGGGACCGTCGATTCCACGGCGAGGCCCAGGCTGCCTTCGAAGTCCTGGGTGAAGGGCCGGCCGGCGGCCGCCTCCTTGCGGAGCGCGAAGACGTGCTCCCCGATCAGCTTCGGGTCCGGGTGGGTCCAGCGGTAGCCCCGTGGGTCGATCGCCACGACGAAGTCGACGCCCGTCAGCTTGCGCGTCTCCTCCGCGCGGGGTTGCAGGACGGCGGTCGGATCGGCGGACTTCATGGCGTCCACCGTGCCCGGGGCGCGCGCGAAGGTCTGGGCGACTCCCAACGAAAGCTGGCGGGCCTCCTGCGTGCTCGAGTGCCGGGCTTGCAGGACGAGCGCCACCCCCGCGGCAGCGGCGAAGAGAACCACCAGAACCAGCTGCCAAAGGAACACCTGACCTGCGACGCTGCGCACGTTCAGCATGGATCGCACACGGGTTCCGGGCGGCTGGGCAGGGGGCCCGTGGGGCCGCTCGTGCCGACCGAAGATGCTGGTCATGTTCACGGGATGTCCCTCCCGTCGCCCGGCAGGAATCGGTGGCGGAGAGACAGGACCGGACAGGCCCGGCCCCTTCCGCGTCGTCTCAGGACCGCGCCCATTCCCGCCAGCGCTTGGTGACGGCGTCCTTGTTCTCCACCCACCAGTCGACGTCCAGGTCGAAGCCGGTGTAAAGGTGCTCCGGGGAGCTGGCCAGGTCCGCGGCGGCCCTGGAAAGGTACTTGTAGGCAGCGGGCACGACCGGGCCCATGGGGTAGACCTCGGCGAAGCCGGCCTGCACCTCGGGCCGCAGGGCGAAGTCGATGAGCCTGTAGGCGGCGTCGACATTCCGGGCGCCGATGGGGATGCCGAAGCCGCTGCTCTGCCGACGGGCGCCGTTCCACTGATAGGCGAGCGGTGCGCCCCGCTTGATGAGCTGGTTGGGGCGGCCGTGCCAGACACTGGAGGCCGAGACCTGTCGGCGTTGCAGTAGCAGTCCCGGCGTAGCGCCGTCGGCCCAGAATTCGCGCACGGCGCTCTTGATCTCGTCGAGGACTCTGAAGGCGCGGTCGACGTCGAGGGGATAGAGCTTGTCCCGGGCCACACCGTCAGCGAGGAGGGCGAACTCCAGCTCCGGTGGGCCCGCCTCCGGGCTCTGCAGGGCACGGCTGCCCGGGAACGCACCGGTGTCCCAGAAGTCCGCCCAGGACTGGGGCGTCTTCCCGCCGAAGGCGTCGGTGCGGAACGCCATGACGCTGGCCCAGTAGTTCTTGCCGACGCCGTACGAGGTGAGCAGCGACTCGGCGATGCCGGCGTTCCTCGTGCCCTTCAGCCGGTCGTAGTCGAGCTCCTGCGTGGCTCCGGCCCCCTCGAAGCGTGCCAGCGCGCTCATGTCGATGTCGATGACGTCGAACTGCGGGCGACCTTCCTTGATCTGCGCAAGGATCTGCGCGTAGAAGGGGATGTTGACCACGCTGACCTGGATGCCGGTCTCTTTGCTGAACGGCTCGTAGACCGCCTTGCGGTTCGCTTCACCGTAGGCGCCCCCGATGTCACGGACGACTAGCGTCTTGCTGCTCCCGGCGTCGTTGGTCTTCCGGTCGGCACGGCCTCCACATGCGGTGAACGCAGTGGCGGCGGCGCCTGCCGCGACGGAGCCGATCCCGCGTAGGAACGCTCTGCGCTCGATCCTGACGTCCATCACCGTATGCCTCCTGCGAAGCCGGGTGCGAGGCCCGTCGGCGCGGGCTGTTCGCAGGACGCCGCCGACGCTCGTCGCCTGGGCGGACGCCGGACCATGGGTCAGCCGGGGCGACGGTGAGCCGGGTCACGCCATAGTAGGACCATGCGGTCACGGACGCCATGACCTGGCACTACACCGCGGCGACAGGACGTCGGCGGATACATCGAGGCGATGGCTGGTCCTGGCCGCAGGTATGCCGAACGGCCCTTCACGAGCCGTCCATTGATTGAGGTTTCACCAGTCGAGGTAGGTCAAGTAAGGCTCGCCTTGGGCCGACTGCGGGTGTCGCTCGCCGTGCCGCCGGTGCAGGCCCTGTCGCCGCACAGCAACGATGCCACCGTGCTGAGCAAGCTGACGGCACGCCGGTCACCGCCGAGTCCGTCGTCAACGCGCTCGACCAGGCGGGCGCCGCCGAGACCAAGCCCCGCGTCCTCAGCGACGTCACCCTCACCGCGAAGGCCGAGGACGCCGACACGGTCACCATCAGCACCAAGGCAGCCGATCCGGTGCTCCCGCTGCGCCTGGCCAGCCCCGTGCAGGGCATCCCCTCAGCCAAGGCGTACGGCAAGGACGGCACCGTCAGCCCGGTCGGCACCGGCACCGGTCCCTTCGAGATCACGAAGCCCACCGGGAAGTCCAAGGCCACGTTCGACCGCTGTGCCTGAGCGGGCGCCGTTGCCGATGGCAGCGGTGATCGCGGTCGGGGTGGCCAGGCCCGCGGTGCAGGGGCAGGCGATGAGCAGCATGGTGATCGCTCGTCGGGCGTCTTCGAGTGAGGACGTACGTGATCCCCGCGAGGGCGAAGGAGACGGGGACGAAGCGACGGGTGAAGGCAGTGGCGACGGTCTGGATCGGGGCCCGGTCGGCCTGTGCCTCCTCGGCCCGGGTGATGATCCGCCCGACGACGGTGTCCTGGCCGACGGAGGTGGCCCGCATGGTCACGGAGCCGTTGGAGATGAGGGTGCCCGCATACACCTCGCTGCCGGACTGTGCGTACACCGGGAGGGCATCGCCGGACTCGGCGGTGCCGTCGACGGGATTGCGGTGGTGTTCGTAGACCGCGACGACGCCGCCGGCCCTGATGCTCCGGTGAGGTCAACCCTCCACCTCCACGCCGTCGCGGACCAGCCAGACCCGCTCCTCGCAGATGGAGAGCGGCTCCCGCCGAGGGTGCGTGCGGCGCCGCGGAACGTAGGTACACGGCGCCGGGCCCGTCTCGACGCCGCGCGCGGGGTGCGGAGCGGCTCGGCAGCCCTTCGGCCGGTCGCCGGTCATGCTGAGGACGGGTGCCGGATTTCACTTCGTGGGCGGGGGACCCCGGCAGGCCCCGTCGGTTGATCCATATCAGGCGCTTCAGGCCCAAGTCGTGGCCTGGGATGACGTCGTTCTCCCAGCCCTGGGCGACATGGATGACCTGTGCCGGGGCGGCATCGATCTCCTTGGACGCGTACTCGAAGGTTTCCGGGAGGGCTGTACGCGCGGGACTTCTCGGCGTCCCGATCAGGCGGTCCTGGGTGTTGGAGAAGATGGCGATCTCGTAGCGGTTCTTGAGGTGGCGCAGCGCCTCGGGAACTCCATGCTGGAGCGCAGCACCTCGTCGCTTGCGCACGACCGGGGGTCGCTCCTCGTTCAGGCGAGGTCATGACGGCCTTCCCGGAGTTGCGCAATGACGTCGCCCAGGGGTACGGCCATGGCCCGCCCGACGTTGATCCAGTCGTCCTTGGCGTGGCCGAGGAGGTAGTCGCGCCGTTCTGGTACGCGCTCCGCGCGCCAGTTCGTGATCAGCGCGCGCAGCGTGAGTCGTGCCAGCGCGGCAATCGGCAGCAGCGGAAGTTCCCAGTCCGCGATGGGGCGTGCCCGTTCGTAGCCGGCGACGAAGGCGCAGGCATCCCGCCAGGGATGATCCGGCGCCCGGCCGAGCAGGTTCGCCAGGGAGACAGCAGGGTCGAAGATCACGGCACTGCGCACGGTGTCACCGAAGTCGATGACGCCGGTGACGAAGTCGTCGCTTTGCGGATCCACCACAACGTTGTAAGGGCTGTAGTCGCCGTGGATCACTTGCGTTTCGAGATCATTCAGCCTCGGGACGATGGCTCTGTCGAAAAGCCGGAAGACCTCCTGAGCCAACTGACGGTGCTCGGTATTCGGTGTGTGCTCGACAAGTCCGGTCAGCTGGTGGAAATGCCGAATGTCCCATACCAGCCCTCGTCGGTCCGCAGGGTGCTCAAATGCTTTCAGCGCCACGTCGACTCGTCCCAGCATCCCGCCCACCTGGGCGAGCTGTTCCGCGGTTGGATTCGTTCGTGCCAGGACCGGACCTTCGACGAAGTCGAACACCCGCAGGACTCGAGTCGTGCCGTCGTTCGTTTTGATGGCCACGCGGTCGTCTCCGCCGACGGTCAGCTTCACCCGCTGGACCGGCAAATCCGGAGCGGCGCCTTGGAGGAAACGCATCACGGCGGTCTGTAGAGCGACAACCATTTCTGCCTCGTCAGGGGGTGAAACCTTCACGAGGTAGTCGTTCGAGTCGGTCCTGAGCCTGAACGTGTCGTCCTTCTCCGTCGCCAGTCGATCGAGGCGTCCGCCGACGTGGTAACGCCTCTCAAGGAGGGCGCTCACCAGCATGACGTCGATGGGCTCGTGAGACGATGCCAGGCCGCTCTCCTCGAAGAGCCGTTGAGCGATTCTCATTGCCGGTGAGTTGTTCATGGTCAGTTCCTTGGCCAGCCTGCTACAGACGGTCCTTCGCGATCTCGGAGAAAGTCTCCAGGAATCGGGTCACATCGGCGGAGGTGAAGGCCAGCGGGGGACGGATCTTCAGAACGTTCGCCGCTTTGCCCGTGCCGCTGATGAGGATCCGACGGTCGCGCATGTCGTTGATGACGTCTTCGGTGCGTGAGCGGTCGGGCTCGAGCGTCTCCCGGTCCTTGACGAGCTCCACACCGACGTAGAGACCGCTGCCGCGCACCTCAGCTACGTAAGGGGAATCCTTCGTGATCTCCTGGAGCCCTGCGCGCAGAGCCGTACCGTTCTCGAGAGCGCGCTGCTGCACGTTCTCGTTCTCGAAGACATCCAGGACTGCGGCGCCGGCGGCCACAGGGATCGAGCTGCCGGCAAAGGTGTTGAAGTAGCGAACGTTCTGTCCGAACCCCTCGCAGACCTCGGGTCGGAAAACCACACCGGAGATCGGCAATCCGTTGCCCATCGGCTTACCCATGGTGACGATGTCCGGCAGCACAGCGTGGCGGGTGAAGCCCCACATCGTATCCCCGAGCCGGGCGAATCCCGACTGCACCTCGTCCGCGATGTAGACACCGCCGGCCGCGTGCACCTCCTCCACGACGGCCCTCATGTAACCGACCGGGTCCGTGAAGATTCCATCGCTGGAGTAGGCGCAGTCGGTGATCAGCGCCGCGAGCCGGTAACCGTGGCGCTCAAGGTCGTCGATCGCGCCGCGCACCTGGTTGCGCATGTGCTCGGCGAGCGTGGATCCGGGCGCGACGAGGCGCGGGTCAGGAGGATCGATGAGCCGGACGTTCGGTCCCAGTGGTGATCCTGTGCCCAGAGTCGGCGAGAAGCTCGCCACCTCACGAGTGAGGCCGTGGTAGGCCCAGCGGGTCACGATGATGCCCTCACCGCCGGTGTGGAACCTCGCCACCCGCACCGCGAGGTCGTTGGCCTCCGACCCGCTGCACGCGAGACTCAGCTTCGACAACTCCTCGGGAAAGGTCGCGAGGAGCCGCTCCGCATAGTCGACCAGCGACTCCTGGACGTAGCGGGTGTTGGTGTTGACTGCAGTCATCTGGCGGGAGACGGCCGCGGCCACGTGCGGGTGGGCGTGCCCGACGCACGGAACGTTGTTGTACGCGTCGAGGTAGTCGTAGCCGTCGCGGTCGATCAGGTGGGCCCCGTGACCGGAGACGAACTCGACCGGCTCCTTGTAGATGAGCGTGTAACCAGGACCGAGCACCTTGTTGCGGCGTCGGATGGTCTCCTGGAGGTGCTCGGGGAGTTCGCTCAGGCCGCCCGGGTCGAACCGGTTGGGGTAGTGGGCGAGGGCTCGACTCAGCGTCGAAGTCATCGTGGGCACACCTTTCGGCCTGGTTCCGTCGGAGTTGCTCGCTGCTGTGGCTGAGACCCTACCCATTTTTAGTTCCAGTTCCAACCTGAAACAAGAAACTGACGGGAGCTGCACGGTGCTCCGCGAGCCGGTGCGGCGCTCCCTGAGGTCTCCTCGCGGTCACGTCGACCCATGGCCTCACTCGAACCCCGTAAGGCCGGGCTCCGTAGGCTCGTGCGCCGCCGGCATCGTTCGTCGGCGTATACGGTGCCGCCGGTCCCCTGGTTCGTTGGGCTTTTCGTCGGCGCCCGGTCCCGCCCTTCGACCGGATCATTGCCGCGTTCGTCAGGAAATTCGATCTATAGGGCCTCAATCCAAGACCTTGATCCATCGGCCGACCGGCGCGACGCTGGGTCCCTGGTTACCGGCCAGGGGTAGGACGACCGGCGAGAGACGTTCCTGTCTCTTCGCTGGCCGCGGCCCCTGGAAGCTTCGACGACGGGCGCGACATCATCGCGCCTGCCCGTGGCAAAGCACCCCGAGTTCCTGCGGCTCAGGCGGTCCGACTTGCCGGCGTCAAGGCGCTGACCGTGAGCGTCAGCTCGGCGACATGCGGTCAAGTCGCTCTGTGAGCGTAGTGGGTCCAACGCTGTCAAGGTCGTCGGGGTCGTCCACAAGCGGCTGACCGTAAAGGGGGTGCACCGTCCGATCGATGTTCGCTGCTCATGGTCAGTTGGTCGTCGACCCTCAGCTTCAGGCCTGAGCCCCCAGGCGGTGGCTCCGTCCTGGAGGCCCTGGTGACCCCCCTTAGGTGTGCATGACCGTTGATCGTCGCGTCCAAACCGGGCCCGGCTCGCTCGGTGTATCGGGCTCGCTATGGTCATGAGGTGACCAGCAACCCCACATCGCGCGACTACAACAAGGCCTCGGTCCTTGATGTAGTCCTGACCCGGGCGCCCTTGACGCGGAACGAGCTCATCAAGCTCACGGGCTTGAGCAAGGCCACGGTGTCCCGAGCCGTAGAGGAGCTTCGGGCGGATGGCTTCGTCATCGACGGCGGAGTGGATGAGGTTGTCGGCCGCGGCCGCCGGTCCACCTATCTGGACGTGCCCGGCACGACCGGGCACGTCGTGGGTATCAGCTTCGGCGCGCAGACCACCTGCGTCCTCGTGACCGATCTGAGGGGCCGCGAGGTCCACCACGTGACGGTTCCCACCGAGGACCACGACGAGGTCAGGGCCGGCGCCGAGTGGCTGGTCGGCTTGATTGCGAAGGCCGGCGAATCCGCACAGGGACCACTGCGCCAGGTCGTCGCCGCGGTGCCAGGCCGGGTCCGGAACGGCAAGGAGATCTTCGGCCCGGCGGAGTCGATGAAAATCTTCACTGGCTCTGATCTTCAGCGAGCCATTGAAGACCTGATCAATGCTCCCGTGCTCCTCGACAGTGACGCCAATGCGTCCTTGCTCGGGATCCTCACCAACGACGCCACCGTCAGGAACGCCGCGCTCTTCAGCCTCAGCACCAACCTGAACTTCGCCAGCTGCACAGATCACGAGCTCGCCCGCGGGCGGACGCCTACCTTCGGGGACATTGGTGTGCTCTCCTCCGGGGTTGACGATGAGATCCTCGATGAGCTGCTGAGCACAAGAGGTCTTCTTCGCTTTGCTCGTGGGCGCGGACTCGACCTGGAACGCATCGAAGACCTCTGGCTGGAAACGCACGAGGAGATGGCGCACGCCGAGGTGTTGGAAGCGTTCACCACGGCAATCGCGGCTGCTGTCAGCGTCGTCGCCGTGATGCTGGACCCTGAATCGGTCTATTTCGTGGGTCGATTGCGCCCGCTTGTCGAAGAAGTGCTTCCGGAGGTGCGCAGGCGACTGGACCAGAGCCTTCCGGCGGTCCCAGAGATCAAGGCGGTGACGCAGGTGATCGGCCTGTCGACGGCAGAAGGAGCGGTGTACGCGTGCCTGACCATGGCTCAGGGCCGGCTACGAGACGCTGTGCTCGGGGCGCGTCGCCAGAGCCAACCTACAGAGCGATCGGCACCAGCCTTCTGACTCGGCCACCAAACCAACCCACGCTTCATGTTGAAACGAGGTTCCCCCGCTGCGCTGGGGTGGCTGTTCGTGGTGACGACTCTGCCTGTGCCGACCCTGGCCGCCCGGTCCGTGCACACCCCCAGGGCTGCAGGCGTCGGCGGCCCGACGTCGGGTGAAAGGGCGCCGTTCTGACAACTGCCGAGGAAGACCAGCGGGCTCCAGGGAGTACGAGTCGATCTGTCACTGGGGGTGGCCAAGGAGTGAAAGCTGGTCCGGCATCAGGTTTGACAGGACCCGCGCGAGCCCTCCCTGATCGACGTCGACACCCACCTGAAGTAGCGGCCGATGAGCGTCATGTCGGCCGGTACGGAGGCCCGTCCGTCCCGGTGGCGCGCGGGCCTCGGCCGCCTCGCCGCCGGGGCCGCGCTGCTGACGGCCGTGGCCATGCACGCATCCCCGAGGTCGTCATTTGCGAGATCCTCAGCGGTGACTTCGACATCGTGGTGCGCCTGGAGGCGGCCTCTCTGGAACGCGTACGGGGTATCTGGGAGGACATCGCCCAGATACCCGGTGTACGGGAGCCGGGGTGAGCAGCGCATCGGCAGGTACTCGCCGGTTAGCCGTTCAGTGCCAGGGGTTCGCGCTCGGTGCGGAAGGCGGTCATTGGACCACGTCAGTGATGTGGTTGACGCAGACGACCTTGGGCTGGGTCATCTCCTCGAAGGCGAAGCGCACGCCCTCGCGGCCCATGCTGCCGTACTTGAATCCGCCGAACGGCATGGCGTCGAAGCGGTAGTCGGAGGAGTCGTTGATCATGACGCCGCCTGCTTCCAGCAGCCGGGCCGCGGTCAGGGCGCGGTCCAGGCGGGAGGTGAAGATGCCGGCGTGGAGGCTGTAGTCGATGGCGTTGGCCTGCTCGATGGCGTCCTCGAAGGACGTGAACGGCTGCAGCATGACGACGGGGGCGAACACCTCTTCCTGCCAGATCGAGCAGGCGGCCGGGACGTCTTCCAGGACGGTCGGCGTGTACAGGGAACCGGTGGCGTGGTTGCCGCACAGCAGTACCGCGCCGTCGGCCACCGCGGTGTCGACTTTGGCCCGGGTGGCGGCCGCGGCCTGCTGGGTGATCATGGGGCCGACGTCGGTGCGCTCGTCCGGCCGTACGGTCAACCGCATGGCCGGCGCGTACCGAGGTGAGGCCAAGACCGACGCTCGCGACGCTTATCGGACTTCACCGGAGGGGCCCGCACCAGCGCGAAGCCGTGCACGAGTGCCCGCTCGACGACCGTCGCGGCCACCTCCATGGAGAAGTCGAGCTGGGACGGACCGCCCGCGACGGCGAACGGAATCGACGACGCGAGCGCGATCGCCCTGGCCTGCCCCCTGCGCAGCCGCTGCGCGCGGAGGTCGGGCCGGTAGCCCAGCTCGGCCGCGATCCGCTTCACCCGCTCCCGGGTGCGCAGATCGACCTTCCCCAGCCCGTTGAGGGCGTGCAAGATGGTCGTACGGGACACGGAAGCGGCCCTGACAGGGGGTCGATGGCGGGCACCTCGGTATTTTCCTCCATCGACGGGGCCGGGGGACACCCGTTCGGGGGCAAGCACGTGGGGTCCCGCCCGGCGGACGGGTAGTCGACGGCACATGCCCCTTAGATTCGGTGCGTCGGCTGACGGCCACGCCGCGCATCACGGCCACTGGTTCGCTCGGCTCCATCGGCGGGTGCTCACCTCGTGGATCGGGCTCGCCTGGAACCGGGGGCGCGAGATGGAGCTGATGCACCGTGCCATGGGGTTCGCGGCGCTGAGCTTCCTCACGCTGCTGCCGTTGTTGGTCGTCGTCGCGGCGGCCGACCTCGCGAGAGGTCAGGGCTTCGCCAGGTGGCTGGTCCAGGGCCTAGGTGTGTCGGCGGTGTCGCAGGAGGAGGTCGAGCGGATGTTCGGCCGGCCGGGGCAGGCGCTGCAGCGCACCACGGCGCTCGGCCTCGCCGCGCTGGCCGCGTTCGGTGTGACCTTCGGCTCGGCCGTACAGACCGGGTACGAGCGAGTGTGGGACCTGCCGACGGCGCGCTGGCACACGATGTGGCGCCATGTCGTCTGGCTGGCCGTACTGACCGGCTCCCTGCTGCTGTTCTTCGCCGCACCCACCCCCGATGAGTCGTCCGCCCTGAAGACGGTGCTGGTCGCCGGGGTCGATGTGGTCGGTGCGTTCGTCTTCTTCTGGTGGTCGCAACGGCTGCTGCTCTGCGGCCGCATTCGTTGGCGGGCGCTCGCGCCCGGGGCTGCCGCGACGGCCCTGGGGCTCCTCGGGCTGCGGGTCTTCTCCCAGCACATCTTCTCGCCGTTGATCGCGTCGAACACGGTGACCTACGGCCCGTTCGGGACCGTTCTGGTTCTGCAGTCCTGGCTGGTCGGCGTGGGTTTCGTGGTGTATGGAGGGGCTCTGGTCGGCCGGCTCTTCCACGAGTATCTGGAGCGGCGCCGACTCACCGTGCAAGCGGCCACACAGCCGCCGCTGTCATGAACGGAAGCCCTGCGGAATGCTGGTCACTACTGCTGTCATCCGCCGGACCCCTCGCGGGGCGCCCGCGGCAGGGGAGTCGTGCCGTTCGTCACGCGGTTGATGCCACCCGAAAGTAAGACGAACCTCTGGTTCCGCATGGTGCCGGAACGGACGTACATCGGATTGGTCCATGACGCGGCGGCGTCTCCCGCGGTCGGCGAGCGCGCACGACCTCCTGCGCATGTGCCGTCGGTGGGGTGACGGGCGGCCGGACCTACCTCTCGGCCAACTCCATGCAGTGGCAGGTGGAGGGCCGTCCCCGTACGGCGTCCCCGACCGCCTGCTCACCTGCCGCAAACGCAAGGGCCCGACCGCCCCGTGCTCTGGCGGGAGATCGACCGCCCCGAGCAGGAGGTGATCGGCATCCAGTACGCGGGCTACGTCCCCGAGCCGCACTCGCTGATCGTGTGCAACGCCGATCACTGGCTGTGGGAGGCGACCGGTGCCCACGAGGGCGACGAGATCGAAGGGCTCGTCGCTGACGAGGTCGACCGCTTCTTCCCACGCACCGGGCTTCCCCAGCATCAGTTGCGCGTCCTGCTCGCGCACTCCCCGTACACCGGTCCTGAGGGCGTCGCGCGTCATCAGGAGACCTCGCTCTACCGCGGCCCTTCGGGCGCCTGGGTGTTCGCCTCCGGTACCTTCGCCTGCTCCCCGGCCATCGAGCGCCCGGCCCACGTCGACTCCCGCATCCAGTGGGCCACGGCCAAGCTCTGGATCGCATCTGTAAACGCACCTGACGCCGTGGCCCACGCGAAGTTCACCGTCGCGTCAGCGAAGACTTTGGCGACACTGCGTAATCGTGCCTAGACGCAATCGGGCTCAGGAGAGCGCGTCCCAAAGCAGGTCGGCCAGCACCGAGTCAGCACGCCACCAACCCGTGCTGGTTCCGTGCTGGCTTCGAGGGCCGAAATCATAGAAAACCGCACGTCCTAGCCCCGATTGAATGAGTTGTCGTACCACTCGATGGTCGTGCCTATGAGGCTGGCGGCGACGATGCGACGGAGGTTCGCGGGTGGTGGGGGAGCGGTGGTTCCGGAGGCCATGTGCGCCACTTCCTTGTGTGCGGTGGGGACGGGTACGTGTTGGCACACCGTAGAAACGTGCAGGTCAGGCGCACATGTGGTGGGGCGACATAGTTCGGGCTGTGGTTATGCGTGGGGCCACCATGCCCGCTCGCGGCGCGGCAGCTGAGCGGCTTGGAGAGGGGCGAGATAGTGCTGTCCGGGAAGCGTAGTTGGGCGTGATTTGACGGTGGCGTGCTGACTCCCGTGCTGGTTTGGTGCTGACTAAATTCCCACGTCATCACCCGTGTTCGTCTCTCCCGTGCTGACTTGGTGCTGACTACGCTCCGTAGAACTCGGGCATCAGGGTCAGATCGGGCCCAGAGCTGCGCTGCGGCAGGCGGCCCGAACGAAGGCCAAGCCAGTCGATGCGACTCGGTCTCCGGGCGGGTGAGCAGGGGGCCGGGACTGGGTGCGGGGCGTGGGTGTCCCAGCAGGTTCTTGGTCTGCTGGTGGCACACGGGTTGCACGCCATCTGAGCTGTGTAAACGGAGATCGTCGGCACCTGTCGTGGACTGTTGGCCCGGGTATGGTCCCCGGATCCTGGTCATCCGGACCGGGGGCAGTCCAGGTGGCACGGTGCATGGGAATTCCGCATGACCTGGCACCAGACTGCCGATCTCGACGCATGCGGCTCCCGGGGGCACGGTCCCGAGTGACTACTCCAGGGCCGACGACACGGGGGTGTGGACAGGAGTGGTTCCCGGACGATTTGTCGGCGAGCTGGACGCTGTTGGACGGTGGCTGGATGTTCGTGGACGACAAGATCGGAGCGACGAGGCTCGGCGAGCGGCGCAGGCTCGGTGTTCTGCGCGAAGCGCGAGGGCCGCACCCGGAGTGGGTGCGGCCCTCGCGATGACGGGAATGCGGTTGCTACGTCACTGGTGGTGCGGTGACGTCAGGTAGTGCTGTCGTAGGAGCTCCTTTCCGTAGTCGTTGCCGGCCGGGCCTGATGGTGTAGCCCATCCTGCGCAGCGTGCGGATCATCGGAGGTCGGCCCTTGTCGATCTTCCTGCGCAGGTTGGAGATGTACGCCTCCACGAGGTTTCCACTGGCATCGAAGGAACTGCTCCAGACGAGGTCGAGGATCTGGGCCCTGCTGAGCACTTGGCGCGGGTGGCTCATCAGCAGCCACAGCAGGTCGAACTCCTTGGCGGTCAGTTCGATGGGCGTCCCGTCGGAGTGTGCTTCTCGCGTTTTCTCTACCAGGCCCAGATCCCCGACGGTCAGGACGGACTTGTCGGTCTTCGCGTCCTCGACGCCGGCCCGGCGCAGTAGGCCGCGTAGCCGCAGCACGACCTCTTCCAACGAGAACGGCTTCGTCACGTAGTCGTCCGCTCCCGCGCAGAGGCCGTCGATTCGGTGCTCCAGTGCGTCCCGGGCGGTGAGCATGAGAACGGGCAGGTGGGGATTCTCGTAGCGCAGACGCCGGAGCACCTGCACGCCCTCCAGGCCGGGCAGCATTCCGTCCAGGACGACGGCGTGCGGTGCGCAGGCGCGTGCGGTGCGCAGGCGCTCTCCCCGTCGGCCGCCGAGTAGGGCCGCCAGCCCGCCTCGCTGACGGCCACAGACAGCGTCTCGACGAGCCCGGGCTCGTCATCGACGATCAGCACGCGGATCAGGTCCTCGTGACTTCTGGAAGCGGCAGACATGTTTCGATCCTGTCGGGGTCGTCTCCCGATCGGTCCGAGCCGCCACGACTCAGGGCGCAGCCCTGCTCGCAACCCGGACGGTGGCCCTCACCAGACACGGTCTCTTGCACTTACGCTCTGCGCTCGCAGGCGTGTTGATCATCCGAAGCATCGCCCCTGGTCACCGCCACCCCACTCGTGCCGGCTGCGGCGGGCATTGCGCACGGGCTGTCCAGATCGACGGCCGTGGACTGGGCACAGCTGTACGTCCCGCTATTGCCGGTCTTTCCGCTGCTCACGGTTGGTCTCCTGCGCCCATGGGCCCCGACTCGGCCTCGCGAACTTCGCCACCGTGATGGCCCGGGCGGGTACTTTCGTGCACACGGCCTTCTGCACCGGTCTCGACGCAGTCGCCGACATCGCGGCCGGAACCGCGGTCGAGCACGCCGACGAGACAGCGAGCCTCGGGCCAATCAAGCGCCCTCACTACGACACGGGTGAGGCGCCAGGGCAGGCCGGTGCCTCCGCCCTCATCGGCGCCGTCGCGGCCACGGCGGTCACGCTTCTCCCGAAGTGCGGCACCAGACACCTTCCCGGCACGGCAGTGTTCCTCGCGGCCGGCTGGTCCTTCGGTCGACAGCCACATCCTCTGGCCACGCGGCGTGTGCTGAACGTCTGCAACCTCGACCGGTGTCAGCCGTGGTCCCCCTGGGCGGAGACGGTGTGTCCCGTCTCGGCGGCGGAACGGTCAGGCTGATCGGCGGGGGCAACGGTCACCGTGGCTCCGAGGCCGGTGGTCGCCAGGAACCCGCTGCCGATGATGCTCAGGGGACTCGGTGCCGCGGGCTTGCGGTTGTCGCGTTGGCTGGGCCTACTCATGTCCGACTCCTCGTATCCTGCGACCGCCACGCCGGGCTGGTGGTGAGAGGCCAGGCTCGCCGGTTCAACAGGCCGAGTGAAGCTGGATGGTCATCGTGTCAACCTCTCGTAAGAATTGGGCCGGACCTTCCCGCCTCAGCTACGTCCAGCCGAACGTGCAGGTGTGCACCGCGCACTGGACCGGGGGTAAAGGGCCGTTGGTCTTGTCCGATCAGAGGAAGACGGGAATTCTCCGGTGACCGTGGTTGCGTCAGGGCCGCCCGCGACGGCAAGGATGTCGTGCACCTGGCTGAGTCCTGGCCGTGTTCGTCGCTGCGAGAGCCTCCTGGCGTGAGCGTCGTAGTGAGATCGAACCCTGTCGCAGCCGCTCGCCGTCGTGAGGTGCTGTCTCGCTCCGGGGGGGCCGTCAAACAGCACCCCCGAAGTCATCGGTCGGTGCGGTGAGTTCTTACGAGAAGCTGACGTGGCGACACAAATCCTCCGTCGCGGCAGTCCCACGGGCAACTCTGGTTCCTGGACAAAGGGATCGACGGATGCGTCGAGAGCAGCAGGGGCCGCAAGCGAAGGGACCAAGCACCCTCGACGGTCCGTGCCGAGGCGTGCGGAGCACCCCGAGTCGCGGACGCCCGGCCTTGCACGACGACCGACTGGCCCTTCGTCGACAACAGGCCCCACGGCGGGGCCGACAGGCAGGACATCGCTTCCTTCTGGCGCGACTCGCCTCGTGAAGTGGTGTTCCACCCAGAAGAGTTCGGAGGAAAACCATGCGGCGCAACACGCGCAAACGATCGAAGACCACGGGCGGTAAGGTCCTTGCCGCCGTCACGGCTGTCACACTCGGAGCAGGCGGGCTGGTGATCGTGAACGTGTACGCCTCGGCCCACGAGACGTCAGGCGGCAACACCGTCAAACGGTCGTCTCAGGGTGGGACCGGCCAAGCCGCGGCCTCGGAGGCGTTCACCATTGAATGCCCCGACGTCGGTGGCCGGCTGCAGCAGGTGCCGGACCAGGCCAGGGGGGAGGTCGACAAGCAACTTGCTTTGCTGGACAGCCAGATTTCGGAGGCCTATCAGAGGCTGCAGAGTTCGACCCGGGCCATACAGCAGGACAGCAACTTCGCCAACAACGCGATCATGGGGCCCCTGAAGGACAAACGGGTCGCGACGATCGACCGAATCTCTATTGCCATCGGCAGGGTGGGGAACAGGCCGCAGGGCCTTGAGTCAATGGCCGCCTGTACGCTGCGCGCTTCCGGCAACCAGAGCGACGTCGGCAACAACCAGGACGGCAGCCAGGGGCAGGGCCAGGAGAACGGTCAGGGAGAAGGACAGGGCAACGGTCAGGGGCAGTCCGCCGGTGGCGGACAGGCAGGCAACGGGCCTGTCGCCGCCGACTTCGTCGACATCACCGCGGTCCAACCCAACGTGACAGCATCCCGAGCGTCGCAGGAGGCCTCGCGGGGGACCTTCACGACCCAGTGCGGGGTGAACGAGAACCAGCTGTACAACAGCGACAACGTCATCGTCGCGCCCGGTGTGGACAACGGTGCTCATCACACGCATGACTACGTCGGCAACCAGGCGAACGACGCGTTCGCCGACAACGACGACTTCGCGGGCGGCGAGACGACATGCCAGAACCGGGGTGACAGGTCGTCCTACTACTGGCCGGTCCTCCGGCTGCAGGACGGCACCGAGGAATTCGACGCCGAGCAACAGGGCGGCGGCGCCGAGGGCAATGCCGGCAAGATCCTCACCGCATCCGAGGTGACCCTGGAGTACGTGGGCAACGCGAGCGGCAAGGTCGTGGCCATGCCCAAGTTCCTGCGGATCATCACCGGTGATGCCAAGGCGTTCACCAATGGCACCGCGAACGCCAACGCGGCGTGGAGCTGCACCGGCTTCGAGGACCGCCAGCTGACGGACAAGTACCCGGTCTGTCCCCAGGGCAGCAGCTTGGTCCGGACGTCCAAGTTCCAGAGCTGCTGGGACGGCCAGAACGTCGACAGCGCCAACCACCGCGCCCACGTCGCCTTCGCCGATCCGAACACGGGCGCCTGTCCGAGTGGCTTCAAGGCCATTCCGCAGCTCGTACAGCGTCTGGTCTACGACGTGGACGCACCCAGCCTGAACGACAACGGCCAGTCCAGCCCGTTCTACGCGGTGGACGGCTTCCCGGAGCAGATGCACAAACCGATCACGGACCACGGTGACTTCGTCAACGTCTTTGACGAGCAGCTGATGAACGAGATGGTCCAGTGCATCAACACCGGCCGCCAGTGCCAGTGATGTCACCACATTCAGCTCTTGTCAGGGCCCTCGGCGACCGCAGGTAAACGTCCACGACTGAGACCGAGACGCGTCGGCGACGGGTGTACGAAACCCGTCGCCCGGCGAGTTGCTTCAGTCAGATGCTTGGCCGGGGTCATGCCCGGCAGTTGGTCGCGCCGCAGCGCCCGGCCTCGGCCTATGCGGCGGGGTTGAGGGCGAAGGGAAGGATTGCGTCGGCCATCGCGCCGAGCCGGTGCCCCGGCGGATGATCTGCAGCAGGCGCTGTCCCTCATCGCGGTCGATCTCGCGGATCCGCACTGGCTCTGCCACCGGCACAGTCTTTCGGGAGGAGGAGGCGTCCGGGTGCAGAACGGGCGAGGTGCCTGCGGGTGCGGTGTCAGGCCAACATCTCCCGGAGCCAGGCCCTTTCGGCGTGGCTGGTGGCGCGGGCGATGGTGAGCATGCCGCGCCGGTAGGGGTCGTCGGTGTCGTCGGCGCCCAGTAGGCGGTCACCGTCGTGAAAGAAGCTCGCGGGCTGTTCCAGGAAATCAAGTCGCCGACGCAGTACCGCGTGCTGGTCAGCGGTGTCGGGCAGGTGAGACAGGAAAGCCAGGACCGTGAAGTATCGGGTGCTGTCACTGACGTCCAGGCCGTTGGCATCCCGCAGTCGGCGCAGCAGCTCGCAGTGGCCGGCATTGGTCAGGCTCAGGGTGTGCCGCTGAGCGGCCGAGGAGCCCGGTTCGGTCCGCCGGTCGAGCAATCCGGCGCTGACCAGCCGGTTGATCGCCGGGTAGAGGCTGCCGTCGCTGACCGGTCGGGCATGGCCAGACAAGTGCTCTATCCGGTGGCGCAGTTGATAGCCGTGAAGCGATCCCTCGGCCAGGAATCCCAGGATCGCGAGTTCGAGCATGCTGCTACTCTCGCACATCGAAACGAGGTACCTCGAATCGAGGCAGGAGTCCGGATGACATACACCGAGGAATGGGTGATCACACGGGCGCGCAACGCATACGAGCGTGGCCGGGCATCGTTCGACATACGGCCTGAACGGGCGGCACTGCTGGTGATCGACATGCAAGACGAATTCGTCCGGCCCGGCTGGAGTCCCTACTGGGTGCCCGCAGCCACCCGGATGGCGCCCCGGTTGCACCGACTGGTCGAAGAATGCCGGGCGACCTCCGTCCCGGTGATCTGGACCATCTTCGACGACACCCATCTCGGACTGGACCGGCCGCACGCCTTGCGGTTCCTCCCGCATGCCGACACCGACTGGCGCCGACCGGGCCCTGCCGAGGTGTGGGCCCCGATGGGCCGCCGCCCCGACGAGGCCGTCATCCGCAAGCCCTCCTACGGGGCGTTCTACGACACCCCGCTCGATACGATGCTGCGTAACCTTGGCCGCGACACGGTCATCGTCACGGGAACGCTCACCAACTACTGCTGCGGCACCACGGCCCGGCAGGCATACGAACGTGGCTACAAGGTCGTCTTCGGCTCCGATGTCACGGCAACCGACGACGAGTCCCGGCAAGAACCTGAACTCGCAGTCCTGCGCAAGGGTTTCGCCCTCGTGCTGAGCGCAGAAGAGATCACCAACCGACTGACCTCAGCCACCCCGGCATGAGAGGACGAACAGCGGGCGAACTATGCCTGATGCGGCACTAGGCGCTGTGAGACCGGGTTCTGCGAACGAGTCCGGGATCGGCGGAGGTTTGGCGGCCCGCTCTTGATCTTGCTCGCGCAAAGGACCGTTTGTGAGAGTAACCGCGTGTGTCAGTCTCCGAAGTCGGCTGCGCAGATGACTGGAGTCAGGTGCACTGAGCACCGCCTCCGATCGTGGGCCGCCGGCCCCTGTCGGCTGCTCAGTCAGGTGGGGCGGCTCGGTCGATGACCCGATATCCCACGCCGGGTTTGGTGGCGATGACCGGAGGGTCGCCGAGTTTGCGGCGCAGGCGGCTGATGGTCACCGTGACCGTGTTGGTGAACGGGTCGGCGTGCTCGTCCCAGACCTGTTCGAGGAGGCCTTCCGCGCTGAGGAAGGCGGGGCTCGCGTTCAGGAGGGCTTCGAGTACCGCGAATTCCTTGACAGAGAGGTCGAGTTGGCGGCCGTCGCGGCTGGCGGTGCGGCGCATCGGGTCGAGTTCGATGCCCGCCGCGCTCAGGGTGCGGGACCGGGCGGCGGGGCGACGGCGGTCCAGGGCGCGGATGCGCAGGACGAGTTCGGGAAAGTGGAAGGGCTTGGCGAGGTAGTCGTCAGCACCCAGGGTCAGGCCGCTGACGCGGTCGCCGGGTGAGTCGGCGGCGGTCAGCATCAGGACCATCACGCGGTCGTCCCGCTCCGTGATCATCTGGCAGAGAGTGTCGCCGTGGATGCCTGGCAGGTCGCGGTCGAGCACGACGACGCCGTACGCGTTGACGTCCAGCTTGGCCGCGGCGTCGAGCCCGTCGTGGGCCACGTCTACGGCCATGCCCTGGTCGCGCAGTCCCTCGGCGATGACTTCGGCGAGAGGGCGGGCGTCCTCGACCACCAGGACTCTCAACGCGCCACGCCCGTCTCTGAGTTGGGGGCTTCCGCCGTCACCCTGCCGTCCGCACGGGGGAGGGTGATGGTCACGCGCAGGCCGCCCTCGGGGCGGGCGCGCAGGTCCAGGGTGCCGTGGTGGGCCTGGGTGATGGCCGCGACGATGGAGAGGCCGAGGCCGCTGCCCTGGCCGGTGCCGGTCCGGTCGGCGCCAAGGCGGCGGAAGGGTTGCGCGAGGTCCGCCACTCGCCACTGGTCAAGGACCGGCCCGCTGGACTCGACGACGAGGGACACTGCGCCCGCGTCGTCTCTTTCGGCCCGTACCGCGACACTGATCCAGCCCCCCGGGCCGTTGTGCGCGATCGCGTTGTCGACCACGTTGTCGGCCACGCGGCGCAGCAGCGTCTGGCTGCCCCACACCCACGCGGAGTCGTCGATCCGGTTTTCGCGCACGGTCAGGCCCTTGGCCGTGATGTCCTTTGCCCGTCCGGTCAGGGCGGTCAGCGCGAGTTGGCCGAGGGCGAGGCGCACCGAGTCGGTGAACTCGCCGTGCTGGGTGCGAGCCAGGACGAGGAAACTCTCCAGCAGCCGGTCCACCTGGTCGAGTTCGGCGCGCATCCGGGCGGCCAGCGTGGCCGTGGTCTCGGGTACCGGCCCCGGCTTGGCGAGGGCCACGTCAAGGGAGGCCCGCATCGTGGTGAGCGGGGTGCGCAGCTCGTGGGAGGCGTTGGCGACGAAGAGTCGCTGGGCGTCGAAGGAGCCCTCCAGACGGCCGAGGAGGTCGTCGATGGTGTCGGCGAGGTCCTTCACCTCGTCGCCGGGGCCGCCGATGGCCAGGCGTTCGTGCAGGCTGTCGGCGGTGATCCGGCGGGTGGCCGCTGCCATCACGCGCAGCGGGCGCAGCACCCGGCCGGCGACGAACCAGCCGAGGCCGACCGAGATCACCGCCATGACGCCGAGGGCGATGGCGGAGCCGATCAGGATCTGCCGGGACTGGGTGTCGTGCGCCTGGGTCAGCTGCTGCTCCAGCTCGTCGATGCGGCCCTGGGCCTGTGCCGCCGTGGCGGGCTGATCGGTGCCGCCATCGGGGGCGGTCTGGCTGGAGCGCGATCCGCCGGATGCCACCACGGCCGCGATGGCGAGCAGCGCCGTTCCCGACAGCAGGAACAGAGTCACGTACAAGGCGGTGAAGCGGGTGCGGGCAGTGCCACGGCGCAGGCCGAGCCGGGCAGTCAGGCCCGCGAGCCGTCGGGGCGGACCCCATTTCATCCGCATGCTCCCCTCTCGCCACCGCATCAGGACACGTACCAGGCCAGGCTAAGCCGAGGCGCCTAACAGCGAGATGACAGTGACCGTTCGACCCCTGTAACTCGCTCCGTCACAGGGTGGGGGCCATGAGCGATGAGAGTACGAAGGCGACGATCGAGGTCATTGGTCTGCGTAAACGCTTCGGGCCGCAGCTGGCCCTGGACGGTATGACGTTCACCGTGCGGCCCGGACGGGTGACCGGCTTCGTCGGCCCGAACGGCGCGGGCAAGTCCACCACCATGCGCGTGATCCTGGGCCTTGACGCGGCGGAGGAGGGAAAGGCCCTGGTCGACGGGGTGCCGTACCGCACTCTGCATTGCCCGCTTCGGCATCTAGGGGCGCTGCTCGACGCCTCCGCGCTGCAGCCGAGCCGCACCGCCCGTAACCACCTGCTGTGGCTGGCCCACTCACAGGGCTTGTCGGCCCGGCGGGTGGACGAGGTCATAGAACAGGCCGGCCTGGGCACGGCGGCCCGGCGCAAGACCGGCGGCTTCTCGCTGGGCATGCGCCAGCGCCTGGGGATCGCGGCGGCGCTGCTGGGGGACCCGCCGGTGGTCATGCTGGACGAGCCGTTCAACGGCCTGGACCCTGACGGCATCGTGTGGATGCGCGGCTTCCTGTCGTCGCTGGCCCGGCAGGGCCGCGCCGTCCTGGTCTCCAGTCACCTGATGAGCGAACTCGAAGACACCGCGGACCATCTTGTGGTGATCGGCCGCGGCCGGGTCGTCGCGGACACCAGCGTGTCCGAGCTGCTCGCCGAGGCGGCCGGCGGCCGGGTCACCCTCCGTACCTCCGCGCCTCCGCGCGCCGCCCAGGTCCTGCACGGTGCGGGCGCCACCGTTCTCGCCACCGGCCCCGACACCCTCGGCGTCACGGGCCTGCCCGACGAGGAGATCGTGGCCCTGCTCGCCCGGAACGGGGTGCCGTTCTCCCAGGTGTCCGCGCACCGGGCGACGCTCGAAGAGGCGTACATGGAGCTCACCCGGGACGCGGTGGAGTACCGGGGCATCCCGGCGGGGGAGGCTACGCGATGACGGCCACCGTCACCCCTCGCCCCTCGGCCACGAGACGCGCTGAGCAGAGTGGGTTCCTCAGGACGCTGCACGCCGAGTGGACGAAGTTCCGTACGGTACGTGGCTGGGTCCTCGCCATGGCGGGGGCGCTCCTGGTGACGATCGTGGTCGGCCTGCTCGGCACGGCCGCCCCCGCCCCCGGCGGTCACGGCGCCGACGCCGCCTCGTACCCGAAGGGCCCCGGCGGCGAGGCCGTCAACGACAGTTTCTACTTCGTCCACAAGACGCTCACCGGCGACGGCACCCTCACCGTTCCCCTGCGGTCGCTGACTGGTGTGGCCGACACCGGGACCGGCCAGACGGCCCAGGGCGCCCAGTCCTGGGCGAAGGCTGGGATCATCGTGAAGGAAAGCCTCACCCAGGGAGCCCCGTACGCGGCGGTCATGGCCACCGGCGGCCACGGTGTGCGCATGCAGTACGACTACACGCACGACACGGCGGGCCCTTCCGGCAAGGTCACCCAGGAGTCCCCGCGGTGGCTGCGCCTGGTCCGCTTCGGCGACATCCTCACCGGTTCCTCCTCCACCGACGGCTCCCACTGGAGCGAGGTCGGCCATGCGAAGCTGCCGAGGCTTGCGCGCACCGTGCAGGCCGGGCTCTTCGCCACGTCACCGCAGGGGAAGCAGGACACCGCGGCGGGCACGGGCTTCAGCCCCGCCGTGGCCACGGGCACCTTCGGCCGCCCCGTCCTCACCGGTGGCTGGTCCCAGAGCGCGTGGAGCGGCACACAGATGGGCGGTGACGCGGGCACCTCCGGCAGCTACACGAACACCACCAAGGGCGGCTTCACCCAGACCGACGGCGGCGGGTTCACCGTGACCGGGGCCGGTGACATCGCACCGGTCGTCGGCGGGCCCGTCATGGGCGTCGGCTTCTCCGTCGAGAACTTCCTCGTCGGCACCTTCGCCGGGCTGATCGTGGTGATCGCCGTGGGCACGGTGTTCATCACCGGCGAGTACCGGCGCGGTCTGCTGCGTACGACCATGGCGGCAACTCCCCTGCGGGGCCGGGTGCTTGGTGCCAAGGCGCTGGTGGCCGGGGGCTTCGCGTTCGCCATCGGCCTGGTGGCCGCCGCGATCACCATTCCCATCGGGGAAAGCAGCGCGCGCGGCAGGGGCTTCCGTGTCTTCCCCGTCACGTCGGCGACCGAAGTGCGCGTCGTGGTCGGCACCGGCCTGCTCTGCGCAGCCGCCGCCGTGCTCGCTCTCGGCGTCGGTGCCCTGCTGCAGCGCAGCGGCACAGCGGTCGCCCTGGTCATCGCGTCGATCGTGCTGCCCTTCCTGCTCGCCACCTCCGGCGTACTGCCCCCGCGCGTCTCGGAGTGGCTGCTGCGGGTGACCCCGGCTGCGGGCTTCGCCATCCAGCAGACCCTGCCGCAGTACGCGCAGGTGCTCAGCGTGTACGAGCCGTCGACCGGCTACTACCCGCTGGCGCCATGGGCCGGCCTCGCCGTGCTGTGCGGATACGCTGCGCTCGCCTTCGGTCTGGCCGTGCTGCGGCTGCGCGGGAGGGACGTATGAGTCTCCTGAGAAGTGCACGACTCACGAGCACGGCTGACGGCGCGTGGCGAGGGGGCTTCGGCCGCGCCCTGCGCGCGGAGTGGACGAAGCTGCGCACCGCAGGGGACATGGGCAGGTTGCTCCTGCTCGCCGTCGCGCTGACCGTGGCCGTCGGCTGCGGCACCGCCAAGGCCGTGAAGTGCCCGGATACAGGGTGCGGCCAGGACGCCGTCAAGCTCGCCCTGACCGGCGTCACCGTCGGGCAGGCGGTCATCGCCGTCTTAGCGGTGCTGGCCGTCAGCAGCGAGTACGGCACCGGGATGATCCGCACCACGCTCACGGCGGTGCCGAACCGGCCCACCGTCCTCACCGCCAAGGCGACGGTCCTCGCCACGGCCGTCCTGATCTCCGGGACGGCTGCCGTCCTCGCCTCGCTCCTTGCCGGCCGCTACATCCTGCCCGGCAACGGATTCACCGAGGCCCACGGCTATGCCCCGCTGTCCCTGGCCGACGGCTCGACCCTGCGCGCGGCCGTGGGTTCCGTCCTCTACCTCGTCCTGATCGCCCTGATCGGTCTCGGCGTGGCGACGGCGGTGCGGGAGGCGGCGACCGCCATCGGGGTCGTGCTCGGGCTGCTCTATCTCTTCCCGGTCGTCACCCAGGTGGTCAACGACCCGGAGTGGCAGCGGCACCTCCAGCAGATCTCGCCCATGACCGCCGGACTCGCGGTCCAAGCCACCGTCCATCTGCACGAGCTGCCCATCGGCCCATGGGCTGGCCTGGGCGTGCTCGCCATGTGGGCCGCGGCCGCGCTGCTAGTCGGTAGCCTGCTGCTGCACAGGCGCGACGCGTAGCCGAATCGAGCCGACCACGAGCGCGGCGGCCTCGGGCCGCTCCCCGGCCCGGCGCCACACCCGGTCAACGATCCAGCCGACCGGGAGCGACGCCGGGCGGGCGGGCCTTCAGGTTGCCGGCCCGGACCCACCGTCCGCCGCCGATCGGGCGGCTTCCGCCTCGGGCAGGGTGCGGGGGCCGGGCACTATGGACGCCGTGGCGGCGAGGGCGAGGGCGAGGTGCGAGGCGCCGAGGCCGCCCGAACCCTGTCGGCCACCCGCCCGCGCCCCACCGCCGTACTGGCCTTCAACGACCGCTGCGCGACCGGCGTACTCGACCTCTTCCTCCGCTCCGGCGTCGCGGTCCCCCGCGACATCTCCGTCGTCGGGTTCGACGACAGCCATCTGGCCCGCCTGGCCCACATCGACCTCACCACCGTCGGACAGGACATCGCACGCCTCGCCGGGCTCGCCGTCGGCCGGGCCGTCGCACGCCTGGAGGGTGCGGAGATCCCCGCCGGGGAACAAGTCATCATCCCCCGTCTCGTCGTCCGGGGAACGTCCGCCCCGCCCCCCCTGAAGCCAGATCCCGGGCGTGCGCGGCCTGTGTGTTCCACGGCGACGACGCCGACCACACCGAGAAAGTACCGGTTCGACTCGACGTCGTACATGCCGACCGGCCTGATCAGGAATGGCTGCCCCTCGGGCACACGCCACTCGTCCAGTTGCTCATCCAGTTGCTCATCGAGGCCGCAAACAGCTCGCTGAACTCCAGCATGAACGGCGACACATCCCGCGGCCACATCAGCTCGACGGGTGAAGTGCACCCGCCATCCAATGATCGACATGGCGCCGGACGATATCCCGCGGACAGCTCAGCAGCGCATAACCCAAGCTCGACGGCTACCGGACCGTCGTCTGGCGCGAGGAAGCCACCGTCCGGCTCCAGGCCCGCTCCGGGCGGGACGTCACGCCGGTCTGGCTGGACCTGGCCCTCGCTGCCCTCGACATCCTCCCGCCGAGCCTGATCTTCGACGGCGCAGCAGTGATCTACGCCCACGGAAAGATCGATTTCGCGGCCGCCCAGTCGCGCGCCCTGTCCACCCCGGCCCGCGCACGCCGCCTCGCCGAGGACCTGCCCGCCCATTTCGTGGCGTGGGACATCCTTCTCCACCCCAAGCACGGCGACGTCCGAGCACGGCGGTACGACGACCGCCGTGCCCTACTCGTCGACCTGCTGGAGGAGCACGACGTCAAGCCGTCGATCCAACTGGTCCCGATGACCGACGACCCCGCAGTGGCCATGACCTGGTACCAACAACTCCCGGAGCAAGGAATCGAAGGAATCGTCGCCAAGCTCCATCTCCAGGACCACCGGCCGGATCTGGAAGAAGATCAGGCACGCCGAAACCGTGGAGGCCGACGTTGTCGGCTACACCGGGTCGGCCGCGCGGCCGAGGGCACTCGCGGTTCGCCTCCCCGACGGACGTGTCGCGCTCACCCAGGCTCTGGAAGCGCCGCTCGCCGCCCAGGTCGCGGTGCACTTCGCAGCCAGTGGCCCGCCGCGGGGCGCGCGGACCAGGGCCGGGGAGCCCTACACCACTGCCTCTCCGGGACTGGTAGTTGAGGTCCTAGCCGGGACGACCCGGCATGCCGTGGTGACGGTCACCCGGCTGCGCAGTACTTGAACGGAGCCGCGCGGCTCGGACCCGGGCGCGAGGGACGCGAACATCTCGTTTGGCGTCGCCCTCGTCCCTGCGAAGTAGCTGCCGGGAGCTCACGGAACCCCTGGATGGCTTCGTTGATCTCTGGGGACAGCGTTTGTCGACCGGTTCCGGAGGCGGTTGGTGATCACCCAGCTCGCGGATGTTGATGACAAACGACGGCGGCATTGTCGTGTCTGGGGATGCGGGACGGCCAGCCGTCCCGCAGGGCGGCTGGCCGTCGAAAGTGGGAGTAGTGGCAGAGGCCGACCGGAGGGGAGACCGGGGGCGGTTCAGGCCACGTATGAAGCTCGATGCGGTCGGCTTCGTTCGTCTCGTGCGGCGGTCCTCGTGGGCCGCCCCGTGCGTGCGGACGTTGTGGCCCGCGTGTAGATGATGGGGTTGGCGGCTCGGTACAGATCAGCGAAGCAGCCCACCCCGCTCAGTGAGCCGGTCACCCGCTCGGCTGGTATTGCTGGCCTTGGTGTGTTTCCGGCCTTGGGTCGGTCCGCCTGGTCGGGGGCAGCGGGTCCCGGGACTCGCGGCGCCGGGACCACCTTTCGTGCGGACGGAGCCGGGCCTACAGGTAGTACCAGTCCACGGCAGTGTCCATGCCACCGCTTCCGTAACTAATGACGGAGACGGTGATGACCGGGTTGCCCTTGGTCTTGCCGCCCACATACCAGCACTTGAGGTACTTGAAGCCGCGCGCGGGCGGGCACGACTGGTCCGAGCGATAGCCGACCTTCCGGCCGTTGATCGTGTGCACGCTGGCGCCGACGAGGTGATCGCTGTCCCAGTACGAGTTGGAACCCGCGCTGCCACAACCGGTGATCTGGCTGCCGCTTCTGCTGTTGTTGGACCAGTCGCTCGCGGCGCAGTTCGCCAGCCTCTTCACCTCCGTCGAGCGCCAGCTGAAGTCGCCGCCGTACGACATGGCCGCCTGGGCCATTCCGGCGCAGGAAGGGATCCGGCGGACATCGTCTGCCCGCGTGCGACTTCGGTGTTGGTCAGCACAAGCAGCGCCCGCAGTAGCGCCGTCATGCAACGAGCCGACAGCGGGAGCTTGGTGATGATGCGCCGGTCCAGCGTGGTGGCTCGGGGTGGCAGCTTCTTACGAGGCTCCGGCCAGGAGGAGTCCAACGCCTTCCGTACCGTCCGCCGGTCACGCCGTGCTTGCGCTCAAGCTCCCGCATCGACATGCCGCCGCGATGGTCACGCCGGATCGCCGCGTACAGCTCGACCTTCGACATCTGCGGCTGATGATCCCGGTCGCAACCGGCGGCGGCTTCGCTGTACCGGTGGTGACCTCACTGCTCCTCGACCGCGTCCCCGCCCTGCGTGCCGGCACCGAGCGGCGCACTGAAGCCTCCCGCCGGCTCGGCGGTGCCCTGTCCGTGGCCGTCTTCGGCCCGACGTGAGTTACCGCTGCGCGATCGACACATCGACGCTGGCCTGACCCACGGCCACGTCCGCCTGAGACCACCCCGTACGAGGAACCGCGCCCCCGAGAGCCCTCGTACGGGGTGCCGCCGACAGAGGCGGCGGGAGCCTACTGGACGAGTTCCCAGTCCTGGGAGCCGTCCGTGGCCGCGTTCTGCAGGGTCAGCGGCGCTCCGTCGGCCGTGCCGGTCAGGTACAGGTTCGTGTTCTTGACCGACTGCAGTTTGTAGAAGCCGTCCTCGGTCTTGATGAGGTTCCAGCTGCCGGTGGAGCTGTTGTCGACCCACTGGCCGATGCGCTGGCCGGCCGTCGCGTTGCCGGTCCAGATGGCTGCCGCGCGGCCGCCCGACTTGTTCAGCAGGGTCGTGCCGCCGTTCGGCTCGGTCACGACGTGCCAGTACTGGGTGTCCGGGTTCGCCGCGGAGCCGGGGTCCTCCAGGACGACGTCGGGAACGTCCCCGTTGCCGAGGTTCGCGTCGTTGGTGTTGTTCCCGGTGCCGATCACCTGGTCGGTCTTGCGGTTCACCAGCTGGTAGTAGGCGCCGTCCGAGTGGCCGAGGTCGACCTCGGCGAACTTGAGCGTCGAAGTGCCTTGGTTGTTGAGGATCGCGATCCGCCCGGTGCCCTCGACGTACTGGAGGTTGCGGCTGTAGCCGGCCTGAGACGTCGTCTGGTACTCCTTCCACGTACCGTCGCTGCGTCCGCTCTCGTTGACCCAGACGTTGCCGCTGCCTGCCGCGTTGTAGACCAGGCGCCCTCCCGGAAGCCTGATGATCACAGGACTGCCGTTTCTGGCGAGCAGACGGGAACCGGAGCCGACCGGCAACGAAGCGACGTCCGTGCCGGTGGCGGAGCCCTTGTAGAACTCCAGCGGGCTGTCGGCGATCACGTATCTGGTGTTGGCACCGCCGCCCCAGTACTCGAAGGGGAGCATCCACTTGCCGTCCGTCGTCCGCACGACGTTCGTCATGCCCGGCCGCCCGCCGCCGATCTCCCTCTTGCCGCCGCCCATGTCCTGGGTCAGACCCGCGAGGTCCACGACGGGATCGCTCCAGTTCGCGCTGCGGCCGTCCCAGGTCTTGTGGACGAGGATCTGACCGAGGGAATCCGTGGCGGTGTCGTTCGCGGGGTCCGGTGTCGGGACGCCGGTGTCCGCGTTGAAGCCGAGGTAGTCGTTCTCATCGGAGTAGTAGCAGACGAGCTTGCCCTTGTAGACCATCAGGTACGGCTCCCAGAGGGGATCGACCTGCTTGTTCGTGTTGGCGTTCGCGATGTTCTGCCCGGTCGCGCCCGCGCTGCCGCCCTGCCAGCCGCCGGTCGCGACGATGTTGAGGATCTTCCATGTCGCACCGTCGTCGGTGCTGGAGTACAGGGCGATCGCCATGTCCTTGCGGTCACCGTCGTTGGACGGGGTCCAGTTCGGGTCGGCCGCCTTGTGCTCCTTGTAGTAGTAGTCGTCGCCCGACACGACGCTGGCGAGGAGCAGCGTGCCCTGCTTCAGGTTCCCGACGTCCTGCGGAAGCGTGTAGAGGTACGGGTTGGTCCAGTTGCTCGTGTACTTCGCGTACTTGGAGTCGCTGGAGATGTACGCGGGCGCCTTGACCTCGGACAGCGGCTGCCACGACGTGCCGTCGTCGTCGCTCTTGTAGACCGGGAGCGTCTGTTTGTCGGCGCTTCCCGTCTCCGGCACCACCGTGGACTTCTCGAACGACGCGACCAGTCGCCCGCTAGGCAGCTGCGCCGACTTGGGGTAGACAGCGCAGTTGCCACGTCCCTTCAGGCACGGTTCGCTGCCGAGCTGGTACAGGGTGCCGCCGGTCGGGTTGTACGCCTGCGCGCCGGACGCGGGTATGGCCAGCATCGCGGATGCCGCGACGAAAGTTCCCAGCGCTTTCCCTGCTCTTCTTCTGTGCATTGTTCCTCCTCGGGGGATGGCCATGGAGATGACTGTCTGGGGCGGATCAGGAGACGAACACGCGTACGTCCCAGGCGCCGAGGTCCAGCTCCGTGCCTGCGGGGAGTGACGTGGCGTTCAGGGCGTCGGAGAGGTCCACCGGGACGGGGACGCTCGCCGGCTCCCAGCTCCAGTTGTGGACGATGTGGACGCGGCGGCCGTCGGGAGAGGTGCCGGTCGTCGCGGTGACGGATGCCGGGAGGTCCTGCCACCCGCTGCTCGCGACCGGGGCCATCCAGGCGGCCAGTGCCCGGGCGAGGGAGCGGCCGGGGATCGTGCCGACGGTGGTCACGCGGCCCGCGCCGTGGCGGCGGGTGGTGACCGCGGGCCAGCGGCCGAAGTGGGGGTGGTCGTAGCCGGCGAGTACGTCGGCGTCGACGACCTCGAGGCCCTCGATCCACTGCGTCGCCGTGGCCTCCGCGGGCACCTCGAACGGACCGCCGGGCACGGCGCTGATCGGGACCACGCCTGTGAGGTTGCTGAACTCGTCGTACTGGACGCCCGCGGCGGCGACCAGACGTCCGGGAGTCGGCTCGTGGCGGGCCCTGGCCTCGTGGTCGGCGTAGCCGGTGCGTGGGCCGAGGACCAGGTGGCCGCCGGCTTCCGCGTAGGCCTCCAGCCAGTCGAGCGTGCTGTCGTCGACGACGTAGAGGGCCGGGGCCACGAGGACGGGGTGGCGCTGTACGGCTTCCTCGGGTGTCATGCCCTCCCGTTCGCCGCGCGGATCGTGCAGCTGGCGGGCATGGACGATGCGCACCTGGCGGTCGGCGTCGAAGGCGCCGCGGTAGAAGGGGTCGAAGATGCGGTGGTAGGCGGCCTGGTCCGGCTCGCCGTCGGGCGTGGCGAGCGGCGGGTACTTCTGCATCAGCCACTTGCTGGGCATCGAGTAGACCATCGTGATGTCGGCGTCCGGCTCGAGCCCCGCGACGAGCGGACCGGCCGCCTCGAACTCGGCGCCGAGACGAGCGATTTCGGCGTAGGCGCGGCCGGGCTGTCCGGTGTGCGGGAGCACGCCGCCCCAGTAGGTCTCGGCGCCGAAGCGCAGGGTCTGCCACTGCCAGTACTCGATCATCCGCGCCCCGCGCGCGACGTGCGCCCAGGCGGCCTGCCGCCACTGACCGTCGTAGCCGGGCCGGTTGTCCCACGCGAAACCGATGCTCTGGGCGTTGGTCTCCGTTACCAGGAACGGCTCCTGACGTGAGGAGAACATCCAGTCCGCAGTCTGGTACATCGACCACACCCCGGTGGTCTTCCACTTCTGCTCGTGGGCATCGGGAGTGGGGTCGGGCAGCAGGAGGCCGTCCTGCATGTCGTAGTACGGGTTGCCGGAGGCGATGTCGAGGCGGTCCGACATCTCGTCGTCCTCCACCCCTTGCCGGGTGTAGGAGATACAGGTGGTGACGAACTGGCCGGGGCGCGCGTACTCGCGGACGATGTCGGCCTGCCAGCCGATGAATTCGGTGACCTGCCGGGCCTGGAACTCCCTCCAGGCGACGTCGTACTGGGGCTGTTCGTTGCCGTCCGGCGTCCACAGGTCGGCCCACGTCGACAGGCGGTGCGACCAGTAGACCAGGCCCCACTCGCGGTTGAGGGTCTCGACGTCCCCGTACTTCTCGCGCAGATGGTCCACGAAGCGCTGGAAGACACCCCGGTTGTGCAAGAGGTGCAGGCCCGGCTCGTTGTCGACCTGCCATCCGATGACCGCCGGGTGGTCGGCGTACCGGCCCACCACCTTGCGGATGATCCGCTCGGCGTGGAACCGGAAAGCAGGGTGGGTGAAGTCGATCTCCTGGCGGGCGCCCCAGCCGAGGCGCTGCCCGGTGGCGTACTCGGCGGTGATCTCCGGGTACTGCCGGGCCAGCCACGGCGGCGCGGCGTAGGTCGGCGTGCCGATGATGACGGAGATGCCCCGTTCGTGGGCGCCGTCGAGGACGGGCTGGAGCCAGTCGAGGTCGAACCGTCCGCTCGTAGGCTCCCAGGTCGACCAGACCGACTCGCCGACCCGGATCACGGTGAAGTTCGCCTCGGCCATCAGGTCCAGGTCGGTCTTGAGGCGTTCGTCGGGCCGCAGCTCGGGGTCGTAGGCGGGCGTGTACTCGTGGTAGTACGCGGCGCCGAAGAGGACGCGGGCAGGCAGAGCCGCCATGAAGGAAACCTCCGGAGAAAAGTCGGGGAGTTGGGCTACTGCTTGACGCCGCCGGCGGCCAGGCCGCTCTGCCAGTAACGCTGGAGCAGGAGGAAGGCCACGACGAGCGGAAGGATCGAGATCAGGGAGCCGGTCACGACGAGCGCGAGCATGTCGCTGCTGGCGCCGGCCCCGCCGTTCTGGGCTTGGGCGGCCCAGGAGGAGAGGCCGACCGTGATCGGGTACAGGTCCGGGTCGTTGAGCATGATCAGTGGCAGGAAGTAGTTGTTCCAGGTCGCCACGAGCGTGAACAGCAGGACGGTCACCAGGCCCGGCGCGAGCAATCGCAGGGCGATCGTGAAGAAGATCCGGGCTTCCCCGGCGCCGTCGATGCGGGCGGCCTCCAGGATGCTGTCGGGAATGGCGTCCTGTGCGTAGACGCGCATGAGGTAGAGACCGAACGGGTTGACCAGGGAGGGCAGGATGATCGCCCAGGGGGTGTTGACCAGGCCCGCCTCGGCGAAGAGCAGATAAGTCGGGATCGCCAGAGCGGTGGTCGGGACCATCACGGCGCCGAGGACCAGGTTGAAGGCGGCCCGGTCGCCGCGGAAGCGGAACTTGGCGAAGCCGTACCCGGCCCCCGCCGCGAGCAGCGCCGCACCGACCGCGCTGACGCCGGCGTACATCACCGTGTTGAGCAGCCAGTGCAGGAAGACCCCGTCGTCCTGGACGAAGGTCTCCTTGATGTTCGTCAGCAGCTGCGGGGCGTCGGAGAACCACAGGCCGAAGCTGTTGAACAGGTCCTGGGTGCTCTTGGTGGAGGCGACCAGCAGCCAGAACAGGGGGAGGAGGAAGTAGGCCAGGGCGGCCAGCATGGCGATGGTCAGCGGGGTGCTGCGGCGTGAACGGGAGCGGCGGTGTTGCCGAGGTGCGACGGGAGCCGCGTCCGTCACCGGGGCGGCGGTGACCGTGGGCGTCGTGGTCGTCACGGGGTCCTCCTGCGGTTCGCGGTGAGCAGGATGGCGTAGGAGGCGATCACGATGACGAGGCCGAGGAGGAAGGACACCGTGGCCGCGTAGTTGACCTGCTGGCCGGTGAAGGCGAGGGAGTAGGCGTAGAGGTTGGCGGTGTAGGAGCTGCTGATGACGTCCGGGGCGACCTTCATCAGCAGGTTCGGTTCGTTGAACAGCTGGAAGCTGCCGATGACGGAGAACAGCAGGGTGAGCATCAGCGCCGGCTTGAGCGCCGGGAGTTTGACGGACCAGGCGATCCGCCAGGCGCCGGCGCCGTCCATCGCGGCGGCCTCGTACAGCTCCTGGGGGATGGTGCGCAGGGCGGCGTACAGGATGATCATGTTGTAGCCGACGAACTCCCAGGTCACGATGTTCGCCAGGCTGCCGAGCATCCAACTCTCGCTGAGGAAGCCGGGGACCGGCAGGTCCAGGTTCCGGCTCAGCTGGGCGAAGGGGCCGAAGTCCGGGCCGTACAGGTAGCCCCACATGAGCGCGGCGACCACGCTCGGGACGGCGTACGGCACGAAGATGCCCAGCCGGATCACCCGCGCGAGCCGCAGCAGTCCGCTGTCGAGCGCGAGCGCGAACAGCAGCGCGAGCAGCAGCATCACGGGGACCTGGATCACGAAGAACAGCGCGACGCGTCCGACGCCGTGGATGAGCAGCGGGTCCTGGACGGCCTTGACGTAGTTGTCCAGCCCGACGAACGCCGTGCCGCCGATGAGGCGTTCCTGGTACAGGCTGAGGTAGGCGGCGTAGCCGAGCGGGGCGAGGAAGAGCAGGACGAAGAGCACCATGAACGGGGCGACGAACAGTGGCCCTGCCGCACGGCGCTTCCCCTTGGCGGAGGTCGCGGTGGTGACGGCCATCTCAGCTCCCCTTGACGGTGAAGCCCTGGCCCTTGGCGTACGTGGTCAGCCGCGACTGCCAGGTGCCGAGCGCGCGGACCGTGTCGGTCTTGTCGGCGAGGGACTTGCCGACCGTCTCGGTCCAGTCGGTGGCCGCCTGGTCGAGGAACGGCGGCCACTGGAAGAAGGAGTTGACCGTGGAACTGATGTCGGCGAACAGCTGGTTGACCTTCTGGCCGCCGTAGAACGACGGTGCCTGGCCGACGAACTCGGCGTCGGTGAGCAGGGCCTTGGTCGCCGGGAAGAAGAACTGCTCCGTGGCGAACATCCGCGCGCTGGCCGGGTCGCTGTTGAGGAACTGCGCGAACACAGCGGCCGCGATGGGGTTCTTGGTCGAGCGAATGACGGCGGTGGTCGAGCCGCCCCAGTTGCCCGAGCTCGGCTTGGTGGCGTCCCACTGCGGCAGCGGGGCCGCGCGCCACTTGCCCGCGGTGGCCTTGGCGGAGCCGGAGAGGAAGACGGGTCCCCAGGCCGCGGTGAGCCAGGTGGCGTACTTGCCCTTGTTGAGCGCGGCGTACCAGGCGTCGGTGAAGTCCGGCTCGACGCCGATGACCCCTTCCTTCGCGAGCCCGCCCCAGTACTCGCCGAGCTTCCTGGAGACGGCGTTGTCGACGCTGATGGTGATGTCACTCTTGCCCGAGGTCACATAGGGCTCGGCGCCCGCCTGCCACTGCAGGCCGTGCCAGGCGGCCGGCTGGTTCGCCGCGAGGTTGGTGATGTAGACGTCGGGGTCGGCCTTGTGGAGCTTGCGCGCTGCCGCGGCGAACTCGTCCCAGGTCCCCGGGACTTCGATGCCGTGCTTGTCGAAGATGTCCTGCCGGTACAGCATGCCCATCGGTCCGGTGTCCTGGGGGATCGCCCAGACCTCGCCGTCGCTGCCGCTGACCTGGCTCCAGGTCCAGTCGACGAACTGCTCCTTGAGCGCGGAGGCACCGTAAGGCCGCAGGTCCAGCAGACTGTCGGTGATCGTGAAGGTCGGGATCGCCTGATACTCGATCTGCACCATGTCCGGGGCGCCGCTCCCGGCCTTCAGCGCCGTACGCAGCTTGGTGTACTGCGGCACACCCTGGCCGGCGTTGACGACCTTGACCTTGACGGCCGGGTACTTCTTCTCGAAGAGCGCGATCTCCTTGGCGATGTTCGGGACCCAGGTCCAGAACGTCAGCTCGGTCGGCGTCTTCATCGCCTTGTCGATGTCGGCCTGACTGACCGGCTTTGCGGCCGCGGAGGAACCGCCGGAGTCACCGCCGCCGCAAGCCGTGAGGGCGGCGCCGAGCGACAGGGCGCCCGTCGCGGTGAGGAACAGGCGACGGTTCATGGAGGAATAGCTGGCGAAGGATCCGGATGTGGGCATGATGAACTCCCGCCGATGGCGAAGGGGACAGCACGCTGGACGAGGGCGTGCGGATAGGGGGTGACGAAGGAGAAAGCAAGCGTGGGCGCGACGATCTGGACGTCGGACCCGACGGATACGCGATGCGCGGCTGCGCGGGCTGCGACCGGTGTACGGCACGCAGGTGCCTGCGGAACGGACCGCAGCGCGCTGCGGCCATGCGGCTCGAGAGCCACTGGGTGAAAGCGAATGCGCGCGTCGTCCGGGTTGCGGGATCGTCCGCAGTAGCGGGACGCGGTAGGGATGGGCAGGGCTGAACTGTGGCCGGTACGGCGGCCAGCCCCTGGGCTCATGCGCCGGGGCTGGGCTCTGCGGCCCAACCTGATCGGCGCCGGTCAGTGGTGGGTGGACGGGCCTTTCTTCGGGAGCGAGGGACTGGACGCCTCGCCACGGGACGGGCAGGCGCTATGTCGTCGACGTCCCGGGGGCGTCCGGGGCGGCGGGGGCTGGGTCGAAGCACGGACGACGAGGTCGACCGGTGGGTCGCTCGCCGGCAGAGCCTCTGCCTGCGGGTTCTCGATGGCGTGCACGAGTCGCTTGAGCCCCTCCTGCGCCACCGTGTCGAACGGCTGCCGCACCGTGGTCAGCGGAGGAGTCACATAGGCCGCGACCGGGATGTCGTCGAAGCCGACGACGCTGACGTCCTCCGGCACCCGTCGGCCGGCTTCCGTCAGAGCCCGGATCAGGCCGATCGCCATGTCGTCGTTCGCGGCGAACACCGCCGTCACCCCGGGGTCGGCGGCCAGCTGCCGGCCCGCCGCGTAGCCGGACGCGGCCGACCAGTCGCCCTCGACGACCGGCGGCTCCTCCCTGCCGTGTGCGGCCAGCGCAGCCCGCCATCCCTCGAGACGGTCCTTGGCGGCATACCACCGCTGGGGACCGGCGAGGTGATGGACCGTCGGGTGCCCCAGGTCCAGCAGATGCTCGACGGCCGCCCGTGCCATCAGATCGGCGCCGCGCCCCCCGAACAACACCGTGGAGGCCGTGAAAGGCGGTGGCGAGCCGAGGACCAGAACCGGCACGTTGACACGGACGGAGAGGTCTCCTTCGCCGCCTTCCTCGTCGATCGGCTCGGAGATGACGATCCCGTCCACACCCTGGTCGAGGAGCGAGTCGACGGCGCCGGCAACCCCCGCCGGGTCGCCTTCCATCGTGTTGACCACGCGGAGCGCGTAGCCCGTGTCCCGGACGACCCGCTCCACACCCATGAGCAGTGAGGCGGGACCGTACAGGGCCGTCCCCAGTGTCACCACGCCGATCGAGCGGGTCCGTCCGGAGGCCAGCGCCCGGGCGGCGCTGTTGCGCCGGTAGCCGAGCTGCTCGGCGGCTTCGAGGACGCGCCGGCGCACGTCGGCGGAAACGTACGGTTCGTCGTTGAAGACCCTCGACACCGTCTTCTGCGAGACCCCGGCCACACGGGCCACGTCCACGCTGCGCGGCGCGCCGTGGCCTTCGTCCTGTCCTGTCCCTCGCGTCATGACGTCTCCCGATGGCGACACGATCGAAGCCCAATGATGTCAGACGCCGTTTATCTGACTGCGCTGACATGTCTACGCAGTCATACAGCGGTCGTCAAGAGTTCGGAACGCATCCGTAACGTTCGACTCGGGCCGGGCCGCCGACAGGACCGGGGTCCTGGCGGCGGACAACCGGCGCCCGTGCGGCGCCGCATGCGACGGTTCGGCTGCCTGGTCGCGGTCGGCTCCCCGTCGGCGGACACCACCATGGCGGCGCCGACAGCGGCGTCGGGGGCTGTGTCACACCCTGGAACACCGACTTCCGGCATAGCACGGAGGCAGACCGGCTGGCCACCGACGACCGCTCGTTGCCGCTGGATACGTGTAGCCGCAGAGCGCAGGAGGGTCAGGTCACTGGGAGGCTTCGGCCTTGATCTTTTCCAGGGCTTTGTTGAATCCGGCCGTGGTGTGGCTGTTGCCCGCCACGCCGTCGAGATTCACGGTGTCAATGCCCCTTCCGACCACGACTGCCGGCACCGCTTCGGCGAACCGCCGCTGCAAGTCGAGTGAGGTCTCGTCCGTTGCATGGGGCGTGGCTTCGACGGCGGTGATCGCATCGTCCTCCAGCGTGATGGACACCCCGAGGTGCGGGCCTCGCCCTGTGTACCGTTGTAGCAGGCCGCGAGGTCTGCACCGACGAGCGTAAAGGGGCGATGGCCCTGTCCTCGCTCCTGCTGGGCGAGGCTGACCGGAAGGCATGCTGAACATGACCGGGCAACGCGACCGTTGGGCGGATCTGACCGGCGGACAAGCCGGAGAGGAGTACGCTCAGCGTTTCGCGCGGCTCGCCGAATCGGGCCACGACATCCACGGTGAGGCCGCCTTCTGTGCCGCGCTACTGAAGCCAGCCGCCCGGATTCTCGACGCTGGCTGCGGCACTGGCCGGATCGCGATCCGGCTCACCGAGCTGGGCCACTACTGCACCGGCGTGGACGTCGACCCCTCGATGCTCGCTGTTGCCCGCCGCGACGCGCCCACGCAGGAGTGGCTCCTCGGCGACCTGGCCCGTCTGGATGCCCTCGGCTTGAATCCGGGCTTCGACCTGGCGCTCGCTGCCGGAAACGTCATCCCTCTGCTGGCCCCCGGTACCGAACCGGCTGTCGTCCGGCAGCTGGCCGCCGCACTGCGCCCCGGCGGTCTGCTGGTCACGGGCATGGGACTGGACGCGGCACACCTGCCGCTGTCCGAACCATCGGTGACCCTTGCGGAGTTCGACCACTGGTGCACCCAGTCCGGACTGACTCTGCGGCAGCGCTACGCCACCTGGAGCGGCGACCCCTACGACGAAGGCTGCGGTTATGCCGTCAGCGTGCACTCCCGCCCCACCACGTGAGTCCGTGCCTATCCGCGACGATGTCGCCTGGCCGGCGATCGTCGACCTGAACGGCCGAAGTCTTCCGCAACGTTATGTAACCGCGCCCCCATGCGTTGAGCTCGCTGGAGCGCGCAGCATGGCAGGTCTGCCAACCCCGAGTCAGCACGCCACCAACCCCGTGCTGGTTCCGTGCTGAATTCGAGGGCCGGATTCATGGAAAACCGCAGTGGCGCCCAACTGGTCGGCGTCGCTGCACCTGATGACGCATGACATCGGATGTGACCTCGTTCGAGAGCTGCAGCGTGGCCAAGACTTCGACCCGTACATGTCCGTATCCAGTTGGTCGGCTTGTCGACGGTGGCGCGGCAGGAGCTTCCGGTGGCGGGGCCCCAGTGGTCGACTTGGTCGTTGTACCAGGTGTAGTTGGCGAGAGGATCGGGGAGGGCGGTCCTGGCAGCGCGTCGCGCGTGGCGGTGCAGCGGCCCTGGACGCCGCCGCCCTGGTGGTTGCCTCAGTTGTCAGACTTGGGGTAGCCGATGCGCACCATCGGGCGTGGAATCCTCGGTCACCGAGTGCCCCTGCAGGCGATCTCCTCTCGCCGGAGATCAAGCCGCGGACCTGAGAACCGACTGCACCCATGATCATGTAAAGCGATTTCCATAGATCGGGAAACCCTTGCGGTGGGCTGTAACGGAAGCAGCCGGATCCTCATCTTCCGGCGTGACAGGGCGCGGAGCGGAGGGTTCCGATTCGCGCCTCCCAAGGGTCCAGAGCGATCGGAGTGAAACTCGAAATGACGTTCAACAAGGGTGGCGTGTTCCGCGGGACCGGTGGTCTCGTGCTCGGTGCGGCGGTCGTCGCCGCTTCCGTACTGGGTGTGGGCTCCGCGTACGCCGCCGGCGCGGCGGGGCCGACGACGTCGATCGGCGGCTGGTCGAAGCATGTTGTCCTGAAGCCGGGCGGTGCGCCCAAGACGTTCACGGTCACCGTGCACAACTTCACCGACCACACCGTGAAGCATGTCGACGTCGGCTACAGCACCTACGCCGCCGAGCAGCCCGTGCTCAAGGAGTACGTCCACGGCAAGTGGGAGACCGTGGAATGGGGCCACACCCCGCAGCGCAATGGCAGCACCCACTCGTTCGCCGCGTTCGCGGTGGACAAGACGCTGAAGGGCGGTGCCAGCGCCACGTACAAGGTGAAGGCGTCCCTGCCGAAGCACTGGGACAAGAAGGTCACCAACGTCAAGGCCACCGCGGGTGCGGAGGGCAAGGGGTGGAACTACTTCCTGCCGGTCGACTTCAAGGTCGCGCACTGACGATGTGAGTACCGAAATGCCCAGACCATCGATGGTATGGGAGAGCGCTGAGCCGTCTCTCTGACGGCTGATCAGCTCCTGCTCGAGCGCTTCCGCCGAGGCAGACCGTACAGATCCGTCCCTTCCACCGTCTCTGCCGAGGGTGGAAGGGATGTTGTCGTTGCGGAACGTCCGAAATGCCGTCACCGAGCGGCTGCTGCCCGTGGGCTCGGCGTCGCCGCAGTGGCCTCTGGCTCACACCGGCGCTGCGTCTTCCGAGAACTCGGCGTTTCGTACCTGAGCCACGCAACCCGGCTCTTCGCAGCGCGCAGCCGTTTTCACGACGAGCGGGTGCACACCGTGGCGCCCATGAGTCGGTCGCCGATCACGAACCAGTTCCTGTCGTAGTTGGGAGGACGAGTGTGTGGCCAGCGGGGGGCCAGGCAACGGCGGCCACGGCGAGCGCGAGTGTCCAGGGGCCGCTGCCCGCGACACCATGGTCACCGGCCGCACGCCGCGTGAGTCGACCGGTCGTCCGGAGCTGACCGAGGCCGCGATCGTGGTCTCCGGTGGCCGTGGCGTCAACGGCGCGGAGAACTTCGCGATCATCGAGGCCCTCGCCGACTCCCTCGGC
>NZ_LGUR01000202.1 GCF_001270495.1 Streptomyces viridochromogenes
CGGCTCGGGTCTCGGGGTGGGCGTGGGTTTCGGCGGTGGGGGCGTCGGATCCGGCGTGGGCGACGGCTTCGGCGTCGGCGACGGTGTGGGGGACGGCGTTGGTGTCGGGGTCGGGGTCGGTGTCGGGCACTGCGAGGGTGTCGGCCAGGTGAAGGTCCCGGCGACCGCGACCGCCCTCGCGCCGTCCGGACCGGTGTCGGCGTACGCGCAGACGGTGGCCTCCGCCATGCCGGCCGGTGCCGACACGAGGAGCCAGGTCAAGGTCAGCACCGTCAACACCCGTGTGGTGAGGGTGGATTGGGTCGGTTCGTGTCCATGCACGACGAAGATCTTGAGCCCAGTTCGCGTTGCCACACGCCGGAGAGTGAGTTGTTTGCCCCGAACGGGCGACGGATGACCCACGAAAGGTTTGATCCGCGGGCGGACGCGTAACCGCCGGGCGCGCACACGCGTGCGACGCGGGGATTCACAGGTGTGACGCGGCTGGTGTCACGGCTTCCCGAAAGAAATTTGTGCGCCGGTTGAACACGAGCGTGGCTCTCGTGCGTACCTCCTGTCGTGCGGCGGCGCAGCAGGGCGCTGCAACACCATTGTGATATTGGGGAGTTGACGATGAAGACCTCGTGGCGGAGCGCCTCGCTCGTGGTGAGCGCCGTAGCAGTGCTGGCGCTGACGACGGCATGTGGGGAGGAATCGGCCCCGCCGGCGAGCAGCCAGAACGTCGGTGCCACGGCCGCGGCCGGTGGTTACGGAAGCGCCGGTACCGGCCTGGGGAACGGATCCGGTTACGACGCCGGTGCGGCGGGCCAGGAGAGCGCCACCACGCAGGCGGGTTCCGCCGGTGAGCTGTCCGTTTCCACCAACGAGGAACTCGGCAAGGTGCTGACCGACAGTGCCGGTGTGACGCTCTACCGCTTCGACAAGGACACCGTCGATCCGCCCAAGTCGAACTGTGACGGCGACTGTGCCGCGAAGTGGCCGCCGGTCCCCGCGGACGATGCCACGGCCGGTGCCGGGATCGACAAGGCGCTGCTCGGGTCGGTCACCCGGTCCGACGGCACCAAGCAGCTGACGGTCGACGGCTGGCCGGCCTACCGCTTCGCCAAGGACGTCAACGCCGGTGACGTCAAGGGCCAGGGCGTGGGCGGCACTTGGTACGCGCTCGCCCCCGACGGCAAGAAGGCGCAGGGTGGGGGCGGAGGCGAGGCCGAGGCGGCCGATCTGCCCGGTCTGTCCACGCGCAAGGACGCCAAGCTGGGCGAGATCGTCATCGACAAGAACGGCCACACGGTCTACCGCTTCATGAAGGACTCGCCCTGGCCGATGAAGACGGCGTGCACGGGCGAGTGCCTGGAGAAGTGGCCGGTCATCGAGCCGGTCGACGCGAAGGACACCAAGGGCATCGACCTGAAGGGCTCCGGTCCCAGGGGTCAGGGTTACGTGGTCTTCGACCGGCCCGACGGACTGAAGCAGCAGACCATCGACTGTGTGCCGATCTACACCTTCGCCGGTGACAAGAAGCCCGGCGACACCAACGGTCAGGGCGTCGGCGGCACTTGGTTCGCCATCCGCCCCGACGGCAAGCCGGTCGGCGCGTCGGAACAGTAGAAGATCACACCTCCCCAGGGTTGATCGCCTCACCCAGTCGTACACGCACGGACCGCGGAGGGAGGGACGACGACAGCGAGAGTGCCGGACGAACGGCCGACGCGCCGACCCACCGGTCCGCCCCCCGCGGCTCCACGCGCGGGGGGCGGACCGGTTTGCCGTGACGCACCCCGGTTCATCGGCCGCTTTCACCATGGTTCGGAACTCTGTGGAATGCTTCGGATGCTTTCGTGGAGAGTGCGTGGGGCGTCCATTCGGCACGTGCCACAGGCAGTGACCGGGAACGGATGGTCAATTTCCGTTTCCGCTCGCTCCTTTGGCGGGCGATCAGTAGCCTCAGCTCGAACACCGGATCGCCTACGCCATGGAGAGACAGATGGAGCGTCCCGCCTGGGCCCCTCGGAGCATCGACATCTCGGTGCCCAGCGTCTCGCGGATCTACGACTACTACCTGGGCGGTTCGCACAACTTCGAGGTCGACCGGGAAGCCGGCCGCAAGGCCATGGAGTTCATGCCGGGACTCCCCAAGATCATGCAGGCGAACCGGGCGTTCATGCGCCGCGCGGTGCGCTACGCGGTCGACGAGGGCATCACCCAGTTCCTGGACATCGGCTCCGGCATCCCGACCTTCGGCAACGTCCACGAGGTGGCCCAGTCGGCCAGCCCCGACGCACGCGTGGTGTACGTCGACCACGACCCGGTCGCCGTCGCGCACAGCCAGGCGGTCCTGGAGGGCAACGACCGCGCGGACGTCGTCGCCGGGGACCTGCGCAAGCCCCGGGAGATCCTGGCCAGTTCCGAGGTCGATCGCCTCATCGACCTGAACCGGCCAGTGGCGTTGCTGCTCGTTGCCATACTGCACTTCGTGGAGGACGAGGACGACCCGTACGAGGTGGTGGCACAACTGCGCGACGCACTCGCGCCCGGCAGCCTGCTGGTGCTCACGCATGCCTCGTACGAGGGAATCCCGCTGCCCGAGGAGCGGGCCAAGGGCACGGTCGACGTATACAAGGACATTCGCAACCCGCTGATCATGCGCTCGCGCGACACCATCGCGCGGTTCTTCGAGGGGTACGACATGGTGGAACCCGGACTGGTGCCGATGCCGCTCTGGCGACCGGACACCGCACCGGACGACGACGATCCGTGGGCCTTCTCCGGGTTCGCCGGCGTGGGGCGTACGGCGTGAGCGCGGGGCCGGACGGGCCGGAGGACAGACTGCGCCGGTTCGCGACGATCTGGAGCCGGGCGGTCTTCCCGGTGACCTCGACGTCGTCGACCCGGCCGGAGTTCGAGGATCAACTGCTCCCGCTGGCCCGGCGGTTGAGCGAGGCGCTCAGGTCCAGGACCTTCGACGGAGACGAGGGCAAGGCGGTCGGCGCCGCCCTCGTCGGCGTGCACTGCACCGACCCCGAGGCGCTCAGCCGCTCCCTGGACTGCGTCGACGCCTACCTCGTGCTCTACTGCGGCAGCGACGGCGACCAGGAGGACCTGCGGGCCCGCTCGGCGCGGCTGCAGCACGCCATGGCCGCCGGGTTCGCCCAGGCGCTGCGTGAGCGGACGCTGGCCGAGCAGGAGGCGATCTCCGCGGCCGCCCTCAAGGCCCAGGGCGTGGTCGCCCAGGCCCTGCACGCCACCGAGGCCCGCTTCCGCGCGGTCTTCGAGGGCGCGGCCATAGGAATCGGCATCGCCGACCTGGAGGGCAACGTCCTGCAGGTCAACGGCGCGCTGCTGAGGATGTTCGGCGTCTCCGAGCAGACCATGCACGGCCGCAACGTCATGCAGTGGACCCACCCCGAGGACGCGCCGCAGACCTGGAAGCTCTACGACGAACTGGTCCGCGGCGAGCGCGAGCACTACCACGTCGAGAAGGCGTTCTCCCGCCCTGACGGAACGGTCCTGTGGACCAACCTCACGGTCTCCCTGCTGCGTGACGCCGACGGCGACCCGCAGTACCAGCTGGCCCTCATGGAGGACACCACCGAGCGCCGCCTGCTCAATCTGCGGCTGCGCTACGAGGCCACGCACGACGCGCTCACCGGCCTGCCCAACCGCACCTTCTTCTTCGAGCGCCTGGAGAAGGCACTGGGCGCCGGGGAAGGCCAGCGCTTCGGCCTGTGCTACCTCGACCTGGACGGCTTCAAGACCGTCAACGACAGCCTCGGCCACGCGGCCGGCGACCGGCTGCTCGTGGAGGTCGCCGACCGGCTCCAGTCCTGCACCACCGCACCCGGCGAGATGGTCGCGCGGCTCGGCGGCGACGAGTTCGTGGCGCTGACCACCGGCCCCGACACCGAGCGCGAGGTCGACGAACTCGCCGCCCGCATCATGAACGCGCTCATCGCCCCGATCAGCGTCGACGGCCGGGAGCTGACCGTGCGCGGCAGCATCGGCATCGTCGAGGGGCCGGCCGGGGAACGCAGCCCGGCGGAGGTGCTGCGCAGCGCCGACATCACCATGTACCGGGCCAAGTCGGCGGGCGGTAACCGCTTCGAGCTCGCCGACCCGGAGGCCGACGCCCGCGCCATCACCCGGCACGGACTGACCACGGCGCTGCCGATGGCCCTGGAGCGGGGCGAGTTCTTCATCGAGTACCAGCCGCTGGTCCACCTTGGCGACGGCAGTGTGCGCGGCGCGGAGGCCCTGGTGCGCTGGCTGCATCCGCAGCACGGCATCCTGGGCCCGGACCGGTTCATCCCGCTCGCCGAGCACACAGGGCTCATCGTCCCGCTCGGCCGCTGGGTACTGGAGCAGTCGGTGCGTCAGGCGCGCGAGTGGCGGGAACGCCTCGACGACGCCGGGCCCCTCCGCATCAACGTCAACCTCTCGCCCTGCCAGCTCACCCACCCCGGGCTGGTCCAGGACACGGTGGACATCCTGGAGCGCGCGGGCGTGGCACCCGATGCCCTCTGCCTGGAGGTCACCGAGTCGGCCCTCATCGGCGCCGACGACGATCTGCTGAAGCCGCTGCGCCGCCTGGCGGAGATGGGCGTCGACATCGCCCTGGACGACTTCGGCACCGGCTACTCCAATCTCGCCAACCTGCGCCGGCTGCCGGTGAGCATCCTCAAGCTGGACCGCTCCTTCACCCAGAGCATGCAGCAGTTCCCGGCCGACCCCGTCGACCTCAAGATCGTCGAGGGCATCGTCTCCCTGGCCCACAGCCTGAGCCTCGCGGTGACGGTGGAGGGCGTGGAGACCGGCGCCCAGGCCGAGCAACTCCGCATCCTGGGCTGCGACACGGCCCAGGGCTGGTACTACGCCCGCCCGGGCCCGCCGGACCGACTGCACGAACTGGCGCTGGTGGACGCGACAGGCTGACGCGTTGGCCGTACGGGCCCCGGGCGGGGTGACCCGCCCCGGCCGGGGCCCGAACGGCGAGCTGCCGCGGTCGGCGGGAAGGCAGCAAGGCGGGACCGGCCGCGCCCGACAGGCCAACCGACCTGCCGCTCGGCGTCAATCGCGCGGGAAGGGGCATCGGGCGGGGAACACTGAGGGCCCGAAGACCCGAAGACCCGAAGGACGCCGGACGACCCGGCGTACCTCCTCAACCCCTGGAGCCCGCGATGCGTGCTGCCGTCGCCACCGGCGCGAACCTTCCGCTCGCCCTCGACAAGCTCGACATCCCCCAGCCGGCCGCCGGCGAAATCCTGGTCAAGGTCACCGCCTGCGGCGTCTGCTTCTCCGACCTGAACCTCCTGCGTGGTCACTACCCCTTCGCCCGGTACCCCGTCGTCCCCGGCCATGAGATCACCGGGGTGGTGACCGCGGTCGGCGAGGGCGTGGCCTGGCCCGAGGCCGGCACCGTGGTGGGCGCCCAGTTCCTGTACGACTCCTGCGGGCACTGCGACTACTGCGTGCGCGCAGACCAGATCCTGTGCCCCCGCAAGCGCATCACCGGCATCGTCACCGACGGCGGCTACGCCGAGTACGCCCTGCTCAAGGCCGACTTCGTCACCCCGCTGCCGGACGGCCTCGACCCCGTGGCCGCGGCTCCGCTGATGTGCGCGGGCCTCACCGCCTTCAACGGCCTGCGGCAGGGCGGCGCCAGGGCCGGTTCCCGGGTCGCCGTCGTCGGCCTGGGAGGGGTGGGTGCCCTGGCGGTGCGCTATGCCGTCGCGATGGGTGCCCGGGTGGCGGTCGTGGGCCGCTCCAGGCGCGGCGCGGACCAGGCCGGGGCGCTGGGCGCCGAACTGTTCGTCGCCACCGACGAGTCCGACCCGGCCGAGGCGCTTCGGGCCTGGGACGGCGGCGCCGACCTGGTGGTGAACGCCGCCCCGTCAACGGCCGCGGCCACCGCCACCGTCGGCGGCCTCGCCCCCGACGGCACCCTCCTGCTCCTCGGCTACGGCTCGGAACCGCTCACGCTGCCCACCCAGCCCATGATCCTCAACCGCCTGCACGTGGCCGCGTCCCCGTCCGGCTCCCCGCACGACCTGCGTGACACCCTCGCCTTCTCGGCGGCCCACGGAATCCTGCCCGAGGTCACACCGATCGCCCTCGACCAGGCTCCGGCGGTCCTCGACGCCATGGCCGACGGATCAGCGCACGGCCGCAGCGTGATCACCTTCGGCTGACCGGCCGGCCCGCGCCGACGGCTGCGAGAGCCCGCTCACCGCTCCAGCAGCATCCGCTGAAGCTCCCGCGCGGCCCGAGGCGGAGCCACGTCGCTGCGGTGGGCGAGCGCGATCGTCCGGTGCAGGCCGGGTCGGGCCAGCGGGGTGACCCGCAGACCCCGGCCCGCCCGTGCCGCCACCATGCGCGGTACGACGGCCACCCCCAGCCCGGCCCGCACGAACCCCAGCACCGCGTCCATCTCGCCGCCCTCGACCGCGAAGTCCGGTTCGAAGCCCTCGGCGCGGCAGGCGGCCACGGTCAGTTCACGCAGGTCGTAGCCGTGCCGGAACATCACCAGACGCTCGCCCTCCAGATCGGCGATGCGCACGGTGCGCCGGCCGCCGCCCGGTCGGGACGCCTCCGGTGAGGAGACGACCACCAGGTCCTCGCGGAGCAGCTCGACGGTGGTCAGCGCGGGGGAGGGGGTCGGCAGGGGCAGGACGACCAGGGCGAGGTCGAGGGCGCCGCGGGCGAGCTCCCGTACCAGGTCGTGCGAGCCGCCCTCCTCGATCAGCAGCTGGATACCGGGGTAGCGGTCGTGGAAGGCGCGCAGCACGTCGGGGAGCAGGCCCGTGCACACGCTGGGCGTCGCGCCCAGCCGGACCCGGCCCTGGCGCAGCTGCACCAGTTCCTGCACCTCGTGCCGTGCGGTGTCCGCGTCCGCCAGGATGCGCCGGGCCAGCGGCAGCAGGGCCTCCCCGGCGTCCGTCAGCGTGATGTTGCCGCGCGCCCGCAGAAACAGGTCCGCGCCCAACTCCCGCTCCAGCGCCTTGATCTGCTGCGACAGCGAGGGCTGCGCGACATGCACCAGGTCGGCGGCCCGGGTGAAGTGCCGGGTCTCGGCGACCGCCACGAAGTACTGGAGCTGCTGGAACTGCATCCCGCCAGCATACGGCGGTCATAGAGTGTGCCTATCGAAACGAGCCGGACCATGTCTTGGACCGATGGGCTGCCACGGCCTTAGCGTCCTGTTCCATGGCTCTGGCAACGCGGACGGACCGACGGTCGTCCATGGCACGCACGGTGTGGGACTCCACCGTCGGCAAGAAGACCGTGATGGCGGTCAGTGGGCTGATCATGCTGCTGTACCTGGTCGCCCACATGATCGGCAACCTGAAGATCTACTTCGGCGCGGGCGAGTTCAACGAGTACGGCCACTGGCTGCGCACGGTCGGTGAGCCGTTCATGCACTACGAGTGGACGCTCTGGCTGATCCGCGTCGTGCTGGTCGTCGCCGTCGTCGCGCACGCCACCTCGGCGTACCAGCTCAGCCGCCGCGACATCAGGGCACGCCCCAGCAAGTACGTGCACAAGAAGCCGCGCGCCTCCTACGCCACCCGCACCATGCGCTGGGGCGGCATCATCCTCGGCCTGTTCATCGTCTGGCACATCCTCGACCTGACGACCGGCACCGTGCACCCCGGCGGCTTCCAGGAGGGCCGGCCGTACCAGAACGTCGTGGACACCTTCTCCACCTGGTACGGCAACACCATCTACATCGTCGCGATGCTCGCGCTCGGCCTGCACATCCGGCACGGCTTCTGGAGCGCCGCCCAGACCCTCGGCGCCGGCAGCCGCACCCGCGACCGCGCACTGAAGGCCACGGCCAACGTCCTCGCACTGCTGCTCACGGCCGGCTTCATCGCCGTACCCGTGGGCGTCATGACCGGAGTGGTGAGCTAGAGATGACAACCTACGTGGACTACAAGACGGGTGAGCCGGTCGTCGACGCCAAGGCGCCCTCCGGACCCGTCAACGAGCGCTGGGACACACGCCGCTTCGAGGCCAAGCTGGTCAACCCCGCCAACCGGCGCAAGCACACGGTGATCGTCGTGGGCACCGGGCTGGCCGGTGGCTCCGCGGGCGCCACCCTCGCCGAACAGGGCTACCACGTCGTCCAGTTCTGTTACCAGGACTCCCCGCGCCGCGCCCACTCCATCGCCGCGCAGGGCGGCATCAACGCGGCCAAGAACTACCGCAACGACGGCGACTCCATCCACCGGCTGTTCTACGACACCGTCAAGGGCGGCGACTTCCGGGCCCGGGAATCGAACGTCCACCGGCTCGCGCAGATCTCCGTCGAGATCATCGACCAGTGTGTCGCGCAGGGCGTGCCCTTCGCGCGGGAGTACGGCGGGCTGCTCGACACCCGGTCCTTCGGCGGCGTACAGGTCTCCCGGACCTTCTACGCCCGCGGCCAGACGGGCCAGCAGCTGCTGCTCGGCGCCTACCAGGCGCTCAGCAGGCAGATCGCCGCCGGGAACATCGAGATGCACCCGCGCACCGAGATGCTCGACCTGATCGTCGTCGACGGGCGGGCGCGCGGAATCGTGGCCCGGGACCTCGTCACCGGCAAGATCGACACGTACTTCGCCGACGCCGTCGTACTCGCCAGCGGCGGCTACGGCAACGTCTTCTACCTGTCGACGAACGCCATGAACTCCAACGCCACCGCGATCTGGCGGGCCCACCGGCGCGGCGCCTACTTCGCCAACCCCTGCTTCACCCAGATCCACCCCACCTGCATCCCGCGCACCGGCGACCACCAGTCCAAGCTGACGCTGATGAGCGAGTCGCTGCGCAACGACGGCCGGATCTGGGTGCCCAAGGCCAAGGGCGACGACCGTCCCGCGAGCAAGATCCCCGAGGACGAGCGCGACTACTACCTGGAGCGCATCTACCCGTCCTTCGGCAACCTCGTGCCGCGCGACATCGCCTCCCGCGCCGCCAAGAACGTCTGCGACGAGGGCAGGGGAGTGGGGCCGGGAGGACAGGGCGTCTACCTCGACTTCGCCGACGCCATCGAGCGCATGGGCCGCAAGGCCGTCGAGGCCAAGTACGGCAACCTCTTCGACATGTACCAGCGGATCACCGACGAGGATCCGTACGAGGTGCCGATGCGGATCTACCCGGCCGTGCACTACACGATGGGCGGGCTGTGGGTCGACTACGACCTCCAGACCACCATCCCGGGCCTGTTCGCGATCGGCGAGGCCAACTTCTCCGACCACGGTGCGAACCGGCTGGGCGCCTCCGCGCTGATGCAGGGCCTGGCCGACGGCTACTTCGTACTGCCGGCCACCATCAACGACTACCTCGCCCGCAATCCGCACCACGAGGCCGTCACCGCCGAACACCCCGTCGTACAGGAGGTGTTGGCCGAGACGGAGGATCGGCTCAGCCTGCTCCTGTCCGTCGACGGCGACCGCACGCCCGACTCCTTCCACCGTGAGGTCGGCGAGCTGATGTGGGAGTTCTGCGGCATGGCCCGCACCGACAGCGGACTGCGCAAGGCCCTGGAACGCATTCCGCAGATCCGCGAGGAGTTCTGGCGGCGCATCAAGGTCCCCGGTGTCGGTGAGGAGTTCAACCAGTCACTGGAGAAGGCCAACCGCGTCGTCGACTACCTGGAACTCGCCGAGCTCATGTGCCTCGACGCACTGCACCGCGGCGAGTCCTGCGGCGGCCACTTCCGCGAGGAGTCGCAGACACCGGACGGTGAGGCGGCCCGCAAGGACGACGAGTTCGCCTACGCGGCGGCCTGGGAGTTCACCGAGACCGGTGCCGCTCCGGTCCTGCACAAGGAAGACCTGGTCTTCGAGTACGTCCACCCCACCCAGCGGAGCTACGCATGAAGCTCACCCTGCGCGTCTGGCGGCAGAAGAACGCCGACGCCGAAGGCGCCATGTCCACGTACGAGGTGGACGGCATCTCCTCCGACATGTCCTTCCTGGAGATGCTCGACACCCTCAACGAGGAGCTCATCCTCCGCGGTGAGGACCCGGTCGCGTTCGACCACGACTGCCGCGAGGGCATCTGCGGTGCCTGTTCGCTCGTGATCAACGGCGATGCGCACGGACCGGAGCGCACCACCACCTGTCAGCTGCACATGCGGTCCTTCAAGGACGGCGACACGATCGACATCGAGCCCTGGCGCGCGTCCGCGTTCCCGGTGATCAAGGATCTGGTCGTCGATCGTTCGGCGTTCGACCGAATCATCCAGGCGGGCGGCTACATCACGGCGCCGACGGGGGCGGCTCCTGAGGCGCACGCGTCGCCGGTACCGAAGCCGGATGCCGACTTCGCCTTCGAGCACGCGGAGTGCATCGGCTGCGGGGCGTGTGTGGCGGCTTGTCCCAACGGGGCGGCGATGCTGTTCACTTCTGCCAAGATCAATCACTTGAATGTGCTGCCGCAGGGGGCGCCCGAGCGGGAGACGCGGGTGCTGGACATGGTGGCGCAGATGGACGAGGAGGGGTTCGGCGGGTGCACGCTCGCGGGGGAGTGTGCCACGGCTTGCCCCAAGGGCATTCCGTTGATGTCCATCACCGGGATGAACAAAGAGTGGCTGAGGGCTACGCGGAAGGTGAAGCGGTAGCGCCGTTGCGGGGACGGTTGTTCGGCGGCTGCGGGTGCGTTGTGGCTGGTCGCGCAGTTCCCCGCGCCCCTGGGGGGTCGCAGTGAACGTTCGCCGGTAAGTGCGGACGGGCGGGGTCGGGAGTGGTGCTCCCCGGCCCCGTCTCGCGTCTGGGGCGCGCGGCAAGTTCAACATCCGCACATCCACTCTCCTGGCACTGGTCACACGTACGCCAACCGGCATCGGAAGAACAGGGGCGGCACCTCTCACCGCTCGCCACCGCCTCCGCTCGCCGTCCCCGGCCCGTGACAGGAGTAAGCCATGACCGGCGTACTGACCGTCGACCGTCCCCCGCAGCCCACGGCCCCCACCCGCTACACCGTCGGCCTCGCCCGCGACGAGGAGGACGTGCGCGCCGCCCAGCGGCTGCGGCACGATGTCTTCGCCGGCGAGATGGGCGCCCTGTTGTCCACCCCGCAGCCGGGTCACGACATCGACGCCTTCGACGCGTACTGCGACCATCTGCTGGTCCGCGAGGAGGTGTCCGGACAGGTCGTCGGCACCTACCGGCTGCTGCCGCCGGAGCGCGCCGCGGTCGCCGGCCGGCTGTACTCCGAGGGTGAGTTCGACCTCTCCCCGATCGACGGCCTGCGCCCGAACCTGGTCGAGGTCGGCCGCTCCTGCGTCCACCCCGACCACCGCGACGGCGCTGTCATCAGCCTCATCTGGGCGGGCATCGCCCGCTACATGGTCGACCGCGGCCACGAGTGGCTGGCCGGCTGCTGCTCGATCCCGCTGGCCGACGGCGGCACGCTCGCGGCGGCGACCTGGGACCGGGTGCAGGCCAAGCACCTGGCCCCGGAGGAGTACCGCGTACGACCCCTGAACCCCTGGCAGCCGACCGCCCCCGCCCCCGCCACCCGCACCGAACTCCCGGCCCTGCTGCGCGGCTACCTCCGCCTCGGTGCCTTCGTCTGCGGCGAGCCCGCGCACGACCCGGAGTTCGGGGTCGCCGACCTGTATGTGCTGCTGTCGATGCGCCGGGTCAACTCGCGCTATCTGCGGCACTTCCTCTCCCTCGTCCCGGCGTGACGGACGGGCGGCCATGAGCACCCACCCCCTCGGTGCCGTGCACGTCCCCACGGCGACCGCTCCCCAGACCGGGACGCCCGGCACACCGGTCGCGCGGGCCCACCCCGTCGAGGCGGCGAACCTCTGGCGGCCCCACGCGCCCTGCACCCCGCAGGCGTGCGTGGACGCGACGGGACCCGCCAGGACCGTATCCCTGGCCGTCGTGCGGCTCACGGCGGTCCTGCTCCTGCTGGTCGTCGGTTTCCTGGCCGGCCCTGTGAGCGCGCGGATACCCGCGGCCCTGATCCGGCGCTGGTGCGGCTGGGTCGTCCGGGCCGCGGGGGTCCGGGTACGGATCGACGGCGGCGCCGCGCCCGACGGCGGGCTGCTCCTCGTCGCCAACCACGTCTCCTGGCTGGACATCCCGCTGCTCGCCGCCGTCCGCCCGGCCCGGATGCTCGCCAAGTCGGAGATCCGGGACTGGCCCGTCGCGGGGTGGCTGACCGCCCGCAGCGGCGCCCTCTTCATCGACCGCGACAGGATCCGCGCCCTGCCCGGCACCGTCGCCCGGATCGCCGAGGCGCTGCGGGCCGGCGAGGCGGTCGCCCTCTTCCCCGAGGGCAGCACCTGGTGCGGCCGCGCCCAGGGCCGCTTCCGCCGGGCCGCCTTCCAGGCAGCCCTCGACGCGGGCGTCCCCGTCCAGCCGGTCCGCCTGCGGTACCGGACGACCCCGGGCGCCCTCAGCACGGCGGCCGCCTTCGTCGGCGAGGACGCGCTGCTGACCTCGGTGTGGCGGGTGGTCAGGGCACGCGAGCTGGTCGCCTACGTGGAGGTGCGGGACGCCATCGCGCCGGGCCTGCACGCCGACCGCCGCAGCCTGGCCCGAGCCGCCGAACGCTCCGCGCTACCGGGGGCGCATCAGCCGGAGATCCTCGCCCCAGGCATCCAGCACCGCCCCGTGCCCCTCCCGGCGGGCCGTGGCCTCCACGCGGGCGAACAGCCGCCGCTGGACCGCCACGTCGCCGCTCGCCGAGACACGGTCCACGTCCCGCAGCAGGGCGGAGCCGTCCCAGCCCGGCAGCGGATGGCGGGCGAGTTCCCAGCGTAGGTACTTGTTGTACGGGCGGGGGCGCCGGTCCAGGGCGAAGAGCAGTTCCAGGAGGTGCCCCACACCCTCGGTGGCGTCCAGCCGGGCGGCGAGCGGCTCGCCGTCACGGTCGTTCTTGACCGAGCGGTAGAGGGAGTTGGCGTACGCGTCGAGCCATCCGCCGACCGCCCGGAACGCCTCGTCGGCGCCGAGCCGCGCCTTGGCGGCGAGGATCTCCGCGATCCCCCCGTCCAGCCGGTCGAGCACGACCCGCGCCCGGGCCAGGGCGTAACGCTCGTGCCCCGGCATTCCGGCGGCCCGGAACTCGGTGAGAGAGACGACCACCAGATCCAGCCGGGCCGTGCGGTGGCCGGTGAAGCGACGGAGGTCCGTCGCCGCGCCGTCCGCGAGGACGACGTACAGATCGTGGTCGGAGTGCTCGGTGGCCATGCCGTCGTGGGCCCGCGAGCCCTTGAGGACGAGGCCGACGACGGCGGGGTCGGCAGTGGCGAGTGCGACGAACGCGTCGTAGGTGGGGGACTGCTGCGCGGTCATGCGTGATCTCCGGTGGGACGGCGACGGGTATGCCTGCCGGGGCGGCCACGGAAACCTCCGGGCGCCCACACGGTCCGCGACGGCACGCGCCGTCGCGCGGGGGATCAACGCACGCGGCGATTCTACGAGGCACAAGTGCCGCGTCCCCAAGGGCTTTTCAGGGCAGCCCAGGAGCTGGACTCAGGGCATCACGCGAGCCAGATACGGCGCCGTGGCGCTCCCCTCCGCGCGCGCCACCTCCGCCGGCCGGCCCGCCGCCACGATCCGTCCCCCCGCGTCCCCGCCGCCCGGCCCCAGGTCGATCACCCAGTCGGCGCCCGCGACGACGGACATGTCGTGCTCGACCACGACGACGGTGTGTCCGGCGTCGACGAGCCCGTGCAGCTGGCGCATCAGCACCTCCACGTCGGCCGGATGGAGGCCGGTCGTCGGCTCGTCGAGGAGGTAGAGGGTGTGGCCGCGGCGGGCGCGCTGGAGCTCGCTCGCCAGCTTGATGCGCTGTGCCTCGCCCCCGGACAGCTCGGTGGCGGGCTGGCCGAGCCGCAGATAGCCGAGGCCGACGTCGAGCAGGGTGCCGAGGCTGCGGGCCACGGCCGGGGTGTCCGCGAAGAAGTCCGCGGCCGCCTCGACCGTGAGGTCCAGCACCTGCGCGATGTTCCGTCCCCGGTACGCCACTTGGAGCGTCTCGGGGTTGTAGCGCGCCCCGCCGCAGTCCGGGCACGGGGCGTACGTGCTCGGCAGGAACAGCAGCTCGACGCTGACGAACCCCTCGCCCTGACAGGTCTCGCAGCGCCCTCCCCCAGAGGGGGGACCCCCAGCGACATTGAAGGAGAAGCGCCCCACGCCGTAACCACGGGCCCTCGCCTCGTCGGTGGTCGCGAACACCTTGCGTACGACGTCGAAGAGGCCGGTGTAGGTGGCGAGATTGGAGCGCGGGGTGCGGCCGATCGGCTTCTGGTCGACCGAGACCAGGCGCCCCACGCCCGTCAGGTCCTCGGTGATCTCGCCGATCAGCGTGGACTTACCCGACCCCGAGACCCCGGTGACTGCCGTGAACGCACCGAGTGGGAACTCGGCGGTCACCCCGCGCAGGTTGTGCCGGGTGACCGGCCCGACCTTCAACTGGCCGTGCGGGGCGCGCACTTGGCGTACGGCGGCGGGGGAGTCGTCGAACAGGAAGCGCGCGGTGGCCGACTCCGCGACCGTCGCCAGCTCCGCCACCGGCCCGCTGTGCAGCACCCGCCCGCCGTGCTCACCCGCGTCCGGCCCCACGTCGACCAGCCAGTCGGCGCCGCGCATGACGTCGAGGTGGTGCTCGACCACGAACACCGTGTTCCCGGCCGCCTTCAGCCGCGCCAGCACCGTCAGCAGCGCCTCCGTGTCCGCCGGGTGCAGTCCCGCGGACGGCTCGTCCAGGACGTACACGACACCGAACAGCCCGGACCGCAGCTGGGTCGCGAGCCGCAGACGCTGCAGCTCGCCCGCGGAGAGCGTGGGCGTGGCGCGGTCGAGGCTGAGATAGCCGAGGCCGAGCTCGACGACGGGCCCGATACGGGACTCAAGGTCCTCGGTGAGGACACGGGCGGTCTCCGACGTGGCTTCGCCGCCCAGCGTGCCCGCCAGCTCCGTGAGCGGCAGCGCGGCCAGTTCGGCGATCGTCCGGCCGGCGAAGGTCACCGCCAGCGCCTCGGGCCGCAGCCTGCTGCCGTCGCACGCCGGGCAGGGCGCGGAAGCGAGGAACCGCTCCGCCCTGGCCCTGAGCGTCGGGCTCTTGGACTCGGAGAAGGTCTTCATGACGTACCGGTGGGCGCTCATGTACGTGCCCTGGTAGGGCCGTTGGATGCGGTCGGCGTCGCGTACCGGGTGCACGGTGACGACCGGCTGCTCGTCGGTGAACAGGATCCACCTACGCTGCTCGGCGGGCAGCTCCCGCCACGGCCGGTCGACGTCGTGGCCGAGCGCGTCGAGGATGTCGCGCAGGTTCTTGCCCTGCCAGGCGCCCGGCCACGCGGCGATCGCTCCCTCCCGGATCGACAGCGCCGGGTCGGGGACCAGCAACTCCTCGCTCGTCCGGTGCACCTGGCCCAGCCCGTGGCACTCCGGGCACGCCCCGGCCGCCGTGTTGGGCGAGAAGGCGTCCGAATCCAGCCGCTCGGCGCCCGGCGGGTAGTCGCCCGCACGGGAGAACAGCATCCGCAGGGAGTTGGAGAGGTTGGTGACCGTGCCGACGGACGAGCGGGACGTCGGCGCCGAGCGGCGCTGCTGGAGCGACACGGCGGGCGGGAGCCCGCTGATCTCGCCGACCTTCGGCGCGCCGACCTGGTGAATGAGCCTGCGCGCGTACGGCGCGACCGACTCGAAGTAGCGGCGCTGGGCCTCCGCGTAGATCGTGCCGAACGCGAGCGAGGATTTCCCCGAACCGGACACGCCCGTGAACACGGTCAGCACGTCCCGCGGAATGTCGACGTCCACGCCCTTGAGGTTGTGCTCACGGGCGCCGCGGACACGGACGTACGGATCGTGCGGGGAGTGCATGGGGTAGAGGCTCCGGGACGGGCGGGTCGGTGGGTGGGGGCAAACCCCGCGATTCTAAGCGAAGGGGACCCCGGGACCGTACGAGCCACCTGTTGTTCACGAGGCCGTCGGCTCACCCACACCGGCCGCCCATAGCGTCTCGCCAGTCTCTCTTCCTACCGAGGAGTATCGTGAGCGCCTCAGCTCTGAGCACTCTCACCGCCGCGCTGCTGATGGTCACGGGCGCGTCCGCCCCGCAGCCGGTCTCCGTCTCCGCACGCGTGGAGACCCCCGCCGTCCACGACGACGAGGCGGGCGGCAACGCCGACGCCGACGACCCGGCCCTCTGGGTCGACCCCCGCGACCCGGGCCGCAGCCTCGTCATCGGCACCCTCAAGGAGGCCGGCCTCGACGTCTACGGCCTCGACGGCACCCGGCTCCAGCACATCGCCGCACCCGCGGCGCCCGGTGAGGACGCCGCACCCGGCCGCTTCAACAACGTCGACGTCGTCTACGGCTTCGAACTGGGAGGCAGGAAGACCGACCTGGCCCTGGTCAGCGACCGCGGCCGGGACCGGGTCCGCGCCTACGCCATCGACCCGGCCGCCGTGGCGGCGGGCAGGCCCCCGCTGAAGGACGTGACGGCGGCCGACGCCGCGCCGGTCTTCTCCGCGAGCGAGGCCGAGGTGGACGACCAGCGCACCGCCTACGGGCTGGCCGCCTTCAGCGACGACGACAACGCGTACGCGGTGGTGTCGCGCCGCTCGGAGACCCGGGTACGGCTGCTGCGGTTGGAGGACCGCGACGGGCGCGTCGGCTACGCGACCGAGGACACCCTCGACCTGCCCGCCTCCTTCACGCTGCCGAACGGGCAGAGCTGGACGCCGTGCGCCGACCCCGGTGACCACGCGCAGGTCGAGGGCATGGTCGTCGACCAGGAGGAGCACGTCCTGTACGCCGCCCAGGAGGACGTCGGGCTGTGGCGGGTCGACCTCGACGACGAGGAGTTCGACCGCCCGAGGCTGATCGACCGGGTGCGGGAGTACGGCACGCCGTGGACGTACGACGCCGAGGAAGAGGAGTGCGTCATCGACACCGCCCACGACCCCGGCTTCGGCGGTGAGCACCTGAGCGCCGACGCCGAGGGCGCCGCGATCTACCACGCCGCCGACGGCAAGGGCTACCTGCTGGCCTCCAGCCAGGGCGACAACACCTTCGCCGTGTACGAGCGCCAGGGCCGCAATGCCTACCTCGGCTCCTTCGCCATCGCCGACAGCGCCGCCACCGACGGGGTGCAGCACTCCGACGGGGCAGCCGTGGTCAACGTCCCGCTGGGCCGGTCGTTCCCCAAGGGGCTGCTGATCACCCACGACGGTGAGGCCACGCCGGCGGACGGGGACCGGGAGGGCACCAACTTCAAGTTCACGGGCTGGGAGTCGGTGGCCGGCGCGTTCCCGAAGCCGCTGACCATCGACACCAGGTCGTTCGACCCACGCGCCACGGACTGACCCACCGGACCGGCCGCCCCCGGCCGGCGGCCCGCCCGGATCACGCGCCGACGATCCGGGCGAGCCGCCGGTAGGAGTCCACCAGGGCCGCACGGTCGTACGTACTGGTCGTGACCAGCACCTCTTGCGCCCCGGTCTCCTTCAGCACCGTCTCCAGCTCGTGCGCGACCTGCTCCTCCGTGCCCGCGATGTGTCCGGCGAGGCCGCCCTCGTAGAAGCCGCGTTCCTTGGCGGTCATCGCGACCGCCTCGACCCGCTCGGCGGGCGGCAGCGGCGGGAAGGTGCCGTGCGTGCGGGAGTGGGCCATCGACCAGGCCTCGGGCACGAGCAGCCGCCGGGCCTCCTCGGGCGTGGCGGCCACCGCGACCGTGCCGGAGATCACGACGTACGGCTCGCTCGCCCAGGGCGAGGGGCGGAAGCTGTCGCGATAGTGGTCGATGCCGCGCCGCATCTTCTCCCTGTTCCTGAGGTCACCGATGACCATCGGCAGACCCGCGCGGGCCGCGATGTCCGCTCCCTCACCCATGGCCAGCACGAACGGCGGCACGCTCAGACCCTCGGCGGGCCGCGCGTGCACCCCCGTGGCGGAGGTGCCCCGGAACCAGCCGAGCAGCTCCTGGATCTGCGCCGCGAAGTCCTCCGCGTCCCCCTTGTCCCGCCCGAGTGCCTTGCGCACGCCGTCCGTGAAGCCGACGGATCGTCCGATCCCCATGTCGACACGGCCGGGGAAGAGGGACTCCAACACGCCGAACTGCTCGGCCACGACCAGTGGTTGGTGGTTGGGCAGCATTACGCCGCCGGTGCCGACCCGGATCGTGCGGGTCGCGGAGGCGACGGCGGCGGCCAGCACGGTCGGGGCGGAACCGGCGACACCGGGTACGCCGTGGTGCTCCGAGACCCAGATGCGGTGGTAGCCGAGCGCCTCGATCTCCCGCGCCAGCCGTACGGTGTCGCGCAGCGCCTCTCCGGTCGAGTGGCCCTCGCGGGTGCGGGAGCGGTCCAGGACGGAGAAGCGGGCCGAAGCGATCACGGAGCTCATACCGGGTTCAACACCGTGGCGCCCGCAGGATTCCCCGCCGGCTTCCTCACGGGGCGGTGTTGTTGTTCAGGCGGAACAGGTTGCCCGGGTCGTAGCGCCGTTTCAGCTCCCTGGGACGGGCGTGGTTCGTGCGGTAGTCGGCCCGGACCAGGCTCTGGTCGTCGGAGAGGATGTTGATCACCGGGCAGAGGATGCGCTCCAGATATCGGCCCAGCAGGCCGGGCCCGGAGAGGGACTCAGTGCGCCGCCCCCTGGAGCGGCGCCGCGTGCTCGTGCTCGCAGGCGTCGTCGATGCCGTACGTGTCCCAGGCCGGGAACGGGTCGGCGGCCGGGAAGCCCTCGTCATCCGTCAGCAGGCACTCGGCCAAGGCGACCCGGAGCGCCTCCGCACGCAGGTGCGTGCCGATGAAGACCAGCTCCTGGGCGTACGGCGCCTCCGCGTCCCGTGCGGCGCTGGGCTCGAAGCGGGCGACGGAACCGGCCTGCGACCACAGCCCCGTCACATGCGGACGGCTGGCCAGGGTGAAGAAGCCCTTGGAGCGCAGCACCTTCCCGTATGCGCCGCTGTCGAGCTCCTCCGTGACGAAGGTCCACAGCCGCCCGGGGTGGAAGGGCGCTTCGGCACGGAACACCGTGGACGAGATGCCGTACTCCTCGGTCTCCGGCACGTGGTCGCCGTTGAGTTCCCGCACCCAGCCCGGCGCCTGCTGGGCGCGCTCCAGGTCGAACAGCCGGGTGCCGAGCACCTCTTGGAGCGCCACCTGTCCCTGTACGGCGTCGACGATCCGCGCGGCGGGGTTGAGCCGGCCCAGCGCGGCACGCAGGCGGTCCGCCGCCACGTCGTCCACCAGGTCGAGCTTGTTGAGCACGAGTACGTCGGCGAACTCGACCTGGTCGACGAGGAGATCGCTGACGGTGCGCTCGTCGTCCTCGTACTGGTCGAGGCCGCGCTCGGCGAGTTCGTCGCCGCTGTCCAGCTCCGCGAGGAAGTTGGCGGCGTCGACGACCGTGACCATGGTGTCCAGGAGGGCGAGGTCGCCGAGCGTGGCGCCGTCGTCGCGGGCGAAGGCGAAGGTGGCCGCGACCGGCATGGGTTCGGAGATGCCGGACGACTCGATGAGGAGATGGTCGAAGCGGCCCTCGCGGGCGAGCCGGTCGACCTCCTGGAGGAGGTCGTCGCGCAGGGTGCAGCAGATGCAGCCGTTGGTCATCTCGACCAGGCGCTCCTCGGTCCGCGACAGGGCGGCCTCGCCGCCGCGCACCAGCGCGGCGTCGATGTTGACCTCGCTCATGTCGTTGACGATCACTGCCACACGCAGGCCTTCGCGGTTGCCGAGGACATGGTTGAGCAGGGTCGTCTTGCCGGCCCCGAGGAAGCCGGACAGGACGGTGACGGGCAGTCGGCGGTCGTACGGCATCTCCGGTCAGCCCTCGGGGCGCAGCAGCCCGCGCTCGTACGCCTTCACCAGGTGCTGCGGCACGAGGTGGCTGACGCCGTCGATGGTGACGGGTACCAGCTGCGGGGTGCTCGCCTTCCACTGGGCGCGGCGGTGGCGGGTGTTGCTGCGGGACATCTTCCGCTTGGGGACAGCCATGACGGACCTCCTCGGTGGGTGAACACCGAGGACGCTACATGAAAATGGATCCCATTAACAATTGCCCTGGGGTGTCAGCGACGGGACCGCACCCGGGCGTCCCGCGGCGGCTGGATGAACTGAAGCTCCAGCGTGACGGGCGGCTCCGCGAGACCCGGTCCGCCCGCGGCTGCCCACCCCACGATCTCCTCCGTGCAGTCGTCGTCCATCGCGAAGCCCACCCAGGTGGCCCGGCCGCCGGCCCGGCGCCCCGCGGCCGACGGCTGGACGACGATCACGTTGGCCTGGTCGCAGGGGCCCAGGCAGTCGGTCGTACGGACCTGGAAACCGTGCTCGGACCCGGCCGCGCGGAGGCGCTCCAGCTGCCAGGCGTGGTCGGTGCCGGGGTGCTTGCGGGGATCACCGCAGCAGCAGCCCCGGCAGACGACGAGCGTGCACGGGCGCTCACGGGCGGCGCCGATCAGGAACGTACGAGTAGACATGACGAAAGCATGTCCTATTCGCCTGCCCCCTCGTTGGCGCCCACCAGCATCCGGACCTCGAACTCCTGGTAGGCGGCCTCCTCCTGGGCCCCCTGTCGCTCGCTCAGTACCGTGCCGAGCCAGCCCAGGAGGAAGCCCGCCGGGATGGAGACGATGCCGGGGTTCTGCAGCGGGAACCAGGCGAAGTCGGCGTCCGGGTAGAACGAGCCCGGTGTGGAGGAGACCACCGGGGAGAACAGCACCAGCAGGACCGAGCAGACCAGGCCGCCCCAGAGGCTGAGCAGCGCCCCCTCGCCCGTGAAGCGGCGCCAGAAGAGGGTGTACACGATGGTCGGCAGGATCGCGGACGCCGCGATGGCGAAGGCGAGGAAGGCGAGTGTCGCGGTGTTGGCGCCCCAGGAGATGAGGGCGAGCATCATGGCGAGGACGCCGATGACGGCGGCCGACAGCCGGGCCACCAACAGCTCCTCGGTCTCGCTCGCGCGGCCCTTGCGGATCACCTCGCCGTACAGGTCGTGGGCGAGGGACGAGGCGGCGGCGAGGGTGAGGCCGGCCGCGACGGCGAGCAGGGTGACGAAGGCGAGGCAGGACAGCAGCGCCGTGAGGATGCCGCCGCCGAGGGCGTTGGCGAGGAGCAGGACGGCGGAGTCGCCCTTGTGGTCCGTCTCCGCGATGGTCTCGCGGCCGACGACGGCCGTGGCGCCGAGGCCGAGGATGCCCGCCGCCAGGCACACCAGGCCGACCAGGCCGACCGCCCACACGAGGGAGGAGCGCAGTACGTCGACCTTGCGCGGGGCGAGCAGGCGCATCAGTACGTGGGGGAGCGCGGCCAGGCCCAGGACGATCGCCAGTTCCAGGCTGAAGAAGTCGAGCTTGCTGGTGGTGCTGACGCCGTAGCGCAGTCCTGGTTCGAGGAACTGTGTGCCGGTGCCGCTGTGGTTCGCGGCCGCGGACAGCAGGGCGTTGGGGTTCCAGTCGTAGTGGTGCAGCACCATGACGGCGGTGACCGTCACGCCCGCGATGAGCATCACGGCCTTGATGATCTGGATGACCGTGGCGCCGGGCGCGCCGCCGATGGCCGCGTACACGATGACGATGGTGCCGATCACGATCACGCACAGGGTGCGGGTCGCGGCGCTGGGTTCGCCGGTGAACTGGGTCAACAGGGCCATGCTGCCGACGAGTTGGGCCACCAGGTACAGGGTGGTGATGGCGAGGGTGCACACGGCCAGGGCGAGCCGGGCCGGCCGTTGCAGCCGGGTCAGACGCAGGGCCAGTGTGTCACCCAGGGTGTACTTGCCCGCGCGGCGCAGGGGTTCGGCGACGAGGAGCAGCACCATCATCCAGGCGACGACCGTGCCGGCGAGGTACAGCAACCCGTCGTACCCGGTCAGGGCGACCAGTCCGGTGCTGCCCAGCAGGGTCGCGGCGGACAGGTAGTCGCCGCACATGGCGAGGCCGTTGCGCAGCGGGGACATGGTGCGGTTGCCGAGGTAGAACTCGCTGATCTCGTCGCGCTGCGGGGCCGTGAGCAGCGCCATGAACAGGGTGACCACGACCACCGACAGGAACAGCACGAACGTCAGGTTCAGGCTGAACCTGTCGACGATGCCTTCGGACATGGTCACCACGTGCGGTACCCCCTGGAGTTGCCGGGCCGGAAGGCCTGGCCGGCCTCCCCCTCCGGCGCGGTGGTGCGGAGCGAGTTGGCTTCGTGCTGGTGCAGTCGTGAGCCGAGGCCGCGGGCGATCGGGTCGACCCGGGTGCGCATGTGCCTGACGTAGCACCAGGCGGTCACGCCCATCACGACGAACTGCCCGAGTCCCAGGGCGAGGCCGAGCGTGAGGTTCCCGAGCAGGCGCTCGTTCATCAGGCCGGGGAGCGAGTGCGACAGCAGGACGTACAGCAGGAATCCACCTACCGAGAGGAGGGTCGCCCGGACGCCGAACCTGCGTTGGGCGCGGCGCAGTGAGTGAAATTCGGGGTCTTCAGATATCCGCCGGGACGGCGCGGGTTCGTTGTTCGGCGGACTGTATGTGAGCGAATTGTCGTGCCATGGTGAAAAATCGGGCACAGGCGCACCTTCTTTGCTGCGTCATGCCGAACACACTGGTGGGTGCGGGCTGATGGGGGGGGGAGGGGGACGGGAGAGGTGGCTTCGAAAAGCCGGAAGCCGGAGTATGTCAGCGCTCTCTTTGAACAATCAACCGGAGGGGTGAATTGCCTTACCGGGGTGGCGCGTTCGCGCCCGTCGTGATACGCCCGCGATCTCGCGAGGGCCTGCGAAAAGGGCCCCTCCCGGAAATAGTCCGGACCATTTCTTTCGGCCGGACTGTCTCAAATGTGACTCACAGGGACAGTCCCGCCGGTGGTTCAGAACCGGGCGCCGACAGCAGCACCGTTGCGGGGCACGAGAAAGGCCGGGGCCGACGGTAGCGAGCCGTCGGCGGAGCGCGGGCCCGTGAGGGCGTTCGGGTCGGTGCTGAGGACCGAGGAGGCGTTCCAGGTCCCGCCCAGGTTCCACGAGTTGCCGCTCGCGGTCGTTCCCGAGCCGACGGACGCCGCGCGGGCGTCGGCGACCGACAGGTTGCCGGTGAGGCTGGCGGCGCCGCCCGGGACGTCGGCGTCGAAGCCGGTACCGGCGTTGGCCCACGTCGAGTTGCGGGTCAGGGTCTGGGCGCCGGGGTTGCCGTTGTCCGTGACGCCGTGCGCGGCGTTCCTGTACGCGATCGAGTTGCGCAGGGTGTGCCCCACCGCCGGGGCCGGGGTGCCGCCGCCCATCTTGAAGCCGTTGCCGTCGCCCGCGAAGTCCGGGAAGTTCCATCGGTTGAAGCCGTTGCCGTACGCGACCGTGTTCTCGATCAGAATCGGCGAGGCGAACTTCCAGGCGTCGAACCCGTCGTCCACGTTGTTCCACAATCGGGCACCCCGCACCACATTGCCGGTCCCGCTGCCCTCCTTGATGGCCAGCCCGTCCGCGCTCTCGCCGTTCTTGCGCGGGTCACGGTTGCCGTAACTGTCCAGGTTCAGGATCTGGTTGTCACTGGACGACCCTTGAAGCTGGAAACCGGACTCGTAGTTGTCATGTGTGGAAATTCTGGAAAAGACGTTGCTGTTGCAGCCGTCGCAGTAGACGCCGTACGGGCCGTTGACGAGTTCCAGGCCGGAGATCCGCCAGTGGGAGGCCTCCATGTGGATCGCCCCGCGTTCGGCCCGGGGGATGCTGCCGCCGACCGGCGTGTGACTGGCGGGCAGTCGCTCGCCGTCGACGATCACACGCTCGCCCCGGTAGGCGCCCAGGGCGATGGGCTGGGAGGCGGTGCCCGAGGTGGAGATGGTGATGTTGTCCGTGAGGGCGTACGTGCCACCGCGTACGGCGATGACGTCGCCGGGCCGCGCCAGGTCCACGGCCCGCTGGATGGTCCGCAGGGGCTGGGCCAGGCTGCCCGGTGCCGAGTCGTTCCCGTCGGTCGCCACGACCAGGGTCGTCGCGGCGGACGCCTCGCTCGCCGGCCCCAGCACCGCCACCAGGGCCGCGCCGACCGCCGCCGCCGTCCAGATCGCCGTACGACGCATGCCGCTCGCTGTGTTGCCCACCGGGGCCTCCCGCCTCCGCCTGCGTGCCATGTCGCACAGCAGTGGCCGCCCGGCGCGCGGAGGTTGCCGGGGTGCGGGGCCCGTCTAGTGTGAGGGGCGTGACCGACAGCAGCACACGACCCCCGCTCGCCGTGTTCGACCTGGACAACACCCTCGCCGACACGGCACACCGACAGCACTTCCTGGAGCGTGAACCGCGTGACTGGGACGGCTTCTTCGCGGCCGCCCCGCAGGACCCGCCCCTCGCGGAAGGCATCGCGCTGGCGCGGGAGAGCGCTCAGGAGTGCGAGGTCCTCTATCTGACCGGGCGGCCCGAGCGCTGCCGGCGGGACACGCTGGACTGGCTCGCCGCGCAGGGACTGCCGGACGGGCGCGTGTACATGCGGCGCAACGACGACCGCAGGCCCGCCCGGCGCACCAAGCTGGAGATCCTGCGCCGCCTCGCCCGCACCCGTGAGATCCGGGTCCTGGTGGACGACGACGAGCTGGTCTGCGAGGACGCCGAACGGGCCGGTTTCACCGTCGTACGGGCGCGCTGGACCGCCCCGTCCGCCGCGCTGAAGGTGGCACAGGAGCGGGAGGGGCGGACCTGAGGACCGTATCCGGCGTGGCTACCCGGATAACCCGGTATCCCGGCGCGCTACCCGGCGTCGTCCAGGCGGAAGCCGACCTTCATCGTCACCTGCCAGTGCGCGATCTGCCCCTCTTCGAGCTGGCCGCGTACCTCGGTCACCTCGAACCAGTCCAGGTTGCGCAGGGTCTGCGAGGCGCGCTCGATCCCGTTGCGGATGGCCTGGTCCACGCCCTCGGGCGAGGTGCCGACGATATCGGTGACCCGGTAGGTGTGGTTCGACATGTGGGTGCTCCTCTCACACGCGTCACTCCACGGTGCCCCAAGGCGGGGCAACGCGCGAGCCGTCGGTCACCGCGCCACGCTCAGTGACAGCGCGAACCGGCCCTGACCGTCCGTCCACCAGTGCGCCAGCTCCAGTCCCGCCGCCGACAGTTCCGTGCGGACACCGTCCCTGCGGAACTTCGCCGACACCTCGGTGCGCATCTCCTCGCCCGCCGCGAAGTCGACGGCGAGATCCAGCGCGGGCACCTTCACCGTCTGCGCGGTGCGGGAGCGCAGCCGCATCTCGATCCACTCGTTGTCCGGATCCCAGAGCGCCACGTGCTCGAACGCGCCGGGATCGAAGTCGGCGCCCAACTCCCGGTCGATCACGGTCAGCACGTTCTTGTTGAACGCGGCCGTCACCCCGGCCGCGTCGTCGTACGCCTCCACCAGGACCCGCTCGTCCTTGACCAGATCCGTGCCGAGCAGCAGCGCGTCACCGGGGGCGAGCAGGGCGCGGACGGAGGCGAGGAACGCGGCGCGCTCGGCCGGCAGCAGATTGCCGATCGTGCCACCGAGGAACGCCACCAGCCGCGGACCCGGCGTGTCCGGCAGGACCAGCCCGCCGGTGAAGTCGGCGATCAGGGCATGCACGTCCAGCCCCGGCCGCTCCTCGATCAGCGCCTGCCCGGCCTGGGTGAGGGCGCTCTCGCTGACGTCGACGGGCACGTACGTGTGCAGCCCGGTCAGCGCGTCGATGAGGTACCGCGTCTTCTCCGAGGAGCCGGAGCCCAGCTCGACGAGGGTGCGGGCGCCGGTGGCCGCGGCGATCTCGCCGGCCCGGTCGACGAGGATCTCGCGCTCGGCGCGCGTGGGGTAGTACTCGGGCAACTCGGTGATCTTCTCGAAGAGTTCGCTGCCCTGCGCGTCGTAGAACCACTTCGGCGGCAGCGCTTTCGGCGTGCTGGTCAGGCCCTTGAGGACGTCGGCGCGCAGGGCGGCGTCGGTGGCGTCCTCGGGCAGGGTGCGGGTGAGAAGGAACGGACTCACGTGCTGGGCTCCCTCGGTCGGGCGGGTGCGGGTGGCAGGGCGTCACTGGGGTCCTTCAGCGGGGTGAGCAGCACATCGGTGCCGCTCGCCGCGAGGAGGGTGCGGTCGGGGACCTCCTGCCAGTGCGGGTCGTCGTCGTAGGGCTCGGAGGCCACGACGGTGCCGCCGCCGGGCCGGACCAGATACCAGAGGGTGTCGCCCCAGGCCGTCGCGGTGATCGTCTCGCCGTTGGTGAGCAGCAGGTTCAGCCGGGAGCCGGGGGCCGCCTCGGCGACCTCCAGGACGGTGTCGGCCAGAGCCTGCCCCTCGTCCTGAATGGCGGAGCGCCCCTGCGGCTCACTCGTGTCCCCGCCGCGGAGCCGCGCGAGGACCAGCGCCCAGACGAGCGCCGAGTCGTTGCGGGCCTCCATCGACAGCAGGTCCACCGCGGGCAGGGTCGGCACGAGCGGCGCGAGCGAATCCGGCCAGCCCTTCACGGCGCCGTTGTGGCTGAACAGCCAGGGACCGGCGGCGAACGGTGCCGCCGCGGCCTCCGCGTCGGCGCCCGACAGCGTGGCGTCCCGTACGGCGGCGAGCAGCGCGGTGGACCGCACCACCCGGGCCAGATCGGCGAAGGACAGATCCGCCCAGATGGGCCCGGCCCGGCGGTACCGCGCCGGCACCGGGTCCCCGTCGGCGTACCAACCGACCCCGAAACCGTCGGCGTTGACCGTCCCGTGCCGCTGCCGCCGAGGCGCCCACGACTGGCGGTACAGGGCGTGCGGCGGCTCCACGAGGAGGGTGCCGAGCGGCTCCTCGGGGCCTACGTAGGCCAGGTGACGGCACATCAGACGTCCCCCGCGGAGCGGGCCGTGCGGAACCCGGAGAAGATCTGCCGCCGGATCGGATAGTCCCAGTTGCGGAAGGTGCCCCGGCAGGCCACCGCGTCCACGGCGAACGAGCCGCCCCGCAGCACCTTGTGCTCGGGCCCGAAGAACACCTCCGAGTACTCCTTGTACGGGAACGCCTGGAACCCCGGGTACGGCAGGAAGTCGCTCGCCGTCCACTCCCACACGTCACCGATCAACTGCCGTACACCGAGCGGCGATTCGCCCTCCGGGTAGCTGCCGGCCGGTGCCGGGCGCAGATGCCGCTGGCCGAGGTTGGCGTGCTCCGGAGCGGGGTCGGCGTCGCCCCACGGGTAGCGCATCGAGCGGTCACCGGCCGGGTCGTGCCGGGCGGCCTTCTCCCACTCGGCCTCGGTGGGCAGCCGGCGCCCGGCCCAGCGGGCGTAGGCGTCGGCCTCGTACCAGCACACGTGCAGCACGGGTTCGTCGGGCGGTACGACCTCGGTGACGCCGAAGCGCCGCCTGAGCCACTGCTTGCCGTCCCGGCGCCAGAACAGGGGGGCGTGGATGGAGTGCTGCCGGATGTGCGCCCAGCCCCCCGCCGTCCACCAGCGGTCGTCGTCGTAGCCGCCGTCCTCGATGAACGCCTGGTACGCGGCGTTCGTCACCGGCGTCGTGTCGATGTGGAACGCCGGCACCTCGCGCACATGCGCAGGGCGTTCGTTGTCCAGCGCCCACGGCTCGGTCGAGGTGCCCATGGTGAACAGGCCGCCGGGGACCAGCACTTCGGACGGCCCAGTGAGCAGGGGCGCCGGTTCCGGGTCCGGGGCGTGCAGGGCCTGCGGGCCCTTGCGGAGCTGATGGGTGATCAGCATCGTCTCGTCGTGCTGCTGCTCGTGCTGCGCGATCATCCCGAAGGCGAAGCCCGCCTCGGTCAGCCGCGTTCCGTGGAAGGCCGTGCTCTCCAAGAGGTCCAGCACCCGGCCGCGCACCTCGGCCGCGTAGTGCCGGGCCTCGGTCGGCGGCAGCAGCGGTAGCGACGGGCGCTCGGCGCGCGGGTGCTCGAAGGCGTCGTAGATGCCGTCGATCTCGGGCCGCATCGCCTCACGCCCGGCGACCGTCCGGAGCAGCCACTGCTCCTCCTGGTTGCCGATGTGCGCGAGGTCCCACACCAGCGGGGACATCAGCGGCGAGTGCTGGGCGGTGAGGTCGGGGTCCTCGACACAGGAGGTCAGCAGGGTCGTCCGGGCACGGGCGGTGGTGAGGGTGGTCAGTGCCCGCTCGCGGAGCGTTTCGGCGTCGTGGGCGGGGTCGGTCATGTCCGGTCGTCCTTCCCGTACAGGGTGCGGTCCGTGCCGTAGAGCTCGTCCAGCAGGTCGTCGGCGGGGCAGCGGCCCCGGCTGACGTAGCGGTCCCGGTACGCCGCCACGGCGTCCGTGACCTCGGCCGTGGCCCCCAGCCGGGGCAGCGCCTCCAGCGCCGCCGCGAAGCAGGTGTCCGCCACCTCCCGCAGCTCGGGGTCGGCGAGGCCCGAGCGGGCCGCGTCGATCCACAGTGGATTGTGCGGCGCGGGCAGTGACAGGGCGCGCTCGGCCAGCGGCTTCACGGTGCGATACGCGGTCTCGGCGGCCTCCGGGTCGTCGAAGAGCGCGGTCGTCACGGCCAGCGGCACGATCCAGCCGTCCTCGCCGGGCTGTGCGTCGATCATGCGCAGCTCCAGATGGCCACGCGGTCTGACCGGCGGGAACAGCGTCGTGAGGTGGTAGTCGAGGTCCTCGTGCGTCGGCGGTCGGGGCGCCCCCGACCGCATCCACTCCCGGAACGTCAGCCCGTCCGGGACGTCCCACGGGCCGCTCTCCCGGCGTACGCACATCACCGGCGCGTCCAGGACGTGCCGTGCCCAGGCGATCCGCGGATCGCCGTTCAGCGGGGGCGCGCCCGCGCGGCCCGCGCCGATCTCCATCCACAGCAGCTGCCGGGTGGACAGCCAGCCCGTGGGCTCGCGCCCGGCCAGCGGGGAGTTGGCGAAGGCGGCCACCAGGACCGCGCCCAGCTGGTGGGCCAGCCACCAGCGCCGTCCGTGCCCGAGCGGGCCGGGCTCCTCGTATCCGGAGTCCAGGCACACCTGGACGGAGGCCGAGGTGCACATCATGGCGCGGCCGGCCGGGCCCGCCCGGTCCAGGGATGCCTCCATCGCGTCGTAGCGCGGCTGGCGCAGGAACCGGCGGGGCGAGTGCCAGGGATCATTGCCCAGGCCGACCAGACCGAGATCGTGCTCGCGCAGTACCGCGCGGGCGGCGTCGAGGTCGGCGGAGACGGTACCGATGCACTCCATCAGCGAGGCGGCGGGCGGCGAGCTCAGTTCCAGCTGGCCGCCGGGCTCGACGGTGAGCGCCGACCTCAGGTGCACGGTCCGTAGTGCGGCGTAGGCCGCTTCGAGTCGTTCGGGTGTCACGGTGAGCTGCGGGCTGCGCAGCTCGTGGACGAGCCATTCCACTTCGACCCCGAGGGTGCGGGGTGGGCCGGTCTTGAAGCAGATGCCCCTGACCAGGGCCTCCACCTCGGCTTCGGTGACCGCGGTGCGGGGCTGCTCCGTACAGTCACTCACCGAATCTGACATGTCGGGATCCTCCTGAGAGTCCACGATGCCGCCCGGCCCGGATCTTGTGGGCGGGCGGGCACACTCGTCCCACCCAAGACGCTCGTGTCGCCTCGCACAAGGGTGCGTACCGGCACGTTCCGGGTCGGTAACCTCCGCTCTCCGGGCGTTAGCAGGGGATTTCCCGGTCGTTCCCCGTCTGTCGCGGGGGCGGGAAACTCCGTTGCACGGCATCACCAGCATCACCCAGGATCGGTGCATGAGCACGACGGGGGAGAACGCGCGGAGCGCGTTCATGGCGCGCACGGGGGTGGCGCCATGAGCGCGCGTCTGCGCGGCGTCGCACAGCAGACGGAGCAGGTGGTCGCGGCTGGGGCGTACCGCGCGTCCGACGGGCGCGAGGTGTCGATCGCGGCGGCCGTCGAGGCCGCCCGGCAGGGCACCCGGATGTACGGGCCGGACCCGGTCCCGGTGCCGCGGACATCCGATGCCGAGACGTTCTTCGAGGTCACCGGCGAGAGCAGCCTGGAGGCGGCCCGCCGCCTCGGCGACGACACGGCCGTACTGAACTTCGCCTCGGCCCGCAATCCGGGCGGCGGCTTCCTGAACGGCGCCCAGGCGCAGGAGGAGGCCCTGTGCCGCGCCTCGGCGCTGTACACCTGCCTGCTCGATGCCCGCGCGTTCTACGACCATCACCGGGCCCACCGCGACCCCTTCTACACGGACCGCGTCATCCACTCACCCGGCGTGCCCGTCTTCCGCGACGACCGGGGCGGCCTGCTGGACGAGCCCTACACCGCCGGCTTCCTGACCGCCGCCGCCCCGAACGCGGGCGTGGTGCGGCGTACGACACCCGAGCGCACGGCCGAGCTGCCGCGGGCACTGGCGATCCGCGCCGAGCGCGTGCTGGAGACGGCCGCGGCGCACGGGTACCGGCGGCTGGTGCTGGGCGCCTGGGGGTGCGGGGTGTTCCAGAACGACCCCGCGCAGGTGGCGGGCGCGTTCCAGGGGCTGCTCGGGCCCGGCGGTCGGTTCGCGGGGGCCTTCGAGCATGTGGTCTTCGGCATCCTGGACCGCAAGCCCGACAGCCCCGTGCGCGCCGCGTTCGCCAGGGCGTTCCCCGAGCGTCAGCCCCAGTCGTGGCGTCAGCCCAAGTCGTGGCGTCAGGTCCAGCCGTAGCGCTCGTGCAGCCGTTGCCTGACCAGGTTGAACCGCCCGCGGTCCAGGGCGCATGCCTCCCGGCGCATGCCCTGCTCGTGCAGCCGGAGGATGCGGTCCACGTCGACCCAGGAGTCGCGCCCCGTCCGGTCCCACGGTCCGCTGCCGATGGCGACCCACTCGCGGTCCCCGTCGTGCCGCTTGCTGGAGAGCTGCACGGCGAGGAAGGTGCCGGCCGCCTCCCGGGCGACCACGAGCACCGGGCGGTCCTTGCCCCGGCCGTCGTTCTCCTCGAAGGGGACCCAGGTCCAGACGATCTCCCCGGGGTCGGGGTCGCCGTCGTGCGCGGGCGAGTACTCGGTACGCACCTTGCCGACCGCGCGGGGTTCGGCCTCGGTGGTGGCGGTGGGGCCGTGACGGCCCGGGACGTTCTCGTCGGTGTACGTGCTCACGGGGGCACCTTAGGGGCTGCCCCCGTGAGTTACGCGTGAAGGGCCACCGAAGACCCCTGGAGGTTCACTTCTCGTCCACCGGAACCTTCTGCGCGAGCCCGTTGAGCGGCGAAGCCTCCTTCGGGACCTGCCCGTTCTGGTTCATCGAGGCGAGCAGCTGACGCGCCAGCCCGAGCCCCGTACCGCCCATGGTGAGGGCCTTGGCGAACATGTCCGCCATCCCGTCGGCGCCGTTGAGCAGCACCATGTTGTCGACGTTGCCGAAAGCGGACGCGCCGGCGCGGACGATCTCCGGCCAGTTCTCGGCGAGCTGCTGGGCGACCACGGCCTCCTGGTTCTCGGCGAGGGCGGCGGCCCGGGCCTTGATGGCCTCCGCCTCCGCCAGCCCCTGGGCCTTGGTCGCCTCGGCCTGCGCGAGTCCCTTGGCCTGTGCGGCGGCGGCCTCCGCCTCACCGGTGGCCCGGGTCGCCGCGGCGGTCGCCGTGCCGCGCGTCTTGGTCGCCTCGGCCTCGGCGCCCGCGGCCGTCTTGACCCGGGTCGCCTCGGCGGCGGCCGCCAGTTCCGTCTCCTTCGCCTTGGCCTGCGCCGCCGAGATCCGCGCGTCGCGCTCGGCCTCGGCCAGCGTGCGCTTCTCGTAGGCCGCGGCGTCCGCGGGCTTGCGGACATCGGCCTGGAGCTGCTGCTCGCGCCGATGCGCCTCCAGTTCGGCCACCCGCGTCTCCTGGACGACCACCTCCTGCCGGGCGGCCGCGTCGGCGAGCGGACCTGCCTGCCGGGCCTTGGCGCCCGCCTTGTCGCGCTCGGCCTGGTAGCCCGCCTGGAGGATCTCGCTGTCCCGGGTCGCCTCGGCCATCCGCGCGTACGACTGCTGCTCCGCCTCCGTGGCCAGCCGGTTCGCCTCCGCCTGCGCGATCCGCGCGTCCCGCTGAACGGCCGCCGCGTGCGGCATGGCCAGGTTCTGGATGTACCCGGTCGGGTCCTCGATCTCGTGGATCTGGAGCGAGTCCACGATCAGACCCAGCTTCTCCATCTCCGTACCGCACGCCGCCCGGGTCTGCCCGGTGAGCTTCTCCCGGTCACGGATCATGTCCTCCACCGTCAACCCGCCCACGATGGAGCGCAGATGACCGGCGAAGACGTTGTGCACCCGCTCCGACATCAGCTTCTGCTGGTCCAGGAAGCGGCGGGCCGCGTTGGCGATCGACACGAAGTCGTCGCCCACCTTGAAGATGACCACGCCCCGCACCTTCAGCGGAATGCCCTGGTGCGTCACGCAGTCCACCTGCAACTCGGTCTCGTTCAGGTCGAGCGACAGCTTGCGCACCGCCTGCACACCGGGGAGCACCAGCGTGCCGCGCCCGGTGACGATGCGAAAGCCCATGCCCTCCTCCAGGCCCTCCGTGCGGTGCTTGGAACCGGAGATGACCAGGGCCTCGTTGGGTTCGGCGACCCGCCACATCATCTTGAACAGACCGATCAGAACGAGGACGGCCCCTACCGCCACCCCCGCAACGACGCCGACAACCATCGGCATTCGCCCCCTTTGCATGGTGCCCTTTCGGCACCGGACGAAGGGGAGTGTGCGCCTCGGCGACCCGGACGTACAGGCGTTGGCGGATCCTTGCCGCAACCTTGACGCAGACGGCTCTCACCTGCGGACGAGCGGGCTCAACTGTCGTACGCCGCCTGGACGTAGACGGTGCGCGGCGGCTGGTACTCCACCACCATCACCACCGTGCCGCGTTCGATGCGCTCGGTGCCGGTGGCCGGATAGGCGAGGAAGTGCTCGGCGCCGCCGCGCACCCGCACGATCACCTCGCCGACGAGCCCGGGTCCCACCGTGCCGGTGACCCGCCCCATGAGCCCGACCATCGACGCATCGTCCATCGTCACAGGGTAGAGCCTGCCCGAGCCGGGCCGGCGGCGTCTCAGACGACCGGGGCCCGCACCTGCTCGCCCTGCTGCGGCGGCCACAGCTCGTGCCAGCGCAGCTCCGCCTCCAACTGCGCGGCCAGCGAGATCAGCAGCGGCTCGCTGTTCGCCGGCCCGAGCAGCTGGGCGCCGACGGGCAGTCCGTCCACGAATCCGGCGGGGACGTTCACGCCGGGCCAGCCGAGCACGTTCCAGGGCCAGGCGTAGGGACAGGCGGCGATCATCGCCCGGTCGGTCGCGAAACCGCCGAGTTCGAGCATCGCGCCGACCCGGGGCGGGGGAGCGGCCGTTGTGGGCGCGACGATCACGTCGTACGACTCGTAGAACGCGCCGATACGACGGTGCAGCACCGCCTCCGCGCGCCGGGCCGCCCGCAGCGGGGCCCCGCCGAGGAGCCGGCCCAGCCGCACGGCGCCCCGGGTGCGCGGGTCCAGCAGTGCGGGGAAGGGCGCGTCGCTCGCCCACTCGGCGATACCGACCGTGGCGCGCGGGACGAAGGTCAGGCCGATCTGGCCGTACGGCGGATCGGCCTCCTCGACGAAATGCCCCAACGAGCCCAGTTTCTCGGCGAGTCGGACCACCCTGGCCCGCACCTCCGGCTGCAGACGGGCGGGCACGGCGGTGAACGGCGGCTTCAGGGAGAGCGCGATCCGCAGCCGGCCGGGGTCGCGGCCCACGGCCGCGGAGGCGTCGACCGCCGGCGGCCGGTGCGGGTCGAGGTCGTGGTTGCCGGCGGCGGCGTCCAGGAGGAGGGCGGCGTCGGCAACCGTACGGGCGAGGGTGCCGTTGACGGTGATGCCCTGGAAGGACTCGCCGCGCGGCCAGGTGGAGATGCGGCCGCGCTGTGGCTTGATGCCGATGAGATGGGTCCACGAGGCCGGGATCCGCACCGAACCGGCGCCGTCCGAGCCGAGCGCGGCGGGCACCAGACCGGCCGCCACAGCGGCTGCCGAACCGCCGGACGAGCCGCCCGGCGTATGGTCCGGGTGCCACGGATTGCGGGTCGCGCCGAAGGCCGGCCCCTCGGTGAACGGCCACTGCCCCAGCTCACAGGTGTTCGTCTTGCCGACGATGACCGCCCCGGCCGCGCGCAGCCGCCGTACCGCCTCGCCGTCCTGCGCGACCGGCGGGAACTCACCGCAACAGCCGAACGCGGTCGGCTCGCCCGCCACGTCCATGTCGTCCTTCACCGCGACCGGCACGCCCAGCAGCGGCCTGCGCACCCCGGCGGCGAGCTCCACGTCGGCGGCCTTCGCCTCGGCGAGGGCGGCCTCGGCCCGGACCACCCGGAAGGCGTTGAGCGTGCCCTGGGTCGCCTCGATCCGCGCCAGCGCCTCCGCGACCAGCGCCCGCGACGTCACTTCCCCGCCGGCCAGCGCTCGGGCGGACTCGGCGAGGCCTGCGGCACGGTCGGGTGTCATGCGGGGCACCTCCGGGACGACATCGTCTACCGAACGGTAACCTCCAGGGCCCGGCTGCGGAACGGTTTCGCCCGGTGCGGCTCCCAGGTTCACCACAGGTTTCTCCCAGGTCCCGCTTCCTCCTGCTCAAACCATTGACGTGCGCGAACCCCACCCTTAACTTCTGATCGAATTTCCGAACTGCGTTCGTGATATCGAACCGCGTTGAGGGAGAGCCGCCCGTGACCAGACGCCCCCACACCCCGTCCCGCCGCAGTCTGCTGCGCGCGATGGCCGCCCTGCCCGCCTCGGCGCTGATCCTGGGTGAGGCCCCCGGCCTGCTCGGGACGGCGCTGGCGGCCGCACCGCCGAGCGGCTCGGCCACCCGCTACACCATCGTGCCGTTCCTGAACAGCAACGACGGGACCGTGAACGTCTACCAGTCGGACGACGCCACCGACTTCCGGCTGGCCAAGGCCTCCGCCTACACGCCGCCCAGCAACCGCATCCGCGACGCGAGCATCTTCAAGCACACCAACGGCTCCTACTACATCACCTACACGACCCACACCTGGCAGGACACCAGCACCACCATCGGCTTCGCCCGCAGCACCGACCGGGTCAACTGGACCTTCCTCTACGACTACACGGTCCCGATCGCGGGTCTCTCCCGGGCCTGGGCGCCGGAGTGGTTCGTCGACAGCGACGGCAGCGTGAACGTCATCGTGTCCTGCTCGACCACCGACGACGAGTGGATCTTCACCCCGTACCTGCTCAAGGCCACGAACTCGGCGCTGACGGCGTGGAGTTCACCGGTGGCGCTGTCCGGCATCGGCGCGAACCACATCGACACGTTCATCGTGAAGCTCGGCTCGACCTACCACGCCTTCACGAAGAACGAGACGACGAAGTACATCGAGTACGCGACGGCGTCGAACCTCACCGGCCCCTACAGGATCTCCCGCACGGGCAACTGGGCGGGCTGGGGCAGCTACCGCGAGGGCCCCGCCCTGGTCCAGCTCGACAACGGCGGCTGGCGGCTCTTCTTCGACGGCTACGGCGACGGCACGTACTACTACAGCGACAGCTACGACACCTTCGCCACCTGGTCCGCCCCGACCGCCCTGCCCGCCGTCTCGGGAACGGCACGCCACTTCACGGTCATCAAGGAGACCGTCTCGGGCGGCCCGGCCCTGGCGAAGAACGTCACCCGTTCCTTCCGGTCGGCCAACTACTCCACCCGCCACTGGCAGGTGCAGTCCTCCCTGCTCAACCTCCCGGTGGTCACCACCTCCAGCACGACCGCAGAGAAGCAGGCATCGACGTTCACGGTCGTGCCCGGCCTCGCCGACGCGGGCGGCTACTCCTTCCGCGACTCCTCCGGCAGGTACCTGCGCCACTGGGACTTCCGGGCCCGCTTCGACACCAACGACGGCACCTCGACGTTCGCCAAGGACGCCACGTTCGTCGCCCGCACGGGCACGTCGAGCGGCTCGCTCCGCTTCGAGTCGTACAACTACCCCGGGTACTACCTGCGGCACTACAACTACGAGCTGCGGGTGGAACGGTCGAACGGGACGGATCTGTTCCGGCAGGACAGTTCGTTCGTGCCGGTGACAGCCTGGGCCTGACCTGCACACTTGCTGACCTGGGCAATCGCGGTAGCGGATTCGGAGTAGTTCCTTCCACTTCCCGGGATTGCCCAGGAGGTCCCGGCCGAGTGTGCACTGGTTGTGCAATGGGCCGGGGAGCTCGACGTTCGCCAATCCGGCGCTCGTCGATAATGTGAAGAGGAGCGACACTCGGCCCACGGCAACGGGGGTCGCCAAGCCCGACCCCGAGTGGCGGTAAAGGCCGGCATCGGCTCGGCAGCGTGGCTAGTGCTGTGACCACGTAGGTTCGCCGGGTTGGTGATCCTGACGGTTGGATGTGCGGTGATGTCCATTCGACCGGTGGAGGCGTTGGTGGCTGAGCCTGTCCGTGTACGCAGACTGACCGACCAGGAGGGGCAGAAGCTGCAGCAGATCGTGCGCCGGGGTAGCACGAGTTCGGTGCGCTACCGGCGCGCGGTGATGCTGCTGGCCTCGGCGGGCGGGAACCGGGTGCCGGTGATCGCCCAACTGGTCCAGGCAGACGAGGACACCGTGCGCGATGTGATCCACCGGTTCAACGAGATCGGCCTGGCCTGCCTGGACCCTCAGTGGGCGGGAGGCCGTCCCCGCCTGCTCAGCCCTGACGACGAGGAATTCGTCATCCGGACGGCCACCACTCGCCCCACCAGGCTCGGCCAGCCCTTCACTCGCTGGTCGATCCGCAAACTCGCCTCTTACCTGCGGAAAGTGCACGGACGCGTCATCCGCATCGGCCGTGAAGCCTTACGGTGCCTGCTCCTGCGCCGCGGCATCACCTTCCAGCGCACCAAGACCTGGAAGGAATCGCCCGATCCTGATCGCGACGCCAAGCTCAACCGCATTGAGCAGGTGCTGGACCGATTCCCCGACCGAGTCTTCGCCTTCGACGAGTTCGGGCCCTGGGGGATCCGGCCCACCGCGGGCTCCTGCTGGGCGAAGCAGGGCAAGCCCAACCGGCTGCCGGCGACCTACCGCCGTACCCACGGCGTCACCTACTTTCACGGCTGCTACTCCGTCGGGGACGACCGCCTGTGGGGCGTCAACCGCCGTCGCAAAGGCACCGCCAACACCTTGGCGGCGCTGAAGTCGATCCGCGCCGCCCGACCCGACGGCGCCCCGATCTACATCATCCTGGACAACCTCTTCGCCCACACCGGCGCGGACATCCGCCGCTGGGCGAAGAAGAACAAGGTCGAGCTGTGCTTCACCCCGACCTACGCCTCCTGGGCCAACCCCATCGAGGCCCACTTCGGCCCGCTGCGGCAGTTCACCCTGGCCAACTCCCACCACCGCAGCCACCCCGCGCAGACCCAGGCACTGCACCGCTACCTGCGCTGGCGCAACGCGAACGCCCGCCACCCCGACGTGCTCGCCGCCCAGCGCAAGGAACGCGCCCGCATCCGCAGCGAGAAGGGCATCCGCTGGGGCGGACGCCCTCTGCCCAACGCGGCCTGACCAGGAGCCGGGCCGACATCCCCGGCACATCACTAACCGACCCGCTGCATCGCCTTCCGGTGCCGTTCCGCCATCGCGGCCCCGGACTCGCGGCGGGCCATCCTGCGCAGGACGGACGGTGCGAGGAGCAGCCCGGCGACTGCCCAGGCACCCAGCACGCCCGCTGTCTCCAGGTGCCGCCAGGCATCGCCGATCTCGGCGGCGACCGCATCGGCCGGCAGCAGCGCCGAGCGGAGACCGAGGCCGAGCCAGTACACGGGGAAGATCTGCCCGACGGTCTGCAGCCACTCGGGCAGCTCGGACAGGGGGAAGTAGATGCCGGAGATCACGATGAGTCCCATCACCGGGAGCATCAGCAAGCCGACGGTGCGCGGACTGCTGACCAGTGAGCCGATGACGGCGCCCATGGGCAGGGTCGCCAGGAGACCCAGCGGCACCACCCACACCAGCGTCAGCAGCGCTCCGCCGCCCTGCCGGGCCACCCCGTCCACCAGGAACACGCCGACGGCGAAGGGGAGGGCCATGGAGACGAGAGCCGTACCCGACACCATGATGATCTTGCCGACCAGGTGGCCGACCATGCCGTGCGGCACGGCCTTGGCCCGCAGCAGGGTGCCGTCCTCGCGCTCGGTCGCGAGCAGCTGTGCCGTGGTCATCATGCCTGTGAACGCGAGCGTCATGCCTAGCATGCTCGGCAGCATGAACGCGCCGGTCGAGATGCCGGCGCCCTTCAGCGGGTCGTCCTTGAGCAGGAACAGCGGCACGAGGAGCAGGACCGTCCAGAGCACATAACCGAACACGTCCTGGCCGGTGGTGAAGGTCTGCCGAAGTTCCGTCCAGCCGCGCCGCACTCCTACTCCCGCCGCGTACCACACCGGACTCATCGCGATCCCTCCCCGAAAGCGTGCCCCGTCCGCTCATCGGGAACGCTCCCCGCCTCGAGCTCCCGCACCATCGTCAGGTAGGTGTCCTCCAGGCTCGCCCGGCGCACCTCCAGCCCGCCGATCGCCTCGCCGTGCTCCTCGAACAGCCGACGGACGAACCGGGTGGGCTCGGCCGTCGCCTCCTCGAAGGGCCGCCCGTCCCGCGTCCAGCGCACAGTGGCCTCGGCCGACGCCTGCCGCGACAGCTCCTCGGCCGAGCCATCGGCCACGATCCGGCCACCGGCCAGAATCAGGATCCGGTCGGCGAGCCTCTCCGCCTCGGCAAGGTCGTGCGTAGTCAGCAGAACAGTGGTGTTCTCGTCCGCCAGCCCGCGTACCAGGCCGTGGAACTCATTCCTCGCCTCCGGGTCCAGACCAGCCGTCGGCTCGTCCAAAAACAGCACCTCGGGTCTGCCTACGATGCCGACGGCCACGTCGAAACGCCTGCGCTGCCCGCCGGACAGAGTTCCGACCCGCTTGTCCGCCTGCTCGGTCAGACCCACTGCGGCGAGGAGCTCGTCAACATCCCACGGCCGCCGCACGAGGGCCGTGGAGTACGGCGCGTAGTACGAGCCAAGATGGGCCAGCAGTTCCCGCACCCGCCACTTGCCGTGGTCGCGCCAGGACTGCAACACGATGCCCAGGCGCGCACGCCACCGCTCGTCCCCGCCTGCCGGATCGGTGCCTAGGACGGTCACGTCACCGGCCGATCGCATCCGGAAGCCTTCCAGGACCTCGATCGTGGTCGTCTTGCCCGCGCCGTTCGGGCCTAGCAGCAGGACGACTTCGCCTCGCCGGGCCGTGAAGCCGACACCCTTCAATACGTCCTGGTTGCGGTAGCGCATCCGCAGATCCCGTACGTCGATGACCGTGTCGCTCTCTGGCGGTGGGCTGCTCCCAACTCCGGATAAGGCGTGAGCGGTCGTCATCGGTGTTCCCCCGTCCGTCTCGTGGTCCGTTCTCTGGGATCAGGGGCCGGAGGCCGCGCCGAACGTCCGTGGTCATGGGACGTGTCTACGGCTGTGGCTGCCGTTGCCACCTGGCAGCAGCGATTCGGGCCCTCCCGGACGAACACATTACCGAACGGTTCAGTTATCTCATCGTGTTCCACCGACCCGGCGAACGTTCCCGGTCAGAGCACTAGCTCGTCCTCCGGGGCCGTTCTATGCATCGGGGCGCCGCTGACGTTGTCGAGCAGGGCAACTGGTGCAGTGGCCGGACGACTGTTGCGCGAGGTCAGATGGCGAACAGCGAGTGGAGGGCCGGGGGAGGGATGCCAGGGGCACTCATCAGGTGCCACTGGCAATCTGCGACTCGCCCAGCGAGGGCGCGGAACGTCTCTCGCACAAGGAGTAGTGAGAGCGCGGAGTTAGCGCAGTCGACGAGAGTCCATCTGCGGTGGCGCAACTCGGCGAGCAGGTAGAGCGTGCCGCTCGGCAACCATCGGATCTGCACCCACTCGCTCACCGCGTCGCCAGGCTGCCCGGCCGTCGAGTTCAGCTTCGACCTGCTCGGTCAGGTCCAGGGCCCACGGTGGACGGACTCCCCCGGCCTGTGGCGGCGCGAAGATCGTCGAGGGGAACGGCGGCGGCCAGGTCGGGGAGGGTGCTGCAGATGTCCCCATCGGGAAACAGGGTGAATCCCCCTCCCCATCGAAGACGGCATCGGAGGCCTCCGGTACGTCCTCGGCGATGGACTCGGCCAGGGACGCTACGGGATTCGCCCCTGTGTCCGGCTGCACGGTGCGGCAATGTCCCCAAGGCCCTGCGGCGTGATCGAAGAGCCTCCGCTGAGCAGCACAGTCACGGCCGCGTGGGTGGCGTCCTTCGGCGTAAACGGTAGGGGGCCAGGGTTGTTGTCCAGGGCGGCGAGTTCCTTCGGCGGCCATTCGCCCCCGGCATCGCGGATGTAGCGGGCGATGCGCTCATTGATCCGCCTTGCCCGGGCCGGGACCAGGGTCCTGCTCGTGGTAGCGGCAACTGCCTCCTCAAGGCGCGGGTCGATGTTGCGCGTGAGTGCTTCGTCGTCACGGCACGGGAAGAGTTGAGCGGGCGTTGACGGGCCTAAAGCGTGTTGCACAAGCCTGTGTTCGGGCAGGTCGCAGCCCGTGAGCGGGGTTGTCTGCTCATGAGGCGAGGGCGAGGTTGTGCATGTGGGCGACGGCCTGGACTGCGTGATGGAGGCCGTCGCCGCGCTGGCGGCAGTCGCGGAGGATCTTGTAGTTCTTCATGCGGCCGATGACGTGTTCCACGCGAGCACGGACCTTGCGGTGGGCGGTGTTGTCGTCCTCTTCGCCTGGGAGCAGAGCCCGTCCGGGGCGTTTGCGGCGCGGTACCGCCATCCCGCAGTTGAGATAGGCACCGTCGCCCAGAACGGTCACACCCTCGCAGTGCCGGCTCAGCCCGGATGTGCGCCAGGCGTGGGCATCCGCGGTGGTGCCCGGCACCGGCCGCGCGGCCGCGATCACCAGCCTGGTGTCGGCGTCCACGATGACCTGCACATTCGCAGAGAATCGGTAGTTGTGGCTGGAAGCCGCCACACTCCGGTCACGGACCGGGATCAGTGTGCCGTCCACGATCCACAACCGTTCTGCCGCATCGGCCGGGCGGGCGACGGGTTCGAGCGCGAGCAGAGGGCTCAGCCGTTGGATGCCCCGGCACACCGTGGAGGAGGAGACATCGAACAGCGGGCCGAGCTGCCGCATCGTAAGGTTCGTGCGGTAGTACCCCGCGACCATCAGCACCCGCTCGGCCAGCGGCAGCGACCACGGCCGGCCCCGCAAGGTGCCGTTGCCGCCCCGCTCCCGCACCACCTTGAGCAGACGCGCAAACTGCGTCACCTGCAACCCGGTGAACGTCTCCACCCACACCCGCTCAGCCCTTAACACCCCAGCCATACAACGGAGATGCCCAGCTCAGAGCCTTGCAACAGGCTTCAAGGCTTGTCCCGCAATGATCGGTTGGGCGAGTCAGATGTGTGGCTGGGCGTCCTCGGTCTATCCGGCGAGGGCGAGGTTGTGGAGGTGGGCGATACCGAGAATCGCGTGGTGAACGCCGTCGCCCTTGAGGCGGCAGTCGCGCAGGATCTTCGATCCCTTCATTCGGGCGAAGGTGTGCTCAACGCGGGCGCGGACCTTGCGGTGTGAGCGGTTGTGTTCCTCTTTCCAGCCCGGGAGTTCGCTCTGGCCGGGTTCGCGACGGTGCGGGATGATCAGCCCGGTGCCGTGGTAGCCACCGTCGGCGATTACTGTCGTCTGGCCGACAGCGGCCTTCGCACCGGACAACTCCCATGCCTTGCAGTCGTTGCGGTTGCCGAGCAGGGGCTGGCCGGCCGTGACCACGAGGCGGGTGTCGGCTTCGATGACGACCTGGTGGTTCGTGGAGTACCGGTAGTTCTTCGACTGCTCGGCCACCGAGCGATCACGCGTGGGCACCAGGGTGCCGTCCACGATGAGGACGGTGCCCTTGCGGAACCGCTTGCGTGGCTGGAGGGCGAGCATCGGCCCGAGGTGGTCGATGACACGGTCTGCAGCGGACTTCGAAATGCCGAACAACAGGGCCAGTTGACGCAAGGTCAGGTTGGTGCGCCAATAGGTGGTCACGAGTAGCACTCGGTCTTCCAGAGGAAGTTTCCACGGCCGCCCCCGCGCGGGCGCAGCCGCGTTCTCGCGGCGCACTGCGGCCACCAAACGAGTGAAGAGCCGTGGGGTAAGTCCTGTGAACGGGGCTGTCCAACGTCTCTGATGCTGTGATCACACCTGCCACGATCGGGATCGTCGCACACCAAGATCAGTTATGGGGTGCCTTTTGAGGGCCGGGCAGTAGGTCAAGGGGCCGAGGCGTCGCGGCGGTGATCTCGACTGTCTTCCCGTGGTCCCGGCTCAAGGAGGGCTTCGAGACGCTCTATGTGGTCCTCGCCCCACTGGCCGAGCGGGGTGAGAGCGGTAAGGAGCGAGTGACCGAACTCGGTCAGTGAGTACTCCACCTTTGGTGGCACCTGGTGATGGACCTCACGGTGCACCAGGCCACTGGCCTCCAGCTCCCGCAGATGCAGGATCAGCATCCGCTCACTGATGCCGACCACCGTTCGGCGTAACTCGCCGAAGCGCAGCGGCCCCTCGCCGAGCCAGAACAGGATCAATCCCTTCCATTTCCCTCCCATGACGTCGATGGCAGCATCCAGGCCGCAGGTATAACTCCGCTTCCGCACCAGCGCTTCCCCTAACAAAACTGTGGGTACCAGACAGAATTGTAGGTACTTGTAGAAGTGTTGGTGCCGCCGCAGCATGGATCAGGCGTCGCACCGAGGGGGCAGCAACTCCCTGCCGTGGGATGCCAGCTATTCGACCCATTTCGCGCTTCAGATGCATCGGCATCAGGCAGGAGCAAACGTATGACCGGGCACCACCGCACTCCCGTGACCGTCGTCGGGCTGGGCTCGATGGGCAGCGCATTGGCTGAGGCATTCATTGACGCCGGACACCGGACCACCGTCTGGAACAGAACAGCATCGAAGGCCGTGCCGCTCGTGTCCAAGGGCGCTGTTCACGCGCAGACGATGGACGAGGCAGTCGCGGCGAGTCCGCTGATCATCGCCTGTCTGACCACATACGAGAGCACCATCGAGGCTCTGGAACCGGCCACTGCCACGCTCAAGGGGCGGGCCCTTGTGAGCCTGAGCAGCGGTTCGCCAGCCGGCGCCCGTCAGATGGCCGAATGGGCGCTCGGGCACGGTGCGCGTTACCTCGGCGGGGCGATCAAGAACGTGCCGTCTGCCGTCGGAGCTGAGGACACCCTCCTGTATTACGGCGGCGACAACACCGTCTTCGACGAGTTCGAATCGACGCTGCGGGTGTTGGGCGGTGACACCGTCTACCTCGGTACCGACGCCGATCTCGCTGCCCTGTACGAGATGGCGGTGGGCGGCACCCTGTTGCCCGCGCTCGTCGGCTTCTTCCAGGGTGCTGCAGTGGTGCAGGCGCGTGGCCTTGAGGTGGCCTCCATGGTGCGGTTCAGCATCAAGTGGTTCGAGATGATCAACTCGGTGCTGCCGGTCTTCGCAGAGGAGATTGACTGCGGCGACTACAGCAAGCCCGCGTCCTCGGTAAGTCTGTTCCTGGCCGGAGCCGCGCATGACGAGGAACTCGGCAAAGAAGCGAACCTCGACATGGAGTGGCACAAGCCCTTCCATGACTTGCTGAAGCGAGCCGTCGAGGCCGGCTACGGCGACCACAGCATCTCCGCCCTGACAGAGATACTCAAGAACCCGGCGCCGACCGAATAACCCGGGGACGCACACAACTTGTGAGGGAAGGGGATCAATCACCCAGCCACCCGGATCGCAGGCCGGCACGCCCAACTACAGCCATACCAAACTGCTGCGACACCCGCTGGGGCAGGGAGTAACGCTAGATTCCGGGCGCCCCGTTGGAGGGCACGCGCATCCCGGCAACCGTCATCTCAGTTACGGGACAACCCTTAGCATGCCGAATTAGGGAGTGGATGCGAACGCCCTTGCCTCGCCGGTGGGCAACTCCGCGAGGTCTCGCCGAACCTTGATCTCCCCGAGGGGCAAAAAATGCGGCAGAGGCACGGGGTGAGTCGGCGAAGGTTCAGTGGTCAATGTCGTCGAAAAGGCTGCGCTGTTCTGATATCGGTTGGGTGCTTCGCGAGGTCTCTCGCCGGTAGGGGGGAGGATCGGGAGTCAGGTCACGAGGGGCCTTCTCTGGAGCCTCGCGGACCTGACAATAGATGTCACGTGCCTGATCGAACTTACGGGCTGTGTCATCGTCGAGCCGTCGCTTGAAAGCTTCGCTGTACCAGAACAGCGCGTCATCGACAGGGTCGCTGTCTGTGTCACCACCGAATTCCGAGGCCCAGTCATCTACGCGCCGTTCGAGGCGCCGAACGAGCTCACGGCGTACGTGTTCGAACAGGCTCTCGCGTTCTTCATCGGTGAGGAGGACGTGCCGCGCCTCCTTCTGCCAGTCGTCGTCTTCGATCCATGAGGCGTCAGGTGCCGTGACGGCGAGGTCCGTCATGTGTGAGATCGCCTCCTGCCTGATGTCTTCAGGGAGCAGGCCCGCGCGGTGGAGGCGGGCCAGTACCCGTGGACGGAGATCGTCTTTGACCGGTACTTCGAAGTCCACAAGCAGCGCGTGAAGTTCGGGATCCTCTACGAGGTAGGCGCGCAGGAAGCCGTCGCTGCTGTTCCGCGACAAGTAGGAGAGGATGCTTTGCTCACGCTCGTACTCATCCCAAAACACTGCGTGCGGGTCGCGGCGATGTCGGAGCAGCGGGAAGATCCGCTGGGCCGTCGCTTGGTACAGAGGTGACGGAATGCGCAGGAGGGTGCCCTGACGTTGCTCGCTGCCGTCGGGCAGGCAGTCCGTGCGGGAGAGCAGGGCCTCGTCGGTCATTCCGGTGAGGACGATGGGAAGCAGGTGACTCTGGGTGGTCAGCCAGGCGGCGAAGCCCTCCCAGAGAGTGGGGTGATGGAATGACCAATACGCTTGCCCGTCAAGGGCGGTCGTCTCGGTGAGGAAGGTACCGGTGAGCGTGGCCATGGCCCGGCTGGTGGTGCCGGGTGCGGCGCCAGCCCGCTCGATGATGTCGCGCTGGACCTGATCAAGGGCTAGGGGACTGGGCAGCCCCTTGTCCTGACCTGTGGCGTACACGAGGGCAAGAGCTGCGTGGGCGTCCACGTCCAGCTGGTCATAGACATCGATCAGCAATTGCCGGGGGCGGGCCATGAAGGACGTGATGCTCCCGCGGGTCAGGGACAGCCCGGTGGTGAACGCCCGGAGTCCGAGACGGCGCGCTGCTTCGGGGCGGAATGGCTCGGCGTCGGCGGCGGCCTCGAGGTGCGGCTTCATCTGGCTGAGAACGCCCGCCGACTGGTCGCCGGCAGCGAGATGGTTGTAGAGGATCTGCTGCCGCTCTGCCCGAGCGAGGTCGGCGACATCGACGGTGACCTGCTGCTCGTTCAGCAGAGGGTAGGCATACGGCTTCAGCAGGGGCCGGGCTTCGTTGTAGATGTAGTTGCGGGAGGTCAGCACGACCCGGGCCCCGTCCTTCACGGCGCTCATCACGTGCGGCAGGTCCCGCGCCCAGGCGTGTGTGAGGAGGCGCTCATGGCGGACCGCGCCGAAGGCGTCATCGAGCCAGAAGAACTGATCCTTCTCGTGCGGGTTCCAGCGCTGCACCAGTTCGTCGGAGGTGCGCGGCTTGATGGCCACGCAGCCTCAGTTGTCGGCGGCACTGATGGCCAGCATCAGGGCGATGACGGATTTACCCACGAGTCGTGATGGAGCACACGAAGGTCACTGAAGCGTCGGATGTCCTGTCTCGAGACCAGGCGGCCAGAAGTGGTTTCGGTCAATTCAGGGACATCCAACGAGGCTGCGTACATTGCCGTGTTTGTGGTCTGGCGGTCCGTGCGGCCCACCGTGAAAATGCCCGCCTGTCGATGATTGGGGGGAGTGGGATGGCAGTTGGGTGGGGCCTGCGCTCTCGGGGGCGGACGCGAACGGAGGCGCCGAGTGGCCCGCTGTCCCAGTTCAGGCGAGTCCTGCTGCTGTTGGAGTCAACCGCCATGCGGAGGTGGACCCAACATCGTCCGAAGCGACCCAGTTGTTGTGTCAGGCGGTATACGCCCGTCCTGACCGGGGGAAGGCCGTCAAGGCATGGTGGCGCAGCATCCGCGGCAAGACAGGAAAGGCCAAGAAGTCTCGGCGCAGCACCAGACGGCCGATCCATCTAGAGGGCAGCGATGATTGCCCCCCTCTGGGCGAACCGGCCGCGCAATGGGGTATGGACCACGTGCTGAACGGTCCGTCGCTTCCCGTTCCGTCGTACGGGTTCGACCTGGTTCCGGTGATGGCACACAGCCTTCGTGCGTGGCGCCGCAAGTGGGTGAGGCACGCATGCATTTTGGTCCTGTGTGGGCTCGCCGCCTATGCGATGCCGTGGGCCTTCTCGATCTGGGCGGTTGCCATCTTCGTCGCGTTGTTCCTGCCGTGGGCTACCTTCCGCGCGATCCGCAAGGCCGGCTCGGCGAGGTGGACTCCTTCGCGTCGCTTGGCGTATGCCGTGCTGTTCGCCCCGTGGCTGCTCGCGATATGCACCTGCCGCCCAGATCACGAAGTGCGACTGGAGTACGGGTCAGAACCCAGATTCGGTCCTCCAGCCCGCTGAATATCGCGAAACGCGGGCAGGACTGTCCGCGTTCTCAGACCGTCATTGAAGGAGACGGCCAACGAACCATTCGGTACGGTGCCAGCCAGAAGAACCTGCCGATCCGCAAGGCAAGACGCTCTTCCAGCAGGGGGGCTATCCGGTTGGCAGTAATGTCCGGGCCTCCCCGATCGAGTTCGCGCAAGGCAGCCATCAGGTTTGGCTCGGTAAGTGTGTACTTCACCAGGCGACGGCTCCGCCGGTCGCGGATCTGCATAAAGCCAGGCCCCTGTCGCCAACAGCACCGTCCGAGGAAGAAGTCAGCTTGCCAGGCTTCGATGGCCGTCTGGTCGCAGGATCCGTGCATCGCGCGCGGCGGGTGTAGATGGCTCAGCTCTGTGAGCTCGATCGACGGGTTAAGCCCACCTAGCTCCCAAATCACTCTCATACCGCGGGCGGACGCAAGTCGTACGATGTCAAGTCCTCGCACATCCAAGGATGAAGGATCGGCGAGGTCGATTGGACGGTTGAATTCAATGGTGCGAATGCCGGAGCGATAGAGCTCGCACGCCGTGAAGGGGAGCGGCTCGCGTAGGTGGATGAGGAGCCTGTCGCTGCTGCGTTCCGATGAGTGCTGAGCGGGAGGCTGTATCATGCGGCAAGCCCCTCGTCAGAGCGGCGGCGAATTCTACATAGTTGTTGGTTTTCAGCGGTGGTGACGACATGCACATAGCATCCGTCGTCGGAGAAGACGAGACCGAGCCACTGCCATTTCGTCACCAGCGCGCGGACAACCGAGGAGGGATCGGCGTCCAGAGGGATCCCAGCCTTGCCGAGCTCGGAAATGAGGGAGGCAAGGGTACGTGGCCTATACAGAGCACGGAAAAGGAAGACCTCCTCTGGCGCGCGTAGCTCAACCGTGCTCCAGTCGAAATCAGGCCGAGTGTTGCTGAGTAGGATTCCGTCGCCAAAATCCTGGTAGCTCAGGGAGCTCGTATAATGCTGTTCCCCCCATAGAGAGAGCGCCCGTTCAAGTAGGGTAAGCACCTCGCCGCCGATTCCATGCTCGACCGTTTCGAAGAGATAGGCGATTTTGTGGAGTTCGCTCTCCGGGAGGTCATAGATCATCGCATATTGCCGGTGTGGCCAGCGGTATGCGAATCCGAGCTCTGGCCGGTCGAAGTATGGACTGAAACGCTCTAGCGCAATACGCGATGTTCCCTCTGCGGGGTGAAGATGATGCAGCATGGGCAGTTGAGATATTACCGATAGGTAGTGTTCGCTCGTTTCGCCCGGGAACCCGTACAGATAATTCCAGGCCACAGTTAGACCCAGGCTCTCCGCGTCCCGCAGCATGCGGACGTTCTGAGCCCCACTGACGCCCTTGTCCATGATGCGCAGCACTTTTGAACTCAGATTCTCGATCCCAGGTTGGACGGAGACGATACCGGCATCACGGAGCCGCTCCAGCTGATGGTATTTCATGTTCGACTTGATTTCGTACTGAATTCTGTAGTCATAAGGGCTCTGGGCTATATCTCTGAGGGCAGTGTCCAGATAGCCCATATCTAGGATGTTGTCGACTGCATAGAAGTCGAGGATCTTGTATTGAGATGCCATTTCCTCGAGCTCCTGTACGAATACTTTAGGGGATTTGCTACGGAAGGTCATCGATGACCCGTTGAGGCCGCAGAACGTGCAGTGATGCTTTTCGCCCCACCAGCATCCCCGCGCCGCTTCGATGGCAACACGCGGCTCTATCCAGGAGGAGACAGCGGTCTTTGCTATGCGCTCAAAATAAGCACTGTGGTCCGGCATTGGTATCTCTGTCGATGCCAGAAGTCGGTCGGACATCGGGTTAGCATGCGCGCCGTGCTCGTCGCGCCAGCACAACCCCGGTATGTCTGCTGTTCCGTCGCTGGCCATGAGGCGGCGCAGCAGTTCCGGGAAGACCCGCTCGCCTTCGCCTCGCACGACAAAGTCAATACAGTCGAAGGCGCGGTGCAACCCTTTCCCTTGATCTCCGTCGCAGTTAGCGCCGCCCATCACGCATTTAACCTGTGGGAGGAGTTCCTTCAGTCGACATGCCAGCGCCAGGGAAGCCACATTCTGCTGGAAGGTGGAGGTGAAGCATACCAAGTCAGGCTTTGTTTCTGCGATCGCGCGTGCCTGGATGTTGATGAAGTCTGATGCGGCATCGTGCAAACGCATGCAGACGTCTATTTCGCGATCGGATAGCTGGTTTCTCAGCTCATCAGCAAATTCATGCACGCGCCACGCCTTGTCACCGTACAAGGCTGAAGAGAACACCCAGTCTCCGCAACCCATGAAGTAGCTCTTGAGGGCGAAGAAGTCGTAGTCATGACGTTTGGCATCCGTTAGCACTTCAAGCATCCACTCAGCACATTCGACATTGACGTAGCGGACGTCAATACTGAGTTCCGGTATGGTGTCTCGGAGCTTTGCGGCTAGTACGCCGAGTGCGAGTGAAGGTGTATCAATCGATGCCCATGGCATGGAAACAAGCGTGACCCGCATCGTCTCTCCTCGCATGGTCATGGTGCAGATCTTGGATTAACGTGACGCGCCCCTGCGCCGTACCCCACTGATTCCCCACAGTAGAAGCTGCGGGGAATCAGACGAGCTGTCACAACTCTGCGCAACCCTAGGACTTGATGCTGATGTCGATACGCGGGGCCTGTTCGGCCTCAGAACCCTGCGGGTCGCTGTCCACAACCTGTTTCTCCATGATCCACACCTCCTTCCTCCGCTTAGTAGCAGCTGATGGAGCGGCCTCTCATGCACGGCGGTCCAATCCGCCGTCCAGCTCGCGCTGTTTAGCTTGCAAGAGAGACCGGGTGCCTGAGTACCTGAAACCTTTTAGTACTCCAGCAGGAGGGCTTTGGCCTAGCCTGGTCGTGCCCCCTGTCGTGGTGTAGGGGATCAGCGTGGAAAACTTCAGGTCTCCCATGCGATTCGCCGATCTGTGGCATCCAGAGACCTGACGTCCCGTCAGTGCCGACGCGTCGCGAGTGGCCACCGTCACGGAGGCCGTTGGCCTGGGTGGCCGACCAGGCGGACCGATGGACGGCGGCCGGGCCGTCACCGCGTTGTCGGTCTTGTGGGGACAGCGCGTGACCGTTCCTCCATAGGTGTTGAAGTCGACGCTCCCGGCGAACCACAGCGCTGTCCGTGCGTGTGAGGTGGTGGTGCACTACGGCAATCTGACGGCCCGTGAACCGAAAGCGCAGGAATGTCGACTTGATCTTGATGTGCCAGTCCGCCACTTCCTCTTCCGAGCCGTGCAGCGCTGCGGTGAGCCAGGGAAGCTGCCGGATCTTCAGATTGCCGGGGCGTGTGGCCCGCGCTCACCGCCCCGCGGAAGCCGTCCAGCAGTCGGTGGTCCTCTCCGAGCTCCGCCGCGACCTAGCCGAGGAGCACATGGGTTCCCGCCGCGCGGCGGGTCAGGGTGAACTCGGCGTTGAGCGGGGCGTTCCTATCTCTGGCGGCGCGGTGCCGCTCCGCCCGCTGCCCGTGATTGCGCACCATACGCGTGAAACATTCCGATCTTGGGGGTCGCGGATCGGTGAGATCGGCTGGTGGTGGGCCCAGGGACGTAGGCGGGGCAGGAGTGGGCGCCGTGTCGGCGGTAGTGGCTGACCTGGGCGCGGGTCTGTCTGAGCGAGCTCAGGAACAGTCCTCGACAAAACCTCGGGCCTGTTCGCTGCGCTCCCACCGGGAGAGGATTTTCCCCAGCTCATCTGCGGCCGGGTAACGCAGCATCTGATGGTGGGCGGACTGGATTTGGTGCTCATGCACCGTGCCGGCGACGCTGGGCTGCCAGAGCTGGGCGGTGAGGCCCTGTGGCCGTCCCTGAAGGGCGGTGAAGAACAGCAGGTCCCCACGGAATTCCCGGGGGGTGAAGCCTCGGGTGAGACGGTCATTGCGTAGCGCGGCGTCGACCAGCTCGTTGGCGTCCTCCAAGCCTGTCGCCTCGTGCAGTGCCGCGACGACGGAGGAATGGTCTGCGGACCCGGCCTGGCCCGGACTGCCGTCGGCCACGCTCTCCAAGAGTTCGTCCAGCACTGCCTCGTCCCGGTCACCGGTGAAGACCGAGATCGGGTACGCGTCGACAATGGCCAGCGTGGAAACCTCTTCACCCTGCGACTGCAGCATGGTGGCCATAGCGTGAGCGATCAGTCCGCCCAGTGACCAGCCGATCAGCCGGTACGGGCCCTTCGGCTGGACCTTCCGGATCCGCGCCAGATACTCCCGGCTGAGATCGTCCAGCGAGTCATAGCGAGCGTCGGCCGTGCCCGTGGCCTGAAGTCCGTAGACCGGCTGATCCGTGTCCAGGTGCGGGAGGATCGAGGCATAGCTCCAACTGAGGCCGAGAATGGGGTGTACACAGAACAGCGGCCGATCGCTGCCGGTAGCTCTGATGGCGAGCAGCGGTTCGGTCAGATTCTCCGCACCCTGCTGATGCAGCCGGACCGCCAAACCGGCTGGTGTGGGGTTCCGGAACAGATCCTGCACGGCAATCTTGATGCCGAGCAGTGCGCGCAGCCGACGCTGCAACCGGACCGCCAGCATGGAGTGGCCGCCCAGCGCGAAGAAATCATCCTGCGGGCCTACCCGGTTGACCACAAGTAGGGTGGCGAACATCTCGCACAGGAGGTGTTCATAGGGATTCGGCTCATGCCGCACCGGGCGGTCGGGAATCGTGGAAGTTCGCGTGGATTCAGTGGACATGGGCATCTCGGCTCCTGGATGAGACAGGATTCGGAAGGGGCGGGTGCGGGCTGTTCGTCCGGTTAGGCCGACGCAGCGCATCGCGTGCGCGCACCACGGTGACCGACGTCGCCTGTACTGCGGCGCGCACCGACCCCAGCGCGTCGCCCAGCAACTCCAGGCGCTCGGCGGGTGGCTGGTCGGCGGGCGCCTCACCCGCGCGGATCAGTAGCAGTGCGGCTTCCAACACAGCGAACTGTGCCTCCGCCAGTGGCTCTCGGCGGTCCAGTGACGTGAGCGCCAGCTCCAGCGCTTGCTCGACCGCCAGTAGCCGGGGACGGAGCTCGTTGGTCGCCGCCACGGTGGTGGCGGTCACGGCTTCAGAGGCACGCACGTGGGCCGTGTCTCTCCAGTTCCTGTCGGTGAGTGTCATCGTCCGGCCCTCCGCACCGGCGGGCCTTCGGCATCGCGGCCCCGGTCTCCCGAGTCGACCTGCTCTGGTCCGCGCGCGACTGCCTTCTCGGAGGTCGTCGGGCTCTCGTCCGCGAGGGAGGCAACGACCGCAGGGGCCGAGGCTGGCCGGCTCAGTATGGCGATGGCGGCCATGAGTGCCGCGAGCACGATCAGCGCGTACATGATGCGGTAGTCGATGATGCCGATCATTGCCGCGCCCGCGGCGATGGATACGGACTGTGTTCCGCCGGACGTCATGTTGACCGCTGACTGCACCCGTCCCTGTAGCCGCGAGGGGGTGTAGAGGTGTGTGGCCGTTCCCATCGCCACGATCACCATGGGCATGCCGATTCCGTTCAGCGCGACGCCGAGCAGGAACAGATTCGTCTCGCGGGTGACGCACAGGCACATCGCTACCGCCACCACGCTGTAACCCACACCGCTGATCCGGCTCTCTCCGAACCGTTTGACCAGGGGACCGGCCAGCAGGCCGCTCAGTACCGAACCGGCCCCCTGGACGGACGCGGCGATGCCGAAGAAGGTGGCAGGCAGGCCCAGCCCTTCATCAATGGCGGCGAAGGCCGCGCTCTCGAGCAGTCCGGCGACGAGCATGAAGCTGGCGATCGCCGCCGTCAGCCGAAACAACAACGGCACCTGATGTATGTACCGGAATCCGGCGGCGATCTGGGTACGGAATCGCTCGCCGGAGGCTGCGGGCAGCGATTCGGTCACTTTGATGGAGGCCAGCATCACCATGGCCACCACAAACGTCATGGCGTCCGCCAGGGCCAGGAATCCCCCGCCCCATGCCGCGTAGATCCCGGCACCGACGGCTGGGGACGCGATGCGCACCCCCTCTCGGGTCGCGATCAGCAGCGACCTGGCCTGTGCCGCGTCGGAGGACGGCAGCAGGTCCTTGAGCAGGGCGTTCCGTGCTGGGGTGTTGAAGAGGATGCCGTAGCAGAACGCCACCAGATACAGGATCCATAGCTGATCGGTGGTGCGGACCATCAGCAGGGAGAGGACGATCAGGGCCATGCCGCCGTACATCCACAGCAGCAGCGGTTTTCTGTTGACCCGGTCGACGAGGTAGCCCATCAGCGGGGAGCCGAGTCCGGGCACTGTGAGGAACAGGAAGACCAGGCCGGCTGAGGCATCCGAGCCAGTCAGTTCCTTGGCCCAGATAGCCAGCGAGAGGTACATGGCACTATCACCGAAGCTGGATACCGTCTCTCCGATCAGCAGCCGGCGGAAGCGCGCATTGCGCAGAATCATGATGCCTGTCACTCCTTGCTCTCTGCTCTGTCCGGGACCGCCGCCCGTCCCGCCGGCCCAAGTGGCCCGGTCGGGCCGTACGGAGCGTCTGTTGAGGCTCAGTGGGTCCGGTGGCCTTGGGCGAGGCGGGACAGGCCTGCTCCAGTGGCCTTGAGGAATTGCCGTGCTGTCGTCAGGACCGGGAGTGGTGCCGTCGGCTTGGTACTCATGTGGACTGCCCGGCCAGGGCCGGACCGGCGTCCACCTCTCGGCTGTCCGGGGCGAGCAGATCGAGGGCTTCCTCCACGTCATCGGCCGAGCGCACCATGTCTCGCTCGACCGAGGTGAGGAAGCCCTCCCGCACCACGTGGTCGAGGAAGCTCAGCAGCGGGTCGAAGTAGCCGCTGGCGTTGACCAGCACGGTCGGCTTGCTGTGCATGCCGAGCTGGTTCCAGGTCGCCACTTCCATGAGTTCGTCCAGGGTGCCGAGTCCGCCCGGCAACACGGCGAAGGCGTGGGACAGCCGGTACATGAGGGCCTTGCGCTCATGCATGGAGCGGACAACGAAGATTTCCCCTGGGGCTGCGTCCGAGCGCTCTCGCTCGTGGAGTTCGGTGGGAATCACCCCGGTCACCGAGACGCCGTGGCGCAGCGCCGTCCTGGCCACCGTGCCCATCACGCCGACGCCGCCGGCGCCGTAGACCAACCCCAGGCTTCGGCGGCCCATCGCGGCGCCGAACTCCTCGGCCAGGGCGAGATGTTTGGTGGTTGCACCGGGACGCGCTCCACAGAAGACTGCTATCCGTGTGCCGGTCTGAACAGAGGGCATGGCTATCTCCACAGGTGAATGAGTGGACGAAAGATGGGGATGCGCGGCCCGAGCCAGGTGCCTGCCCGGGCCTGTGGAACGGGAGTGCCGGACCGGCCCTAGAGCCGAAGCACCGTCTGCAGAAGTACGTCGGCGCCGGCGACCAGGTCGTCCGGAGCTGTGTTTTCCCAGGGGACATGGCTGACCCCACCGATGCTGGGGACGAAGATCATGCCGATGGAAGTGATATTCGCGACCACCTGCGCGTCATGACCGGCCCCGCTGGGCAGCCTCTCGTAGGCCAGGCCCAGGTCCTTCGCTGATGCGGCGATGGCTTCCCGCAATCGGTCGTCGGTCTGCACTGGATCGGTGCGTATCGTCCCTTCCACAGAGATGCGCACGTCGCCCCGGTTGGCCACGCTGGCCAGCGCTCCGCTCAACGTGGCCTCGGCGGCGGCGAGCCGCTTTGCCGAACTGTCCCTGAGATCGACGCTGAACCGCACAGTCTCGGGAATGGTGTTGGATGAGTTCGGCGACACCTCCAGCCATCCGACGGTGGCCACTCGGCACAGCTCCTCCTCGCGAGCCAGCCGCTGTACGGCGATGATCGCGTGGGAGGCGGTGATCAGGGGATCCCGACGCCCCTCCATCGGCGTGGTGCCTGCGTGGCCGGGCTCCCCATGGATCACTACGGTGAACTGGGTACGTCCGGTGATCGAGTCGACGACACCGATGGGCTTGCCCAGTCGCTCCAGCACCGGGCCCTGCTCCACATGCAGCTCCAGGTAGGCGGCGAGCGAGCCCGGCGGCCAGGCGGCCGACCTCAGGTCGGACAGATCACCGCCGGCCAGGGCCAGCGCATCCCGCAGCGGCTTGCCGGAGTAGTCCACGGGGTCGCTCGGTAGGTCGTCCACTCGCCCGGCGAGCACCATGGAACCCCAGAAAGGCTGAGGGAAGAGCGCCCCCTCCTCGTTAGCGAAGGCCACCACGGTGACCTCACAACTGGTGTCGGTGGCAGAGGCGTTGAGCGTCTCTAGCACTTCGAGACCGGCCAATACGCCGTAGGCGCCGTCGAGCTTGCCGCCGTTGGCAACGGTGTCCAGATGGGAACCGATGAGCACGCGAGGCTTGCTCGGCCGGTCGCCGTTTCCGGCCGGGCACCGGATGAGGACATTGCCGCCGGCGTCGATGACCGTCTCCAGTCCAGCATGCCGTGCCTCCCGGGCTAGGCAGGTCCGTGCCTCCCGGTCGGTCTCGCTGAAGCCCAGCCGGTTGATGCCACCGTCCTTGCCGCGGCCGATCGCCGCGAACCGTTCGATCCGGTCGAGCAGACGGGCGCCGTCGACACGCCCTGGGGTCCCGGTCCTGGAGGCGCGGGAGGGGGGTGCCGCACCGTCGCCAGAGGTCACAGCGGGATTACGCATCGCTGTCACCCATCGCCGTGACCAGGCTCTTGGGCCGCATGTCTGTCCAGTTGGCTTCGACAAAGTCGAGGCAGGTCTGCCGGTCGGCCTCGCAGTGAGCCACGTTCCAGCCGGCCGGTACCTCGATGAACGTCGGCCACAGGGAGTACTGACCCTCATCGTTGATCAGGACCAGGAAGGTGCCTTCACTGTTGTCGAAGGGGTTGGACATGGGATGCCTCCTTGGTTTGAGGTCAGCGGCTGGTGTGGCGCTGACCGGCGATCGAGCCGGTGTGCTGCTGGGCGAGGCCCGCCGCTGTCGCGGTACGGGCCGTGGCTGCCGTGGCGAACTCGCGTACAACTCCGTCTAGTTCGCTGCGAATGCGCTGCGCTGTGGCAGGGTCGAACAGCTCTGTGCAGTAGCTGAGGTGGCACTGGAGACCACCGGACGGTCCCTCGCGGTCGTCGACGAAAGCGAAGGCCAGATCGAACTTGGCGGAGGCCGAGCTGGTCGGCAGGGCCTCGGCTGAGATGTCCCCGAAGCGCGGGAGTTCTGTGTCGGCCCGGACGCAGGTCACATCGGTCTGGAACAGCGGGTTGCGGTTGGCTTGGCGCGGGGGTCGCAGTTCCATCACCAGGCGGTCGAAGGGGATGTCCTGGTGGGCGTACGCGCTCAGTGCAGACTCCCGGGTCCGGGCGATCAGTTCGGGGATGCTGGGGTCACCGGATGTGTCGACGCGCAGAGTTACGGTGTTGACGAAGTGCCCCAGGACCTCGCCCAAGCCTTCGTCGAGCCGTCCGGCGACCGGAGTGCCGAGGGGGATGTCGCTGCCGGCGCCGAGCCTCGTCAGGAGAGCGGCCACGGCGGCTTGGGCCACGGTGAGCAGTGAGGTGCCGGACCTGGCGGCCAGTGCCTCCAACTGGTCCAGCACCTCCGGCTCCCAGCCGAGGATGAGCTCCCTAAAGGTCAGCGAAGCCCCCTCCGGCCTTGGATGGTCATAGGGCAGGAGGATCTCCGCGGGAAGGTCGCGGAGGGTTCGCCGCCAGTGGTCGAGCTGGTGCCGGGCGAAGATGGTCGGGGCTTCGGGGGTGCCGAGCAGAGTGTGGTGCCAGCGCGCGTAGTCGGCATAGCTGAGGTGGAGGGCAGGCCAGTCGGGGACTTGGCCATTAGCACGGGCTTGGTAGGAAGTGGCGAGCTCCTGCCACAGAATGTCCATGGACCAGCCGTCGATGGCGAGGTGGTGGATGACCAGCGACAGCACATGCCGGGTGCCGTTGGTTCCGCTGATCCGGAAAAGACAGGAGCGCACGGGCAGTTCGGCCTCGATGTCGAACTCCCGCGCGCTCTCACGCTCCAGCAAGCCGGGAAGGTCTTCATCCGTGGCGGTGACGACGGTGAGTAGCTGAGGAAGCTCCTCAACGGGCAGGGTCCGCGGGGTCGGCTCGCCATCATCGTCAGGAATGAGGGTCCGCAACGCATCATGCCGAGAGACGACATCATTCAGGGCCTGAGCGAGTGCGGTGTGGTCCAGGGGGCCGGTGAGCTGGACGGCGAGTGGGACGTTGTAAGCGGAGCGGTAGCCGTCGAGTTGGTGGAGGAACCACAGCCCTCTCTGGACGGGCGCGAGCAGGGGGGCCTGACCGGCTGCTGCGCCGGGCCTCAGGGGCGGCCGGTGGAGCGCAGGAGACTCCCCGTCGTACAGCAGCGTGGCCAGGGCCTGCGGTGTCGGGTGATCGTAGACCTCGCGTGCCGTGAGGTCGCAGCCGAACTCCTTGCGGATCTGGGCGCAGAGCCGCAAGATCAGCAGTGAGTTGCCACCTGCCGCGAAGAAGTCCTCACGTGGATGGACGTCCGATATGACCAGGATCTTCGCGAAGAGAGCACACAGCCGTCGTTCGACCGCGGTGCGGGCCTGGTCACCGGGCGAGGAATGTGGCCCGGCCCGCTCGGGAGCGGGCAGGGCCTCTCGGTCGATTTCGCCGTTGCCGCCGTGCGGCAGGGCGTCGAGTGTGAGGAAGGCGGACGGCATCATCGGACCGGGCAGGCGGTTGGAGAGGTCCTTCCGCAGTCTGTCCGGGGAGAAGTGCTGTGGGTCTTCCGGCACGAGGTAGGCGATGAGACGTTTGTCGTCGGCGCCGTCTTCGTGGATGGTGACGTAGCACTGGCGTATGGCGGGATGAGTGGCGATGGTGTGCTGGACTTCGCCGGGTTCGACATGGAATCCGCGGATCACCGTCTGGCCGTCGGCGTGGCCGAGGAAGTCCAGGCGGCCGTCGGGGGTCCAGCGGGCGAGATCGCCGGAGCGGTACATCCGCTCGCCCGGATCCCCGAAGGGGTGGGCCACAAACCGTTCGGCGGTGAGGCCGGGCTGCTGGAGGTAGCCGCGGGCCAGTCCCTCGCCTGAAAGATAGAGCTCGCCGGGTACTCCTGGCGGGCAGGGCCGCAGCCGTTCATCGAGGACGTAGGACCGCATATTGACCAGCGGGGTACCGATCGCTACGCGTGTGCGCTCGGTACCCGATGCGTCCGGAGGGCTGACGGAGTGGCTGGTGGCGAAGGTGGTGGTCTCGGTGGGGCCATAGCCGTTGACCACTGTGGTGTCGGGGCAGTGCTCATGGAAGCGGCGCACCGTGGCTGCGAAGACGTCGCCGCCGGTCCATACCTCGTGGAGGCCGTTGAGGACGGTGGGGTCGAGGTCCGTGAGTTGTTGGAAGAGCTCCGCGGATAACCATGCTGCCGTCACCGCTCCGTCCTTCAACGTCCGCATCAGGGTGGGCAGAGCGAGTTCGCCGGGGGCTGCGACATGGACTCGGCTTCCGGCGAGAAGCGGGACCCAGAGTTCGTACGTGGAGATGTCGAATGCGAGCGGGGAGTGGAACAGGACGCACTGGTGTGTGCCATTGGTCCAGCGGTGGTCGGTGGCGAAGTCGGTGATGTTGCGGTGAGTGGCCGCGATACCTCGAGTGGGCTCGGTCGCTCCGGAGGCGTACATCACGCAGGCCAGCTGATCGGGGTGTGGGTCGGGCAGTGCCGCCGACGGGGCGTCGGTACCGTCTGCGGACCGGCCGTCGAGGGTGTGGACCCGAGCCGGAAGTGTGCCAGTGAGGTGGGTGGCGGTGGAATCGACGAGAATGATCCGCGGGTTGGCCTGCAGGACGATGTGATGGATCCGGTCCGCGGGGTCGGTGCTGCGCAGTGGGAGGTAGGCAGCGCCGGTCTTGAGGACGGCCAGGAGGGCAGCCACGGTGGCGGGCGAGCGTTCCATGAGAAGCCCGATCCGGTCCTCTGCTTGTATGCCCTGGCCAGTGAGTGAGTGGGCTATCTGGTCGCTCCAGGTGTCCAGTTGTGCGTAGGTCCAGCTCTGGTGTGCGTCAGACAGGGCGATGGCATCGGGTGTACGGGTGGCCTGGGCCCGGAAGAGAGCGGGCACCGAGACGTCCGGGACAGGAGCCTCGGGTCCTTGCCAGGCAGTGAGGACCTGGTGCCGCTCCTCCGCAGTGGACAGCTCGATGTCGGTGATCGACTGCTCGCAGTCCGCTGCCACCGCGGTGAGTAGCCGTACCAGCCGCCTGGTCATCGCCTGGATGGTGTACGGCTCGAACAGTCCACTCTTGTAGCCCACTTCGAGGTCCAGGCCAGCAGGGCCGCCGTCCTCGTCATGGTGCTCGACGAACGAGAACAACAGATCGAAATTGATGGATCCGGTCGTCGTGGGCACCTGCTGGACGCACAGCCCCGGCAGATCATCCACGGCGGCCGTGGTCCCCTCGAGGCTGATGCTCACCTGCGTGAAAGGGTGCCTGCCCGAGACACGCTCGGGATTGATCGCGTCGACTACCCGCTCAAACGGGATGTCCTGATGTGCGTACGCCGCCAGGGCGGTTCTCCGCACCCGGTCCAGTAACTCCCGGAAACTGGGAGCGCCCGCGGTCTCGGCCCGAAGCACCAGTGTGTTGACGAAGAACCCCACCACCCCGTCGAGTGCCGCCTCCGAACGGTCGGCGATCGGGCTGGACAGCGGGATGTCCGTGCCGGCGCCGAGCCGGGTCAACAACGCGGCCACTGCGGCATGCAGAACCATGAACAGCGTCGCGTCGTTCCGCCGGGCCAGCGCAGCCAGTCGATCATGCAGCCGGGCATCGAACCGTACTTGGTGAGACTCCCCGCCCGTCCCGGTGGTCGCGGACCAAGATCGGTCGGAGGGCAGCCGGAGTTCCGCCGGGGCACCGGCCAATGCGCGGGTCCAGTACGCCAATTGCCGTGCCAACAGGCTGTCGGGCTCCTCCTCGCTGAGGCGGGCGCGCTGCCACAGTGCGTAGTCGGCGTACTGCAGCGCAAGCGGGGCCCATTGGGGCCGCCGACCGGAGAGGCGCGCAGCGAAGGCGGTCCACAGATCGCTGCGCAGCGTCCCGTTGGACAGCCAGTCGGTCGCGACATGGTGCAGAAGGAGATGAAAGACATGCTCCGTCGGCCCCAGAACGAACAGCCGGGCCCGCAGTGGCGGATCAACCGTCAAGTCGAAGGGTAGATTGGCCTCCGCCATGGCCTGCCGCAGCCCGGTCTCGTCGGCGCCCACGATCGAGTGAACTTCGAGCCGGGGGCGACTGCGGGCCGCGTCGAGGATCTGCTGCCGTGGTAACCCCTCGAGCTCCGGATACACTGTGCGCAGGATCTCGTGCCGCTCCACCAGATCGCCCAGCGCCGCTTCCAGGGCGGACGGGTCCAGCGGTCCGGAAAGCCTGACGGCGAAGATCTGGTTGTGGCCTAGGTCCTGCTCCTCGAAGCGGTTGAGGAACCACAGCCGCTGTTGGGCGAAAGACAGGGGGATCCGCTCCGGGCGCTGCCGAGCGATCAGTGCCGCCCCGGGGCCGGCACCCGAGGCAGCAGCATCTGCTGCCGGCCCGCCCAGGCGCTCCCGCAGCAGACGTTGCTGTTCGGGCGAGAGCGTGCTCAGGGCGCTGAACACATCAGTACTCACTGCTCGCTCCTTCCGCCCTGTCGACAGCCGTGCCCAGCAGCAGGTCCGTAACCTCATCGCCGTGCGCCTCGCGGATCTGCCCGCTCAGTTCGGCTGCCATCTGCTGTAGGGAGCCGGATCCCAGCACGGTCGCCAGTGGCACCGTGATCCGCAGCTCGCGCTCGATGCGGAACTTCAGCTGGGTGGCGAGCAGCGAGTCGCCACCGAGTCCGAAGAACGTGTCCGAGCGGCTGACGCGCTTTGCCCTCAGCAGTTCCTTCCAGACTGCTGCCAGCAGCTCTTCCAGTGGTGTCTCCGGAATCTGGTAGACCTCAGAGGTCTGAGCCGGGGCCTTGCGCGGATGTGGTAGCGCCTTGCGATCGACCTTGCCGTTCGAGTTGAGCGGCAGCCGGTCGATCGGCACCAGCGCGCTGGGCACCAGATAGGCGGGGAGTCGCTCGGCCAGCCACGCGCGCAGCCCTTTCCCGCTGCCGGGTTCCTTCGGTACGTAATAGCCCACCAAACGGCGGGACTGCTCCCCCTGCACCACGGACGCCACCGCCTGCCGGACGCCGGGGTGACCGGCCATCGTGGCCTCCACCTCACCGAGTTCGATGCGGTAGCCGTCCACCTTGACCTGGTCGTCGTCACGGCCCAGGAATTCCAGCTGGCCGTTCGGCAGCCACCGGCCGAGGTCGCCCGTGCGGTACATCCGGGCCCCGGGGGTAGCGCTGAAGGGATCGGGAATGAAACGCGACGCGGTAGTGCCGGGCATCCCTGCGTAGCCACGGACCACGCAGTCGCCGCCGATGTACAGATCGCCCGTTACTCTCACCGGAACCGGCCTGAGCGCGCTGTCCAACGCGTACATGGTGGTGTTGGGGATGGCACGGCCGATGGGCACCAGGCCACCTGGTGCTGCGTACGGGCCGTGTACGCCCGGCGTGTAGGTGGTGTTGCCCACGGAAGCCTCAGTGGGGCCGTACTCGTTGAGAAGTACGGAATCCTGATCGTCCGCACGCCAGTTGGCCAGCGTGTGGGCCGGGAAGGCGTCGGCTCCCACGACCAGTGTGGCCGCCAGCTTCCCGAGTTGCTCCGGGGGCAGCAGCTCCTGGAGCATCTCCAGGAGTCCGGGGGTCATCTTGATGAAGCTGTACGGTGCCCACCGAGCGAGCTGCTCGGCCATCTCCACCGGATCCAGCGAGTCGTGCAGTACGCACAGTCGCTCCCCGCGGATCAGCGGGGTGTACAGGTTGGGCACCACCATGTCGAAGGCGATGGAGGAGAAGAGCGGCGCGCCGCCGGTACCGCGGGAGGCGTACTCCTCCTCGCACCAGCCGAGGTAGTTGGCAACGCCCGAGTGCGGTACCAGCACCCCCTTGGGACGGCCGGTCGAGCCTGATGTGTAGATGACGTACATCAAGTTCGCCGGATCGCTGATCCGACCCAGGTCGCCCTCCGGCTGGGCGGCCAGCCCCACGGCAAGCGCGTCGGTGTTGACCGACCGCCAGGGGCCTTCGGGGACCGAGTCCGCGGTGGCGTCCCGGGTCAGCACGAGCGTGCTTCCCGCGTCGTGCAGTACGTACTCCAAGCGGTCGGAGGGGTGTTGCGGGTCTACCGGAAGATAGGCCGCGCCGGCCTTGAGCACTCCGAGCAGCAACACGGGAAGCTGGGCGTCGCGGTGGCTGCACACAGCGACGACCTTCTCCGGACCCGCGCCCTGATCCCGCAGCCAGTGGGCAAGCCGATTGGCGCGACGGTTCAGTTCGGCATAACTCAGTTCGGTAGTGCCGTCGGTCACCGCAATGGCCTCGGGAGTGCGACGCGCCTGCTCCTCGAACAGCTCGTGCACACAGCGGTCCGTGCGGTACTCCCGGGCAGGCCCGTTCCACTCCGTGAGGATCCGCTGCCGCTCGGCGCCGCTGACCGGGGAGAATGACTCATGCAGGTCGCCCGACGCAAGCATCGCCTCCAGTACCGTGGCATACAGCGCCTGGATGCTCCTGGCCTGGGCGTCGGAGATCTTCGCGGTGTAGTAGTCCATGCGCAGCAGCGTCCGCAGGGAGACGGGGTCGCGGGTGATGCCAGTGGACAACGCGTAGTTAGTGGGCTCGGCCCGGTAGTCTGCCTGGTGCGCCACTCCGCTGCTGAGGTAGGAGACGCCGCTCTTCAGCGCCTCGCCCAGGACGTGGAAGTGCAGATAGACAAAACTGGTGTCGAACAGCTCCTGGCCACCATTGTCCCGCTGGATGTTGGCCAGCGGATAGCGCCGATGGGGCAACATCTCTATCTCGGCGTCGTAAACCCGCCGGATGAGATCAGCCCAGCTACCACCAACGAGATCGACGCGGAGCGGGGGCGTGTTCAGGTACATGCCGATCACTTGGGTGCTGTCGATGTCCTCTGGGCGGCCGTTGGAAGTGAGCCCACTGGCCACGTCGGTCTGTCCGGTGGCAAGACCGATGACCTTGAGATGGGCGGCCAGCATGACCGACTTGACGGGCACCCCGAGCTTGGCCGCGAGAGTGTGCAGTTGAGCCACGGTCGTTTCGGGCAGGATCAGTTCAAGGGACCGGTGCGTTGCCTCCAGCGTCGACGTGAACTGTCGGTCGCGCATGTCGCCGGCGGGATTCCCGCTCTGGTCGATGTCCTGGTCCTCCTTCGGGGTGTGCTCAGTGTCGGGCCAGCGTGGCAGCACGGCAGGCTGATAGCCCGCCAAGTGCTTGGCCCAGAACTTCTGCGCCTCCAGTGACGCGACATCCTCACGTTCGGCCTCGATGAACTCACCAAAGGTTGTCCGGGGCTCTGTGGCGGGCGCTGCGTTCGGGTCCTCCAACAGCTGCAGATAGCGCTCGAACAGCTCTGCCTGGAGGGTGAACATGCTCCAGCCGTCGAGGATCGCGTGGTGCTCGACCAGGGTCCACTGGAAAGTGTCCTCGGTACGGCGCTGCAGAATGCCCCTCAACAGTGGCGCCTGAGACAGCTCCAGGGGACGCAGCCGCTCCTTGTGGAATCTCTCCTGGATGACGGCTTCCTGCTCGGCCTCTGACAGCCCGCAAAGATCCTCCACCACCAGTGACATCGAGGCGCTCGCATGCACCATCTGGAGCGGCTCGGAGTAGCTTGCGAAGTCGAAGGAGGTACGCAGCATCGGGTGCCGGTCGATGACGTCCTGCAGCGCCTGGGCGAACCGGTCGGCGTCGTAGACAGCCTTCAGATGCCAGCTGTTGACGTTGTGGAACGGCAGATTCTCAGGGTCCCGTTCCATGTGGTAGACCATGCCTGCCTGGAGGGTGGAGACCGGGTAGGCATCCGTGACACCGGCCGGAAGCAGCTCCCGGTCCGCGTCGCTGATCAGACGGAACGGCTCCCGTGCACGGGCGGTGGACACCCGAGCGATGCTGCGGGCGCGGGCGGCGATGTCGCTGACCACCGGGGTACGGAAGAGATCCTGGAGGGAGAACTCCCAACCGCGTTCCTTGGCCCGGCCGATCACCTGCAGGCTGCGGATCGAGTCCCCGCCGAGGTCGAAGAAGTTGTCTTGGGCGCCGACCCGGTCGAGGCCCAAGACCTCCGCCCACACCTCGCAGAGCACAATCTCGGCCGGAGTGCAGGGGGCGATGTACTGCTGGGACAGGTCGCGCCAGAACCCGTCGGGGACCGGCAGCGCCGCCCGGTCCACCTTGCCGTTGGCGGTGACCGGGAATTCCGGCAGGACCATGAAGACGTGCGGGACCATGTGCTCCGGGAGCCGCTCGCCCAGATAGGCGCGCAGTTCACTGCTGTTGAGGCGGGCGGCATCCGGTTCGTCGACCGTCACATAACCGACCAGCCGGGAGCTGGGATCGCCCTCCTCCCGCCGGGCTAGCACCACCGCGTTGTGGATGGCCGGGTGCTCCTCGAGCACGGCCTCGATCTCGCCGGTCTCTATCCGGAAGCCGCGGACCTTGACTTGGTCGTCGTTGCGTCCGAGATACTCCAGTGATCCGTCCGGGCGATACTGGGCGAGGTCTCCGCTGCGGTACATGCGCTCGCCCGGTTCCCCGAACGGACAGGCTATGAAGCGCTCCGCGGTAAGCCCGGGCCGGTCCAGATAGCCCCTGGCTACCCCGGCACCGGCGACGTACATCTCGCCCACCACACCCGGCGGGACGATGTTGCCCCAGCGGTCCAGCACATAGATGGCGAGATCCGGGATCGGCGTCCCGATGGGACTGGCGCCCCCCTCGGTGTCCTTCCCGCTGAGTGGATGGCATGTGGAATGCACCGTGGTCTCGGTGATCCCGTACATGTTCACCAGGCGTGGTGTGTCCGAGCCGTGCCGGATGAACCACCTCCTGACGCTCGACAGGTCCAGTGCCTCACCGCCGAAGGTCACGAGCCGTAGGTCCAGCGTGGTGGGGGCTTCGGCCTCTGCCACCTCCAGCGCACGGAACGCAGACGGTGTCTGGTTGAGCACGGTCACCCGCTCGCGGGCCAGCAGGGCCAGCAGATCGTGTGGGGAACGGCTCACGGGGTAGCTCACGATGACCAGTCGGCCGCCGTGCAGCAGCGCACCCCACATCTCCCACACTGACATGTCGAAGGCGTAGGAGTGAAACAGCGGCCACACGTCGGAGGAGCAGAAGGAGTACGTGTCCTCGAGGACGGAGAGAAGTCGGGTGACGTTGCGGTGCGTGACCGCCACGCCCTTCGGGCGGCCTGTGGATCCGGACGTGTAGATGACATATGCCAGGGTTTCTGGGCTGACGCTGCAGTCCCCGCCGCCGTCGCCCTCGGCGGTGTGCTCGGCGTGAATATCCAGAACCTGCGCGTCGCCAGGAGGCAGTCGGTCCAGCACGGCGCCACAGGAGACGACGACTTGGACACCGGCGTCCTCACGCAGGAAGCGCAGCCGCTCGGCCGGGTAGTCGGGATCCATCGGCACGTAGGCAGCCCCGGCCTTGAGGACGCCGAGCAGCGCGGCCACCAGGTCGGCGCTGCGCGGGAGTGCCACGCCCACCAGCGCGCCCGGCCGCACTCCGGCGGCCCTCAGCCGTCGGGCCACCATAGAGGCACGTAGTTCCAGTTCGGCATACGTCATGTTCTGGTCGCCGTCGGTCACCGCAACCGCGTCCGGGGTGCGAGATGCCCAGTCGGCCACCCTCTCGTGAAGACCTCGATCGGTGTTCCGATCGGGGCGCGAGCGGCGCACCGGTGCCAGGGCATCGGCGTCGACCAGGGGTATCTGGCCGATCCGGACCGCTGGGTCTGTCAGAAAAGCCTCAAGGAGCCGCAGGTAGTCGGCTGTCATCGCCTCCGCCGCTTCCCGGTTGAACAGGTCGGTGCTGTATTCCAGCTCGATCCGGGTCCTGCCGGCGGTGATGACGTTCCACGTCATGTCGAACTTGGCGGTGCCGCGCTCGGCCTGTGCTGCAGTCACTTCGGCGTCCCCCAGGCGGTAGCCGCCGATGGGCTCCTCCTGGTGGCCGAAGACCACCTGGAACACCGGACTGTGGCTCAGCACCCGCTGCCGGTGCAGTGCCTCGACGATGCGTTCCAAGGGAACTCCGACGTGCTCCTGAGCCTCGGCGACGGCGTTACGCACCTGGGGCAGCAGCTCCCGGAAGGCCGGGTTGCCGGAAAGATCGACGCGCAGGGGTACGGTGTTGATCAGCGGGCCGACCATCTCCTGAGGGTCGAACCCGGAACCTCCAGCGTCCCTAATGGCCATGGGCGTGCCCAGAACGACGTCCTCCTGCCCGGTGTAGCGGGCGACGAAGGCACTGAACGCGGTGAACATCAGGCCGAATGGGGTGGTCCGGAGAGCGGGGGCCTGCTTCCGGACCAGACCGGCCAGCCGTTCGCCGACGTCGACCACCAGCGTCTCGCCGCGGAAGGTCTGCTCAGCGGGGCGAGGCCGGGAGGGTGGGAGGCAGGTGACCTCGGGTGCGCCGTCGAGCTGTCGAAGCCAGTACCCCAGCCCGTCGGCCGACGCCCCCGACTCCCAGCTCCGCTGCTCCCAGGCGGCGTAGTCGGCGTAGCCGGGTGCCGGGGGCAGCGCGGCTTCCTGTCCGGACAGCAGCACCCGGTAGCTCAGCTCGAGATCGCGCAGCAGCAGCCCCATGGACAGTCCGTCGCACACCATGTGGTGCACCGTCAGGACCAGCAGATGTCGCTCATCGGCCAGTCTCACCAGCAGCGCACGCAGGGGTTGCCCCTGCTGCAGGGCGAATGGGCGGCGTACTTCGTCATCAGCCAGCGAGCCTGCCGCGTCGGCGCGCTGTTCGGGGGGCAGGTCGGTCAGGTCGCGGTGCTGGAATGGCACGGCAGAGGTGGGACTGACTACCTGTACGGACTCGCCGTCACGGTTGATGAATCCGGTGCGTAGCGCGGGATGCCGCCGGACGACCTCGTGCAGGGCACGCTCCAGAAGCTGACCGTCGAGCGGCCCTTCGACGGTGAAGGCGTTGCCGACGTTGTAGGTGGGGGTGCCCGGCTTCCACTGCTCGAAGAACCACACACTCCGCTGGGCGAAGGACAGCGGCGCCTTCGTGAGGGTCGCACCAGGCTGTGCCAGGGAACCCGTTGATGCCTCTTCCAACAGGAAGGAGCGGAGTTCTTCCTCGGTGAACCTGACATCGGATCCGTGGGGCTCAGACATGGGGTCGCCTTTCGGTCAGCGTGTGGCGCTCTTCGGGGCGTAGATCCCACGCGGTGAGCACGAGGGACGCCCGGCGGTGGAGCGCGTCTGGGGCAGTGGCATGGCGGCGGATCACATCGAGCTGGGCATTGAAGTCCGCGGCCCGGAAGAGCTGTGCGGGAGCCACGGTCACCTGCAGCGTCTTGCGCAGCCGGGAGTTGAGCCGGACGGCGTCGAGGGAGCGGCCGCCGAGACCGAAGAAGTCACTGTGCGGACCGATGTCATCGGCCGGGATGTCGAGGACTTCCGCCCACAGCCGAGTCAGGACAGTGCGTGACGGATCGCCGTCGCCACCGGTTCCGTCCTCGTGCGCGAGGTCACCCGGCGCGTCGTATTCCCAGGCGTTGAGCGGCTGCCGTGGCGTGGCGCAGGCGGCGGCCAGCAGGCGGGGGTATTCACGTGTCAGTCGCTCGGCCGTGGACCGGTCGTAGCGGTCGGTGGCATAGGTGACGGCACCGCCCAACGATGTGCCGTGGTCGCTCAGCGTGAAGATCAGGTCAAGCTTGGTGGCGGCGGGGTTCAGCAGACGATAGTTCCAGCTGAGCCCGGTCGGCGGTGGGACCACTGCCGGTCGGCTCACTTCGAACAGAATCTGGTATGCCGCGCCCTGACCGGTGTGCAGAGTGTGGAACGGTACGTCCTTCCAGGCGAAGGCAGCGGTGGTTCGCTGCTGGGTCTGCCGTACCAGATCCACGAAGGACTGGTCTCCGTGGACTCTCGTGCGAACGGGCATGGTGGCGAAGAACGGCCCGATGAGCCCTTCGCACTCGGTGCGGTCCCGGGTGCTGACTGCGGTGCCGAGCACCAGATCGTCCTGGCCAGTAATCCGGTACAGCAGCGATTGGAAGGCGGTGAACAGCACGGTGTACGAGGTCACGCCGAGCCGCTGGGCCAGCGTGCGCACGGAGTGCGTCAGCTCGTCGTCCAGCGCCCATGTCACCGAGTCCCCAGCGTGGTCGGGCGGGCCTGTGCGGTGTCTGCAGCCGGGGAGTTCGAGGGGAGCGGGGGCGTCTGCCAGTTCACGGCGCCAGTACGCCGTCGCGTCGGCCACGTGCTGCCTGCTGGCTGCCTGCTGCTGCCAGTCGGCGACATCGCGGTACTGCAGCCGAAGTTCCGGCAGTTCCCGCGCGTCGTAGCCGGCCGCCAGTTCCCGCAGCAGAATCTCCAGCGATCCACTGTCCAGGAGCAAATGGTGGAAGGTCAGCAGCAGAATGTGGTGTTGGGCGGAGAGCCGCAACAGGTCGGCGCGGAGCAGCGGGGCCCGGCTCAGGTCGAACGGCTCGGCGATCAGCTGGGCCATCACGGCCTCGGGGTCGCCCGGACCGGTCGCCGCCGGAGTGAGGTCGTGTTCCGTCCAGGGCACCTCTGCCTGCCGCACCGGTACGGCTTCCACACAGCCGTCCCGGTCATGAAACGCGGTGCGCAGCACGGAGTGCCGCCCGACCACGGCCTCCAGGCTCCCTCGCAGTCGCTCCCGGGCCAGGGCGCCGGTCAGCTCGATGGCCCAGGGAACGTGGTACGCGGTGGTCCCCGGCTGCCACTGTTCGAACAGCCACACCGCCTCCTGAGCCGCGGAGACCGGCAGCGGGGTGTCCTCGGAGTGTGCCACTGGGCCTTCGGTATCCCCTTGACGCGCCGTGGTACCGACGGCCCGGATCACCGCGGCCACCTCGCGAGGGGTGGGCGAGGTCGAGAGTAGCTGTTTGGGAAGATCCAGCCCGAAATGCTCACTCAGTCGGTTGGTGGCCCGGATGGCCGACAGAGAGTCGCCGCCCAAGGCGAAGTAGTTGTCGTCCCTGCCGATCTCCGATGGGCCAATCACCTCGATGAACTGGGACCACACCTCGGCAACAGCCTGCTCCACCGGCCCTTCGAGTGGGACCGGCCCCTTCTTGACCAGTGCCTCGTCTGATGGGTCGGCGGCGACAGACAGGGGGGCGATGTTCAGCTCCGCGACAGTGGTGCCGAGGTCCGCGGTGAGGACCCTGCGGACGTCCGACAGGACCTGATCCACGCGCCCGCGGGAGTAGCGGTCGGTGTCGTAGTCGGCCGAGAGTGAGCCGGGAGCCCACCGCAGGAGAAGGCCGGCACCGCGGTGGGCCTCAACCGCCGCACTGTCCTGCGGCACCCCGCCGTCCACACCCCTGCCACCAGGGGATGCGGTAACGGCGAGCTCTAGGAGCGTCGTAGCGGGCTTGACGCTGAAGTGCTGGGCATCGACGGCGAGTTCAGCACGGCCGGTGTAGCCGGACAAGACCGCGGCCAGGCAGGCCGCCAGTGGCATCCGCAGCGTGTCCGGACCGGTGATCTCACATACGTCGTGAAAGAACTGCGGCACGACGGGGGTGGGAAGGTCGTGCGGAACGGCCGTGTGCAGCGGATCAGCCGGCATTGCGCACCACCAGGTGGTCACAGAGCACCAGGTGATCGAGTTCGGACCGGAGGTAGGTGTCCAGCGCGGTGGTCGGGTCCATCACCACGGGCTGGCCACGGAGGTTGAAGGAGGTGTTCAGCAGGACGGGAATGCCGGTGATTTCACCGAAGGCACCGATCAGTTCCCAGAACCGCTCGTTGTCCTCCCGACGAACCACCTGCACTCGTGCGGTGCCGTCCACATGGGTTACCGCGGGCAAGAGCTCCCGGAATTGTTCCTTCACGCGGACCACGAACAGCATGTGCGCATACCGGGCCTCGTCGCCCTCCACCACATCGAAGAATCGATGGACATCCTCTTGACGTACCGCGGGAGCGAAGGGGCGGAAGTCCTCGCGCTGTTTGACCACTGAATTGAGATGGTCACGCATCCCGGGCCCTCGGGGGTCGGCCAGAATGCTGCGGTTACCGAGCGCACGCGGACCGAATTCCATGGCCCCCTGGAACCAGGCGACCACTCTTCCCTCGGCGATATTCCGTGCGGTCTGGCGTATCACATCGGACGGTGTGGACTTCCGGGCCGTGCAGTCCGGCTCGCTTTCCAGGACTTTCTCGATCGCCTCGGAACTGAACTCAGGGCCCCAGTAGGGCATACCCATTCTGGTCGTGTGTGCCGTCCCCTCTTGGGCCCGTACGTACAGTGCGGCGCCCAGCGCGGTCCCGTCGTCCCCGGATGCCGGCTGCACGAAGATCCGCTTGACCAGTCCGCTGCGCGCCAGCAGCCCGTTGGCCGTGCAGTTGAGCGCCACCCCGCCGGCCAGGCATAGATCGCGCAGGCCGGTCTCCGCAGTGAAGTGCCGCACGACATGCAGCAGGGTCCGCTCCAGTACGGTCTGCACCGCGGCGGCCACATCCATGTGCCGCTGTTCCGTCATGGCTCCGGGCTGCCGCGGCGGGCCGAACAGCTCGGTGAGCGCCCGCAGCGCGCCCGCGTGTGTCTCGTGCTCCAGCCACCCGCGGTTCTCTGCCAGCAGCGGCACCGTATAGGTTCCCTGACTGCCGAGGCAGACCAGCCGGTCCAGTTGTCCCGCGTAGCGGTTCCGGTCGCCGTACGGGGCCAGCCCCATCACCTTGTACTCGTCCATCGCGAACTCAAAGCCCAGATACAGCGTGACAGCGCCGTACAGCGTCCCCAACGAATGCAGGGCGGGGATCTGGCTGAGCACCGACAGCTCTCCGTCCTCGGCACGAAAGACGGTCGTGCTCTCCGTCTCGCCCATGCCGTCGGCAACCAGGACCAGTGCTTCCGGGTAGCCGCTGAGGTAGTACGCGCTCGCCGCGTGGGCATGATGATGCGGAACAGGAACGAACCGTTCGTCCCAGTCGAGTTGGGGCCAGCACTCGCGCAGCGGCAGACGCCTGGCGTCCGCGGAATACACCTCCTGGAACCGCTTCCGCGTGAATGCGTCGGCCTCGAATCGCTCCGAGCGCCGGTAGTCGAACCCGAAGGCGACCCGGTCGACCTCGGACATGTCGATCGCGCCACGTTCCAAGCAGTAAGCGATGGCCTCAGCGGGGAATGCCCCCGTTGCCTTCTCGCCGGTGAAGCGCTCCTCCGCAGCGGCAGCCACTACTCCCCGGTCGTCAACCAGGGCTGCTGCGGCGTCCAGACCTTGAACAATCCGGTAGCTCCGGCTGTCGAGGTCAGGCAGTTCACTCTGCTTGAACTCAACACTGTTATGCATTCCACTGAATCCAAGTACACGCACGATGAAATCCTCCGAGACCAGTTCGCTGTGGTGACGACCCGGGAAACCCTAATGACCGTCCGCCGGCCCTATCAGCGGCAGATGAAGTGACAGGAATTCACACCACAGCGGCGAGTTGCTGCCTCATGCAGTGAGTCCGTACCAGCTCCAGCACGCGGAAACGAGATCCCTCCGCGCCGGACTCGAAAGTGACCAGGCCGCGTGTGAGCGAAGCGCGCACCGGTCAGGCGGCGGCAGGCCCCGTCTCACGAGTGACATGACGTCACGTCCATTGCCTGGCAGTGGTATCCGGACAGCAGAGCAGGCGCGGTGCCGGTTGTCATGTCATGTCGTTGTCGAGCCCCATGCGAACCGAGCGAGACCGTGCCTGCCCGAACTCACGGCACGTCCTGCCACCCTGTAGCACCTGGAATCCGAGTTTGTCCTTGACCATCCTGCACTCAGACCCGGACGTATTGTCGGTGAAGGAATCGACCTTCCATTTCATCGCCCTGCGGGTTTGTGGACCGTGCACGCCGGCCGCAGTTCCCCTCGCTCCGACTGCACCTTCATTACCGCATCGCGGGTCTTGGCGCCGTAGCTCCCGTCAATCGTCAGCCCCGTGCAGAAGTTGAGCGACTTCTGGAGGGTCTTCACCCCGGCGCCCGAATTACCCACCATCAGGCTGCAATTCACCGACGGCCCCTTGACAACCGACAGGTAGACAGAGCTCTTGGCGTTGAGGATTGAGGACTACTGCGAGTAGCTCTTGTCCGAAGTGCAGACTGTCAGCCTGGCAGCCGACATGCTGGTGGTGCCCACCGCCACCAGGCCTACGGTGCTGACGGCCAGAGCCGCCCCGGCCGCGAGGGTATGTCGAATTCTCATGGTCTCCCCGTTTCACTCAAGGGATCTCGAGCGATCCCTCCGTTGATGAGATTCGATAAGCCGCCTCATCTCAACTGCCGCCGAACAGAGTTCACGCTCTTACCCCCAGCCAGTAATCCTGCAAGCGGTTACAGGAAGGTTAGAAGGCCCTCGACATCTGGTGTTCCTATAACTTTTCAGGTTGCTCGGCCCACGATGAGCGCGGCTTCGTCCTGGAGGGACTACTGGCGTTCTGCCAGGCACTGCCGTGCCCCACCACGGCTCATCCTGTTGTCGGCCGCTGTGGGCAACCACGGCTCTCTCGCGGCCTGGCTCGACCCTGACCAGCCGCCCGAAGGCCTGGTCTTCACCCGCCAGTGGCGCGGCCCGTGTGCGGGGAGCCGCAGGGGGTGAACGGCCGTGAGTCGTGTAGCACGGGTCATCCCCGCGGGCGCGGGGAGCAGACCAGGGCCGCCACCGGACTCGGCCACCGGGAACCATCCCGTGGGTGGAGCAGGTCAGGCATCCAGGACCGCGGCCGGAAAGCGGGACCGTCCCCGCGGGCGCAGGGAGCAGTGGATGTTGACCGTAAGGAGTGTGTCGTCCACGGGATCATCCCCGCGCGCGCGGGGAGCAGATCAGCGTGAAGGCGTTGGAGGCCAAGAGCACCTAACGGAAAGCTTGGTCGTAGCCATATCCCCTTCCTGGCTGAGTCGGCAGTGCTGCGGGAGGCGCTCGGGCCCGAGCTGTACGAGGCCGCACTGGCCGTCCGCCGCGCGGAAGCGGGGCTGTTCGCGATGTTCACCGACGCGGACGTCATCGAGGCCGTCCGCTGGCGGTATTGACTGGCTACTCCTCGGGCTCCCAGGCGATCAGCTGCTCGAACACCTGCTGGTCGCCCTCGATCTTCAGGTCGTTCAGCGTGAGGCGGCCCCAGACGAAGAGGAGCAGCTGCTCGGCCGTGCCCGTGGCCGAAGCGGAGGCGGGCGCGGCGTCGTCCGCGAGGGGTGCGGGCCAGGCGCCGGTGCCGTCCAGCGTGAGGAGCCAGGAGCAGCCCTCGGTGGCGTGGTAGTGGATGGTGGCGGCCTCGTGCGGCCAGGCCGCCGGGGTGGAGTTGCAGGTGTCGAGAAACTCGGCCACGCCGTCGATCGCGACGTCCGCCGGCATCGGCTGCACGGCGCCTGCGGCGAGCTGGGCGTCGTAGGTGTGCACCAGCACCTCGTGCACACGCCGCCGGGCAACGCCCCAGGCGTTCGCCGGCGACACGCCGGCGCCCCACCACGCCCAGCACTCGCGCTCCGGGCCAGCCTCGCGCAGCGCACTCAGCAGCAGCTCGTTCGACTTGGCGTACCAGGCCAGCAACGCCTCGAGCTCGCGCGGCACCTCCGCGGCATCCTTGGCCGGCGGAGCCTCGGCCGGGCCCGCGGCGACGATCGCGGCCCACCAGCGCTGGCCCGTACCCAGGTGCTGCACCAGATCGAACAACGTCCACTCGGGGCAGGACGGCACCGGCGCGTCAAGGCTGGGGGCGGCGGCAACCGCACTCCGGAACGCGGCCGACCGCTCGTCGATCAGCTGCAGCAGGCCGGAATACTCAAGACTCTCTGTCACATCGCTTGCCTATCACCCCAGCTCAGCCGACCGCACCCTATTTTCCAGGCCGTCAGTTGCGGGAGTTGGAGCGCCTAATAGAAGGCCTCGTCGTAGCCATATCCCCTTCCTGGCTGGCTCGTTGCACGAGTGATGGGGAAGGGGAACGTCCGTGGATGGTGCCGGATGACCTGTGGGGGCGGATCGAGCCGTTACTGCCGGTCAGGCAGCGGCGTGCGCGCCATCCCGGCCGGCTGCCACTGGACGACCGTGGTTGCCTGCAGGGCATCCTGTTCGTGCTGCACACGGGGATCCAGTGAGAGTGGCTGCCGCAGGAGCTCGGCTTCGGGTCCGGGATGACGTGCTGGCTGCGGGCCGGCACGAGGTCGGGGTGTGGGACCGGCTGCACCAGGTGCTGCTGACCGAGCTGCACCGTGCCGGGAAGCTGGACGGTCCCGGGCGGTGATCGACGGCTCCCCCCACCAGGCCCGTCGGTGCGGCGCGCGGCGCGGAGCGGAATCAAAAGGTGCGCCACGGCACCGCACCACAGGGTTGCTGATGCGGTAGTAGGTCTTGCGCCCGCTCGGGGCCGCAACGCGGCGGCCCCCGTTCAGCCGCTCGACACGCCCACCCGCAGGCGACACCGCGCGCCGTGTCCGATGCGCACGGGTGGCCGGACCGGAAGTATCCGAGCGCAAGACGGGAAGACCCGCGCCGAGCGAAGGAGGAAGCCATGCCGTCGGTTGCCGTCAACGGGACGGACATCTACTACGAGCTGCGCGGCACCGGTCCGTCGGTGCTGTTGATCGCCGGTGCGGGCGGCGATGCCGGCAACTTCGACCGGGTCGCGGGCTTGCTCGCCGACGAGTTCACTGTGCTCAGCTACGACCGACGGGGCAACTCGCGCAGTCCGCGTCCCGCCGGGTGGCAAACGACCTCGGTGGCCGAGCAGGCGGACGACGCGGCCGCCCTGCTCACCGTGCTCGGGCTCGCTCCCGCTGCCGTGTACGGCAACAGCTATGGGGCCATCCTCGCCCTGGACCTGCTCGTCCGCCACCTCGCCGTCGTCCGTAGCGCGGTACTGCACGAACCCCCACTGCTGTCCGTGGTGAAGAATCCGGGCGAGGTCCAGGCCGCCGTGGGGGCGATCGTCGAAGCAGGCATGGCCGCCGGAGGTCCTGAGGCGGCCGTCGAACGCTTCATGCGGTGGGCCGCCGGCGACGTCAACTGGGAGCAGATGGAGCCGGGGCTACGCCAGAGGATGCTCGCGAACGGCGAGACGCTCTTCGGCGTCGAGATGGGAAAGTTCGAGCCGTACTGCCCAGACGATGCGGCGCTCGCCGGCATCACCGCGCCCACCCGAGCCCTGATCAGCGAGGACTCCCCGGACTTCTTCCACGAGGTCGCCACCTGGCTCACCGCCCACCTCGGGACCGAGCTGCTGCGGACCCCGGGCACGCACACACCGCAGTTCGATCACCCTGAGGAACTCGTTCGCACAATCAAGCCGTTCCTGGCCGTTTGAGCTTCCGCGCAACGGTCGGGGACGAGTGTGACAGGAGGGTACGAGGGCGGCCGACGGGCCCGCGATGGCGCCAGCGGCCTACGGGGGTACATGGCAGGCATGGCCAGATAACGACGGCGAGAGCGCGGGCGGCGGCGTGCTTCAAGGCGTCGGCCTGGGTGGTGGTCGGTCGGCGCGCAGGCCGACGCCTGGCGCGGACAGCCCCCGCACCCGCGCTGCTCGTCATGGACCGAGTGACCCTGGATCCCCCGTTGGCGCGGGCACGGCTTGGCGGCCGTACTCGGCTGCGAGGCGATCCACCGGCTCATGGTCGGCTGCAGGGCCACTGCCTGCTCGCCCGGCATCGCCGACCTCAGCAGTCAACGTCTGACGGACAGGTCGGAGTGGGACCGCGTGAACGCCAAGATCACTCAGGGGTGGGAGCGTATCGGGTTCCGCCTGTACCGCGGCAACGTCTATCTCCTGTCGCCGGCCTCGCAGGACCTGGAGGAGCAGCGCGGCGTACTTCGTGGGCAGCTCGCGGATCTCGGCGCGTCCTGGCGGACCACGATCTCCTGATGGACTCCGCGCCGACGTACAGACCGCGCAACGGATACGCGCAAGGTGTGGAAGGTCGGCGACGTCGCGGGTCTGGAACGCAAGGAGCTGAGCGTTCTGCTGGAGCGGCGCCGTGTCCCGCGGGCTACGCCGATTCTGCTGGATCAGGCAATGCAATGCCTTGCGGCCTGGAACAACCGCCTCACAGACAGTCCCGCCGCCGCACATGAACGCACCCACCACCGGGAACTCACCGCGCTGCGCGCCGAGCTCACCACTGGCCGGGCCCACCGGCGCCAACTTCAGGACCAGGTCGACGCCGCAGCCACGGTCATCGCCGCGCTCGCTGCCGAGAATGCTGCTCTGCGGGCCCAGCACACCCGTTCCTCCGCAGTGATCGTTCCATTCGCCCGGCCCGCCGAGCCCCGAGACTCGTGAACGAGCAAGCCCCTCAAATGCTGCGCCACCAGGGAGGTACGTCGGCGGGCGTCAGATCCTCGCGGTGCCCGCAGGAGTCGCACCGGGTGCCTGTGGACCGCAGTATCAAGAGGCACGTCGACCTCGGCCTCCGCGACCAGCAACGGCTCCACCGGCTGGACGTGGGAGCCCTCTTCTTCATGTTCATACGCCGGCCGACGGCTAACGTCCCGCCTTGCCAAGGGTGTTCGCGGTGCGGTGAGCTGGGCGGCCGGAGCACTGTCAGTCGCGGCGGAGGGCTCGCAAAGTGGAGCCGAGTGCTCGCAGCGCGGGCGTCGCGGCGGCGAGTGCGGCACGGTCGTCGGCGGACAGCGCGGCCAGGGCGTCGGCGAACAAGGCGGCCCAGGCATTCTCGATCCGAGCCATTCCGTGCTGGGCATCCAGCGTCGGATACAGCTGAACGGCTCGACGGTCGTGGGGATCGGTCTCGCGCCGGATCAAGCCCTGGGCTACCAGGCCCCGCACGGTGGTGCTGACGTTGCTCCCGTGCAGCCCGAGTTCGCGCGCGAGTTCGCCCGTTCCTGTGCCCGGGGATTCCAGCACATAGCGCAGAACCTCCAGGTCCGACGGCGGTAGCGGAAGCAGCCCCGCCTCGCCGACCCCTCGTAGCCGCAGGACACGAGCGAGGGCATAGACCGCGGGGGTCAGCTGCCTGGCTTCACGCAGCAGCGCATGGTCGTGGAGTTCGTCATCGCCCTTGGTCACCCTCCCATCCTAGCTTTTCCTATAGATATATATCTATAGTCAACTCGCCTTGTTGCCCCTCCTTCCCCGGAGCGACCGTGACCTCCCATGCCCCCAGCCAAGCCGGCCAGCCGGTGCCGAAGCCGGCGCCCCCGTCCCCGCCGGGCCGCCTGACCGCGACCCTCGCGTTGCTGTCCTTCGTGATCCCACTGTCCACGGACATGTACCTCCCGGGCTTTCCGGCCATGGCCCGGGACCTGTCCACGGACGCCGCCGGCGTCCAACTCACCCTCACCGCGTTCCTCTTCGGGCTCGCCGCCGGTCAACTGGTACTCGGCCCCCTCTCCGACCGGTACGGACGCCGGAAGCCGATCCTCTTAGGAACCGGCATCTGCACCTTGGTCACGGCGCTGTGCGCCGTCGCCCCCTCGCTCGAACTCCTGACCGTCCTGCGGTTCCTCATGGGATTCAGCGGGGCTGCAGCCGTAGTCGTCGGCCGGGCCGTGGTCTCAGACACCGCGTCCGGCACGGCCGCCACGAGGATCTTCGGCATGTTGATGGCCCTGGGCGGCATCGCCCCCATCGTGGCGCCGCTGGCCGGCGGGGCAATAGTGAACGGTCCTGGCGGTTGGCGCACGGTCTTCTGGGTGCTGGCCAGCGCGACCGCGCTCATGTTCCTGGCCGCGCTGCTCCTCGTTCCGGAGAGCCTGCCCGCCGAACACCGACACGCCCGCGGCATCCGGACCACGCTCAAGGCCGCCGTCTCGGTCCTGACCGACCGCCTCTACCTCGGCCACACACTTGCTTTCTGCTTCGCCAGCGCCACCCTGTTCTGCTACATCGCCGCTTCCCCCTTCCTGCTGCAGAACGTTCTGGGCTTCAGCGTCGGCGAGGCATCCATGGCCTTCTCCGCCGGCGCCCTCACCGCCACCGTCTCCAGTGCCGCTGCGGCCCGGCTCGTCAGCCGCTACGGCTCTCGGCTTCTGTTGAAGGTCGGACTGGCCGTGCTCCTGATGTCGAGCGCCCTCGCCCTGCTCGTCACCGCCACCGGAAATCTCAACCGGGTGTGGGCCCTGGGCCTGGTCGGCATCGGCTTCCTCGGCCTCGGGCAGGTCTTCGCCACCGCCCCCGCACTCGCCCTCGCACGCGTACCGCACGCGGCCGGTACCGGTTCGGCAGTGCTCGGCACACTGCAAAGCGTCCTCGGCGCGGCCGTCGCTCCCTTGATGGGCATCGCAGGCGGACACACCGTCATGCCGCTTTTCCTGGGCATGACCGGCTGCGCACTGATTGCCACGCTCGCACTGTGGTTGACCAGACAAGAACCAGATCTGGCACGGCAGAAGCGATAGCCGCACAAGTTGGCTGGCAGCCGATCGGGTCTCATGAGACACCACGCAGTCTGGAGAACGATGGCTCCGGGCGCTGCTGGGACGGTGGCCCGGCGACCGGGTCCTGATCCGTTCCCACCGAGGCGGGCACCTGGCGGCGGCCTTTCCCGAGAACGTCCCCGGGGCCTCGCGGTTGCCCGGCGACATGGCGCTCGACGGGGAACTGGTGGTGTGGGAGAGCGACCGGCTGTCCTTCGAGCGTCTTCAGCGGCGTGCGCATCGCAGGGCGGCGACCGCTGTCCGTGCGGCCGAGCAGTGGCCGGCCCACTTCGTCTTCCCTGTCAAGTTCAGCGTGTTGAAGTCAGGGCGGGTCCCGGCCTGGGCGGTCGGTAGTACTTGAAGGCTTGGCAGGCCGCCGTATTCGGCGGCCTGCCAAGCTTTGGCGAACTCGGCCGGAGCTGACAGTGGTTGTGGTCAGACGCCTATGTCGGCCAGCCACTGGCTTGTGGTCCGGGGGGTGACCCCCAGCAGCTTCTGGGCGGAAATCTCCGGCGCGATCGAGCGTCCGGGCATGGCGCTCATCGCCTGGTAGGCCCCTGCGATGTCAGCGGCGGCGCTCTCTCCGATCAGGGGCGCCATTGAGGTACGGAACTCCTCGGCGGTGATCTGGTCGAAGACCACGTCCCGTCCGAGCCGGGCGCCGAACGCCTCGGCCAGATCCGGCCCCGTGATCGCCGGGTACTGGCCGACGGATACCACGCCGGTGACGTCCGTGCGGTCGAGCAGGGCGACGACGGCGTCGGCGATGTCCAGGTGGGAGGCCCAGGAGACGGGGAAGTCGGCCCGAATCGGGTAGGGCAGAACGCCGCGCTCGCGGACCGAGCCGATGACGTGCGGCATGAGCAGGTTCTCGAGATACAGCTCGGGCGCGATGACCGCGTGGGACACGCCGCAGTCGGCCAGGCCGGCGGTCAGGGTCGCGGCGGCACCGCCGATGGCCGGATCGATCGGGAAGCCGCTGGTGGAGAACACGACGCGGGCCGGCCGGGCCTCGCGGACGGCGGTGAGGATGTTGTGCGCGTAGGTCTGACGGTCCTCCTCGGAGGCCACCGGCAGGTGGACGAAGACCCCCTCGGCACCTCGGTAGGCGTCGGTCAGGTCGGCGGCGGAGGCGTAGCCGGCGGCCACGACATGCTGCGCGCCGGGCACGACGGCGTCGGGGTTGCGGGTCAGAGCGGTCACGGACTTGCCCGTGGCGGCGAGAGCGGCGACGACGGGGGCACCCTGGGCGCCGGTGGAGCCATGAATCACGTAGGTCATGGCGCCATTAGTGCATGCGATGCACCAGTTACATCAACTGCACTAATGGGGTACGGTCAAAACTGTGACCGATCCCTGTCTGCCCGAGTGCGGTGTCGCCCGGTTCCTTACGCTGCTCAACGGACCGTGGGCCACCCTGATCGTGCGCGAACTGCTCCACGGCCCCCACCGGTTCACCCAGCTGCGCGAGGCCCTGCCCGGCATCAGCCCGCACACCCTGACCAGCCGGCTGCGCCAGTTCGAGCGGCACGGCATCGTCACCCGCACGACCTATGCGGAGATCCCGCCGCGCGTCGAGTACGCGTTGACCCCGCTCGGCAAGGGACTGCGCGAGGTCCTGGAGGCCATGGGGACGTGGGCCATGGCGGTGCCGGATCCCGAGGCCGGCGTCACCCCCTGACGTACACCTGGCCCGGCGGCCCGGACGCGGTCACGGCGAGGACGCGAGCCGCTGCCGCAGGGCGTCGTTGTCGTCGTGGTGGACGACCTCCTCGAAGCGCAGCCGCAGCCCGTGCTTGTCCAGCAGCTCCGCCACGATCGCGTCCAGCTGTGCGCGGTGCTCCTTCGTCCGCGCCTGGAGGTACGCCTCGCGAACGTCTTCGGGCTCGTCCGCGAGGACCTGGTCCATGCGCTCGCGGATGTACCGCTTGAGGTTGATGTGCTCCATGAACACCTCACCGACTCCCGCGTCGACGAGCCGGGCGAAGAGGTCGTCGAGGAGTTCGGGCTGGGTGGCGAAGTGGGGCAGGAGCGGGCCGACGAAGGCGTAGGTGTGGATGCCGGCCTCGTTGAGTTCGGCCAGGGTGCGCAGGCGGCGGGAGGCGAGCGGGGCGCGGACCTCCAGCCAGCGGCTGACCTTGTCGTCGGTGCTGGTCACGGTCATGCCGACCTCGGCTTGGGGCAGGCTGGTGAGCAGGTCGATGTCGCGGGTGACGACGGGTGACTTGGTGAGGATGCGGACCAGGCCCGGGTACTCGACCGCTTTCAGTTCGCGCAGGATGCCGCGGGTGAGCCGGTACTTCGTCTCGTGCCCCTGGTAGGGGTCGGTGACCGAGCTGAGCAGCATCGTGCCCCGCCTCTTGTGTTCCGGTATCTTCGCCAGCTCCTTGCGGGCGAGCTCGACCGCGTTCTTCTTCACGTACAGGTAGTCACCCCACTCCTTGACCGACCGGCCGAACTGGCGCCCGGCGAAGCTGGCGAAGCAGTAGGCACAGCCCAGCACGCAGCCCGTGTAGGGGTTGATGACGTAATCGTTCGACGGGGTCTTCGACTTCTGGATCAGGCTCTTCGCCTCGATCTCGACCGGCTCCATGACGTGCTTCCTTCCTGCGGCCCGCGTCCGTGTCCGACAAGCCGGGGTCCTGTGCTGTCCGGGGCCGACTGACGGTCACCGAACCCATATACATGGAACAATAATCTATGGAAGTTGCTTCCATGGAATGTAAATGATTTGCTGGAGGCCGAGCCGGTCCGGAGCCCGCCACCTCCGCCGGGTTCTCGCGAGCCCCCGCAGGGCGGCCGTCACCGCTTGGGCTGGCCTGTCTCAGAGCTATTTCTTCCTTTTCAGGGGGTAAGGAGTGCGTGTCATGACCGTTCCCGCCTTCAACTCGGTCGCCTGGTTCGAGTTCGGCACCGACCAGCCCGAGAAGGTCAAGGAGTTCTACGGCGAGCTCTTCGACTGGACGTACGCCCTCAACACCAACACCCCCGGCGTGACCTACCACTCCGTGATGACGCCGGGCGCCGGACAGCCGACCGGCGGCGTGTGGGAGTCGGAGGGCAACTTCCCCAACTACGCGATCTTCTACGTCCTGGTCCAGGACGTCGCCGCGACTGTCGAGCGCGGCCGGGAACTCGGCGCCAATGTCCTCATGGAGCCGGTCTCCGACTCCGCGGGCCTCACCTTCGCCCGGCTGGAGGACACCGCCGGCAACCACTTCGGCGTCTTCTCCGCACCCGCCCCATGAGCCCGACCATGGCCGCCAGCCGCCCGCAGTCGGCCGCTTCCAGGGAGCGGGCGGGCCCGCAAACCCGTGCCTCTTCCGCCCTGCCTCCCGCCGGAGCGCGCCGCAGGGCCTCGCACCACCGTTCCCCCGACCGGGAGGTTCCCCGATGTCCGGCGCCAGCGCCACCAGCGAAAAGATCCCCGTCCGCGTCTACGGCGGCCCGACCACCCTGATCGAGTACGGCGGGCTCAGGTTCGTCACCGATCCCACCTTCGACCCGCCCGGCGAGTACTCCATGCCCCTCCCGGGCGACCACAAGCTCGTCAAGACCGACCCCTCACCGGTCACCGCCGCCGACCTCGGCCCCATCGATGCCGTCCTGCTCTCCCACGACGAGCACGACGACAACCTCGACAACGCCGGCCGGGCCCTGCTGGCCGAGGTGCCGGTCGTCTTCACCACCGAGAGCGGCGCCGACCGCCTGGGCGGTACCGCCCGCGGCCTCGCCTGCTGGCAGGCCGCCGAGCTCAAGCGGCCCGACGGCGGCACCGTGACCGTCACCGGCGTGCCCGCCCGGCACGGCCCCGTGGGCTGCGAGCCGATCACCGGTGACGTCATCGGCTTCATGCTCACCTCCGACGACCTCCCCTCGGTCTACGTCAGCGGCGACAACGCCGCCCTGGAGCACGTTAAGGAGATCGCCGAGAAGTTCGCACCCGTCGACACCGCGGTCCTCTTCCTCGGCGGTGCCCGCATGCCGTTCGCCTTCGACGGCGCCCTGCTCACCCTCGACAGCGCCCTGGGCGCCGAGGCCGCCAAGACGCTCGGCGCCCGACGCGTCGTCCCCGCGCACTACGACAGCTGGGCCCACTTCCAGGAAGGCCGCGCCGAGATCGAGGCCGCCTTCACCGAGGCCGGCCTCGCCGACCGCCTCGACTTCGCCCGATGACCCCGACCGAACCTACGGAGACCACGATGACTACTGCCAACCTCGACCTTGCCCGCGCCTACTTCCAGGCCGTCCAGACCGGAGACATGGACGCCCTCGGCAGCCTCCTCGACGCCGACCTCGTGTGGCACCAGCCCGGCGCCAACCAGTTCTCCGGCGACCACAAGGGCCAGGGCGCCGTCTTCCAGATGCTCGGCGGCATGATGGAGGCCAGCCAGGGCACCTTCGCCATCGACAAGATCCACTCGCTCATGGGCAACGGTGACCTGGTCGCCGCCACCATCCACTTCACCGGCCGCCGCGGCGACACGTCCATGGCCATGGACGGCGTGGATCTCCTGCGCATCCAGAACGGCAAGATCACCGAGATGTGGCTCTTCTCCGGCGACCAGAACGCCGAAGACGCCTTCTGGGGCCGCTGACACCCGCTGTGTGCCCCGAGGCCGGCCCGGCCTCGGGGTGGCGAACGGCCCCACCAGCGTGAAAGGCATCGCATGCGGAAGATGACCGGCGAGCGGTGGCGGGCGTTCGTCACGCACGGCACCCGCACCGGCAAGCTGTCGACCGTCCGGGCCGACGGCAGCCCGCACGTCACCCCGGTGTGGTTCCTTCTCGACGGCGACGACATCGTGCTCACCACCGAGAAGGACGGCGTCAAGGGCCGCAACCTCGCTCGCGACGGACGCTTCGCCCTCTGCGTCGATGACGACCGCCCGCCGTACGCGTTCGTCGTCCTCCAAGGACGCGCCGAGACCTCCGCGAACCCCGACGAGATGCTGCACTGGGGCGGTCTCCTCGGCGCCCGCTACATGGGCGAAGAGCGCACCCGGGAGTACGCCGCCCGCAATGGCGGCCCCGGAAACCTCCTCGTCAGCGCCCACATCGACAAAGTCATCGCTTTCAACGGCATCGCCGACTGAACGACGACGGTCGGCTGGTGCGGGGCTGGCGACCATGGTCACCCGCCCCGCACCAGCCGCCCGTCGTCATGCCTGAGACGCTCTGGCTCACGAGGCTGACCGGCCGGACTGCTTCGGCGCCCGCGCGGCCGGCACCGGCGTCTGACCCGCGGCCTTCCGCTCCGCGTCCAGAGCACGGCCGGCCGCCCGCAGCGTACTGAGGACCGCGGTCACCTCGCGTACCGACTCCTCAGGAATCGCCGACCCGATCCGCAGTTCCAGCTCCTCCTCGAAGACCTTCAGCGCCCCGTCCACCAGCTTCCGCCCCTCAGGGGTGAGCTCGACGATCGAGGAACGGCGGTCGTTCGGATTGGCCCTCCGCCCGCACAGGCCCGCCGCCTCCAGCCGGTCGACGACCTTGCTCGTGCCGCCCACCGTGATCGAGAACTCCTCCGCGATGTCCTGGATCCGCCGCCCGGGCTGCCGCAGCAGCAGGTGCAGCACCTCGAACGAGGTCAGCGCCAAGTCGTACTCGGCCCGCAACCGCCCCTCGATGCCGTCCCACAACTCGATCTCCAGCGAGACCAGCTCCCGGTACAGCAGCTTCAGGTCAGTGTCAGCCATCACTCATCTTCCAAAGAATTATCTTCCATAGACAGTTAATTGTAGGTCATCGCTACCGGGACTCTCGGCAAACGTCAGCGTTTTGGCGCCGATGTGGGCAGCGGCCAAGATCTCAGCCGGTTGCTGCTGGCAGAGGGCGCGACGTGTGCGGATAAGTGCTTTGCCTATCAAGTCGCGCAAATCGGCTGCTTGTTGATCTATTCCCTCCCTTCAAATTGGTTGACATTAAGGAGTGGAATGTCGGACGTTCAGCCGTGACCCACCGATGCGCCACAGGGCCGGAGAGATGGCACGCAGATGACTTTCAGAGACAGGAACCCGAAGCCGGGGCGCGGGAGGCGCCCGGCGGCGCTTGCCGCGGTGACGACCCTGCCGGCGGCTCCGCCGGCAGGGCTGGGCGCGACCGGGACCGCGCAAGCGGCCATGGTGGAGGCGGGCTCGTGGTATGAGCTGATCAACAAGGGCAGCGGCAAGGCGCTGGACATATCCGGCGCAAGTACTGCTGAGGGAACGGCCGTTCAGCAGTGGACCCGCAACGGCGGTTCCCATCAGCGGTTCCAGTTCGTCGACTCGGGCGACGGCTACCACCGACTGAAGGCTCAGCACTCGGGCAAGGTGCTCGACGTCCACGGCTGGTCCGGCGCCGACCACGCGGACATCGTGCAGTGGGGCGACACCAACGGCTCGAACCAGCAGTTCCGGCTGGAGGACTCGGCGGACGGTTACGTCCGTCTGATCAACCGCAACAGCGGCAAGGCCGTCGAGGTCCGGAACGCCGCCACCACGGACGGTGCCAGGGTTGTGCAGTTCACCGACTGGGGCGGCGCCAACCAGCAGTGGCAACTGGTCCCCGTGAAGAGCGTCTCGGAGCAGGTGCACACCGCAGGGCGGGTCAAGGACCTGGGGAAGACGGTGCAGTTCAGCTGGCCCGGGGTGTACTTCGAGGGCCGCTTCCGCGGGACCGGCCTCGGGGTGGTACTCGACTGCGCGGCCGCCGACTACGACGTCCAGGTCGACGGGGCCACCGTCGCCACCCTGGTCACACCCGGCGACACCACGCACTGGATCAGCGGCCTGCGGGACGGCGAGCACACGGTCCGGGTCGTCAAACGCAACGACACCCCGGGGGACATCAGCACGTTCGGAGGCTTCGTCGCCGCGCCCGGGGGTGCCGTACTGAGCAAGCCGGCGCCCCGGGACCGCCAGATCGAGTTCATCGGGGACTCCATCACGGTGGGCTACGGCAATGTCTCGGGCACCCGCGACTGCAATCCGGAGCAGCTCAAGCGGAACACCAACACCGACGTGAGCTACGGCGCCCTCACCGCCCGACAGTTGGACGCCGATTACCAGATCAACGGCTTCTCCGGCCTCGGCATGGTGCGCAACGTCGCCGGCATCTCCCCGGGCGTCACGTACCGGACCTACTACGACCGCGCCCTGCTGAACGTGGACGGCGACGTCTGGCAGAATCCGGGGACGTGGCGCCCCCAGATCGTGGTGGTCAACCTCGGCGCCAACGACTTCTCCGACCTCACCCCCGGTGAACCGTGGACGCCCGACAGCCTCGCGGCCGCCTACCGCACTGCCTACGGCGAGTTCCTCCGGAAACTGCGGACGCGCTACGGTGCCGGCACCGCCCTCGTGGCCGTCGGCTTCGACGGAAACGACGAGCATGTGCGGCAGGTGGTCGAGGCGTGCAACGACGCCGGCGACAGCGGGGTCCACTACTGGTTCCTCGATCAGTCGGGCCTGGACTTCCTCGGATGTGACCGGCACACCTCGGCTCACGACGACCGGGTGATCGCCGACCGGCTTGCCCCGTTCCTCAGCAGCCTGCTGAGGGATGGTGAGGGACATGACCACCCGTGAACCGGGCCAGGGACTGCTGCCCCGGACATCCAGCCCTTGGTGTGGGCGATCCAGTGGCTGGAGTACTAGGTGTCATGAGCTTGGACCGGCCGGGAGCCACAAACTCATCGGCCGCGCTGTGGAGTAACGAAGAAACCCATGACGCTGCAGCCGATCAGGTCGGCGGAGCGGCACTGCTTCGGAGGGCCCGGAGAGCCGGTTCAAAGATGGGTTCTGAGGCCGGACACACCCCGGTACATTCGGCCGGACACACCAGGACGAACACAACGGGGGGTTCCATGATTCGGTCGCTCCTGCGACGTCGCCGGGCGGCCTCGGGCCTCCCGGTCCCGGACGCGTGCACGCCCGGCCGGCACGCCCTGGCCACCCGGCACCTGCTGTTCTACACCCCGGTGACCAAGCTCGACGCGTTGGCGGCCATCGCCGCGGGCGCGGACCCCGAGGCCCAGCGCTGGCAGGGGAACCAGATGGACCAGGTCGTACCGGACGCCGACACCAGACGGGCCCTGCTGCGCCTGGGCCCCACCGGCGCCACCCCCCGATGGTTCATCAGGTCCAACCCCGAGCTGGCCGAGCCCTTCGAACCCAGCCCCGAGATGCCCGAGTTCATGGTCTGTGTACGCCGCGACACCGGGCGCTACGCCGGGTACCTCGAACTCGACCGCGACAGGGGTGAGATCGGCGGCATTCTCGCCCCCGACCATCGAGGCCAGGGCCTCGGCGCTGAACTGTTCCTGGCGGCCGCGGAGTTCGCCCATGGCCACGCCGGTCTGCCGACGGTACGTGCGGGCACGGCGACGGCGAACCTCGCGTGCCGCCGCGCCCTGGAACGCGCCGGCTTCGTCTCGGTCCCCGGCCCGGCCCACCACACCCTGCCGGACGGCCGTGAGCTGGACAGCGTCTGGTACCGGCACGAGGGCGCCGCGTCGGCGTGTGCGATGCCTTGAGGCGGGAGTGGAGGGGCGGAGGAGTGATTCCGCAGCCTCGGAACTCGGCCGTGTCCAGCGCGAACCCGAGAGGAGCGGGCAGGGACGCGGTCAGCCCGAGCTTGTGCCGGGCACTCTTGGCGTCGGCGTCGCCGGACCACCCTTATGCCGGATAGTTCTGTGACCGGGTGAGGTGCGTCGGGTTCTTCAGCCCGCGGTGGCGAGGGGGCATCCGCCCCAGCGGATGCCCTTTTCGCTGCGGATGCGGCCTCCCGATGCGCTGTGGTGGGACGACATGACAGAGATCGCCACCGGTGAGGGCACGCTGTACTCACGCGTCAGAGTCGAGCTCAGCGAGGCACCGGATCTCCGGAGGCGGGCAGCGGTTCCGCGGTCTTCGGGGCCAGCGCGCGGATGGAGGGGGTGGCGACCATGGCGAGGGTGGCGAGGAGGATGGACCACGCTGCTGCCGACCAGCAGCGGGCCGCGCGGCAGCCGGTCCGCCAGCACCCCGCCGTACAGCAGGAAGAGGATGCTGGTGAGGGAGTGGGCGCCGACCACCAACCCGAGCGAGCCGACCGAGCCAGTGGCGTCGAGCACGGCGAAGGCCAGGGCGATCGGCGCCATCTGCACCCGAACGAGGACGTGAACCTCGGGCAGTCGACGAACGACGTGTACCCGACCGCCGTGAAGGTCGCGACGGTGTTCGCGGTGCGCGGGCTGC
>NZ_LGUR01000203.1 GCF_001270495.1 Streptomyces viridochromogenes
GCTGAATGTGCGGGGGCGTCGGGGGTGGGGGTGACTGGAGTGATCGGCATGACGGGAGTGACCGGGGTGGGGACGACCGCTGCCGCTCCCGTGTGCTTCAGCGCGCGCCTGGCCAGACTGATCGGCCTGGCGTCGGCGAACACCTCGTCCAGGTCGATCTCCATGCCCAACTCGTCCTCCAGCACAGCGACGAGTTCCACCGCGCTCACGGAACTGCCGCCCGCGTCGAAGAAGTCGGCGTCCGCTGCGAGGTGTCCTGAGGGGAGGTGCCGGCCGGCCCTGTCGGCGATGGCGGCGGCGAGTGCGTCGACGTCACGGGGTGGGGCGGAGTCGGTGGCCGGGGCCGTCTCCCTGCCCGTGTCCGCGTCCGGAGCCGTCTCCCCGTCCGTGCCCGGGTCCGTGTCCACCGCACCCGCCGCCGCCACCTTGGCCAGCAGTTCGTCCACGCTGAGCCCGACTCCGCCCCGCTCGATCGCCTCCGCGGTCGCCCGCACGGCGGCGTGCGTCGACGTGTCCTCGTTCACCTCACGCATGAGAGCCCTTCATGATGTCGCTCGTCCTTTCGTCGCTCCGGGCGGTCACTGCTGCCGCCAGGAGCGGAACTTCCGCAGCTGCTCCGGGGTGAGAACGGTCTCCAGCCGGTCGTCGTCCTGATCGCCGCCGCCCAGTGCCGCCAGCAGACGGCGGGCCGGGGTGTTGCGCGGGGTGCGTTCCGCGGTGAGGCGGACCTTCGCGCAGTCCAGTTCCTCGGCGCGGTCGGCCAGCCATTGCAGCAGGCGTTCCTCGACGCCCCGACCGAGTGCGCGGCAGCTCATCAGCCAGGCCAGGACGTCGAGTCGGTCGCCCTCGCGGCGCAGGGCGAGGAGGCCGATCTGGCCGTAGTCGCCGAAGCGGTCGCGGGCCGTCGCGGTCCAGATCTCGCCGTGCTCCCGCCACCGGGCGACGTCTCCGCCGTCGGCCGAGCGTGCGCGGAGGGTGAACTGGTTGGTGCGGCTCACGAGTTGCTCCGCACGCCGCACATCGGCGTCGGACAGGGCGCGAACGTCGACCAGCAGGTCCAGCTGTTCCAGGAACTCCTCGAAGCCGGCCTGTTCCCGGACGGCGTCCCGTTCACGCTCCTGCTCGTAGAACCGTGCCCGGAGCCCGTCCTCGGCGGTCGCCGCCGCAGGGACCAGGGGCCACAAGCGGCCCAGGAACCGCGGTAGTTCAGCCGGCGACGGGCAGGTCACCGACAGCACCTGCGGCAGCGCGGCGCGCATCCTGGCGATCTCGGCCGGGTTGTCGTCGAGGAACAGGAAGCTGTCCAGGCCGAGGTCGAGCGTGCGGGCCGCATCAGCGAGGCGGGCCGGCTTCGGGCCCCAGGCCGCGGAGACCACGCTGAAGTGCTCGGCCTTGAGCGGGCTGTCCGGGCGGTCCAGTACGGCGCGGACGGTGTCCTCGTCGTTGTTGCTGACCAGCACCAGCAGCGCGCCCGCCGCCCGCCACTGCAGCAACCTGCGGGCGAGCAAGGCTCGCGGACCGGTCAGGTCCGCGGCGTCGGGGCCGACCTCCCCGGCGACGCCTCCCCACAGTGTCTCGTCGCCGTCGATGGCGATGACCTTCGGTGCCGGGCGCCGTACCGCCCGGACGGCCTCGGCGAGGCGGAGGGCCACGGCCGCCTGGAAGGGCGCGGTGAAGGGGAGGTGGGCCAGGCGTTCGGTGCGCTCGTCGAAGCGTTCCCCGACCGGGTGGTGACGGGTCCAGTCGTCGGGGCCGAGCACGGCGATGCCGGGCACCTCGGCCAACTCGGCGGCTGTCTCCCGCTCCCACCGGAGGAGGCGGTCCTCGCCCTGGGCGGCGGGCAGGAAGCCGACGATCAGCGGCTTGCGGGTGCGCTCGGCCACCGCGCGCAGGGCTGCCGGGTAGGCGGTGCGCAGTTCGGCCAGCAGCGCGTCGTCGACGGGACCGAAACGTTGCAGGTCCGCGGCCCGCAGCAGGACGGCGCCCGCTGTCGTGGCCGGGTCGGCGAACACCCCGGACGGGTCGCGCAGGCTCGCCAGTACGTGGTGGTACGGGGCCTCCGCCACGGTCGTCACGCCGCCGTCCCGTATCGCCTCGGCGATCGCCGTCTCGCACATCAGGGGCAGGTTGCCGAGGGCGAAGGTGGCGGCGAGGGCGAGTCTGCCGGGAGGAGTCGGCGGGGGCGGGCCCTCGGCCGTCTCGGCGAGCAGACTCAGCAGTTCCTCGCCGAGCGCGGTGACCGTCTCCGCGTCCAGGATGTCGAGGTTGTGATCGAGTCGGATCCGGCCCGCGTCCGGGGTCAGGGTGATCATCAGGTCGAGGTCGGAGTAGCCCGTCCCCGCCGGCAGCACCTCAAGGCCACTCAACCCGCCCGCGGCTCGCACGTAGTTGAAGTACACCTCCACCAGGGGCGCGTTGGCCCGGTAGAGCCCCTGCCGGGCCAGCACGGGCAGTACGTCGGAGAACATGGCCCCCTTGGTGAGCACCCGCTCCAGACGCCCGTCGGTGCGGCGCAGCACCTCCTCGATCCGCTCGCCCGCCTTCGCCTCGGCGGGGAAGGGCACCGGCACGCCGAAGAAGCCCACCGCGTCGTAGGCGTCGGCGTGGATGCGGGTGTCCACGGGCACGGCGATGACGAAGCGTTCACGCTCGCGCTTCCTGGCCAGCAGGACGGTCAGGGTGCCGAGGCAGAAGGCGGCCGGTGTCACGACCAGGCGGCTCGCGGCCGTCGAGATCCGGTCCATGAGCCCGTCGGGGATCGGCACCGTGACGCTGCCGGCCCGGTACGAGCGGGTCTCCGGTCGCGGTCGGCTCAGGGTCAGGTCGAGGCGTGCGCTGCCCTCGAACGCCTGGTGCCAGTCGCCCGTGTCGGTGCTCCCGTCGGTGTGCTCGTCCGTGCGCTGTGCCTCGATCAGGAGGTGCACGTCGCGGTTGGTGACGGTGTCGCCGAGCGCGTCCCCGGTCAGCTCCGTGTCGATCTCGGCCGCCACCAGCAGCAGCGACTGAAGATCACTGACGGCGTGGTGGGCGCCGTACACCAGGATCTGGCCGCGGTCCCCACCGTCCAGCAGCTCGAAACGCCACAGCGGCGCTGCCGCCAGGTCGAACGGCGCTGCCAACAACTCGCGCAGCCGGTCGGCGGCTTCGAAGGCGGCGTCGGCCGGCACGACCGTCCACCGGAGCGGCGGCTTGGGCAGTTCGCGGTCCACCCGCAGCCGGCGCCCGCCCTCGGCCGGGGTGACGATGGCGGTGCGCAGGGCAGCGTGCCGTGCGGTGAGGCGGGTGAGGATGCCGGTGAGCGTCTCGCGGGTGGTCGGTGTGGTGAGACGTACGGCCAGGCCGACGGCGTGGGCCGCGTCGGGCATGCCGGGCCGGGCGCTGCGCAGCAGGCGTACGACGTCGCGGGTCACGGGGTGCAGTTCGGTCGCCGGTACCTCGGCGAGGTGCCGCGGCTCGTCCGGTGTCGTGGTGTCCCGTTCGGGGAGGGCCGTGCTCAGGGCCTGGGCCAGGCCGCGGATGTCGGCGGCCGAGAAGACGGTGGCGGCGGGGAGTTCGACGCCGAGTTCGCGGGCGAAGGCGTTGCGCAGCCGCACGAGCATGAGGGAGTCGAGGCCGAGTTCCTTCAGGGCGGTGGTCGCGGAGACCTGGACCGCCCCGCCGGAGACCTCGCCGACCCGGGCGCGGACGTACGCCTCCAGTCGTACGGCCCGCTCGGTGTCGGTCGACGCCGCGAACACCTTGTCGACGAGGTCGTCGGTGCCGGGCGTACCGGTGGGGGCGGTGACCAGGTCGGCCAGGATCGGGCGGCTGCGGGCCGCGTCGGCGTCGAGGGCCAGCAGTTCCCAGTCCAGGGCCATGGGGGCGAGCTGGCGGCGGGCGGTGCCCAGTACGCGTTCGAGGAGCTCGCCGCCGTCCTGCGCGGAGAAGGCGACCAGTCCCGAGCGGCCCGTCTCGGCCTCGCGGACGCCGGACTCCGCCACCATGCCCACGCCCGACCAGGCGCCCCAGTCCAGGCTCAGGGCGCGACGGTCCGCGTGGGCGAGGTGATGGGCCCAGGCGTCGAGGAAGGCGTTCGCCGCCGAGTACGGGCTCTGCCCGGCCGAGCCGAGCAGTCCGGCCGCCGAGGCGAACAGTACGAAGTCCTGTGCTTCCGGGGTCAGTTCGGTGAGGAGTGCCGTCCCGAGGACCTTGGGCGCGAGGACGCGCAGCACCCGCTCGTCGGTCAGGTTGCCGATCGTGGCGTCGTCCAGGACGCCGGCCGCGTGGACGACCCCGGTGATCGGGCCGAGCGCGCGGCGTACGGCGTCCAGGGCGGCGGTCAGGCCGGTCCGGTCGGCGACGTCCGCGTGCGCCAGGTGCACGGTGACGCCCCGCTCTTCGAGCCCGTGGATCCAGCCCATGGCGTTCGCGGTGGGTGCGCTCCGGCTCATCAGGGCCAGCCGACGGGCGCCCCGGCGGACCAGCCGCTCGGCGACGACGCGGCCCAGGCCACCCAGGCCGCCCGTGATCAGGTACACCCCGTCCGGGGTGGTGGCGCCGTGCCCGGCGTCGTCCGGGCGGGTGCGGGTCAGCCGGGGTACCAGTCGTCCGGTGCCGCGGAGCGCGACAAGCCGTTCGTCGTCGGCGTGCCGTAGCTGGGTCCACAGAGCGTCGGCGCCGTCCGTTGCCGGGAGGTCGACGAGGGTGGTCCTCAGCTCGGGGTGCTCCTGCGCCACCGCGAGGCCGAAGCCCCAGGCGAGCGCCTGCTGGGGCTGTGTCACCTGCGTGCTGTCACCGGCGGCTTGGCTGCCTCGTACGACGACGAAGAGGCGGGGCGCCGGTCCCTGGGCCCGCCCGGCGATCGTGCGCACCAGGTGCAGGGTGCTCAGGCAGCACAGCCGGGCCGCCTCCTCGGCCGTACCGGCGTCCTCGATGGCGGGAGCGTCGAGTGCGGACAGCTGCACGACTCGCTCGGGTGGTTCGTTCGCGAAGGCCTCGTCGAGGAGACGGGCCAGGTGTTGTGGATCGGACGGGTCGAGGACGTAGTGGCCGGGGCCTTCGGCGGTGAACTCGTCTCCTCTGCGGGCGACGACATGGGGCACCGAGGTGCCGAGTCGCTCGACGAGTTCGGCGGCGATCCCCGACTCGTCGGCCAGGATCAGCCAACTTCCCGGTGCGGGCGGCTCGTCGGCGGTCGGGCGGGACTGCCAGCGCGTCTCGAACAGGGCTCCGTCCAGCGGAGACAGCGCGGCCAGCGCGAACTCCTCAGCCTCCAGGATCAGTTGGTCCTCCTCGTCGTACAGCCGAAGGTCCACGGTCGCGGTGTCGCCGGACAGGGACCGCAGCTCGCACGTCACCCACACGGGGGTGGTGCGCACTCCGGTGTGGCGCAGTCGTCCCACCCCGGCGGGCACGAAGGCGCGACCCTGCGGCGCGTCGCCGGGCAGGGCGGCCGTGTGGAAGGCGGCGTCCAGGACGGCCGGGTGGAGCAGATGACCGGCGGCGGGCTTGTCGGCGAGCCGGGCGAGAGCGCTGGAGTGGGTGCGGTGGCCCGACTCCAGGCCCCGGAAGGCGGGCCCGTAGTCGATGCCGAGGGCGGCGAGACCGGCGTAGACGGCCGGCAGGTCGGCCTGCTCGGTGCACCGCTCTCGCAGCGCGGCCGGCGGCTCACCCGGGTCGGCGGCGGGTTCGGCGGGCGCGACGGCGATGCGTCCGTCGACGTGACCTTCCCAGCTCGCGCTCCGCGCGCCGCCAGGCGCCGAGGCGATGGTGAAGTGCCGGAAGCCGTCCGCGGCGGGGCGCAGGACCAGCTGCAGCCGTGTCGGCCGGGACTCGTCTAGGCGCAGTGGCCGAAGGAACCTGACGTCGGTGAGCCGTACGTCGTCGCCGCGTTCCCGCACGGCGGACGCGGCCTCCAGCGCCATGTCGAGGAAGGCGGCACCGGGCAGCCACACCTCGCCGGTGACACGGTGGTCGGTCAGATAGGCGAAGCGGCTGTCACGCAGGTCCACCTCGCCCTGGAAGATGTGCCGACCGGCCTCGTCGCTGGCCTCGACGTGGGTGCCCAGGAGCGGCGAGGCGCCGGTCGCGGTGGCCGGGGCGGGTGCGAGCCAGTGGCGTTCGCGGGCGAAGGCGTAGGTCGGAAGGCCGACGCGGCGGCCGACCGGGAACAGTGCCGGCCAGTCGGGCGTGTGGCCGGCCGTGTACAGCTCCCCCAGCCTGCGCAGCAGGTCGTCCCGCCCGCCCCGCTGGCGGCCGAGGGAGCCGACGCTCACCGCGTCGGTCCCGGCCTGTGCCGCCACCGCCTCGACGGACGAGCCGAGCGAGGGGTGCGGGCTGAGCTCGACGAAGTAGCGGTAGCCGTCGTCCAGCATGCGTCTGATCGTGTCCGCGAAGCGGACGGGCTCGCTGAGGTTGGCGTACCAGTAGGCGGGGTCCAGACGCTCGCCGGGCACGGGTTGCGCCAGCACCGTCGAGTACAGCGGAGTCGTGGGGTGCGCGGTGGGTCGGATGCCGCGGACGCGGTCGAGCAGTTCGTCGCGCAGCGGGGCCATCAGCGGGGTGTGCGAGGCGAACGGGGTCGACAGCGGCCGGGCCTCGACGCCCTGCTCGTCGAGGCTGCGGCGCAGCTCGGCCAGCGCGTCGCCGTCGCCGGAGACGGCCGTGGAATGCGGGCTGTTGACGGCGGCGACGAACAGCCGGCCGGTAAAGGGGACGAGCAGTTCCTCGACCCGCGGGCGCGGCAGGTCCAGGGACAGCATGCCGCCCTTGCCCGCGACCGGCACGACCGTCCGGGCGCGCCCGGTCACCACGGCCACGGCGTCGTCCAGGGTGAGCGCGCCCGCGCTGTACGCGGCGGCGATCTCACCCAGGCTGTGCCCGGTCACACCGTCCGGGGTGACGCCGAGCGAGCGCCAGGCGGCGGTCAGTGCCGCGTTCACCGCGAACAGCGTCGGCTGGAGAAACTCGGTCCGCTCCAGCGGGGAGAACTCCTCCGGCGCCCGCAGCGCGTTGAGCACGGACCAGCCGACGTGCCGCTGTACGGCCTCGTCGATCCGTGTCAGCTCCTCGCGGAACGCCTCCGACTCCGCCAGCAGGTCGAGGCCCATGCCGGGCCACTGACCTCCGTGCCCGGAGTAGACGAAGGCGACCTTGCCCGTCTGTTCCTCCCGCAGTGGTGGCAGCGGGATCCGTCCCGCCGCGAACTCGCCCAGCACGGAACGCAGTTCGTCCCGGCCCTCGGCCACGACCGCCGCACGCCGCTCGAAGTGACTGCGATGGCGTGCCAGGGTGTGGGCGATGTCCGGCAGTGCGGCGGAGGCGTCGGCAAGGTGGCGCGCCAGCGCGCCGGCCTGCCCGCGCAGGCCCGCCTCGCCGCGGCCGGACAGGACGAACAGGTGCTTCCCGGAGGGAAGTTCAGCGGCCTCGGACGCGACGTCGGAGTCGTTGTCGGACTCGACCGCGGATCCGGCCCGGGGCTGGACATCGGATCCGGCCTCCTCCACGATCACATGCGCGTTCGTGCCGCTGATCCCGAAGGCGCTCACGCCCGCCCGCCGGACCCGCTCCCGCGTCGCGGGCCAGGCGGTCTCCTCCCGCAGCAGACGCAGCCCGCTGTCCGCCCAGTCGACGTGACGGCTGGGCGTGTCGGCGTGCAGGGTGCGCGGCAGACTCTCGTTGTGCAGCGACTGCACGACCTTGATCAGGCCGAGCACGCCCGAAGCCGCCTGCGCGTGCCCCACGTTGGACTTCAGCGAGCCCAGGTACAGCGGGCGCCCCTCGGGGCGTGAGTCGCCGAAGACCTCCGCGAGGGCGTTCGCCTCGATCGGGTCGCCCAGCGTCGTGCCCGTGCCGTGCGCCTCGACGTGGTCGATGTCGGCGGGCCGGAGTCCGGACTGTTCCAGCGCTCGCCGGATCACCCGTTCCTGCGCGGGTCCGTTCGGCGCGGACAGGCCCTGGCTGCGGCCGTCCTGGTTCACGGCGGTGCCGCGCAGCACGGCCAGGACCCGGTCACCGTCGCGCCGGGCCTCGCTCAGGCGTTTCAGTACGACCATGCCGGCGCCCTCGGCCCAGATGGCACCGTCGGCGCCGTCGGAGAAGGAGCGGCAGCGGCCCGTCGGCGACAGGCCGCGCAGCCGGCTGAACTCGACGAAGGTCTGCGGCGTGACCATCAGGGTGACTCCGCCGGCGAGCGCCAGATCGCATTCGCCCGCGCGCAGCGCCTGCGCCGCCAGGTGCACCGCCACCAGCGAGGACGAGCAGGCGGTGTCCACGGTCAGCGCGGGGCCGTTCAGCCCGAGCGTGTACGCGAGCCGTCCCGAGGCCACGCTCAGCGCGGAACCCGTACCGACGTAGCCGTCCAGTTGGTCGAGCCGGGTGCCGGAGAGGTAGTCGCTGCCGAACATCCCGACGTACACGCCGGTGGTGCTGCCCGCCAGGTCGGCGGGCACGATCCCGGCACGCTCCAGCGACTCCCAGGCCGTCTCCAGCAGCAGTCGCTGCTGCGGGTCCATGGCCGCCGCCTCCTTCGGGGTGATGCCGAAGAAGCCGGCGTCGAAGGACTCGATGTCGTCGAGGAAACCGCCCTCGCGGGCGTACGACTTGCCGAGCGCGTCGGGGTCGGGGTCGTAGAGCGACTCCACGTCCCACCGTCCCGCCGGGAACGGTCCGACCGCGTCCCGCCCCTCCGCGACCAGGTGCCACAGCCCCTCCGGGTCGCTCACGCCGCCGGGCAGGCGGCAGGCCATGGCCACGAGGGCCACCGGCTCGTCCGACGAGGGCGTGGACACGGACTCGGACGCGACTTCACGGCTCGTGCGGCGTGTTGTCGCCAGGGCGCCGGTCAGCAGGTACTCGGCGAGGCGGGTGGGTGTGGGGTGGTCGAAGAGGAGGGTGGCGGGGAGTTTGGTGCCGATGCGCGTGCCGATGCGGTTGCGCAGGTCGACCGCGGTCACCGAGTCCATGCCGAGGTCGCGGAGCGGCTGGTCGGGGCGGACGGATTCCGCCGAGCGCAGGCCGAGCGCGTGGGCGGCCTCCTCGCGGACCAGCGCGAGGACGCGTGCGGCGCGTTCGGGCTCCGGCAGCCGGGCCAGGCGGTCGGCCGGCGTGCGGCTGCCCGCCTGAGCGGGGTGGGGCGCGGGGAGCAGGGAGCGCCACAGCGCCCCGGTCGGCGCGGCCGCCCTGAGCCGAGGCAGGTCCAGTGCCCAGGCGACCAGGTGCGGGGCCTCGCGGCGCAGGGCGAGTCCGGTCAGCTCGCGGCCCTGGTCGGGGGTGAGGGCACGGTGGCCGAGGCGAGCCATCCGCTCCAGGTCGGCATGGTCTGCGGCGAGCCCCTCGCCCGCCCACGCGCCGAAGGAGACGGAGACACCGGGCAGGCCCAAAGCCTGTCGGTGATGGGCGAGTTGGTCGAGGAAGACGTTGGCGGCCGCGTAGTTGGCCTGGCCCGCGTTGCCGACGACTCCTGCCGCCGAGGAGACCAGGAGGAAGAGGTCGAGCGGCCGGTCCGCGGTGAGCCGGTGCAGGTGGGCCGCGCCGTCGACCTTCGGGCGCAGCACCTGTGCGAGGCGGTCGGCGGTCAGCTCGGCGACCACGCCGTCGGCGAGGACCCCGGCACAGTGGACGATGCCCCGCAGGGGTGACTCGTCCCCGATCCGGGCCAGGAGTTCTGCCACGGCGGCAGCGTCCGCGACGTCGCACGGGGCGATCTCCACCTCGGCGCCGAGTGCGGCCAGTTCGGCGACGACGTCCGTCGCACCGGGGTCGCCGGTTCCCCGCCGAGACGTCAGCAGCAGGCGCGGTACGCCGTTCTCGGCGAGCAGGCGAGCGATGCCGCGACCTACCGCGCCGAGACCTCCGGTGATGAGCACGGTGCCGTCGGTGGGGATCGGGGAGGGCCGGCCGGACGGGGCGGGACGGGCCCGTACGAGACGCGGTGCGAGCAACTCTCCAGCACGCAGGACGAGTTCCGGCTCGTCGGCGTGTGCTGCGGCACAGAGCAGCGGCGGTTGGCCGCCGTCGAGGTCGAGCAGGGTCAGCCCGAGATCGGGGTGTTCGGTACGAGCGCCGCGGGCCAGACCCCACAGCACCGACTGGGCGACGTCGGGAACCCTGTCCCCGTCGGTCGCCGCGATCGCTCCCCGTGTCACCCAGATGGTGCGCGTGGGCGCCCGGTCCGGCGGGAGAGCGATCAGAGCCTGGAGTTCGGCCACGGCGGTGGCCGCCAACTGGTGTGCCGCTTCGGCCGGTTCGGTGTCGGGCGCGGTGCGCGGCCAGACGCGTACGACGGTGTCGGCGCCCTCGTCGGTGACCTGGACGCCCGCCGCGCGCAGGTCGCGCAGGGCCGTCATGACGGCCGGGTCCGACCCGTCGCCCCGGACGGCCCACGCTGTGTCGGGCACCTCGGCCGGCTTGTCCGGTGCGGCCGTCCACGCCACCTCGTACAGGTGCCGGCCGTTCTCCGAGCCGCTGTGCAGATCGGCCGGGTTCACGGCCCGCAGGCGTACGCCCTCCAGCCGGCCTGCCGGGAAGCCGTCCGCGTCCCACAGGGTGACGTCCAGGGTGAGGTCCGGTGCGCGGTCCGGTGCGGGGTCCGTGCCGGAGCCGCCTGTCCGGCGTACGGACGCGGTCAGGTCCGTCGCGCCGCCGGGCGGCAGGACGCAGCGGGCCATCGCCACGGGCAACATGACCCGCCGGTCGGAGCTGTCGAGGGCGGCGGCCACGTGGAGAGCGGCGTCGAGGAGCGCCGGGTGCACCGGGTACGGGTCGGCTCCGTCGCGGGCGACGGGCGGGAGCGTGAGGCGCGCCAGCAGGGTCCCGTCGCCGGTCGCGGCGGCCTGTCGTACGCCCTGGAAGGCCGGGCCGTAGCCGAGGCCGAGCTCGGTCAGTCGCTCGTAGGTGTCCTCGGGCCAGGCCGGTTCGGCCGTCTCGGGCCACGTCGGTGGTTCGCCGCCCGGCGCGGCAGCCGGCTCGGCCGCGGACGCGGTGGCGTGCAGGGTCCAGTCCGTGGGCTCCTGGCCGCGAGGACGGCTGTGGACCGTGATCTCCGGCACGGCCCCGGCGGTGACCACTTCCACGGACACCTCGACCGTGCCGGTGCCGGGCAGGGTGAGGGGTGCGAGGAGAAGCAGGTCGCAGACGTCGGCGGGGGTGTCCGGGCGGACCACGGCGAGGGCGGCGCGGCAGAGTTCGAGCAGGGTGGTGCCCGAGACCACGGTCCGCCCGAAGACGGTGTGGTCGGGCAGCCAGTCAGCGGTGGCCGGGGACCACTCGTCGCGGAAGGTCCAGCGGGTCCGGTCCGCCGACTGGAGCTGGACGCCGAGCAACGGGTGCGCGGCGCGGTCGAAGAGGCCGGGCCCGGTGGCGGAGGCGGCGGGTTCGATCCAGTGGCGCTGTGCGTCCCAGGCGTACGTCGGCAGGTCCGCCGGGGTGGTGCACGGGACCGGGCGGCGCCAGTCGATCCGCCGTCCGTGGACGTGGAGTTCGGCGGTGGCGCGGTCCAGGCAGGCGGGGCCGTCCTCGTCGCGGCGGAGTGATCCGACCGCCACCAGGCGTTCGTCGATGGTGTGCAGGGCGGTGAGGAGCGAGGGGTGCGGGCTGAGTTCGACGAAGTAGCAGTAGCCGTCGGCGGCCATGCGCTCGACGGTGGATGCGAAGCGGACGGGTTCGCGGAGGTTGGTGTACCAGTAGTCGGCTGCGAGTTCCTCGGTGACCGGCTCGGCCGTGACCGTGGAGTACCAGGCGACGGACGTGGGGCAGGTGGTGACTCCGTCGAGTTCGTCGAGGATCGTGGTGCGGACCGGCTCGACCCGGTCGCTGTGGGAGGCGTAGTCCACGTCGAGGCGGCGGACGAAGATCTGCTGCCGGTCGAGGTCGGTGAGCAGGGCGTCCACGGCGTCCGCGGCCCCTGCGATGACCGTGGAGCGTCCGCTGTTGACGGCGGCGACGCCGATCTCGCCCCCGTGGTCGGCGAGTCGGGCCTCGACATCGGTGTGCGGCAGGGCTACGACGGCCATCGTGCCGGTGCCGGACAGTTCGGTCAGGGCCTGGCTGCGCAGGGCGACCACCGCCGCGGCGTCGTTGAGGCTGAGCGCTCCGGCGACGCAGGCGGCGGCGACCTCGCCCTGGCTGTGTCCGACGACCGCGTCCGGCCGTACGCCGCGAGCGCGCCACACGGCGGCCAGCGACACCATCACGGCGAACAGGACCGGCTGGACCACGTCGACCCGGTCCAGGGCCGGGGCGCCGTCGTCCCCGCGCAGAACGGATGGCACCGACCAGCCGGTGAAGGGGCGCAGGGCTGCGTCGCAGCGGTCGAGTTCGTCGGCGAACACCGGGTCGCGGTCGAGCAGATCGCGCGCCATGCCGGCCCACTGGGCCCCCTGCCCGGGGAACACGAACGCCAACCTGCCGACGGTGACGGCGTGTTGGGGGCCCGTGATCAGCTCGGGGTCGGGGCGGTCGTCGGCGAGGGCCCCCAAGGCGGCGAGCAGTTCGTCGCGGTCGCCCGCCCGGACGACGGCTCGGTGCTCGAAGTGGGTGCGGTGGTGGGCCAGGGTCGCGGCGACGGCGGGGAGCGGCAACTCCGGCTGTTGATCGAGGGTTTCCAGCAGCCGGCCGGCCTGTGCCCGCAGGGCGGGGAGGGTCCTGGCGGAGAGCGGGAAGAGTGCTGTCCCGGGGAGGTCCGCGGCCGGCTCCCCCGGTTCCTGGGGCGCTTCCTCCAGCACCACATGGGCGTTCGTGCCGCTGATGCCGAAGGCGCTCACGCCGGCGCGCCGCACCCGCTCGGGGTTCCGGGGCCAGGTCCGGGGCTCGCCGATCAGACGCAGACCGCTGCGCGCCCAGTCGATGTGCCCGGTCGGGGTCCCGGTGTGCGGGGACGCCGGTATGAGTTCGTGGCCGAGGGCCAACACGGTCTTGATGACCCCGGCGATGCCCGCGGCGGCCTGGGTGTGCCCGATGTTGGACTTGAGGGAGCCGACGCCGAGGGGGCGGTCGGCCGGACGGTCGGGGCCGAAGACCGCGGCCAGGGCGCCGCCCTCGATGGGGTCGCCCAGCGGGGTGCCGGTGCCGTGCGCCTCGATGTGGTCCAGGTCGTGCGGCTGAAGGCCGGCCACTTCGAGCGCGGCCCGCAACACCCGTTCCTGGGCGGGGCCGTTGGGGGCGCTGAGGCCCTGACTGCGGCCGTCCTGGTTGATCGCCGACCCCTTGACGACCGCGAGGATCCGGTCGCCGTCGCGGCGCGCGTCCGCGAGCCGCTTGAGCAGTACGACGCCACAGCCCTCGGCCCACACCACACCGTCCGCGTCGGCCGAGAACGGGCTGCACCGCCCGGACGGCGACAGCCCGCGCAGCCTGCTGAACTCGACGTGCCCCCGCGGGGTCACCAGCAGCGTCGCACCGCCCGCCAGCGCGAGGTCGCACTCGCCGCCCGCCAGGGCCCGCGCCGCCAGATGCAGGGCGACCAGGGAGGACGAGCAGGCGGTGTCGACGGTGACCGCCGGCCCCTGGAGGCCGAGCGTGTAGGCGATTCGACCGGACGCCACGCTGGACGCGGAGCCGGTGCCGACATGCCCGTCGAGCTGTTCCAGGGCGGCCGAGGCCAGATAGCCGCTGTCGTACAGACCGACGTAGACGCCCGTGGAGCTGCCGTTCAGCGTGTCCGGGACGATTCCGGCGCGTTCGATCGCCTCCCAGCTGGTCTGCAGGAGCAGCCGCTGCTGGGGGTCCATCGCGGCGGCCTCGCGCGGCGAGATCCCGAAGAAGCCGGCGTCGAAGCGGTCGATGCCGGTGAGGTAGCCGCCGCGCAGGGAGTACGCCTTGCCGGTGGCGTCCGGGTCCGGGTCGTGCAGTCCCCGGGTGTCCCAACGACCCGCCGGGACCTCGGTGATGGCGTCCTCACCGGCGGCCAGGAGCCGCCAGAGCGCCTCGTGGTTGTCGGCGCCGCCGGGGAGACGACAGGCCATGGAGATGATCGCGATGTCGTCGTCGGCGCGCGTGGGCGTACCGTCCGAGGGCGGAACGGCCTCCGGCGTGGTCCGCGTGGGTGTCTCGTCGGACACCGCCCGTGCGAGGGCCGCGATGGTGGGGTGGTTGAAGATCAGTGACGGGTCCAGGGGCCGGCCGGCCGAGGCGGACAGGTCGGCGGCCAGTGTCACCAACTGCCTTGATCCCAGCCCGAATTCGGCGAGGGGCCGGTCCGGGTCGACGGCCAGCGGGTCGAGCCCGGCCGCCTCCGCGACGGCCGACTCCAGCCAGGCCCGCACGCCTTCCGGAGTGGTGAGCGACGGCTCGCAGAACTGCTTCGGGGACTCGTGCGCAGGCATCTAGACAGGTGTCCTCGTGGATTCGGGCAGCGGCGGTGGCCGTACGGCGGGGCGGGCAGGGCTCGCTCGGGTGGTACGGCCGACAGGGCCTACGCGGCGTACGGCGGTTACGTCGGTGTACGACGATCGGTGGGCTGTGTCAGCTCAGGGCGGGCGCGGCGATCGCGGCGAGGGTGCCGTCCAGGTAGGCCGCCCGGGTGGCGTGGCGCTGGATCTTGCCGCTGGACGTCTTGGGGATGGTGCCCGGCTCGACCAGGACGACGTCGGGGACCGACAGGCCGTGGTCCTCGCCGATCCGGCTGCGGATGACGTCGATGATCTTCTCCGCCTCGGGAGCCGCGTCGGAGGCGATCTCGGCGACGATGACGGCCTGTTCGCCGCCCGCTCCCCCGGCTCCGCCCTCGATGGAGAAGGCGGCGGTGCAGCCGGGGCGCAGGGCCGGGTGGGCCATTTCGGCGGTCAGTTCCAGGTCCTGCGGGTAGTGGTTGCGTCCGTCGATGACGATGAGGTCCTTGAGGCGGCCGGTGACGAAGAGTTCGCCGTCGCGCAGGAATCCGAGGTCGCCGGTGCGCAGGAAGCGGCCCTCGTGGCCGGTCAGGGTGGCGCGGAAGGTCTCGCGGGTGGCGAGGGCGTTGCGCCAGTAGCCCTTGGCGACGCTCGCGCCGCGCACCCAGATCTCGCCGACCTCGCCCTCGGGCAGTTCCTCGTGCCGCTGGGGGTCGGCGATGACGACGGTGACCTGGTGACCGGGGCGGCCGCAGCTGACGGCCGCGGCGTCGGTCTGGCCGGCGTGCGGGCCGGTTTCGGAGGGCTGGAGGAGGGTGGGCGGGGTGTGGGCCGTGCTGCCGGTGACCATCAGGGTGGACTCGGCCAGGCCGTAGCAGGGGTGGTGCGCCTCGTCGCGGAAGCCGGCCGGGGCGAAGGTCTCGGTGAAGCGCCGGAGGGTGGCGGCCCGGACCGGTTCCGCGCCGTTGACGGCGACCTTCCAGCTGCTGAGGTCGAGGCCGTCGAGCAGCGCGGGGCCGGCGTGCTTGAGGCAGAGTTCGTACGCGAAGTTGGGGCCGCCGCTGGTGTGCGGGCGATAGCGGCTGATCGCGGTCAGCCAGCGCTGGGGCCGTTGCAGGAAGTGCAGCGGCGAGAAGAGCGTGGCGGTGACACCGAGGTAGACCGTGTTGAGGACGGGACCTATGAGGCCCATGTCGTGGTAGACGGGCAGCCAGCTGACGAACATCTCATGGCCGTACTCCTCGATGGTGTCCGGCGTGTGGCCCATGGAATCGGTGAGGATCCGCTCGTTGTCGAGCAGGTTTTTGTGGGTGACCATCACGCCGCGCGGTGCGGCGGTGGAGCCGGAGGTGTACTGGAGGAAGGCGACCGAGTCGGCGGTGAGGTCGGGCTCGCGCCAGGCGGCGGCCGCCTCGTCGGGTATGTCCTCGGTGGCGACGCAGGTGATGTCGGCGAGTTCGGGCAGGTGCTCCACCATGCCGGACAGGGCCGTGACGGCCTCGCGGCCGCCCAGGATCACCTTGGCGTCGGCGTCGGCGATGAGCCGCCGCATCCGGGTCAGGGCACGGTGGTTCCGCGTGCGGCCCTGCGGCGGGACGCCCGGCACGGCGACGACACCGGCCGCGAGGCAGCCCAGGTAGCCGCTGACGAACTCAAGGCCGGGCGGGTACAGCAGCATGGCCCGGGCGCCGGTCAGGCCGCGCTCCTGGAGCCGGGCGGCGATGGCACGGGAGCGGTCGGCGAGGCGGCCGTAGGAGATCTCCTGGATCTCGCCGTCGCAGTCGCCGGTGACCAGGTAGCGATAGGCGGTTCGGTCGGGGTGGTGGGCGGCGTGCTGGGTCAGCAGATCGACCAGGGATCGAACCATGTCGCGAGTCTCACCTGTCTGGATCGGTGGGCGAGGAACTGGAGTTCGAGGGGCGCGCACTGGACGCGCGCAGACACCTCGGTCGGCCCGGCCCCCTTGCCGGACCTGCCGTCTCTACGACCCGCCGAGGAGCGGCGACAGTGATCCGCTCACCCCTCGCGTCCCCCGTTCGGCATTGCTACCGGCGAGTAGCACCATAGCAACTCCGTTCGGTCCGACGGGCCGAACGGAGGTAAACCCTACGTGTCACAAGGCGGTTCGCGCAGTGAAGTATGCCGCACCCGGTCCGCCACCGGCCCTGAACAGGCCAAAGCCCGGACGCCGTGAACTTCCCGGCGTCCGGGCCGTGCGGGCGGCCGCTCGGTCAGCCGCCGTTGAGTCGCCTGCGCAGCAGCGTCTTGCCCAGTTCGGCGCCCTTGCGGCTGTCCGCCTGCGCCTTGCGGAACAGATCGGCCACCTCGGTGTCCTTGCCGCGCTCCGCGTCCTCGATGTAGCCCTCCAGCCGCAGCGCGTTGCTCAGGCACGCCTCCACATACCAGATCAGGTTGTAGTCCTTGTCCTGCGTACCGGTCACGCCACCGGTCTCGGTGCCACTGGTCATTTCGGGCCTCCTCCGGCGTTGTCGTTCCTGGCCTCGCCGAGTACCCGCCGTCCGACCCGGCACACACCGCACCACCGGGGACAGACATGCACCCCAACGTCCCTATCTTGTATGGCAATTCAGACTGTCTGCACAGAAGTAAGCAGAGCCCGGACAGTTTCGAAATGAAGTATCGATCGACCGTGCGAGATCGGTCGATGACGGTGTGTACTGTGCTCCGAGCGCCTCGCCCCACGGCCGTGGAACCAGCCCTGACCACCCGCCCGCGAACCGACCTTCTGGGAAACCGACTCGATGATCGAACTACCGGACCTGGCGACCGGCGGTCTCGCCGTCGGCATGCTGTCCGCACTCGCCCTGGGTGGCGGACTGCTGCGCGCACAGCGACAACAGGCCAAGCAGCGGGCCGAGATCGACGCGCTGCGACGTCGGCTCAAGGGCGTGCTCCCGACGTTCACCGCCGAGGTGGAGCACCTGGCGCACCAGCGCGTTCCCGCCGCCGCCCGGCAGCTGACGCATCCCCACGTCGCCGTGCCGGGGCCGCTGCATCCGCAGACCGCGGGATCCGCGCTGGGCCACGCGTTGGAGCAGGTGCTGGGCAAAGTGCGCACCGAACTGGACACGCAGCGCACACGGATCGACGCGGCAGCGCAGGCCGGCATGCGGGGAGCGACACGCGAGATCCAGGCGGCCCTGTACCGGCTTCAGGACGCCTTACGCCAGCTTCAACAGAAGTACGACGACCCGGAGTTGGCGCAGACGCTGTTCCAACTGGACCACGAGAACGAGCAGTCGCTGCGGCGGGCGCAGGTCGCCGCCGTGGTGTGCGGGGCCTGGGTCGGGCTCGCCCGCGAGGAGTCGCACCTGGTGGAGGCGGTGACCGGCGGCCAGGCCCGGCTCGCGGGCTATCACCGCGTCCGGGTCCACAACCACCTGGCTGCGGGCACCGGGCTGGTGTCCCACGCCGTGGAACCGGTCGCGATCATCGTCGCCGAACTCCTCGACAACGCCCTGCGGCACTCAGCGCCGGACACGGACGTCGTGGTCAACCTGGAGCACGTCCATCACGGCGCCTGTGTCACCGTCGACGACGCGGGCCTGGGCATGACCCAGGACGAACGCGCCCGCGCGCAGCGGTTGGTGGCGGGTTCCGAGCCGATCCTGCTCACCGACCTGGGCGATCCGCCGCGCATGGGGCTGGCCGCGATCGGGCAGCTGACCCGGCAGTTCGACCTGAGCGTGGATCTGTCGTCGCCGTCGCCCTACGGCGGGGTCCGGGCGGTGCTGCGCGTCGACAGCCATCTGCTCAGCGACATCGACCCGGCCGAGCGACCGCCCGCGGCGAGCGCGCCGCGCTCCACCCGCACGGCCACCCGGGCCGAGGCGTCCACCGGCTCCGGAGCCGAGCCGTCCACCGCCTCGCACGGGTACGGGGCCGACCGGGACGACGACGCCTCCGGTGCCGACGCCGACGCCGTGTCCGGGCATCACGCTCCACGCGACGCCGGTGGTCTGCCGCAGCGCCGGCGCCGTGCCCGGGTGGCCGCCGCGGCGAGGGACGTGCCCGCGGCGCGGCCCGCGACACGCCACCCGGACCGGGCCGCCGCCGCACTGGGCGCGCTCCAGGCCGGTACCGCCGCGGCCCGGACCACGGCCGGTGAGCCCACCAAGGACGACTCCACCGCCGTACCGGAAGCCGGGCAGGCGGCGCGGCGGCGGCCCGAAGCCGCGCCGGACGACACCGGTGAGACCGACAAGACCGATAAGACCGATCGGAACGATCACACCCACCAGGACGTCAACGAAGGGGGAACGGCTCGATGACCAGCCGCGATGCGGGAGACACGGCGTGGGTGCTCGAACCGGTCCTGCAGGTGCCGCATGTGGTGGCCGCCGTACTGCTGACGCGGGACGGGCTGGTGACCGGGTACACGGACGCGCTCACCCGGGCCTCGGCCGAGCGGGTGGCCGCGATCACCAGCACCGTGCAGGGGGCGTGCCGTACGGCGGCTGCCGCGTTCGCCGACCGGGACGGGGCCGAGGTGCGGCAGGTCGTCATCGAGTCGGACCACGGCTATGTGCTGATCGTGCCGACGGACCACGGCACCTGCGTGGCCGCTTACGGGGACGAGGAGGTGCGTCTGGACCTGCTCGCGCACCGGGTGCACTCGCAGGTGGCGAGACTGGGCGAGAAGGCGATGGCCGCCGCGCCCCGGGACGCCGACGGCGGCGCACCGGTATGACGGGCCGCCCTGGCGGCCGTCCCCTGGTTCCCGCGTATCTGTCGACCGGCGGCGTGGCCCGGCCCAGCCGGCCCCAGCTGGAGCGGCTGTCGGTGCTCACCGGCACCGGCACCCCGCCGCCCGCCGGTCTGCCCGCCGCCCAGCTCGCCCTGCTGGACGCCCTGGACGACGGTTCCCTGACGGTGGTGGAGGCCGCGGCGCTGCTGCGGCTGCCGGTGTCGGCGGTGCGCGTCCTGGCCGGCGAACTCGTCGACCGGGAGCTGGTGCTGGCCCGTGCGCCGATCCCGCCCGCCGGACGCTTCGACCCCGACCTGCTGGAGAGAGTGGCCGATGGCCTTCGCGCCCTCAAGCACACCTAGCCCCGCACCGCCTGCGGCGGACGCCCACGCGAGCGCGACCGGCGCCGCCCGAGGCGCGAGCGAGGGCGTCCACCTGCCCGACACCGCCCGTGACCTGGTCAAGATCCTGGTCGCCGGTCCCTTCGGCGTGGGCAAGACGACTCTGATCGACTCCGTCTCCGAGATCCGGCCGCTGCACACCGAGGAGCCGCTCAGCGAGGCGTCCGCGCAGGTGGACGATCTCGCCGGGGTGCGGGACAAGTCGACGACCACCGTCGCCGTCGACTTCGGCCGGATCAGCCTGTCCGGCGGGGTCGTGCTGTATCTGTTCGGCACGCCCGGCCAGGAGCGGTTCCGGGCGCTGTGGGACGACATCGCGTACGGCGCGCTGGGCGCCCTGGTGCTGGTCGACAGCCGTCGGATCGACGCGTCCTTCGACGTGCTGGGGCTGGTGGAGGAGTCGGGGCTGCCGTACGCCGTCGCCTTCAACGCCTTTCCGGACGCGCCACGGCACCACACCGAGCAGGAACTGCGCGGCGCCCTGGACCTGGAGGCGGGGACGCCGATGGTGACGTGCGACGCGCGGGACTCCGACTCGTCCGTCGACGCGCTGCTCGCGCTGGTCCAGCACCTGATCGACCGCAACGCTCCGGAGGACGCCCGGTGACCACCCACTCCCCCGACCTGCATGCCTTCACCCGCTCGGCACCCGTGCGGCTGTGGGAGGACGGCTTCGCCCTGGATCCGTACCGCTACTACGACGCGCTGCGCGCCCAGGGCCCGGTCGGCTGGGCGGAGTTGGCGCCGGGCGTGCCCGCGTACGTCGTCACCGACCGGCGGGCGGCGCTGGACCTGCTGCACGACACGGAGACGTTCTCGCACGACCCGCGGCCGTGGGAGGCCACGGTCGCCGACGACTCGCCGATCCTGGGCATGATGCGCTGGCGGCCCAACACACTGTTCGCCGACGGCGCGGCCCATGTCCGGTACCGCACCTCGCTGATCGACACCTTCGACCTGATCGAGCCGCACGACCTGCGGGCGCGGGTGCACCGGGCGGTGCGGGTGCTGGTAGGCCGGTTCGGGCCGAAGGGCGAGGCCGATCTGGTGGGCGAGTTCGCGCGGCCGCTGATGGCGCTGGTGTTCAACAACCTCTTCGGGCTGCCGGACAGCCAGAGCGACCGGCTCGACGGAGCGCTGGGCAAGATGATGGAGGGCGGTGCCGAAGCGGCCGAGGGCGAGGCGGAGTTCGGCGGTTACGTGCTGGAGCTGATCGCGGCCAAGGCCGAGCGCCGGGGTGACGATCTGCCGAGCCGGCTCCTCGACCACCCCGCCGGGCTCACCCCCGAGGAGGTCACCTGGCAGGTGTTCCTCACCCTGGGCGCCGGGCACGAACCGACGGCCAACCTGGTGTCGAACGCGCTGTCCCGCATCCTCGGCAACCCGCTGTACTACTCCACCCTCACCAGCGGGGCGCGCCCCGTGACGGACGCCGTGGTGGAGGTGCTCCACCACGAGACACCACTGGCCAACTACGGCATCCACTACGCCCGGGGCCCGGTGTCCTTCCACGGGACCTGGATCAGGGCTGCGGTGCCGGTGGTCGTCTCCTACGGGGCGCTCGCGCACTTCGCCGAGCGGGAAGCCACCAGCGGCCGCCATCCCAAGGACGCCTCGCATCTGTCCTGGTCGGCGGGCCCGCACGCCTGCCCGGTCCGGCAGCACACGCTGCTCATCGCCACTGAGGCGATCGAGCGGCTCACGCAGTGGCTTCCCGATCTGGAGCCGGTCCTGCCCCGCGAGCGCCTGTCCTGGCGGCCCGGCCCCTTCCACCGCTCCCTGACCGCCCTGCCCGTCCGGTTCAGCCCTCGCTCCCCCGACCAGCCAGGAGTTGCCTCGTGACCGTGACCGACCGCATCGACCGCTTCGCCATCGACCCGTTCGGCGCCGACATCGCCGCCGAGAGCGCCCGGCTGCGCGCCCTCGGCCCGATCGTGCCCGTGGAGTTGCCCGGCGGCATCCCCGCGTGGGCGCCCACGGGTTACGACACGCTCAAGGGACTCATCCTCGATCCTCGGGTGAGCAAGGATCCCCGGCTGCACTGGCGCCTGTGGCCGGAGATCGGCGAACACCCCTCCTGGGGCTGGATCCTGGGCTGGGTCGGCGTGGTCAACATGCTCTCGACGTACGGCGCGGACCACGCGCGGCTGCGCAAACTGGTCGCGCCGAGCTTCACCCAGCGCCGCACGGAGAAGATGCGTGCGCGCGTGCAGGCCATCACCGCGGAGCTGCTCGACGCCCTCGACGACGGCGGGTCGGTGGGCGAGCCGGTGGTGGATCTGAGGGCCGGGCTCGCCCACCCGCTGCCGATGCGGATGATCTGCGAACTGTTCGGTGTGCCCGAGGAGTTGCGGGAGGACACCGGGGCACTCATCGCCGCGATCATGGACACCTCCGACCCGAGTCCGGAGCACACCGCGTTCGTGCAGCGGCAGATCGGTACGGTGCTGGGGGCCCTGATCGCCCACCGCAGCGAGCACCCCGGGGACGATCTGACGACCGAGCTGATCCGGGTGCGCGACGAGGACGGCGACCGGCTCAGCGACGAGGAACTCGTCTACACCCTGCTGCTGGTGATCGGCGCCGGTTTCGAGACGACCGTCAATCTCATCGGCAACGCGGTCGTCGCGCTGCTGACCCACCCCGAGCAGCTGGCCGCCGTACGCTCCGGCGAGATCGGGTGGGACGCGGTGGTCGACGAGACACTGCGGGTGCATCCGTCGATCGCGTCGCTCCCCCTGCGGTTCGCCGTCACCGACATCGAGGTCGGGGACGTGACCGTGCCGGCCGGGGACGCCATCATCACGACGTTCGCCGCCGCGGGGCTGGATCCCGCACACTACGGGCCGGACGCGGACAGCTTCGACGCGTCACGCGGAGCGGACGACCATCTGGCGTTCGGGATCGGGGTGCACCGCTGCATCGGCGCCCCGCTGGCCCGCGTCGAGGCCCTGACTGCGCTGCCCGCCCTCTTCGACCGCTTCCCCGGCCTGCGGCTGGACGTCGATGAGAAGGAGCTGCGTCAGGTGCCGTCGTTCATCGCGTTCGGCTGGCAGGAGATCCCGGTGCGGTTGCGGGCCTGAACGGCTGCGCGCGCGGGGACGCGACCGGTCCCCCGTTCCGGTCGTGCCCCCGCGGGAAGTCGAACTTACGTCTATGGCGGTGGCCTTGGGTATCGCGTCGGTGCCCGCTGCGCCGCCGCCGGGACTCACCTGTGCACAAGTGAGTCCGGAAGGCCCGATTTCGTCGTCGGCAGGGCGGGCTCGTCCAGATCGCCGACCGCGAGATGGGCCAGCACGATCTCGTACAGGTCGCTGCCGCCGGCGAGGAGCTGGCGTTCGAGGACGGGTTCCGCGCTGCGGACGTGCTCCCGGACGGTCTGGGCGTGGACACCGAGGGTCTGCGCGGCGCGTTCGGCGTTGCCGCCCTCCGCGATCCAGGTACGCAGGCTGCGGCGCAGGTCCCGGGTGTCCTTGTCCAGGCCGGCGAGGACGTCGTGCGCCCAGGTGAGCATGGCGGGCCCGGACAGCAGATCGCGCAGCGAGGCATGGCCGGCCTCCGGCGTACCGGTGTCGGCCGGGGCGTCCGCGAGGCTCACCTGGGTGTTGAGCGCCAGGTGGACGACGGCACGGGCCGTCAGGTCGGAGAAGTCCGTGCGCAGCAGTGTTTCCACGCGTTCCATCCGGGCGCGGACGGTGTTGCGGCTGACGCCGAGGACCTTGGCCGCGCTCACGGCGGTGAACTCCAGGCCCAGCCGGGTGGTGGCCAGCAGTTCGGCGCGGGTGTGGTGCGCCAGCGTGTCGAGCGGGCGCAGCAGACGGGCCGCCCAGCCGCGCAGGGGCGCCGGGTCGATCAGGCGTTCGGGGTGGGTGCGTTCGGCGTAGACCGCGGCCTTGTCCGGACGGAAGTGCGCGACGGCCAGTGCGCTCACGGCCTGCCCGTAGGCGGCGGCGGTGCGGGCCAGGCTCTGCCGGGCGCTGCCACCGATGAACGTGCGGGGGCGCGGGCCGATCAGCGACCGCAGGTCCCGGGCCGCGCCGTCGTCGGGCGTCACGACGATCACATGCTCGTCGACCGCCGGGCAGAGCACGACCAGTGCCCGCTCGCCCGTCACGTCCAGGCATTCCACGACGAGCCGGTCGCGCTCGTCGGCGGGGCACTCGACGACGTGGACGCAGGCCGTGTCCGTGTCGAGCAGGCCGGGCCACAGTCCCGCGGCCACCCGGCGGGCGGAGACGGTGTCCTCCACCATCAGCAACTGGAGGATCGCCAGGCGCAGATCGGACGTCGCCCGCGCGAGCCGGCGGCCGGCGGCGATCGTCTCCCCCGCCTTCAGCAGGAGCTCGATGACCTGGACGGTGTGCGTGACCATGTCGGAGACGCGCCGGTCGAAGGGCGCCTCGCGCGACACCGCGAGCACACCCGCCGACGCGGGGTTCGGATACGCCACCCTGACCAGCCGCAGATGACGGCCCTGCCCCTCCCAGGCGGCGGAGGCGATACGGCCGGCGGCGACGGCCGCGACGAGGTTGTCGTCCAGGTGGGGCCGCGCGCCGGCGAGGAGCGTGCCGGTGTCGTCCTGAAGCGAGGCCGTGCCCTGCACGGCGTTCGCGAGCCAGGCGACGACCCGGCCGACGTCCCGCCCGTTCGGCCGCAGGTGGTCCAGCAACTCCTGCGCCCACACCGAGGCGTCGGCGCCGCCCACCCCCGCCTGACGGATCCCGTCCTCTCTGCCAGCCACGTCGGCCTTCACCTCGTCCTGCACTTCACTCACGACATACCGCTCGGGACGTTACCTCACCCCTGCGCGGCGGCAACCCGTGCTCGTATCGGGGACGGGTTTCCCGGGATCCCGGCGCGCAATCCGCCGGCCTGCCCGGGCCTGCGCGTCCGCCAGGCTTCGAGGGCATAGGCTCGGCGGATGGCGAAGTACTTCGACGTGCACCCCGACAACCCTCAGCCGCGCACCATCTCCCAGGTCGCCGACAGCGTCCGGTCCGGTGCGCTCATCGCGTATCCGACGGACTCCTGCTATGCGCTGGGCTGCCGGCTGGGCAGCCGTGACGGCATCGACCGGATCCGGACCATTCGCCGCCTGGACGACCGGCATCACTTCACCCTCGTCTGCCAGGACTTCGCGCAGCTCGGCCAGTTCGTGCTGGTCGACAAGGACGTGTTCCGCGCGATCAAGGCATCGACGCCCGGCAGTTACACCTTCATCCTGCCCGCCACGAAGGAGGTGCCGCGCATGCTCCAGCATCCGAAGAAGAAGACGGTCGGCGTGCGCATCCCCGCCCACGTCGTCACCCAGGCGCTGCTCGCCGAGCTCGGGGAGCCGCTGCTGTCCAGCACGCTGCTGCTGCCCGACGAGGACGAGCCGATGACGCAGGGCTGGGAGATCAAGGACCGGCTCGATCATGTGCTGGACGCGGTGGTCGACTCCGGGGACTGCGGCACCGAGCCGACGACGGTGATCGACTTCTCGGGCGGCGAGGCCGAGATCGTACGCAAGGGGGCGGGCGACACGTCCCGGTTCGAGTAAAGCGGGCCCCAAGCGGGAGGGGCTGCCGCGGGCCGTTGGATGGTGCGTGAAACCATGTGCGCGGCCCGGCTCCACCGGGTCGGCGACCCGTTCGCCGTGAACTGCGCAGAGAGGCAGCCCTCATGACCTCCGTCCAGGGAACCGACGTCGACATCCCCACCGAGGACGGCACCGCCGACGCCTATCTGACCCATCCCGCCGACGGCGAGCCCCGTCCGGCGGTCCTGCTCTACATGGACGCCTTCGGTCTGCGGCCGCAGCTGCGGACGATGGCGGACCGGCTCGCCGAGGCCGGTTACACGGTGCTGGTGCCCAACGTGTTCTACCGCCACGGGCGCGCTCCGGTGTTCGACCTGCCCGAGTTCATCGACACCGGGGCCCGGCCGGAGATCTTCGAGAGCATCGTGCCGGTCATGCAGGCGCTGACGCCCGAGGCGTCGATGCGGGACGCCGATGCCTATCTGCGCTGGCTGGCCGACTGCCCCGTGGCGGCCGGCGGTCCGGTGGCATTGACCGGTTACTGCATGGGTGCCCGGCTGTCCCTGCTGACCGCCGGCACATATCCGGAGCGGGTCGCGGCAGCGGCCGGCTTCCACGGCGGCCGGCTCGCCACGGACTCGCCGGACAGCCCGCACCTGGTGGCCGAACACATCACCGCCGAGCTGTACTTCGGCCACGCCGACCAGGACCCGTCGCTGCCCGTCGAGCAGATCGAACGCCTGGAGACCGCGCTCACCGAGGCGGGGGTACGGCACCACTGCGAGGTCTACCCGGGTGCGGGGCACGGGTTCACGCAGGCCGACAGCGCGTCCTACCACCGTGAGGGGGACGAGCGGCACTGGGCCGCGCTGCTCGATCTGCTGAAGCGGACCTTCTGAGCCGCGTTGCTCGAATGGCGTTCCCCAAACCGGATTTGACGCCGCATCAGCATAGGGCGCGGGCACGACCCGCGGGCACAACCGCCCGTTGGCCAGGGGCAGGAGCACGATGGCCGGGGGCCTGGGATAGCGTCCCTCTCACTTCGGTCGAGTGAGAGGGACGTTGTGCAGGTTCAGGTGCGTGGGCGGCGGGCTCGCTGGTGGGTGGCCTTCGGGACGATCGCGTTCGGGACGGTGTTCCTGGTCGTCGGGTTGATCCTGGCGGGGGTGTCGGTCTCGTTCCTGGCAGACGCGAAGCGTGCCCAGGGCACGGTGGTGGCGCTGGAGTGGCGGACCGACGGCAGCGGCGCCTCCCGTAGGACGAGGGGGAACGACAAGCCCGCCGCTTACCCGGTGGTCGAGTTCACGTCGGCGGACGGCACGCCCAGGACGTTCCGCGGCTCGACGGGATCCAATCCGCCGTCGTACGACGAGGGCGAGCGGGTCGAGGTGCTGTACCGCGCCGACTCCCCCGAGGACGCCCGGATCAACGGGTTCGCCTCGCTATGGCTGTTGCCGCTGATCTTCGGCGGGATCGGGCTGGTGATCGGAGGGATCGGGACGGCCGTCGCCCTGGTGGGCCGGCGGCGTTCCTAAGGCTTCGGATCACTCACGAGGCGATACTTCAGGTGGGTGGCGAGCGGCGTGCCGACCACCCTGACCGGCTCGATATTCCGCGGCCCGGTGCCCACGCCCTCGAAGAGCCGCAGCCCGTCGCCGAGGAGCGCGGGCACCACGTGCAGTTGCAGCTCGTCGATGAGCCCCTCCCTGAGGTACTGCCGCACTGTGCTCGCCCCGCCCGCGATGTCGACGTTCCTGTCCCCGGCGGCGGCCTTCGCCTGGTCGAGGGCGCTGTGGATGCCGTCGGTGACGAAGGTGAAGGTGGTGCCGCCCTCCTTCACGAGGGTCGGCCGGGGGCGGTGGGTGAGGACGAAGACCGGGGCCCGGAACGGCGGGTCGGCGCCCCAGAACTCCTCGCCGGTGTCGTACATCATCCGGCCCATGACCACCGCTCCGGTGGCGTCGAACCACTCGCGCATCAACTCGGAGTCACGGTTCTCCTCCCCGCCGGTCATACCCTGGCGCTCCCGCCAGCTCGCCAGGTCGTGGATCCACTCGAAGAGCGGCTCGGCGCCGTCGCCTCCCGGGTTGTCCACGGCGACGCCGGTGCCGGCGATGTAGCCGTCGAGGGAGATGGCCAGATCCGCGGTCACGGTCACGATGAGGGCTCCTGAATCGTGGGGAGTACTGCCTTCACTCTCACGTCGATCGGCGGCCGCCACATTCGACACACTTCCGCGGGCCCGTCGGCTCGATGACCTGACCGCGGCCCCGCCCTCTCCCCCGCACGACCGCCCGAGCCTGCGATGATGATCCACATGACCAACTCCAGTGATCCCGCGACGCAGGCCGGGCCCACACAGGACATAGCGGAAGCCTTCTTCGCTCGCTCCGGGGCGGGCCCGGATCCCGTCACCGTCCTCACCTACCCGGCCGGAGCCGATCGTCTCGCCCGTCGGGAGGCGCTGCGCCCGGTGTACGAGGCGATCGTGGCGCGGATCGGTCCGCCCACCCTGCTCGGCGGCTCCGTCGCAGGACCCAGCGTGCGGTGGTGCACCCGGGAGCGGATCGTGCTGCTGTCGGGCGACCGCAACCGCGTCGAGCTGTCGGTGCACGACGCCGACAAGTTCGTGGATGACGAATGGAACGCCTTCGAGCGCACTCGTCCCGGGCGCAAGGGAGAGCCCCACCGCTTCGACGCGCTGCCCTACACCTGGCAGCTCGACCGCAAGGGGCCCGGAAACGCTCCGGGGTGGACGTACAACGGGGTGATGGTCGCCGGCAGCTGGGACCACGCGGTCACGGGCCTTGAGCTGATGCTCGGCTCGTGGGTGGAGCAGTATCCCGTGCAGTCCCCGGGAGACTGGATCGGCTTCACTCTGTGGACGTCCCGGGACTGGCGCCGCGACATGATCGTGTCGTACTCGCCGGCCGACCATGGGCGTGAACTGGCCGTCTGTATCCATGACCGGGGTATCGAGCAGACCGGGGAGCGGCAGGCGCAGATGCGTGAGCGTGGCTGGCGCACCCTGGACGAGCATCAGTGGTGGCGGACCGCGTTGCCGGAGACGGATCCTGACGCGCCCCGGCTGATCGCCGAGCTCACCATCGCCGAATGCCTTGCCCGCAAGGCCACCTGTCCCGCCGAACTGCGGGCGCACGACATCAGCGCGGGCGACAACGGCGAGCTGTGGCTCACCGGCCTCGGCCTGCCGACCCACCCCTCCCGGGGCGAGCACTTCTGAGCCCCCGGGCAGGCGATACGGTGCGCCGGGCGTCCCCGGTCCGGCGTGCACCGGTCGGCCTCAGCCGAGGATGCGCTGAGGGACTGCCAGGTCCGGGTGGCCGAACAGACGGGTCAGGGCCGGCGGATCGTCCCGGCGGCAGGCATCGGCGACCTCGTCGATCAACCGGTCGTAATCCGGTCCGGTCGCGCCCTCGTAGGCCGCTGTCATGCGGCCCCACTCGTCCCAGTTCAGGGTCTCGTGCTTGCGAAGCGCGGCGAGGTCGCGGACGGCGTTGCCGCTGATCTCGTGCGGTCCCCAGGCGTGGTCGGTGCCGGCGGTGCCGAAGGTGTGGGGATCGATGACGCCGTCCCGGTACCGGGCCCATGCTTCGCCGCCGGTGAGGAACTCCCCCGGAGCCAGGTCGTCGGGGCGGGCGACGAAGTTGCCGCCGAGGTGTTCGGTGTCGACGCGCACCCATCGGCCCTGGTCGTCGTCCCGGTATTCGGTGATCCAGTGGTCGAAGCCGCGCCCCTGCTGGAAGTAGGTGCCGAAGCCGCACCGGGCGCGGGAGGCGACACCTCGGGCCCGCAGGATCGCGCAGGCGATCGTGGCGAAGTGACGGCAGGTGCCGATCACGCGGGTTCCGGGCGTGCGGGGCCGGTGCAGTGGTGCCGGATCCAGGTCGGTCAGTGTGGCGATCAGCTGGTTGACCGGCCGGATGTTCCTCTCGGCCATCCGGTCCTCGGAAATCCCCAATTCGGCGGCGTCCGTGGGCTGGAGGACCAGGCCCTGCACGGCGGCGCAGATACCGACGGGATCGTCCGGCAGTCCCTCGATGAGCGGGAGTTGCGTCGCGTCCAGGGTCGTCAACGGCCCGGGCTGCGCGTAGTCGAGCTTGTCATCGGCCATGACCGGGCATCGCAGCGGTGGAGGGCTCCGTGTCCGCGTCCCTGGTGGCAGCGGTGGCGGAGCCGGCTCGGTGTGCGGCGACGGCCATGACCAGGACCGAGGCCAGGACGATCCCGGCGCCGACGTAGAGGGGTGCCCGGTAGCCGAGGCCCGCGGTGAGGGCCAGGCCCCCGAGCCAGGCGCCGAGGGCGTTGCCGAGGTTGGACGCGGACACGTTGGCGCTCGCGGCCAGTGCCGCCCCGTGGGCGTGGTCGGTGACGCGGGTGATCATGCCGGGGACGCCGGCGAACCCGGTCACCCCCATCAGGAACACGAGGATCACCGACGCGACGGCGCTGTCGGCCAGGAGGCCGAACACGGCCAGGGTGAGGGTCAGTCCGAGCAGGGAGAGGAGCAGGGTGCGGTCACGGTCGTGGTCGGCCGCCCGCCCGCCGACCAGGTTCCCGACGACCAGGCCGACGCCGTAGACCATCAGCAGCCAGGCGACGTCGGCGGAGGAGAAGCCGCCGACCTCGGTGAAGGTGTAGGCGAGATAGGTGAAGGCGCCGAACATCCCGCCGTAGCCGAGCGCGGTGGCCGTCAGGGTCAGCCAGACCTGCCAGGACCGGAACGCACGGAGCTGGGCCCGCAGGCCGGCGTCCGGGAGCGGGCCGGGACGGCCGCCCGGTGCCGGGGGCGGCGGCGCCTGGCCCGCCCGGCCGGGGACGAGCGCGACGATGCCCGCCAGCGCGAGCACGCCGATCGCGGTGACCGCCCAGAAGGCCGCCCGCCAGCCCCAGCGCTCCCCGACCAGCGCGCCGAACGGCACGCCCAGCACGTTCGCCAGTGTCAGCCCGGCGAACATCACGGCCACCGCGCGGGACTTCCTCTCCGGCGCGACCAGGCTGCGCGCGACAAGCGAGCCGATCCCGAAGAACGAGCCGTGGCAGAGCGCCGCGACGATCCGCCCGAGCATCATCACCGGATAACTCGGCGCGATCGCGGACAACAGGTTGCCGATGACGAACAACGCCACCAGGCCAACCAGGACCTGTTTTCTGGGCAGGCGTGCCGTGGCCGCGGTCAGCGCGATCGCGCCGATCGCGACGCTGAGCGCGTATCCGGAGATCAGCCGGCCGGCCGCCGCCTCGGACACCGCGAAGCTCGACGCGACCTGCGGCAGCAGCCCGGCGATCAGGAACTCGGTGAGCCCGATGCCGAAGCCGCCGAGTGCCAGGGCGATGAGTCCGCTCGGCATCCGACGCCGTTCGGTCATGCGTCCGGGTAAGAGGAAGTCCGGGTCCCCGGCCCTGGATTCGGTCATGGTGCCACCCTCACGCGTGGTGGCGGATGCGGCCATGGACAAAGACCGACGGCGCTTGGACGAACGCGCCGGCGCACCGTGCACACCCGGGGCCCCGGATGTGCGGCGCCGGTGCGGCGGGAGCAAGCTGGAGGAGTGCCCGCTTCGCCCGGGCAGGGCCGCCTGACGCACCAGACCTGTGGGGAGATCCCGGATGACTTCATTGGCGAACCTGCCGGAGGTCGTGTCACGCGAGGAGTGGCTCGCCGCCCGCAAGGAGCTGTTGGCCAGGGAGAAGGAGCTCACGCGGGCCCGGGACCGGGTCAACGCCGCGCGGCGGCGGCTGCCGATGGTCCGCGTCGACAAGCCGTACACCTTCGAGGGCCCGGACGGCCCGGTCGGCCTGCTGGATCTGTTCGAGGGGCGGCCCCAGCTGGTCATGCACCACTTCATGTGGACCTACGACATCGACGCCGACGGCACCGAGCACCCCCGCGACACGGGGTGCAGCAGTTGCTCCTCCGCAGCCGACCAGATCCCCGCCCGACTGCGGCAGCTGCACGTCCGCAACACGTCGCTGGTCGCGGTGAGCCGCGCACCCTACGAGAAACTCGCCGCGTACCGCGCGCGCATGGGGTGGACGTTCCCCTGGTACTCCTCGGCCGGCAGCGACTTCAACTACGACTTCCACGCCACCGTCGACGACCGGGTCGCTCCGGTGCAGGTCAACCTCCGTTCCGAGGCCGAGCTCGCCGAGGCCGGCACGGAGTGGTCGCAGGAGTGGCGGGGCGACTATCCGGGCATCAGCGCGTTCCTGCGGGTCGGCGACGAGGTCTTCCACACGTACGCCACGTTCGGCCGCGGGATCGAGGAGTTCCACAACGGCTACCCGTACCTCGACCTCACCGCCCTCGGCCGCCAGGAGGCGTGGGAGGAGCCGGAGGGGCGCGCGGAACCTCTCGGGCTCGAGGTCGGCGGGCCAGGTATGCGGCTGCCCGACGAGTACGACGCCTGACCGGCCGGTGGCGTGCCGGGCCGGGTCCGGGCGGTGGGCGGCGTTACCGTCGGCGCCATGGACGGTGACCGCCGAGGGTGGCGTGCGTGTGTGCTCAGCGGGGCGGTGTTCGCCGTGTGCATGGCCGGCACCACGCTCCCGACTCCCCTCTACGGCCACTACCAGGAGAAGTTCGGCTTCTCCGAGCTGATGGTCACCGTCGTCTACGCCGTGTACGCCTTCGCGGTCATCGGCGTGCTGCTGCTCGCGGGCAACGCCTCGGACACGGTGGGCAGACGCCCGGTGATCCGGTGGGGCCTGGGCTTCGCGGCCGCGAGTGCCGTCTGTTTCCTGTGCGCGACGGGGCTGGGCTGGCTGTTCGTGGGGCGGCTGCTGTCGGGGCTGTCCGCCGGTCTGCTCACCGGGGCCGCCACGGCGTACGTGATGGAGCTGGCGCCGCCCGGTGGCGCCGCCCGGGCCACCCTGGTGGCGACCGCCGCCAACATGGGCGGGCTGGGCTGCGGCCCGCTGCTTGCCGGAGTGCTGGCGCAGTACGCCCCTTGGCCGCTGTATCTGCCGTTCGCCGTGCACCTCGCCCTGGTGGCGGGCGCGGCCGTCGTGCTGACGTCGCTTCCGGAGACCGTACGGGAGCGGAGTTCACCGCGTGCCGTACGGCCGCAACGGCCCAGCCTGCCCCCGCAGGTGCGGTCGGTGTTCGGGCCGGCCGCCACCGCCTCGTTCGTGGGCTTCGCCCTGTTCGGGGTGTTCACCTCGGTCAGCCCCGCGTTCCTCGCCCAGTCGCTGGACGAACGCAACCACGCCGTGAGCGGGCTGGTCGTGGCGCTGGCGTTCTTCGCCTCTACCGCCGGCCAACTGGCCGTCGACCGGGTGGGGGTCGGGCGATCGCTGCCACTGGGCTGTGCCGGGCTCCTCGCCGGGCTGGCGCTGCTCGCGGGCGCCCTGTGGGGCGACCTGCTGGTGCTGGTCGTGCTGAGCGCGGTCGTCGGCGGGGTGGGGCAGGGGCTGTCGTTCCGTGGGGCGCTGTCCTCGGTCGCCGCGGCGTCTCCGGCGGAGCAGCGCGCGGCAGTGATCTCGACTCTGTTCGTGGTGGCTTACACGGGCATCTCGGTGCCGGTGATCGGTGTGGGGGTGCTGGCGGAGCCGATGGGTCTGGAGGGCGCGGGGCTGGTCTTCATCGCCTGCATGACCGTCCTGGTCTCCACCGCGGCCGCCTATCTGCTGCGTCGGCCGGTACCGGCGAGGACGTGACAACTCACCTTGGCGGCAAGGGGAGTTGAGCACGGGCCCGCGCCGACAGCCCTCGGCGCAGGCACTCGGTGAGGCGGCGGGCGATCGTACCGTCGGGGTCCAGGCGAGGATTGAAGATCGTGATGTCGAGTCCCACGGCTCCCGGGTCGCCCAGTGCCGTACGCAGCACGGTCTCCAGCTCTTCCCAGCTCAGCCCGCCGGGGAGGCGGTAGTCGACGGCGGGCATGACCGCGTCGTCCAGGACGTCGACGTCCAGGTGGACCCAGAACCCGGCTCGGGCACTCAGGCCCTCGACCGCCAGGCGTGCCGCCGCGGCGGCACCGGACGCGCGTACGCCGTCGAGGTCGATCGCGTGCAGCCCGGGCGAAAGCGGCTGCATCCCGGCCTGGGCCGATTCGTCGGCGTCGCGGAAACCGAACGCCACGACGTCCTCGTCCCGCAGCAGCGGGCCGCGGCCTTCGAGGTCGGCGAGCAGTTGGGGGCCGCGCCCCGTGACCAGGGCGAGGTCCATCGAGGCCACCTCGCCGAACGGCTCGGCCGACGGCTGGTAGAAGTCGGTGTGACCGTCGAGGAACAGCAGGCCGTGACGGGGGCCGCGGCGGCGCAGGGCGAGAAGGTTGCCGAGCAGGATGCTGCAGTCCCCGCCGAGGACGACCGGGAAACGGCCCGTGTCGAGGACGTCGCCGACGGTGTCGGCCAGGCCGGCGGAGTAGTCCGCGATGGCGTGCGGGTTGAGGACTCCGGTGCCGGCGTCCCGGGCCGGGTCGTAGGCGGGTGGTTCGACACGGCCGCTCCGCACCGCATCGAGGCCGTCCAGCAGACCGGCGTCGAGCAGGGCCGTCGGCAGGTCCTGGACCCCGGAGGGCCGCAGGCCGAGCACGGACGGTGCCTCGATGATCGCGAGTTCCTGCATGTCCGGCCCTTTCCGCCGACCCCCTGTCCGCCGCCGCCCTCACTCACTGAACGCACTCAGCCGCTGTGCCGTTCAGCCACTCACTCCATCTGTGCCACATCTCGCGGGCGGCCACCACTCGTGACCGGCCGGGGCGGCAAGGGGACGCGACTCGCCGACGCCCGTGCCGTAGCACGCGCCGTCGAGAACAGTCCCCCTCTGGCCAGAACTCGCCCGTACGTGACCTGAGTTGACTCACGGTGATGCAGAGTTCAACTGCTACCGACGGTAAAGGCTTGATTCGCGAACCCCTGACACGTAGACCTGTCCTCCACAACAGGCCAGGACTCTGGGGGGAGTTGGCTCATGCAAGGCACGGTTGACGGGTTCCGCTATGGTGCGGTGACCCCACTGGCGGCCTATCTGATGGCCTGCCTGGGAGGGGCGTTAGGACTGCGGTGCATCGTCCGGTCCCTGCTCAACGGAGAGTCGTGGAAGCCCGGTTGGCTGGCTCTCGGCGCCGCGTCGATCGGCTGCGGCATCTGGACGATGCACTTCATCGCCATGATCGGCTTCCAGGTCGAGGAGGCCCGGATCCGCTACGACGTGGGGCTCACCGTCCTCAGCCTCGCGGTGGCGATCGTCGTGGTCGGCGCCGGAGTGTTCATCGTGGGCTACCTGGGGGCGGGCAAGGGCGCGCTGACCTGCGCGGGCGTCATCACCGGGCTCGGGGTGGCGGCGATGCACTATCTGGGCATGGCGGCGTTGCGCCTCGACGGCAGCATCCGGTACGACGCGCTCACGGTGGGCCTCTCCGTCGTGATCGCGATCGTCGCCGCGACCGCCGCGCTGTGGGCCGCCGTCACCGTCCGCGGCTTCCTGACCAGCCTCGGTGCCAGCCTGGTCATGGGCATCGCCGTGTCCGGGATGCACTACACGGGCATGGCCGCCGTCAGTGTGCATCTGCACGGCACGACCGGCGCCTCCTGGGCGGGCGACTCGCCCTCCTCGCTGCTGCTTCCCATGCTCCTGGGCCCGATCGTCTTCCTCGTACTGGCCGGGGTGGTGGTGATGTTCGACCCGCTTCTGGTCCTGGGCGAGGGCGGGCGGAGCCCGTCCGGCACGGCTCCCCGGACCCGGCCGGCCAACGGCGGCTCCGGGCAACGGCCCGGACGTGACCACGAGTTCGGGCCCACGGCGAACACGCCGCGGCCCAACCGGGAGTCGTACGCCCGTAAGTGGTGAGCCGGGGGCGGGAGTGCGGCGACGCGCCGGGCCCGCGCTCCCCCTGCTCGGCCTTCTCTAGATCATTGTTACGGTGCACGGGTGTCTGACTCCTCACGCGATACCGCCGAGGGCGCCGGCTGGGGCGCCGCCGAACTCGGCACGTACAAGCGGCTGATGCCGCACAAGGTCGAGAAGATCTCCTGGCTCGACCCCAGGATGCTGTGGGCCGCCCGCAACGGCGTCCTGGCGTCCTGGTTCGGGGACCCCACGGGCCGTACCCGCAGCCGGTGGGTGGCACAGCGGACGGCCGCCGGGGCGCCCGCCGACAAGGTGATCCGGCGCGACGACCCGGACCGGTTTTCCTTCCTCGTCATCGGCGACACTGGAGAGGGCGACGATCCCCAATACGCCGTCGTTCCGGGCCTGTTGAAGACGGGTCAGGACACCCGGTTCGCGGTCATCGCGAGCGATGTGATCTATCCGGTCGGCAGCGCCGACGACTACGGCACCAAGTTCTTCCGGCCGTACCAGGACTACCAGGCCCCGATCTACGCGATACCGGGCAACCACGACTGGTACGAGGACCTCGGCGCGTTCATGCGCGTCTTCTGCGACGACGCCCCGCCCCTCCCGCGCGAGCCCGCACCGCGTCCGCCCAGCCGGGCCTGGCTGCGGTCGCTGCTGTGGCACCGCCCCCGCAAGGGAGACGGTCAACGGCTGGCCGAGCACGGGAAGTTGAGGTCGGCGGACGTCCAGCGGGCCGTCCAGCCGGGACCCTACTGGGCGATCGACGCCGGGCCGGTGCGGATCGTCGGCATCGACACCGGGCTGCTCGGGACCCTCGACGCCGAGCAGGGCGCCTGGCTGCGGGAGGTGTCGAAGGATCCCCGCCCGAAGATCCTCATCACGGGCTCACCCCTGTACGTGGACGGCGAACACCACCCCTGTGCGATCGAGGGCGGCGGGACCGTCGACGAGATCGTCCGTGACCCGGCGCACCGCTATGTCGCGGCGATCGGCGGGGACATCCACAACTACCAGCGCTACCCGGTCCAGGTCCACGGCCGCACGATCCAGTACGTGGTCGCGGGCGGCGGCGGCGCGTTCATGCACGCCACGCACACCATCCCGCGGGTCGACATCGCGAACGTCACCGAGAAGGAGTTCCGCTGCTATCCGCTGCGCGGCGACTCCCTGGCCTTCTACAGCACGCTGTACGGCCGCCGGCTGCGCCTGCGCCGCTTCTTCACCCTCACCGAGGCCGAGGCGTCGGCCGTCGTCGCCGAGCGGCTCGGCATCCCGCTGACCCGGGCCCAGCAGACCACGGCCCGCCTCACCTGGCGCACCCGTCTGGTCGCCGGCCTGCTCGGCGCCGGCCGGCGCCCCGACCGCACGGCGCGGTTCCGCCTCCCCGTGCGCAAGATCTACACGCAGTTGTTCTCACCGAGCTCGGCGACCTACAGCCCGCCGTTCTTCAAGTGCTTCCTGCGCCTGGACGTCACGCCGGAGACCGTCCGCCTGCGCTGCTACGCCGCCACCGGCAGCCGGGCGCAGGAGGTCGACCCGCCGGTCGAGGACGAGGTCACGATCCCCTTGAACTGATCACGGGCGCCCTTTGAACTGATCGCGGGCGGCGGGAACAGCGCGGGCCGTGATCGAGTTGGCACCGCCGTAAGCGCCATTGAGAGTTCAATGACGGAGGGGTTCATGCCGCCGACCTCACGCCCGCTGCGCAAGCTGGGCTTCCTCACCATCGGACTCTTCGACGAGGCGGATCCACGCCGGGGCCACGAGTCCACGCTGGAGATCATCGAGCTCGGCGAACGGCTCGGCTTCGACAGCGCGTGGCTCCGCCAGCGTCATCTCCAGTTCGGCATCTCCTCCCCCGTCGCCGTCCTGGCGGCGGCCTCGCAGCGCACCAGCCGCATCGAACTCGGCACCGCGGTCATCCCGCTCGGCTGGGAGAACCCGCTGCGGCTGGCCGAGGACCTGGCGACCGTCGACCTCCTGTCCGGCGGCCGCCTCAACCCGGGCGTCAGCGTGGGCCCGCCCATGCACTACGACCGGGTGCGGGAGGCGCTGTACCCCGACACGGCCGACGCCGAGGACTTCGGCTACGAGCGGGTGCGACGGCTGCTGGACCTGGTGCGGGGCAAGCCGGCCACGGACTTCAGCGGGGTCGAGGTCGAAGCCGCGCGGCGGCAGCCGCAAATCGAATACAGCTCGGACCGGGTACAGCCGCACTCCCCCGGCCTCGGCAGCCGTATGTGGTACGGCGGCGGCAGCCTGAGTTCGGCGCGGTGGGCCGGTGAGCACGGGATGAACTTCCTGACCAGCAGCGTCGTCAAGGCGGAAGGCCCCGAGGACGCGGCATCCACGGCACCGGACTTCGCGGAGATCCAGCGCTCTCACATACGCGCCTTCCGTTCCCGCCACCCCGACGGCGAGAACGCCCGCGTCTCCCAGGGCCTCGTCGTCATCCCTACCGACTCCGCGACGCCGGAGCAGCGCGCACGGTACGAGGAGTACGCCGCGGAGCGCACGCCGCGCACCGCGTCACCGCAGGGTCCGGCACGCCTGCTGTTCGCGCCGGACCTCGTCGGCACCTCGGCGGAGATCGCCGAACGTCTCCACGCCCATGCCGCGTTCCGCGAGGTGGACGAGGTGGCGTTCGCGCTGCCGTTCACCTTCGAGCACGAGGACTATGTGCAGATCCTCACCGACATCGCTACCGGGCTCGGCCCGGCCCTGGGATGGCGCCCGGCGCGATGACCCTGTCCAGCAGATGCAGCGGGGCGGGCCTCACCCCGGCGGCCTCCACCGCGTCCCAGTGAGCGAGGGCGCGGGGCAGGTCGACGAGGCCATGCGTCAGGGGCAGGTCGTTCGGAGGCCGGCCGGCCTCCGCGAGATGGGCGTGGAGCAGTGACTCCAGGCGGCACGAGGCCATGGTGCCCGGGATCCCGGGCGGCCGGACGGCGAGGCCCGCGCTCGCCACTGCCGGCAGCCCCTCGCTGAGCCGTGTCTGCGTCCGGTCGAGGGCCAGCAGTCCGCCTCCGACGACCAGCACGTCCTGTTCGCGGCTCATACGGTCCAGTGCGCTCGCCGTGTCGAAGCAGTGCGGGAAGGAGTCGTCGACCACGATCGTGCCGGGGCGCATCCGGTCGACGTCCAGGAGAGCCGTCGCGCCGCTGACGGCGGTGACGATCAGGTCGGCCTCGTAGACCGCCGCGGGCAGCGTCCGCCCGGACTCCGCGACCTGGACCGGCATCGCCGGATGCCCGGACGACAGGTCGGCTGCCAGCCGATCGAGCCGCTCGCTGCTGCCGGGCAGGTCGCACAGCAGCAGCCGGGCCGGGGGACGGGGTGCCGTCGCCAGCAGCAGTCGTAGGGACGAGGTGCCGATCGAGCCGCAGCCGACGACGGCGAGGGACAGGTCTTCGAGGCCGCGGCCGGTCGCGTCGAGCGCGGTGTGGACGGTCTTGGTCACGGCGACGGTCGTCGACGCGTGTCCGGTGGTGATCGCCGCGCTCGTCGTGGCCTCGCGCAGGACGTCGTAGCCGTAGCCGGTGAGGGACGGGATCATGCCCGCGAGCGAGACGCAGCGGGCGCCGAGGGAGGCCGCGTGCTCGACGGCGCGAGCGGTACGGACGGCCAGATCGCCGGCCGGGCCCAGTTCGTCGGCGAAGAACGGGAGGGCGACGAAGCCGGAGTTCCCCAGCGGGGTGCTCGTCTCCTCCAGCAGGCGGGCGCGACCGTCCGGGAACAGGAACGCCCGGATCTCCTCGCGGCCCAGGCCGGGGCTGTCGTACGGCACTCCGGCGAGGGCAGCCAGGTGGTGCGGGGCGGGCAGGTAGCCGACGAGTGCGGCGTCCAGGCGAGGCGGCCGTCGGCGGCTGCTGTGGTCGGGGGCGGGACCGGTCTCTCCCAGGGCCTCCCGCAGCTGCCTGCGCATCTCCTCGGCGAAGCCGGTGACTTCACCGGGCGTGAGGGCCGCCGCCGAGGCGCGCACGGTGACGCGAAGTCCCTCCCCGTCCGCCAGCGGCCGCACGGCCAGGAACACGTCCGTGCCCAGGGGCGGCGGGGCGAGGGCGGTGTCGGACTCGTCGGCGTGCAGGGTCAGCCTCCCGTCGGTCCCGGAACCCAGGGAGGTGAAGTCGAGGAAGGTGAAGAAGAACTGGGCGTGGCACGGCAGTCCCGCAGCCGTGCGCACCTCGCTGGGGCCTGCGGCCCTGGCCAGGTCGGCCTCGGCGGCGAGACGCCGCAAGTCGTCGTCGAAGGCGGCGCGTTGGTGCCGTCCGTCTCCGCCGGGCAGGGCCGGGCGCAGGGCCACCGCCTCCGCGAACGGGCCGAACACCCGGTGCGCGTCCGCCGTGGACTCCTCGCGTCCGGTGACCGCGAGCCCGAGCATCAGGTCACGCCGTCCGGTGAGTTCCGCGAGGGCGCGGTAGTACGCGGTGAGCAGCGGCGCGTACAGGGTGCGGTGTCCCGAGCGGGCGAGCCGCCGCAATCCCCCGGTCGTGACGGCGTCCACGGTGAACCCCGAGGTGTGGTACGCCGGTTGGCCATCGGCGGGCTCGGCGCTTTCGGGGTTCGGCCGACGCAGTACGGGGGGTTTGTAGGGCGCACCCAGGCGGGCTCGGTATGCCTCGGCCGCGGGGCCGTGCGGCTGGGGGCGTTCGGAGGAGCTGGTCACGTGGTCGCGGAAGGTGGTGTCGAGCGGCGGCAGGCCGTGCGGCAGACCGCGGTCGAGGCGGTCGTACGCGGTGAGCAGTTCCCTGGCGAGGAGGGCGGCGCTGAAGCCGTCGCCGATGAGGTGGTGCGCGTGGACGAGGAGCACGTGCTCGCCGGGTGCCACGGTGAACAGCCGTAGCCGCAGCAACGGCCAGGCCCAGGGCTCCAGTCGGCGCCCCGCCTCCTCGGCGATCCGCTGCTCCAGCAGGTCGGGGTGTGCGAGGGACTCCGTCTGCACGGGCAGGCGCAACGAGTCCGGCAGTTCCTGCTGCACGGGCGGGCGGGCGCCCGCCGGGAAGACGGTGCGCAGCATCGGATGCCGGGCCACCAGGACGTCCACGGCACGCTGGAAGACGTCATGGCGCAGTGGGCCGCGCAACCGGAAGCGGGCGAGCCAGCCGGAGCCCGACCCCGGGTTGATGGCCTCGGCGAGCAGGAAGCCCCGTTGGGAGGGCGTGAGGGGGTAGGGCCCCGGCGGCTGCGCGGGGCCGGGGTCCGCGGCCGGGTCGGGCGGCGGCTCGGTGGCCGCGCTGTCGAGGGCCGCCGCGAGTGCGCCGAGCGTGCGGTGGGTGTAGACGGTGGTCGGCCGTGGGACCGCGGGCAGGTCCTCACGCAGGCGGGCGAAGAGTTCGAGCACCATGATGGAGTCGCCGCCGAGTCCGAAGAAGTCGTCCTCGCGGGTGACGTCCGGTACGTCCAGCAGGGCCGACCAGATACGCGCCAGGGTGCGCTCGGTCGGTGTGGTGGGCGGGGTTCCCGGGCCGCGCCGCCGCGAGGGCTCCTGGGCGGGGTGGCCGTCCGCGGCGTCGCCTCGGCTGAGCCGGCCGTGCCCCTCGGTCCCGTCGGAGTCATCCGTGCCGGGTGTTCCCTCGGACTCGGAGGCGGCCAGCAGCTTGCGGTCGATCTTGCCCGTGCCCGTCAGGGGGATCGCCGCGATCGAGCGGATGCGTCCGGGCAGCATGTAGGGCGGCAGCACACGGGACAGGAAGGCCCGCACCTCGCGCGGGTCCGGATCGGGCGAGCCGGTCCGGGGCTCGGCGTACGCCACCAGGCGTCCCCCGACGAGGAGTACGGCGGCCCGGGCGATGTCCGGGTGGGCGAGGAGCGCGGCCTCGACCTCGCCGGGTTCCACCCGGTGGCCGCGGACCTTGACCTGGTCGTCGAGACGGCCGAGGAACTCCAGTACGCCGTCCGGGGACCGGCGGACCCGGTCACCGCTGCGGTACCAGCGCCGGCCGTCGCGCTCGACGAAGGCCGCCGAGGTGAGCCGCGGTTCGCCGAGGTATCCGGGGGTCAGTCCGGTTCCGGCGATGAGCAGTTCACCGGCCTCGCCGGGCGCGCTGGGACGCCCGTCCTCGGTGACCACGGCCAGTTCGGTCCCGGCCACCGGCCGGCCGATGGGCAGCTGCCGTACGTCGTCGGCCGGCCGGGTGTCGATGATGTGGCAGGTGGCGTTGATGGTGGACTCGGTGGGCCCGTACAGGTTGGAGATCCTGTGCTCCGGTCCCCCGCATCCGTCGAGCAGGTCGAACCACCGCCGCACGTGCGCGGCGGGCAGTGCCTCGCCGCCGACGTGGACCCAGCGCAGGGCCGACAGGTCCGGGGGTGTTCCGTTCCGTCTCACCCGGGTCTCGGCGGCGGTCAGCAGTCGCTCCCACAGCGTCGGCACCGAACTCCACACCGTGATCCGGTCGTTGACGACCAGGTCGAGGAGCGCCTCGGGGTCCCGCAGAAGGCCCCGGGTGAGGGTGTGGACGGTGGCGCCGGCCAGGAGCGGTGCCAGCAGCTGGCGCACGGAGGCGTCGAAGCAGACGGACGCGGTCTGCACGAGGCGGTCCCCGGGGCGGTAACCGAAGGTGATCAGTGACCAGTCGAGGTAGTTGAGCATGGAGCGGTGCGTGATCGGAACCGCCTTGGGGCGGCCGGTGGATCCCGAAGTGAAGATCACGTAGGCGATGGCGTCCGGGCCGGGGGCGGCGTCGGCGGGCGGAGTGTCGTACGCGGACGGCGCGGCTGAGGGCGGTTCGTCCACGGCGACCGGTGTGATCCCGTCCAGCGCGGCGACGGCCTCGCGCGTCGCGCCATGGCAGACCACCACGCCGATCCCTGTGCGTTTCGCCTGGTCACGGACCCGGGACAGGGGATGGGTCGGGTCCAGGGGCACCCATCCGGCGCCCGCCCGAAGGATGCCCACGACGCCGACGACGGTGTCCTGCGCGCCCGGTTCGGTGAGCAGGCCGACCAGGTCGCCGGGGTGTACGCCACTCGCTCGCAGCCGGGCCGCGAGGGTGTCGGAGGCGGCGTCGAGTTCGGCGTAGGTGAGCCTGGTACGGCCGGTGTCCACCGCCACGGCCCCTGGGGCCGCTCGGAACCGGGCGCGGAGGCGGTCGACGATCCCCCCGCCGCTGTCGTCCCGTTCGGCAAGGGCGGGCTGGTCGGCCATGGCCCGCAGTTCCGCCATGTACTCCCCCGCGAGGCGTTCGACGGTCTCGTGTCGGAAGAGGTGCGCGGGGTGGTTCCAGGAGAAGTGCAGGGTCGCGTCCGACTCCCAGCACAGCAGTCCCAGCCGGGTCGCGGCGGACGCGGTGGCCGCCGCGGTCGGGGTCACGGTGAGCGGCCAGTCCTGGCCGTGGCTCACGGGGAAGCGGGCGAAGCTGAACCCGGCCGGGGCGACCGTACGCGGGGCGGTACCGGTAGTGGGCAGCAGCGCGGCGATGTCGGGACTGGCGAGCGTCGCGTGGGCCTCCGCCTCCCGCCAGATCTGCCGCAGCCGCCGGGCCAGCACGGTCACGGGCTCGTCGGGTTCGACGACGGCGAACACCGGCAGGGTGTCGGCGAGCGGGCCCACCAGGCGGTCGATGCCGGGCAGGGGCGCCTCCCGGCGGGCACGCGCCACGTTCACCGCGACGGCCCGCTGTCCGCCGCTCCAGCGGGCCAGACAGCGGCCGTACACCGCGAGGAGCAGGTGGAAGAGGGAGACTTCGTGCCGGGCGGCCATCGCGCGCAGCGCCACCGTGAGCGAGGTGTCGGCGGTGGTCTGGTGGTGAGTGAGCGGCGGCGTCGGGAGCGCCTCCGGGTCGCCGTCGTACGGCAGGTCCGGCTGCCGCCCCTCAGCCGCGGCGGCAGCGGTGTGCTCCGCGACGCGGTCCCGCCAGTACCGCTGGTCCCGGGTGAAGGCGGGGGACTGACGGCCGGCGGTGTCGAGGGCCGCGTAGTCGGCGAACTCGGCGCGAGGGGCGGTCAGTTCGGGTGAGCGGCCATGGGCCAGCTCGGTGTAGAGCGCCCAGAGTTCCTCGCACAGCAGCTTGAGGCTGAAGCCGTCCACCGCGCTGTGGTGGACGGCCAGCAGCAGGTGGGCGACGTGCGCGTCCCGCCGGTCGCGGACCAGGACGGCACGTGCCGGGTCCTCGGTGGTCAGGTCGAACGGCCGGTTGTACAGCCGCTGTTCGAGGTCGGACAGGGGTGGCGGGGTGGCGTCGGGCTCGTGGACCTCGTACCAGCGGGGCGCCCGGTCGGTGGGCTCGGCGGGCGCGGTGTACTGGGTCGGTGGTGTGCCGTTCCCGGTGATCCGCAGGCGCAGCATGGGGTGGCGGGCGGCGAGGTGGGCGAGGGCTCGGCCGAGGAGGCCGGGGTCGAGGGGGCCGCGGACGGTCTGGCGGATGTAGCCGTAGGCGGTGACGCCCTCGTACAGGGCCTTGGTGGTGAGGAAGGCCCGCTGGAGGGGCGTGAGTGGGTACGGCGTGTGGGCCGCCGGGCCGCGATGCACGGTGGCGGGCGCGCGGGATGCTCGCGGGCCCGGTGCGCCGAGGTGGGTGGTCAGTTCGCCGATCGTCCGGTGTTCGAAGAGCAGGGTGGCGGACAGGGGCAGCCCGAGTTCCGTCTCCAGTCGGCGCGCGAGGTCGACGGCGGTCAGCGAGTCCAGCCCGAGGCTGAGGAACTGCTCGTCGTCACCGATGTCCTCGGGGGCACGGTGCAGGGCCTCGGCCAGCAGGCGGCGGATCAGGTCGGCCAGGGGGGCCGGGTCGGGCAAGCAGGCCGGGTCGGGCACCGTCCCGTCTGCGGGCGATGCCGGACGAGTCGCGGAGTGCCGACTGTCGGCCGAGCGGTCCATGGCGACGACCGCCGCTACGGGCGCCGCCGAGGAGCTCACCAGCACGTGCGCGGCACCGGTGGAGATGGCCGTCCGCAACCCCGCGATCGCGACCCGCGCGGTCATGGAACCCAGTCCGCGGGCACGCAGCCGGGCCTCGGCCGGTGACCCGGCGGCCAGTCCCGCGTCCGCCACCGGCCCGAACCCGACCGCCAGCCAGGGCCGGCCCGCCGTGCGCTCGGCCGCGGCGAAGGCGTCCAGGAAGGCGTTGGCGGCCGCGTAGTCGCCGAGTGCGCCGGCGAGACCGGGCAGTACCGAGGAGACGGAGGAGAAGGCGACGCGTACGGCCGGTTCCTGGCCGTGTCGGCGCAGGGCGGCGGCGAGCAGCGCCGTGCCCCGCACCTTCGCGGCGAGCACCTGCTCGATCTCCGCGTCGGTCTTGGCGCGGAGGGTGCCGGGCCGGACCGTACCGGCGGCGTGGAAGACCCCGTCCAGCGGGGGCAGGGTGGCGAACAGGGCGTCGACGTCGGCTTCGTCGGACACGTCCGCCGCCTGGTACCGGGCACGGGCGCCGTGGGCACGCAACTCGGCGAGCAGTTCGTCCGGCACCCTCGCGGAACGTCCGGTCAGGATCAGTTCGCAGGCGCCGCGGCCCGCGAGGTCGCGCGCGAGGGCGGAACCGAGCCCTCCGGCTCCCCCGGTGATCAGGTACGTACCGTCCGCCGGCAACTCCTCGCGTGCCGTGGCCACGTCCGTCACGTGGGCCGGTGTGCGGCTGACCCTGCGCCCGGCGCGCCAGGCGACGGCGCCCTCGGCGCCGGCCTCGTGGGCGGAGTACAGCTCGCGTTCCAGGGCGTCGACGCGGGCGTCGAGCGGGTCGCGGGAGGACAGGTCGACGCTGCGGGTGGCGAGTCCCGGGTGTTCCTCCGGGAGTGCGAGGGCGAAGCCGTGCGGGAGTGCCTGGATCGGGTGTGCCCGTTCCGGCGAAGCGCCGGTGACGTAGGCGTCCTCGGTGACGACCAGTAGCCGGGAGCAGTCGGCGGAAAGCAGGTCGAGTACCTGGCGCAACGAGGTGGTCGCGGTGGTGTGCGGGGCCTGCCGTCCTCCGTCTGCGGCGCCCTCCTCTCCCGCCAGCCACACCACGGTGTCCGCCGACGCCGCGTCCGGCCCGTGAGCGAGGTCGTCCCCCAGGACCGTGACCCCACGGCCGGTGAGCCGCTCGGCCAAGGCGCGGCCCAGCGCCCGGCCGCCCCCTGCCAGCCGTACCACGCGGGGCCCGCCCGCGGGCGTGAGCGGAGCGTCCCCCCAGCCGAGCCGGCACACGACAGGCGCCGCGTCGGGCCTGCGTGGCCAGTGGCGGACGCGCTGGAACGGGTACGTCGGTACCGGCACCCTCGGACGCCCGGCGGCGTGAGCGGTCCGGGTCCGGTCCAGAGCCGCACCCCGTGTCCACAGCCGGCCCGCCGTCTCCAGCAGCGTCCGCGCCCCCGAGGAGTCCGCGTCACCGCCCGCGGCTGAGGGAAGTCCCGTCGTCGACACCGCCACGTCCAGAGCGCCTTGCGCCCTCGCGACCGCGCGGACGGCCCCACCAAGGGTGTTTCCCGGCCCGAGTTCGAGGAAGGTGTCGTAGCCCTCCTCCAGAAGCTTCGCCACTGCCGCACCGAACCGCACCGGCCGCACGGCATGCGCCTGCCAGTACGCGGGCGAGAGACCGGGCTGCCATGCGCCGCTGACCGTGCTCAGCATCGGTACGGTCCCCGACTTGACCGTCAGTGCCTTCGCGGCGTCCCCCAACGCATCGAGGACAGGCTCCAGCAGCGGTGAGTGGAAGGCGTGGGAGACCCGGAGCCTGCGTGCGGCCACGCCCCGGCCGCTCAGTTCAGCGATGGCACGGTCGACGGCGTCCCCGGCGCCCGAAACCACCACCTGATCGGGCGCGTTGACCGCGGCGACGCTCAGCGTGCCGCCGGATGCGGAGACCAGCTCGGCGACGGTGTCCTCGGCGCCCCGGACGGCGGCCATGGTTCCGGGCAGGGCCAGTTCGGCCACCAGCCGCCCGCGCTCCGCGGCGAAGCCCACCGCCTCGTCCAGGGTCAGCGAACCGGCGACACACGCGGCCGCGATCTCGCCCACGCTGTGCCCGGCGACCGCGTCGACCGGCACCCCCCACTCCGCCAGCTGCCGGGCGAGCCCCACACCGAACGCGACGAGCAGCGGCTGGGCCACCTCCGTCCGGGCCAACTCCCCGGGATCCGTACCGGGATCGAGGCACCACTCGGCGAGCGAGCGCCCGCGTATGGGCCCCGTCAGCGAGGACGCCTCGTCGAGAACCTCCCGGAACGCCGGAGCCGACCGGTACAGGGCGCGCCCCTGGCCGGGTCGCTGGGCTCCCTGTCCCGGTAGCAGGAACACCGTCCGTGGGCGGGACCGGGCGGGCGTGAAGTCCGCCGTGCGGGCGGCGTCGAGGCGGTCCGCCAGGTCACCGTCGGCGATCACGGCCAGCCGGTAGGGGCCGTCGTCACGCGCGGTGTTCACGGTGGCGCAGAGGTCCGCCTCGTGCGCCTCCGGGTGCGTGCGCGCATGGGCGGCCAGGTCGACGGCGGCCGTCCGCAGGGCGTCGGCGCTGTGGGCCGACAGCGTGAGCAGGTGGGGGCCGTGGGCAGGGGCGGGAGTCCCGGAGGGGGTCCGTGCGGGTGGTTCCTCCAGGACGGCGTGGGCGTTGGTACCGCCGAAGCCGAAGGCGTTGACGCCCGCGATCAGGGGCCCGGGGGCCCGCCATTCCCGCTGCTCGGTGACGAGTTCGAAGCCGGGCGCGACGCGCGCCAGGTACGGCGCGGACCCGGTGGCGTGCGGAGAGGGCGGGAGCCGGCGGTGCTGGAGTGCCAGGACCGTCTTGACCAGGCTCGGCATGCCGGCCGCGTTGAGCAGGTGCCCGATGTTCGCCTTGACCGAGCCGAGCAGGCGCGAAGTCCCGTCCGCGCGGGGCGGAAAGGCGTACCCGAGTGACTGCGCCTCGACGGGGTCGCCGACCGGTGTGCCGGTTCCGTGCGCCTCGACGTACGACACCGCGTCGGGGTCGATGCCGCACGCGCCGTACGCCCGGGTGATGACCTCGCGTTGGGTGCGCGGGTTGGGGGCGAGCAGGCTCAGCGACCGCCCGTCGTTGTTGACCGCGGTGCCGCGGACCAGGGCGAGTACCGGATCGCCGGCGCGCAGGGCGTCGTCCAGGCGGGTGAGGACGAGGACCGCTCCGCCCTCGCCCGGCACGATTCCGTCGGCGGCTGCGTCGAAGGGGCGGCTGCCGCCCGTCGGGGACAGCGCGCCCGCGCGTTCGAGCAGCCGGTGCCCGGTCGGGGTGAGGGCGAGCTGGACGCCGCCCACCACGGCGACATCGCACTCGCCGCTCTGGAGGCTGCGCCGTGCCAGGTGGAGCGCCACGAGGGCGGAGGAGCAGGCGGTGTCCACCGCCAGGGCGGGGCCGTCGAGGTCGAGTGCCTGGGAGAGGCGGGCGGCGATCAGGTTGGGCAGGTTCCCGGTGAGCGCGCCGGGGTGGCCGGCCAGGTCGCCGTCGGTGGCGGCGGCGAGGATCTCGCGGTATCCGCTGTCGCCGACGGCGGCGAACACGCCGATCCTGCGGCCGGTGCGGCGCGGTCCCGCGTACCCCGCGCGCTCCAGGGCTTCGTGGGCCAGCTCCAGGAAGATCCGCGCCTGGGGGTCGGTCGCACGGGCGTCCTCGTCGTCCATGCCGAAGTAGGCGGCGTCGAAGAGCGAGGGGTCGGGGAGGAAGGAGCCGAAGAATCCGGGGGCGTCGTCCCAGCGGTCGTCGGGTACGGCCGTCAGCGTGTCGCGGCCGGAGAGGAGCAGTTCCCAGAATGCCTCGGGGGTGTTCGCACCGGGGAATCGGCAGGCCATGCCGAGTACGGCCACCGGTCCCCGCCCCGCGTGCTCGCCGGCCGGCGGCGCGACAGCGTCCCGCCGCGCCTCGGACGCTCCCCCGGTCTCCCGGACCAGTGCCAGCACATGGCCGGCCAGTGCGGCCACGGTGTGATGGTCGCGCAGGTCCCGGGGCTCCACCGTGACGGAGAAGGCGTCCTCGATCTCCGCGAGAACCGACATCGCCTTCAATGAGGAACCGCCGAGGGCGAGGAAGCGGTCGTCCCGGCCGATGGCCGCCGGGGGGAGGTCCAGGGCCTGTGCCCAGATCTCCCGGATCGCTTCCTCGACGTCACGCCGGGAGCGTGGCCCGGCCCCCCGCGAACCGCACTCCGCCCCCCGGGCGGTCCGCGAACCCTCGGCCCGCGCGGCGCCCAACCGCTCCTCGACGGCCGTGTAGGCCCCCGCCGCGAACCGCTCCCGCATCAGCGCCCGCCGCAGCTTGCCGCTGGTCGTCCGGGGGAACGCCCCCGGCGGCAGCGGCAACACCCGTACGTCGTCATGCCCCAGCGCCTCGCGAACCCGGGCCGCCGCGGAGTCGAGCACCGGCAGGGCCGTGGCGAGGGCGGGCCGGGCCCACTGCACGAACACCGCCACGCGATCGCCCCCGGTACGCGGATCGGTGGACCCGACCGCCGCCACCGTCCCACCCGGCAGTCCCGGCGTGGCGGCGACGGTCTCCTCCAGATCGGGTGCGTGGAAGGTACGGCCGCCGACGAAGACGACGTCCTTGTGGCGGCCGGTGACGCACAGTCGGCCCTCGTGCAGGAAGCCGAGGTCGCCCGTGCGCAGCCAGCCACCGCGGAACGCGGCCGCGCTCGCCTCGGCGGCGCGGTGATAGCCGCGTGCCACCTGGGGTCCGCGTACCTCGATGTGACCGACCCGCCGGTCGTCCACCGGGTTCCCGGCATCGTCGGTCACCCGGAGCTCGCACTCCGGGACGGGACGGCCCACATCCATCAGTTCGACGGTGTCCGGGCCGGTTCCGGCCGGGACGGCGCGGCCACGGCTGAGGGCCTTCCGGTCCAGTCGCAGGGGCGCGGCGATCTCCCCGAGCGGGGGCACCGTCACGGCGAGCGTGGCCTCGGCCAGCCCGTACACGGGGAGCATGGCCGTGGCGTGCAGTCCTGCCGCACCCCCCTTGGCGCTGAACTCCCGCCACACGCGCGGTGCGATCGGCTCGGCACCGACGAGCATCAGGCGTACGCAGCTCAGGTCCAGTGCGGCCCAGGTGCTGTCCGGCACCCGCCGCGCCGTGAGCGCCAGCGCGAAGTTCGCTGCCGAGAGGAGGGTGGCCCGGTGCCGGTCCACCGCTTCGAGCCAGCGGGCCGGGCGCTTGGCGAAGGTCAGCGGTTCCAGTCGTATCTGCTTCAGGCGTGCCGCCATGGGGACGAGGTGGGTGCCTATCAGACCCATGTCGTGGAAGTACGGCATCCAGCTCGCCACCACGTCGTCCGGCGTGATCGCCATGGCGGCGCGGATCTGCCGGAGGTTGGCGAGCACGGCCTCGTGGGTGAGTTCCACGCCCTTCGGGGCGCCGGTGCTGCCGGAGGAGAACTGGACAAACGCGAGGTCCTGAGGCTCTCGGCGGGGCAGCGCGCGCAACGGGCGGCCTTGGCGCAGCGCGTCCAGCCGCACTGCGCGCACCGCCCCCGGGATCTCGGCGAGCAGGGGGCCGGTGGCGGTGGCGTCGTCCACCACGACGGCGGGCCTGCCGAGGAACTCCCACACCGGCCCCACGCGACGGGCCTCCGGGGCGAGCGGAACCGGCACGAGCCCCGCCGCCAGCGCTCCCCAGAACATCGGCTGGAAGTCCTCGCCGCGATCCGCGAGCAGCGGTACGGGCGTGCCGGGCTCCAGCCCCGCCTCGCGCAGCCCTCCCGCCACGCGCAGTGCGTCGTCGCGGAGTTCGGTGAAGGTGACGGTGTGTTCGCTGCCGTCTCCCCGGACATGTACGACGACCTGTCCGGGTGTCTCCTGTGCGGCGTGCAGCAGCACGTCGAGGAGCGTGGCGGCGGTGCGGCGCCCGGGAGTCGGCATGCGCTTCCTTCCTCGTCGCACGGGGCCCCGCCCGTGGACGCGCCCTGCCGGAGTCCGGTACCCGGGCCGAGCGTTGTCGATCATTCACCTGTACGACGACGAGTTTCGTCGAACGGTTCACCGGCGAAATGACCAGTTGTCGGCTGCCGTACCGCCAAGGGCCCGTGGGAAAGTCGTCGAGCCCGGCCCGAACGGGACTACCAGCGCCCCGGTTCGGTCCCGGTGATCGGCTCCGACGGTTTGCCGTCCACGCCGACCGGCACGTCCCCGGCGAGCATCACCCGGTGCATGGTCCGGGGGAAGTCGAGGTGGGCGTTGTCGCTGGGGGCGAGGTGGATGGTGGCCCGGTTGTCCCAGAAGGCGACGCTGCCGGGCTCCCAGCGGAAGCGGACCGTGTACTCGGGCCGCACCGCCTGCTCCAGCAGCATGTCGAGGATCGCCCTGCTCTCGGCCCGCGAGAGGCCGGCGATCTGCTCGACGTAGTAGCCGTTGACATAGAGCACCCGCTCCCCCGTCTCCGGATGGACGCGCACCAGCGGATGCAGCGAGGCGACCTGGTGGTCCAGCAGATGACGGACGTACGCGTCGTCGCCGGGCCGGGGCTGGTAGCCGACGCCGAGTCGGTGCTCGGCGCGCAGCCCGGCCACGAACTCCCGCACCGGGCCGGAGAGTCCGGCGTACGCGGCCGCCAGGTTCGACCAGGTCGTGTCGCCGCCGTACGGGGGTACGGTCTCGGCGCGCAGGATCGTCGCGGCGGGCGGGTCGATACGGGCGCCGTGGTCGCAGTGCCAGCCGCGCAGCAGGGTGTGGCGGCGGCGCCGCAACCACTCGTCGTGCTCCATGCCGAACTTCCCGCCCAGCTCCAGCCGGTCGGCGGTGGTCTCGATCTCCGGGAAGTCCGCCGGGGAGGCGCTCCCGCGCTTGCGCAGGACGACCGGTTCGCCGAACCGGCGCGCGAACGCCACATGCCCGGCGTGGTCCAGCCGCTGTCCTCGGAAGAACACCACCTTCCAGCGCAGCACCGCCGCCCGGATCGCGGCGACCACGGAGTCCGCCAGGTCACCGGCCAGGTCGACGCCCGTGATCTCCGCGCCGATGTGCCCGGCGACCGGTCGCACCCCGATCCCTGTGCCGTCCGCGATGGTGCTGTCCGTCGTCATGCCCGCTCCGTCGGTCGTCCGTCTCCGCCGGCTCCGGTCCGAGCCGGTTCCAGGAAGATCGTGACAGTGTTCGGCGGGCATGGCGACAGGGCCCGGGACAGCGGTTCACAGCGGCGTCAGACGGCGAACTCCCGTATCACCGTGTTCCGGAACACCGCCGTGCCGTCGATGGTGAACAGGGCGAGCCCGGTGTCGGCCGGGTCCGGGAAGACCTCGGTGGAGTGCACGTACCGGCCGTCGTCCACGAACATCTCGATGGACGTACGGTCGATCAGGATGCGCAGTCGCACCGTGCCCGCGGACGGGGCGAAGGGGCTCCGGCTCTCCTGCCACCGGCCGGTGCTGTCGGGGCTCACGGTGTATCCGCGGTTGACGAAGGCGTAGTCGCCGTAGATCCCGGCGTCGATGTGGCGCCCACCGTCGGAGGAGCGCCGCAACTGGAGCCCCACGCCGGTCAGTCGGTCCCAGCTGATCTCGGTGGTCAGCTCGTAGGCGGTGCCGGTGTAGTCGAGCAGCAGACTCCCGTTCACCTCCAGGTCGCCGAGGTCGACCGTGCGGGAGACGTGGCCGTCGAGGCCGGCGACCGGCTGGGAGGCCAGGTAGTACGTGCCGTCCGTGGCCCGCTTCAGGGTGACCTCGCGGACGATCGAGTCGGTGCCGTTGAAGCCGTCGCACTCGATGGTGGGCGTGGTGTTGGCGTAGTCCCAGTGGTTCATCCAGCCGATCGCGTACCGTGCCGCCGGGTCGAGCGTGCCGCCGGCGTCCCGCTTCTCGAAGGTGACGGCGGCATACCAGTCCCAGCCGTGATCGAGCCACTGCGGGTCGCTCCGGTCGGGCGTGAAGGTGGTGCCGTCGAAGGATCCCGTCCAGTAGGCGTACGTGCTCGGCAGCCCGGATCCCTTCCCGTTGGCGCTGACGCCCAGCACCCACTTCCAGGTGCCGTCCGCAGCCCGGATGCGGAACAGGTCCGGGCACTCCAGGACGCCGATGCCGCCCTTGATGAAGCCTCCGACGTACGTCCACGACTTGAGGTCGGCGGAGTGGTAGAAGCCCACCTTGTCGTTCTCGGCGAGGGCCATCACCCAGCGCCCGCGCTCCTCGTCGCGGATGACCTTGGGGTCGCGGAAGTCCCGGACGCCGGGGTTGGGCAGGACCGGGGCGGTGCCGTGGTTGGTGAACGTACGGCCGCCGTCGGTCGAGTAGTACAGGTACTGCGCCTGGGTGACGTCGCCGGGCGCCATGGTGGCGAGGACGATCACCGCGCCCGCGCCGAAGCCCGCCGTGTTGTCGGTGTCGACCACCGCCGAGCCGGACCAGACGTCGCCGTTGGGTGTGGTGTCCTTCGGCACGGCGATCCCGCGGTCGGTGAAGGAGACCAGGTCGGTGCTGGTCGCCAGGCGCCAGGTCGTGCCGGCGGTCGTGCCGCCCGTCGAGTAGTCGGGGTTGTAGAGGTAGTAGTAGTGGTACTCACCGTCGATCCACACCGGCCGCTGCGGGTCGTTCATCCACTGGTCGGGGACCGTGAAGTGGTACTCGGCGCGGTAGCCGCCGGTGCAGGCGGCGGCCGTCGCGGACGCCGCCACGGCGGGTCTCGGACCGGCCGGCAGCACTGCGCCGGCCGCGCCCACGGCCGAGGCGATTAAGAGTGACCTCCTGGACATTCCGGGCATACCAAATACGCCACGCATGGTGCGGCTCCTTCCCCGACGCCGTCGTCAGGACTGTGGCTCGTGGAGCAGGACTTTGCGACCTAACTCGTTAAAGGTCAAGTGGTTCGCGACTATTGACAGGGACGTAACACCCTTCACATCATCTGGGGCATCACTACTCGACTAACACGAGTTAGGCCCGTTAGATGACCGACGCGCACCTCACTCGCCGCACGCTGCTGCGGTACGGCGCCTACGGCGCGGGAGCCGCCGCGCTGGCCGGCACCGCCGCGAGCTGGGACCGGCTCACGGGAGCCGACATACCCGGCCGGGACGACGGCTCGCTCGTCGTCGCCACCCTCGGCCCCGCATACGGCCCGGAGGCCATCCGCACGCTCACCGAGGGCTTCAAGCAGGTCCACCCCGACATCAAGCTCCGCATCAACGCCGTGCAGGCCGTCGACTGGTCGGACTTCTTCGCGAAGATCCTCACCCAGATCGCTGCGGGCACCGCTCCCGACCTCGTGTACGTCGCCACCGAAGGCGTCCAGCTGTTCGCGCAGCGCCTCGGGGTCCCGCTGGACGACTGGGTGAAGCGGGACGCCGAGGAGCTGCGCGAGTACTTCGCCGACGTCCATCCCTCGCTGGTGGAGTCGATGATGTACGAGGGGAGCCTCTACCAGCTGCCGGTCGAGTTCAACGCCGCCGACATGTACCTCAACAACCAGGTGCTGAAGCGGGCGGGGGCGGACTTCCCGGCGGCCGACTGGACCCGCGACGACTTCACCGGCCTGCTGCGGGACATGAAGAAGTCCAGCGGCTCCCAGTTCACGCCGTACTTCTGGACCAACCGCCTGTGGGGCGGGGTGGTGCCCTGGCTGTTCGCCAACGACACCAACCTGCTCACCGAGTCCAAGGCGCCGGGCGGCGGCTGGCTGTGGGACTCCTTCTATCCGGCCGCGGCACGGCAGGGGCGCGGGGGCGGCTTCCGGTGGACGACGCCGCAGGCCACCGACGCGCGGGTGGAGGAGGCGTACGACTATCTCGCCTCCCTCGTCCAGGAGGGCCTGTGCAGCCGGCCCGAGGGCGGCAACGGCCAGAACCTCATCGGCGTGTTCTCCACCGGCCGGGTCGGCGTCACTCCGGCGGGCGGCTTCTGGGCGGGCGGCCTGCACCTGGCCGGCATGAAGGCGAACGGCTTCGACGTGCAGTACTTCCCGCGCTGGCGCACCCAGCGCATGCAGTACGGCGCGGCGGGCTACGCGCTGCTGCGCACGTCGAAGCGGCAGGAGGAGGCCTGGGAGTTCATCAAGTACGCCGCCCGCCGGGACACCCTGACGCGGCTGTTCGAGACCAACCAGACCACTCCGGCGCGCCGCTCCATGCTGACCGCCGACCGCTACCGCGAGACCGGCCCGAACCACTGGCAGGTCTTCTACGACACCCTCGACAAGTTCCCCGACACCGGTCCGATCCCTGCCCCGCCGCAGGTCGCCGAGGTCGAGCAGGTGCTGCTCAAGCACACCGGTACCGCCCTGGCCTCGCGGCGCTCGGTCGCCCCCGCGCTGCGCCGGATGCAGAGCGATCTGGAGAAGGCCATGGAGCGTGACGTATGACGAACACCCAGATACCGGCCGTACGGCCGCAGCAGCCGGCCGCGCCGCCGGCGTCCGCGCCCCGGCCCCCCACCCGCGACCGTGGCACCCGGCTGCTGGCCACGCTGTTCCTGGCGCCCACGATCGTCGGCATCGTCGTCTTCACGGTCGTCCCGATCATCGGCTCGGTGGTGCTGAGCCTGTTCCACTGGAACGTGATCGACGACCCGAGCTTCGCCGGGGCCGCCAACTACCGCGAGGTCTTCACCGATTCGACGGTGCTGGTGTCCTTCCGCAACACGCTGGTGTTCATGGTGTTCGCGGTCGCGCTGCAACTGGTCGTCGCCCTGGTGCTGGCCCTCGCGGTGAACGGGCGGATGCCGGTGTGGCTGCGCTCGGTGTTCCGGTCGGCGTTCTTCTTCCCGCTGGTGCTGTCCGCCGCGTCGATCTCGGTGGTGATGAAGTACCTGTTCAACCAGGACTTCGGCGTCGTGAACTGGCTGCTCGGGCTGGTCGGCGTCGCGCCGGTGCCGTGGCTGACGTCCGAGAACGCGGCGATGGCCACGGTGATCCTGGTCTACGTCTGGCAGCAGTTCGGGTTCTCGTTCCTGCTGTTCGTCGGCGGTCTGAACAACATCCCCAAGGAGATCCACGAGGCCGCCTCCCTCGACGGCGCGACCGGTCTGCGCAAGCACCTGAACGTGACGCTGCCGCTGCTCTCCCCCACGCTGCTGGTCGCGTCGGTGGTCGGCATCATCAACGCGCTGCAGGTCTTCGAGCAGCCGTACGTCCTCACCAACGGCGGGCCCGGAGACGCCACCCGGACCGTGGTGATGGTGATCTACGAGAGCGCGTTCGAGCAGCTGCGCTTCGGTGAGGCCTCCGCGGTGGGTGTGCTGCTGTTCGTGCTGATCATGGCGGTCACCGCCCTCCAGTTCCGGCTCAGCCGGCGTTTCGTCCACTACCAGTGAGCCGGGTGAGTCCTCCATGAGCCAAGCAACCCTGTCCCTCAGCCGCACCCGGCACTCGCTCGCCCCATGGGCCCGGATCGCCGCGCTGGCCGTGTGCGCGCTGCTGACCCTGGGCCCGGTCGTCTGGACCGTCTCCACCTCGCTGCGCACCCCCGCCGAGGCCTTCGACCTGCCGCCGAGCATCATCCCGACGAACCCGTCGACGGAGGCGTACCGCGGGGTCTTCGACCAGATCGACGTCTGGCTGCTCGCCCTGAACTCGACGCTGGTGACCGCGCTGATCGCGGTGGGCCAGATGATCACGGCCGGGCTGGCGGGGTACGCCTTCGCGCGCCTCGAATTCCGGTTCAAGAAGCCGCTGTTCGGGCTGGTCCTGGCGACGATGATGGTGCCGTTGCAGGTCACGATCGTGCCGGTGTTCCTGGTACTGAAGTCGATGGGCCTGACCGACACGCTGCTGGGCCTGATCATCCCGGCCTTCCCGACCGCGTTCGGGACCTTCCTGATGCGCCAGTACTTCCTGGGCATGCCCAAGGACCTGGGCGAGGCGGCGATGCTGGACGGCTGCGGGCCCTGGCGGATCTTCCGGTCCGTGTACGCCCCGCTGGCCGCGCCCGGTCTGGCGATCGTCGGCGTGCTCGCCTTCAACTACCACTGGAACGAGTTCTTCCGCCCGCTGATCCTGGAGACCTCCGGCCAGAACTACACACTCCCCCTGGGCCTGGTCTCCCTCCAGGGCAATCTGGGCACCGGCTCCATCTCGGTGGTCCTCGCCGGTGTCGTGCTCTCCATGATCCCCGCCGTCGCCGTGTTCGTCGTCGGCCAGCGCCCTCTGCGTGAGGGCATCACGTCCGCAGGAGTCAACCGTTGAGCCTCACCGCTCAGTCCACGGACCCCAGCGCCCCGCGCTTCCGGGTCCGTCCCCCCGCCAACTGGATCAACGACCCCAACGGGCCCTTCCGTTGGCGGGACCGGTACCACCTCTTCTACCAGCACAATCCCGCCGCTCCCGTGCACGCGAACGTCCACTGGGGGCATGTCTCCAGCGCCGACCTCGTGGAGTGGGAGCACCATCCGATCGCGCTCACGCCGACGCCAGGCGGCCCGGACGAGGCGGGCTGCTGGTCCGGGTGCGTGGTCGACGACGACGGTGTGCCGACGGCGGTGTACACGGGCGTCGACCGCCACCACACCGGCCTCGGCGCGATCTGTCTGGCGCGGGCGGTGGTCCCGGAGGACGAGACGCTCACCGACTGGAAACCGCGGCCGACGCCCGTGGTGACCGGTCCGCCCGCCGACCTGGACGTGGTGATGTTCCGCGACCCGTTCGTGTTCAGGAGCGGCGGGCGCCGCTGGGCGCTGGTCGGCGCGGGGCACGCCGACGGGACCCCGTCGGTGCTGCTGTACGACTGCGACGACCTGACCGACTGGCGGTTCGCGGGCGTACTCCTGGACGGCAACGACCCGGTCACGGCGGATGCCTTCGGCGACAAGGCGGTAGGCTGGGAGTGCCCGCAGCTGTACGCGACGGAGGGCGGGGAATGGGTACTGGTGTTGTCGCTGTGGGACGGGGATCCCTGCGCCACGGGGTACCTGACGGGTCGTCTGGAACCGTGCGGTGAGGCGGAGTTGCGGTTCACTCCCCGCACCGGTGGGCGGCTCGACCACGGGCGGGACTTCTACGCCCCCGCCGTGCTCCAGGAGGCCGACCGGGCGTTGCTGTGGGGCTGGTCGTGGGAGGCCCGCGAGCAGGGCGAGGTCGACCGGGTGGGCTGGGCCGGGGTCCTGACGGCGCCGAGGGTCGTGGACGTGCACCCGGACGGCTCGCTGCGGGTCGTACCCGCACCGGAGCTCGAACTGCTGCGTGCGGCCGAGCCGTTCGTCACCGCACCGGGTCGACGCGCCCCGCTCCCTGAGGCGTACGACCTGACCGTCACCGCGTCCGGCCGCACCACCGTCAGCCTGCTGCGTTCCGCCTCGGGCGCGGAGCTGACCGTCGTGCTGGACCCGGACGAGGGCGCCGCGACGCTCGACCGGGGCGACTGGCCCCGGTCCGGGCCCGAGGGTTCGGCGCCGATCGTGGTGCGGGCGCCGGCCGGCGCGGTGCGGATCCTCGTCGACGGCTCACTGTTCGAGCTGTTCGTCGGCGATCGGGCGATGGTCACCGAACGGGTCTACCGGCGCCCGGACGACGTGCCCGAGCTCGTCGTGTCGGGCGGCCCCGGGGCCGCGGTCACCGGGTGGGAGCTGGTCCCACCGACGCACGACTGATCACCGGGCACGCGAGACGCCGTACCGTCGGGGGCGGCGTCCGGCCCGTTTCGATGGCGCCCAGGAGCAGCCGGGCGGCCGCGTCGCCCATCGCCCGGTGGGGCAGCGCGACGCTGGTCAGGGGCGGGGTGAGGAACTCGGCCATGTGTTCCTGGTCGTCGTAGCCGACCACCGACAGTTCGCCGGGGACGGTGATGCCGAGCCGGGTCGCGGCGTGCAGGGCGCCGGCCGCGACCCGGTCGTTGTAGCAGAAGATCCCGGTGGGGCGCCGGTCGGCGGGGGCGCCGTCGAGGACGCGCATCGCGCCCTCGTACCCGCCGGCGATCTCGCCGCCGGTGCGGACGACCCACTCCTTGGGGACGGTGATGCCCTCGGCGCGCAGCGCGTCCCGGAAGCCGCGCAGGCGGTCGACGGAGGCGAGGTCGTCCTGGCCGCCCACCATGGCGACCCGGTGGTGCCCCTCGTCCAGCAGCAGCCGGGCCGCCGTACGGCCGCCGGCGCGCTCGGCGGGGATGACGGCGGGCAGGGAGTCGTCCTCGGGCAGGCAGTTGGCGAGGACGCAGTGGGTGCGGTGCAGGCCCTCGGGGACGCGGACGCGGCGCAGCGACATGGCCGCGTAGATGATGCCGTCCACGCGCCGGTCGAGGAGTTCGGCGACGGCCGCGTCCTCCTTGGCCGGGTCGCCGCCGGAGTCGATGGTCAGGACGAGGTGGTCGCTGTCCCAGGCGGTCTCCATGGCGCCGCGCAGCAGCCGGCCGGCGAAGGGCGAGGAGGCGATCTCGTCGGTGACCAGGCCGATCACGGCCGTACGGCGGCGGCGCAGGCCGCGGGCGACGGGGTCCGGACGGTAGCCGAGCTGGGCGGCGGCCTGGCGGATGCGTTCCTGGGTGGCGGGCGAGAGGTTGCCCTCGGCTCGGCCGTTGAAGACGAAGGAGACGGCGGTGTGCGACACCCCGGCGAGCCGGGCGACGTCGCGTGACGTGGGCCGCCCGGATCCCGCCGGCTGCTTCTCCTCGGTGCCGCCCATGCCGTCCGCTGCCCTCATCCCCACCCGTCCGGTTGATCGATCCTCACCCTATCCGTGACGCTGGGTGTACGGCACAGTCGAGGGAAGGTCCGACAGTGATCAGCATTCCGCTGCACACGCTCAACGACGGTACGACGATCCCCGCCGTCGGCCTGGGTACCTGGCCGATGGACGACACGGAGGCGGAGCAGGCGGTCGGCGACGCCCTGGAGCTGGGCTACCGCCTGGTCGACACGGCGACGAACTACCGCAACGAGACCGGCGTGGGCCGCGGGATCGCCCGCAGTGGCGTCCCGCGCGAGGAGCTGGTCGTGACGACGAAGCTCCCGGGCCGGCACCACGGCTACGAGGAGACCCTCGCCTCCTTCGAGGAGTCCCGCGCCCGTCTCGGCCTGGACTACGTGGACCTCTATCTCATCCATTGGCCGCTCCCCCGGGTCGACAGGTACGTGGAATCCTGGAAGGCCATGATCAAGCTGCGTGAGGACGGCCTCGTCCGGTCGGTCGGCGTCTCCAACTTCACGGCCGGGCACATCGAGCGGCTGGGGAAGGAGACCGGGGTCCTGCCCTCCGTCAACCAGATCGAGCTGCACCCCCTCTTCCCGCAGGCGGAGCTGCGCGCCTTCCACGCCGACAGGGGCATCGTGACCGAGAGCTGGAGCCCGCTCGGCCGGGGCACGGACCTGCTGGACGACCCCGTCGTCGGGGCGGTCGCCGAGGCGCACGGGGTGACGCCCGGCCAGGTCGTCCTGCGCTGGCACGTCCAGCTGGGCGCCGTCCCGATCCCGAAGTCCGGCGATCCCGGCCGGCAGCGCGCCAACCTCGACGTCTTCGGGTTCGAGCTGAGCCCTGCCCAGATGACGGCGATCACGGACCGCGCCCACCGGCGCCTCGGTGGGGACCCCGAGGTGCACGAGGAGTTCTGACCGTGCGTCGCGGGCGCCGCCGCGGGTACTCGGGGCGCCCGGGAAGGAGGCGCTCGTGGGTGAGAACGACCGGTTGCGGGACTACCGCGGCAAGCGTGACTTCGGGCGGACCCGAGAGCCGCAGGGGAGCGCGGAGACCTCCGGTGCGCAGCCGCGGTTCGTGGTGCAGATCCATGACGCCCGCACCCTGCACTTCGACTTCCGGTTGCAGGTCGACGACGTACTGAAGTCCTGGTCGGTACCGAAGGGGCCGTCCGACGATCCCCAGGACAAGCGGCTCGCCATGCCCACCGAGGATCATCCGCTGGAGTACGAGGACTTCGAGGGGGTGATCCCGCGGGGCGAGTACGGCGGCGGCACGGTGATCGTCTGGGACATCGGGACGTACGAGCCGCTGAGCCATGACCGCAAGGGGCGGCCCGTCGACTTCGGGGAGTCGATCGAGCGCGGTCATGCAACGTTCCGGCTGAGCGGGTCGAAACTGCACGGCGAGTACGCGCTCACCCGGTTTCGTGACGGGCTCGACGGTGAGCGGGAGGCGTGGCTGCTGGTGAAGGCCGGCAAGGGCGGGGCGCACGGGCACGGCACGCCCGACCCGTACCGGGCCCGTTCGGTGCGGACCGGTCGTACCCTCGGCCAGGTCGCGGCGGACGGCGACGAGGGGTGAACGTGGCGGCCGGCCGCCGGCGCGGCCGGTGTGTCTTGCGGATCTTCGGGTTCCGCCCCCAACTGGGCTTCTCTGCCCTTATGTTCGCGGCGAAACCCATCCCCAGGAGGCTCTCCGCATGCGCACCGCACTCCGTGCCACCCTCACCGGCGCCGTCGCCGCCGCCACCGTCCTCGTCTGCGGCCCCGCCCACGCGACTCCCCCGGGCCCGGGAGTCACCGGCCGGACCATCAGCCAGACCACCGTCGGCGACACCGACTACGTCCTGCGAGAGGTCACGGTGCCGCCCGGCCAGGCCACCGGCTGGCACTACCACGACGGTCCCGTGTACGGATACGTGAAGCAGGGCACGCTCAGCCACTACCACTCCGACTGCGCCTCCGACGGCGTCTATCCGCAGGGCACCGTCGTGCGCGAGCCGGGCGGACCGAGCGACGTCCACCTCGGCCGGAACCTGGGCGACACCACGCTCGTCCTGGAGGTGTTCTACATACTCCCGCACGGCGCGCCGTTCTCCGAGGACGTGCCCAACCCGGGCTGCCCGTTCCAGTGATCACACCGGCGGCAGCGGCTGTTCCGCCCAGATCGTCTTGCCGCTGCCGGTCTGCCGGCTGCCCCAGCGCTGGGTGAGCTGGGCCACGAGCAGCAGTCCGCGGCCACCCTCGTCGTAGGCGTGGGCCCGGCGCAGATGCGGGGAGGTGGAACTGCCGTCGGAGACCTCGCAGATGAGGGTGCGGTCGCGGATCAGGCGGAGCTGGATGGGCGGGGCGCCGTAGCGGATGGCGTTGGTGACGAGTTCGCTGACGACGAGTTCGGTGACGAAGGACGCCTCGTCCAGTCCCCATGCGGTCAGTTGGTCCGTGGCGGCCTGCCGGGTGGCCGCCACGTGCTCGGGGTCGGGCAGGACGTCCCAGGTGGCGATACGGTCCGCGCCCAGGGCCCGGGTGCGGGCCAGCAGCAGGGCCACGTCGTCGCTGGGATCCTCCGGCAGCACGGCCTTGAGGACGGTGTCGCAGAGGTCGTCGAGGGTCTCGGCGGGCGCGGTCAGCGCACGGCACAGTTCGGCGGTGGCGTGGTCGATGTCGCGGTCGCGGTCCTCGATGAGTCCGTCCGTGTACAGGGCGACCAGCGAGTTCTCGGGCAGCTCCACCTCCACCGCCTCGAAGGGCAGCCCGCCGACACCCAGCGGGGGTCCGGCGCTCACCTCGATGACCTGGCTGGTGCCGTCGGGCAGCACGAGGGCGGGTGGTGGATGGCCGGCGGAGGCGAGGCCGAGACGGCGGGTGACGGGGTCGTAGACGGAGTAGAGGCAGGTGGCGCCCAGTTCGGCGACCTCGGCGGTGTCGTCCCCGGCCAGGTGGGTGACCAGGTCGTCGAGGTGGGTGAGGAGTTCGTCGGGCGGCAGGTCCACGTCGGCGAGGGTGCGTACGGCCGTGCACAGACGCCCCATGGTGGCCGACGACGGGATGCCGTGTCCGACGACGTCACCGACGACGAGGGCGACGCGGCCGCCGGACAGCGGGATCACGTCGAACCAGTCGCCGCCGATGCCTGCCTGCGATCCGGACGGCCGATAGCGGTGGGCCACCTCGACGGCGGCCTGTCCGGGCAGGCCCCGGGGCAGCAGGTTGTGCTGGAGGGCCAGCGCGGTGGTGCGCTCACGGGCGAAGCGGCGGGCGTTGTCGATGCAGACGGCGGCCCGGCTGGCGAGTTCCTCGGCGAAGACGGCGTCGTCCTCGCCGTAGTCGTCCGGCTGTCTGATGCGTACGGCCACGGCGACGCCGAGCGTGGTGCCACGGGCCCGCAGCGGCACCGCCATCATCGAGTGGGCGCCCACGCGGTGCTGCCGGCCCTCCGGGGCCCGGGTGTTGCGTTCCGCGACCCACCGCATGAAGGCCGGCTCACCCGCCTGGCTCTGCAGGACCCTGCTTTCCAGGATCGCCCGCGCCGGCGGCGAGAACGGCGGGTAGTAGTCCACCTCGCCCAGGCGCACGGCGGCTTCCGGAGTGCCCTCGGTGCCGGAGCCGTGGGCGACCCGGCGCAGGGCGATGTCCGTGCCGGACAGGGCGGGCGGCTCCTCCGCTCCCAGGACCCAGTCGAACAGGTCCACGCTGGCGAAGTCGGCGAACCGGGGCACCACGATCGCGATCAGTTCCTCGGCGGTGCGGACCACGTCCAGGGTGGTGCCGATGGCGGCGGCCGCCTCGTTCAGCAGGGCCAGCCGCTGCCGCGCCCAGTACTGGTCGGAGCTGTCGAAGGCGGCGAGCGCGGTGCCGATCAGCTCGCCGGAGGAGTCCCGCACCGGCCACATGTCGGTGGTCCAGGCGTGCTCCCGGTTCAGTGCGGGGGCGCCGGTGAAGCTCTCGTAGCGCAGCGGTCTGCCCGTCACCGCGACCTGGCGCAGATGCCACAGAAAGCCCCGGCTGTGCTTCTCGTCCGCCACTGTCTCCGGGAAGTGGCGTCCGATCAGGACCTCCTCCGGTACGCCCATGACCTTGCAGGCGGCCTCGTTGAGCCGTAGGTAGCGCTGATCGGTGTCGAAGACGGACATGGACATGGACGCCTGCTGGAAGGCCCTCTCCGCCAGGGTGGGTTTGTGCTCGTCGGGGGCCAGAGCGGTGATCGCGTATCCGTCCGCAGCGCCGTCCTGGCCCAGCAGGGCGGACGCCGTCACCTGCAGGGCGACGGTCGAGCCGTCCGGGTGGCGCAGCACGACGGTGCCGGTCAGCGCCGCCACGGCCTCGGGGAGCGGCTGCTCGGCGAGCAGTTCCCGCGCCGGCCGTCCCACGGCCTCCTCGGCCGTACGGCCGGTGAGCTGCCGGGCACCCTCGCTCCACCCCTTGACCACACCCTGGGCGTCGAGGATCGCCACGGCGGAGACGCGCTCCATGTCGTCCAGCATGAGTCCTCCGCGGCACCGCATCAACCGCGACGCCACGACGGTTGCGTCCGCGTGGCGGCCGGGTCAGTCGCGCAGCGCGGCGAGGGCCCGGTCGGCGTGGGTGTTCATCCGCAGTTCGCTGCGGACGACCTCCAGGACCGTGCGGTCCTGCCCTATGACGAAGGTGACCCGTTTGGTGGGGGCCAGCGAGAAGCCACGTGCCACGCCGAACCGCTCCCGGATCGTCCCGTCGGCGTCGGAGAGCAGGGTCATGCCGAGCGTGTGGCGGTCGGCGAACTCCTGCTGTCGTTCGACCGCGTCACCGCTGATGCCCACGGGCCGTGCCCCGACTGCGGCGAACTCGGCGGCGAGATCCCGGAAGTGGCAGGCTTCCGCGGTGCAGCCGGGGGTGAGGGCGGCGGGGTAGAAGAACAGCACCACCGGTCCCTCGGCGAGCAGGTCGGTGAGGCTGCGGGTGGTGCCGGTCTCGTCCGGCAGCGAGAAGTCCTCGACCTTGTCGCCGACCTTCAGCTGTGCGCTCATGCCCGGCCCTCCGCGTTCCTGGCGACGCCCCGCGCCCAGAGCACGAGGGGGATCTGGAGCGGCAGCCGGCCGAAGGCGGCCGCCTTCTGCGGGGCCGGGCGGTGCCGCCAGTCGGCGGCCATCTTCACGTTGGCGGGGAACACGCCGACGAAGAACGCCGCCGTGGCCAGCGCGGCGGCCTTGCGGGTGCGCGGCAGCGCGAGACCCGCCGCCAGCGCGAGTTCGGCGACGCCGCTGGCGTACGTCCAGGTCCGGGGTGTCCCGGGAAGGGCGCGCGGCACGGTCGCGTCGAACTGGCGGGGGGCGGCGAAGTGGGCGACGCCCGCGGTGGCCAGCAGGCCGGCGAGCAGCAGGGGTGAGCGTTGGGACCGGGGCACGGATCCTCCTTGGACGGCCTGCTCCTTTTGGATGGCCTGCCACCGGATGCTACCGGAGGGTAGGCCACCGCCCGGCACCCGCCCCCGCCTCTTCATCGGCCCTGTGATGGGCGGCGGTTGTGGGTTCCGGGCGTGTAGCCGAAGGAGCGGCGGAAGACGTCGATGAAGGCGCTGGCGGAGGACCAGCCGCAGCGGTGGGCGACGGTGGTGACGGGCGTGTCCTCGGCGAGCAGCCGCAGCGCGTGATAGAGACGCGACTGGGTGCGCCACTGTGGGAAGGTCATGCCGAACTCGCTGCGGAAGAGCCGGCTGAGGGTGCGCTCGCCGACGCCGGTCGCGGCGCCGAGTGCGGCGAGCGTGCGGGGGTCGGCGGGGTCGGCGTGGACGAGCGCGCAGACCTCGGCCAGGCGTGGATCCGTGGGGGTGGGCAGCCGCAGGGGCTGCTGCGGCGATGCCCGCAGTTGGTCGCGCAGGACGGCGAGCAGGCGGCGGCGCTCGGGGCTGTCGTCGGCCGGGTCGCGGGTGTAGGCGAGGATCAGCTCGCGCAGGAGCGGTCCGACGGCGAGGACGGTGGGGGCGTCCAGGCCGAGCGAAGCGAGAGGGGGAGGGTCGTCGTCGGCGGGCAGCCCGACCAGGTGCAGGTCCAGACGGCCGTGGGCACGATGTGCGTGCGCGGTGCCGGCGGGGACCCAGATGGCGCGGTTGCCGGGTGCGAACCAGGTGCCGGCGTCGGTGGTGACGGCGAGGACGCCGGAGCCGGCGTAGACGATCTGGTGGTCGTCGTGCCGGTGCGCGTCGATGCGTTCCCCGGCGGCCAGGACCTGGGCGCGGGTCGGCGCGGTCGGGGTGTGGCGGATGGTCGACACAATCAGGCAGATTATCGAAAGCGGGCCAAGGACCGCGCCCGCGACGATCGCAGGGTGTCCACGAAACGCAACCGAGCCATCACCCTGCTGTCCCTGGGCCACGCCTGTGTCGACGTGTACCAAGGGGCCACGGCGGCCCTCGTCCCCTACTTCGTCGCCGAGCGCGCCTACAGCTACGCCGCCGCTTCGGGCGTGGTCCTCGCCGCGTCCTTGCTGTCCTCGGTGGTGCAGCCGCTGTTCGGAGCGCTGACCGACCGGTGGGCGATGCCCTGGCTGCTGCCGCTGAGCGCGCTGACGGGCGGCGCCGGGGTCGCGCTGAGCGGTGTCATGGGTTCCTACGTCCTCACGCTGACGGTCGTCGCCGTTTCGGGGATCGGGGTCGCCGCCTACCACCCGGAGGCCGCCCGCGCGGCCCGCGACGCCGCGCACGGCAGCCACACGGCGATGGGCTGGTTCTCGCTCGGCGGCAACGTCGGTTTCGCGCTGGCCCCGCCGCTGGTGGCCGCGGTGGCCGCCGCCGGTGGGCTCGGCGCCTCTCCTCTGCTGGTCGTACCGGCCGTCGTGGGAGCGGCGCTGTGCGCGGCGGCGGTGCGTTCGGCCCCCGGCGGAGGGGTGGCCGCCGACAAGGCCGCGGGGGTCGGCACCGACGACTGGCGGTCGTTCCTGCGGCTGTCCGGTGCCGTCGCGTGCCGGTCGATCGTGTTCGTCGGCCTGAGCACGTTCGTCTCGCTGTACGTCCGGCAGCGGACCGGCGGTGGGAACGTGGCCGGTACGGCCGCGCTGTGTGTGCTCTACGTCGGCGGCGCGGTGGGCACGGTGGCCGGGGGCCGGCTCGCCGACCGGTACGGGCGGCTCACGGTCGTACGCCACGCGTATGTGCTGACCGTGGTCGCGGTGGCCGGGGTGGTCCTGGTTCCCGGGCCGTCGGTGTATCTGTTCGTCGCGCTGACGTCGGCCGGCCTGTACGTCCCGTTCTCGCTGCACATCACGCTCGGCCAGGACTACCTGCCCCGGCGCGTGGGCACCGCGAGCGGGGTGACGCTGGGGCTGACCGTGAGCGTGGGCGGTCTCGCCGCGCCGGTCGTCGGTGCGCTGGCCGACGCCACCTCGCTGCGGACCGCGCTCGTCCCGCTCGTCGCCCTGCCCGCGCTGGGACGGCTGCTGCTGTGCGGGCTGCGGGAGCCGGAAGCGCCCGGACGGGTTTCCACGGCGCCCGGCGCCTGCGGTCGGCGTCACCGCACGGCGTCGGGGTGACCGGCGCCCGCGCGGTACGGTCAGGCGGTCCCGGCCGGTGCGGTCGGCTGCGGTTCGCTCTCCTCGTCGACGGAGTGGGCGAGGAAGTCGTCGACCATGCGGTGGAACAGGGTGGCGAGCTGCTGCAGCTCTTCGGGGGTCCAGTCGGCCAGGGCGAGCTGCATGCCGCGGGCGCCTGCGTCACGGACCCGGGCGATGGCCTGGCGGCCGGCCTCGGTGAGCTCGATGCGCTGGGCGCGGCGGTCCTGCGGGTCGGGGACGCGGGTGACGTATCCGGACTTCTGAAGCTGCTGCACGGTGCGCGTGACGTGCGATGCCTCCACACCGAGGCGGTTGGCCAGCTCCCCGGGGCGCAGCGACTCCGAGTCGGCGACCTGCCGCAGCAGCGCCACGGCGGCCCGGTCCAGCGGCACTCCGGCCAGGGCCATGAGCCGTTCGTGCTGGCGGGCGCGCGTGCTCAGGTAGGTGATGCGGGTGAGCGCGCGCTCGATCTCGCTGGCTTCGGGGGACGCGGGGGTGTCGGGGAGTTCGGGGAGCGAGGGTGTGGACATGGAGCCATTTTAACATCTCGTTGCGTAACTCAATTAATTTACGCCGGAGGTGAGGCCGAGGGCCGGCGCCCCGAGACGCCGACCGTCCGCCGAGCCCCGGGCCCCGGGCGCGCGCCGCATCAGGCGGGTGCGCCGCCCGGGACGGCCTCGGCAGTCCTCCCGGACGGCACGGTCCCGGCCCAGCCCGCGCCCGTCATGATCGCCTGCCGCCACTGGCGTATCGCCTTCGGCGGCATCCCCACCGCCAGTGCGCCGGTCACCCGGTCGCCCCTGCGGTAGGCGGCCACGAAGCGGCCCTCTGCGAGGTCCCCCGCGACGACGGTGACCTCGTCGTGGCCGCGCAGACAGCCGTACGCCCGGATCTTCATGTCGTACTGGTCGGACCAGAAGTACGGCACCGGCGCGAACGGTTTGCGCGCGTCCGGGTTCAGCAGGTTGCGGGCCGCTGCCATGCCCTGCTCGGCGGCGTTGGTGCGGTGCTCGATCCGCATCGACTGCCCGAACAGCGGGTTGTACCAGCGGGCGACGTCCCCGGCGGCGTACACGTTCCGCGCGGCCTCGCAGTACTCGTCGCACACCACGCCGTCGCCGACGGCGAGCCCGCTGCCGTCGAGCCAGTCGGTGTTGGGCAGCGAGCCGATCGCGATCAACACCTCGTCGGCCTCGACCAGTTCACCGTCGGCGAGGCGTACGCCGCCCTCGGTCACCTCGGTCACGGTGGTCCCGCAGCGCAGGTCCACGCCCCGCTCCAGATGGGCGCGCGTCAGCATCGCGCCGACCTCCGCGCCGACGGCGTGGGCCAGCGGCACGGGCGCGGGTTCGAGGAGCGTCACCTCGCAGCCGAGCCGCCAGGCGACCGCGGCCGCCTCGGCCCCGAGGAACCCCGCGCCCACCACGACCAGTCGCCGGCCCGGCGTCAGCCGGTCCCGCAGCCGCAGAGCGTCGTCCAGGGTGCGCAGCACATGCCCGCCCGCCCCCGGCAGCCGACGCGGACGCACCCCGGTGGCGAGGATCAGGCCGTCGTACGGCAGCGTCGTGCCGTCCGCCAACTCGACTGCACCCCCCAAGAGTTGGAGTCCGGTGGCGGCCACGCCGAGGCGCAGGTCGAGGTCGAGCCCGGCGAGGTCGTCGGGGGTGCGCAGGGCCAGCCGCTCGGGCTCCCACTCGGCGGCCAGCACCTGCTTGGACAGCGGTGGGCGGTCGTAGGGGGCGAGCGGTTCGTCGCCGACGAGGGTGAGGGAGCCGGCGTAGCCCTCGCGGCGGAGCGTCTCGGCCGCCGCGAGCCCGGCGGCCGAGGCGCCCACGACGACGATGCTCCTCACTGGTCCACCAGTCGGATCGCGGCGGCGGGGCAGATCGCCACGGCCTCGCGTACGCCGTCCAGGTGGTCGGCGGCGGGCTGCTCGTCGAGCAGGATCGCGATGCCGTCGTCGTCCTGGTCGAACACGTCCATCGCGGCGAGCACACACTGTCCGGACGCGACGCACTTGTCGGCTTCCAGCTCCACCTTCATGGTCGGATTCCCTTCTTCACGCACGGGGTGTGGTTCGTTGGCGGATGTCGCGGAGCTGTCACCAGGAGACGGGCAGTTCGTGGACGCCGTAGATGAACGCGTCGGTCTTGAAGCGGACGTCCTCCATCGGGGCGGCCGGCCTCAGCGTCGGGATGCGCTTGTAGAGGGTGCCGTAGACGACCTGGAGTTCCATGCGGGCCAGCGGCTGGCCCAGACACTGGTGGACGCCGAAACCGAAGGCGACGTGGTGGCGGGCGTCGCGGGTGAGGTCGAGGCGGCAACAGCCTTGGCCCAGAGTCGATTTCACCGTCGTACTCCTTGTGTCGTCAGCCTGCTGCGGTGGCGTCAGCGGCCCGGCGTGACGGGTGCCAGCCACATGCCGACGACGGCGTCGGTGAGGCCCGTGGCGGCGTCGTCCCAGGTGGACCGTGGGGTGGGGGTGTGCTCGGCGAGGGCGCGCTCGCGCTCGGCGGCGACGTGGACGATGAGGTGGCGGACCATCTCACCGCGTTCGGCGCTCACCTCGGGCGGGAGGTCGGACAGGCGCCGGTTCAGGCCCTCGATGATCTTCTGGAGGGACGGGGCGGCGAGGGCCTCCTCGACCATGATCCGGTGCAGTGCCGGGTCGGCGACGACCTGGGCGCAGAACCGGGCGTACCAGGTGGGGCTGCCGAGTGCGGCGAGGTGTTCGAGGGCGGGACGGACCAGGCAGTCCACCCAGCCGCGCACGTCGTCGGGGTCCGTCAGGTCGGCGACCAGGCGGGCACGGATCTCCTCGATGCGGGTGGCGTGCTTGCGCACGATGGCGCGGACCAGGTCGGCCTTGGTGCCGAAGTGGTAGCCGACGGCGGTGTTGTTGCCCTGGCCCGCGGCCTCGCTGACCTGACGGTTGGAGACCGAGTGGACGCCGTGTTCGGCGAAGAGCCGCTCGGCGGCCGTCAGGAGGAGCTCCCGGGTCGCGCTGGCCTGTTCCTCTCGCAGCGTCCTGCCTGCCACCATGATCACCGCCGCACCGGGACTTCACCGAGCACCGCGACGGCCAGTCCCTCGAGCCGCCCGCGGGTTCACAGACCTACAATCTAAGTCAATTGATTTAAAGAAGTGGTGAACGGTGAACACGGTCAAGCGGGCTACACCTGCGCCCCGGGTGCCCGCGCCCCCGCGCGCCGCGCCCGGCTCGCCAGGCGTGCAGGGCATGCGGGCGACGATGCGGCAGGCCGGACGCGTGACGGTCCGTCTGACGGTGGCCGCCGCGATGGCCTTCGGGATGTACCTCTTCGTCACCGTGCTGCTGATCACCGCCATCGGGACGGTCGCGGTGGTCGGCACCTGGCTGCTGCCCGAGACGGTGCTCCTCGTCCGGCGGATCGCGGGGGCGAAGCGACGGCTGACCACCGCTTGGACGGGGCGGGAGATCCCCGAGGCGTACCAGGCCATCGAGGGGCCGCTGACGCAGCGGCTGCGGACGGCGGTGCGCGACCCCGGCACGGCACGGCGGTGCGGACGAGCGGAGCGCTACGGGGGAGGGCGGTTCGGGCCTGCTCGGGGCCCGGCGCCGGGTCGCCGCGCTCGGCGGCGCCGTACGGGTGTCCAGCCCGGCCGGGGGGCCGACGGTGATCGAGGTGGAGCTGCCGTGCGTGTGGTGAGCCCGCGGCCGTCCGGGGGACCGGCACGGGCTCTCCTGCTCGGGGATGACACGGACGACGGCGCATACTGCGTTCCGAGTAGGCGCGATGGTCGGCAGCCGTACGACGACGTGGCGGGCCGAACCGGGCATGCTGAGCGCCGCCCCACGTTTCGGAACCGGAAGAAACACCACCCATGACCATCCGCGTACTGCTCGCCGACGACCAGGCCCTGCTGCGGGCCACCTTCCGGATCCTGATCGACTCCTGCCCGGACATGGAGGTGGTCGCCGAGGCCACCGACGGCGCCGAGGCCGTCGACCTCGCCCGGACCCACCGTCCCGACCTGGTGCTGATGGACATCCGTATGCCCGGCACCGACGGACTGACCGCCACCTCCGCGATCTGCGCCGACCCGGACCTCACCGCCGTGCGGGTGCTGATCCTCACCACGTTCGAGATCGACGAGTACGTCGCACAGGCGCTGCGGGCCGGGGCGAGCGGCTTCCTCGGCAAGGACGTCACCGCGGACGTCCTGCTCGACGGCATCCGGACCGTGGCCGCCGGTGACTCCCTGCTCTCCCCCACCGCGACCCGCACGCTGATCACGCGGTTCCTGGCCTCCCCCGCCGAGAGCTCGCAGTCTGCGGCGCCCGAGCACCTCACCGCGCTCACCGCCCGCGAACGGGAGGTCATGGCCTGGGTGGCCGAGGGCCACTCCAACGAGCAGATCGCCGAGAAGCTCTTCGTCAGCCCGCTGACCGTGCGCACCCATGTCCACCGGGCCATGACGAAGCTGGGCGCCCGTGACCGTGCCCAACTCGTCGTGATGGCCTATCAGTCGGGCCTGGTGCGGGCCGTACCGCCGCACGAGGGTCACTGACGTACCGGCCGCCGTTCAGGGGAAAACGGCGGCCGGGGTGCGTGGCGGTGGGCCGGGCCGTCGACAACTGACCCGTGAGCCTGCCGCTGATCCCTCCCATGCTCGCCACGCCCGGCACCCTGCCGCCCGCAGCGCAGGACGCGCGCTGGGCCTACGAGACCAAGCAGGACGGCCAGCGCGCGGTGGTCTATCTCGAAGGGGACGGCACCCTGCTGCTGCGTGCCCGTTCCGGGGAGGACATCACGGCCGCCTATCCCGAACTGTGGCCGCTGCGCGACGCGCTCGGCGCCATGCCCGCCGTACTGGACGGGGAGATCCTCGCGCTGGACGACGAGGGGCGCGCCGACTTCCAGTTGCTCCAGTCCCGGATGGGTCTGGCGCACGCCCCGGCGCGGGCCGCTCGGATGGCCGCCCGGACTCCCGTGCATCTGGTGCTGTTCGACGTACTGCACCTGGCGGGCCACTCCCTCCTGAAGACCCCCTATGCCCGGCGGCGCGGACGGCTGGAGGAGTTGGGCCTGGGCGGACCGTTCTGGTCGACACCGGCCGCCCTGGTCGGACATGGCGCCGAGGCGCTGCGCGCCACCCGCGAGCACGGCCTGGAGGGGCTGGTGTGCAAGCGGCTGGACTCGGTGTACGAGCCCGGGGTGCGCTCCCGCACCTGGATCAAGATCCGCAACATGCGCAGTGAGGACGTGATCGTCGGCGGCTGGCTGCCCGGCAGGGGACGCCTCACCGGCCTGCCGGGCGCGCTGCTCGTCGGGCAGTACGCGGCGGGGCGGCGGCTGCGCTACGTCGGCGGTGTGGGCACCGGCTGGAGCGCGGCCGAACGGACCCGGCTGGCCGAACTGTTGCGGGCCGCCGCGAGCGACGTGTGCCCCTTCGATCCCGCGCCTCGGGTCGCGGGCGCGCACTGGGTGCTGCCCCGGATGGTCGGCGAGGTCCGCTACAGCGTCCGCACCCGGTCCGGCATGCTGCGCCAGCCGTCCTGGCTGCGCCTCAGGCCCGACCTCGCACCCGAGGACTCGGCGGCCTACCTTCCCGACGGCAGCTGACACACAGGCTGAGCGGCAAGTCTTGCCCTGTCCTTCATCTTTGGTACGTCCGTGGCTCTTGGCGCGTAAGTGAAAACCGGGGATCCTGAACTGCCTTTCCCCCCACAGCCGTTGGGCTGCGCCCGGACCCCCGAGGAGACGCAGTGTCGTCACAGACCTTCCGCACGCACCGCAGGAGGTGGCTCACCGGTCTGACCGGTGCCGCCGCGCTCGTCATGGCCTTCCCCAGCGTCGCCTTCGCCGCCCCGCCCGCGGCGCTCCCGGCCAACGCCGAGGCGGCCGAGAGGACGTACCAGCCCGCCTTCGACTACGACACCGACGGCTGCTACGCCACCCCGGCCATCGGCCCGGACGGGACCGTCAACGGCGGCCTCAACCCGACCGGTTCGCTCAGCGGCGACTGCCGTGACGCGTCCGACCTCGACAACACCAACGGCTACTCACGCTACAAGTGCAACAACGGCTGGTGCGCCTACATGTACGGCCTGTACTTCGAGAAGGACCAGGCGGTCGCGGGCAGCAGCATCGGCGGGCACCGGCACGACTGGGAGCACGCCGTGGTGTGGGTGCAGAACAACGCGGTGCGGTACGTCTCGACGTCCAACCACGGCTCGTTCACGATCAGCCCCGCGTCCTCCGTGCGCTTCGACGGTACCCACGCCAAGATCGTGTACCACAAGGACGGCGTCCGCACGCACTGCTTCCGCCTCGCCAACTCCAACGACGAGCCGCCGGAGAACCACAAGGGCACCTGGCAGTACCCGCCGCTCGTCGGCTGGAACGGCTACCCGTCGGGGGTGCGCGACAAGCTGGTCGCGTACAACTTCGGCAGCGCCAACTTCGGCCTGAAGGACGCCAACTTCGCGAACCACCTGGCGTCGGCGAAGCCGTCCGGCATCGCGTTCGACCCGAACGCCTGAGCCGGCGACATCATCGGGCGCGGGTCCTAGGACCCGGGCACCCGCGGATTCCGTCCCGCGCCCGATCCCGGCCCGCCGCCGGACGCATAGCGTCACGCTCATGGACACCAGCGACACGAGCGGTACGAGTGAGACGAGCGAGACGAACAAGCCGACCGACACGAGCGGGCGGCTCGAGGAAGCCCTGGACCGCCTGCACGCCTGCGGCCCGGAACGGGACGGCTGGCTCTCCAACCACGCCCCCATGGTCGTGGAGGCGCTCGCCGCGCACGGTCAGGGCGAGCGGGTGCACCACTGGCTGGATCTCTACCGCGACAAGCTGGAGGACTTCCCCGACCGCGTGGCCCCCGTCACCGACGACAACTGGGCCTCGGCGCTGGGCGATCCGCGCCGCATCGCCGACTGGACCGATCATTTCTCCCGCGCCCTGGCCGAACGCCCCTGGCGGGACGTCCTCGCCGAGTGGTGGCCGCGTCTGCTGCCCGGCCTGGTCGGCGGCGCCACGCACACCGTCATCCGGGCCGGCCACGCCGTACGCGCCCTCGAAGCCGACGAGAACGCCCCTCGGCTCACCGAACTCGCGCACGCGCTCGGCTACTGGGCGGCACGGCACCAACCCGTCACCGGCGTCGCCGCCCTGCCGGGCGCACGGACGGCCACCGAGTCCCTGGACGCCGTACCCGCGATCGAGCCGGGGCACCTGGGATTCCGCGACCGGTTGGCCGCCCTGCGCCGACTGCCCGCATGGGCCGAGGAGGTCACCGACCCGGACACCGCGCGTGACCGCCTCACCGAGCTCGTCCGTGCCGCGACCCACCGCTACGCCACCCACGGCCACGGCGAGCCGACCATGCTGGTGCACGCGGCGACCGCCCCCAACGCCGTGCTGCGGACGCTCGATTCGCTGCCGCGCGAACTGTGGGCACCCAGCCTGCACGCGGCATGGACGGCGTCCGCGGCCGTCACCGCGTTGTACGCCCCCGTGAAGCCGGTGGCCGGTACGCCCGCCCGGCTCGCGCCGGAAGAGGTTTTGGAGCGCGCCCTCGCCCACGGGGACGAGCACGTCATCAAGTTCACGGACACCGCCCTGGACGTCGGCGACGAACTCGCCCTCGCGGCCGCGCTGCGGGCGGTCGAGATCAGCGAGCCACTGGTCTGACGCCGCCGTCGACGAGGGTGTCGCCGAGGGCTGTCCGCCCGTACAGCACGGAGTGGCCCTGCCGCCGGGAGTCCAGTAGGCCCGCCTCCTTGAGGACCGAGAGATGGGCCGACACGGTCGACGGGGCCAGGCCGTGCCGTCGAGCCAGCTCCGTGGTCGAGGAGGGGGCGGTGAGTCCGGCGAGGACGGCGGCGCGCTGCCGGCCGAGGAGCCGGGCGAGCGCCTCCGGCGGGCGCGGCGCCGGGGTGGTGTGCAGACGGCCCATGCCGCGGGCGGGGTAGATGACCGTCGGCTGCCAGGGCCGGGCGAAGCCGCTCACCACGTCCGGCCACACGAACACGCTCGGCATGAGCAACACACCCCTGCCGTCGGGACGTTGGGCTTCCGCGACGTTCCGGTACTCGCGCAGGGTGAGGGTGTGGCCGGCCCAGTCGACAGCGGGGTGCAGGCCGGTGAGCAGCGCGTCGAGGCCGTGGTCCGCCGCCCGGCGCGAGCGGTGCGCGATGTCCGCCTCCAGAACGGCACGATGACGGGGCCAGTCCGGGGCGAGCAGGGCGTGCCAGGCCCGTTCGGTGAGGTCGGCGAGGCGCCGTACGGTCGCGGCGGGGTCGTCGAGCACTGCGCGCCCTCGGGGCGACTCGGCGAGTCCCGGGGTGCAGGCGAGCGAGCGGGCCATCTCCGCGTGGGCCAGAGCGGGGTCGGTGGCGCGCATCCGCGCCAACTCGTCCTCGATGGCGGGGTACGGCTCCTGGGGTGGCGCGCCGAGGAAGTCCGGGGTGTAGCCGCCGACAGGCGGGACGAACAGCCACAGCGGCGCCAGGTCGAGGCCGGCGACCGTACGGCGCATGCGGCGCAGCCAGCCCCGGTGGTAGCCATGCCGGGCGGGCCGGCGGAGCATGCGCAGCGCCTCGTGGGTCTGGCACAGCGGCGAGATCGCGAACCGGCAGCGCGTGAGGTCGTCGGTGCCCAGGTGCAGGGCGAGCGGCATGGCGACCCCCGTCATGAGCAGCGATCCGCCCCCCGGACCGCAGGATTCGTCCTGGGTCGAAAGAATAGAGCGACCTGCCGCGGCCCAGCACGCTTGCCCCGACTCCCCCTGGCGAAAAGGCGATCGGAAGGCAGCGGAATGGAGAACGTACGTCGGGTGCCCGAGGCAGCTCCGGCACGCCCCGCAGCCGTGCGGCGTGCCGCCGTCGTCGCGGCCCTGATGCTCGCGGCGTTCACCTTCAACACCACCGAGAACCTGCCGGTCGGCCTGCTCACGCTCATGGCCGACGACCTGCGGGTGTCCCTCGCGGCCGTGGGCGCCCTGGTCACCGGGTACGGCCTGACCGTGGCCGTCGTGTCGCTGCCGCTCGCCCATGTCACACGGTCCGTGCCGCGCCGCCATCTGCTCGCGGGGCTGCTGGGGCTGCTCGCCGTGGGCAGTTGGGTGTCGGCGCTGGGCGGGGTGTCGTACGGGGTGCTGCTGGCGGCGCGGGTGGCGACCGCGTTGGCGCAGGCGGCGTTCTGGGCGGTGATGGGGCCGGTCGCGGTCGGCCTGTTCCCGCCCGAACGCCGGGGGCGGATCATCGGGCTGCTGTCCGTAGGTGGTTCCCTGGCCACGGTGGCCGGCGTTCCGGCCGGGACCTGGCTGGGCGGGCACACCGGCTGGCGGACGCCGTTCGCGCTGCTCGGCGTGCTGGCACTGGTCTCGCTCGTGATGATCGGCGTTCTGCTGCCGTCGTCCCGTCCTGAGGACGGCCACTCGGCGTACGGCGCGACACCGGACCGACGCGGGTTCTCCGTCGTGCTGGCCGTCACCGTCCTGTCGGTGACCGGTGCCTTCGCCGGGTTCACCTATGTCGTCGTCTTCCTCCAGCAGGTGAGCGGGTTCAGCGAGGAGGCCGTGAGTGCCGTGCTGTTGGCGTTCGGCGGGGCGGCGCTGGCAGGGGTCACGGTGGCCGGGCCGCTGCTGGACCGCTTCCCCCGTGCCACGCTGACCGTGCCCGTGGCGGCCCAGGCGGTGGCGCTCCTCGGCCTTCGCGCGGCGGGCCATGTCCCAGCGGCGGCCGTCGTCCTGGTCATGCTGCTGGGCGCGGCGGTCGCGACCACCTTCATGGCGACGCAGAGCCGGGTGCTGTCGGTGGCGCCGGGCCGCACCGAGACCGCGCTCGCGGCCAACTCGGCCGCCTACAACGTGGGCATCGCCGCCGGTGCGCTGCTCGGCGGCGCGTTGCTGCCCGCGGTCGGGGTGCGCGGGACGTTCCTGGTCGGCGGACTGCTCACGGTGGGGGCGCTGGCGGTGCTGGCGTGGGCGGGCGCCGAGGGACGGGCGGGAATAGGGCGGTACCGTGCGGGCGTGGGGTTGTGACGGTCTATCGTGTCCGCATGTCCGTCCCTGAACTGATCCGTATCGTCTCCCGTGACTCGCCCATGGCGCTCGCCCAAGTGGAGCGCGTCCGCGCCGAGTTGGCGGCCCTCCACCCCGGTGTGCGCACCGAGGTCGTGCCGGTGAAGACCACCGGCGACAAGTGGATGGGTGATCTGTCCCAGGTCGAGGGCAAGGGCGCGTTCACCAAGGAGGTGGACGCGGCGCTGCTGGCGGGCGAGGCCGATCTCGCCGTGCACTGCGTCAAGGACATCCCGGCCGACCGGCCGCTGCCCGCGGGGACGACGTTCGCCGCGTTCCTCAAGCGGGACGACATCCGGGACGCCCTGATCCACCCGGGCGGCCGCACGCTGGACGAGCTCCCGGCCGGAACCCGGATCGGCACCTCCTCGGTGCGCCGGGTCGCCCAGCTGGCCGCGACCCACCCGCACCTGGAGTGCGTGCCGTTCCGGGGCAACGCCAACCGGCGGCTGGAGAAGCTGGCGGCAGGCGAGGCGGACGCGCTGCTGCTGGCAGTGGCCGGCCTGGAGCGCATCGGCCGCCCCGACGTGATCAGCGAGGTCCTCTCCCCCGAGGTGATGATGCCGCCGATCGGCGCGGGCATCCTCGCGCTGCAGTGTCGCGAGGGCGACTCCGAGCTCATCGACGCGGTCAGCGGTCTCGGCGACCCGGACACCTACCGGGAGGCCACCGCCGAGCGCATGTTCCTGCACGTCCTCCAGGGGCACTGCAACAGCCCGATCGCCGGGTACGCGCGCGTGGACCGGGGCGGCGAGCTGTCCCTGCGGGCCTGCGTGTTCACCCCGGACGGCAAGACGCGGCTGAACGCCCACGAGTGGGCGGGCCGACTCGACCCGGCCACCCTCGGTACGTCGGTGGCGGTGGCGCTGCTGCGTCAGGGTGCTCGCGAGATCATCGACGGCATCCCGCACTGAGCCCGCCGGGCACCGATGCGTTCGCGCGTCAGGCGGTGCCCTCTTCGGCCTGCTCCCGCAGGAAGTTGCTGACCTGGAGCGCGAGGCCGTCCCGCAGGGTGGTGGCGTGAGCGCCGACGGTGGTCTCCTGGAGGCCGAGGCCGCCGGTCCACAGTCGGCGGTCGGTCCACTCCTCCTCGACGCGCAGCTGGATCTGGACGTCGACCTGGGTCAGGCTCGCCTCCGGGCCGGCGGCGTACATGACGGCGGTGGCCCGGCGCAGCGGGTAGACGTCGAAACCCTCGATGAACTGCGAGTTGCGCCAGTCGATGAACGCCGCCTCGCCGTCCCGGCCGAGCCGCACGTCGATCTGGCCGTCCTCGAGATGGACGCCGAGGTGCCGCTCGCCGCGGTTCTCGATGGTGACGCGAACCCTGAAGTACGTCAGCCCTTCGGCGGCCTCGTCCCGTCCGCGCGGCGGTTCGGCGGCTTCCAGGCAGTGGACGCGGACACGCAGACCGGCATGCTCGTCGTACTCGTGCCAGTCCCCGACCACGTTCGGCTCGTACACAATCCACCTCTCGACCCAGAGAGCTGCTTCCTATCTTTGCGCTCAGCGCACTGTCAAATGAGCAGAATGCGCTGTGGCCAGCCCATTCGCCCCCTTGATCACCGATCAAGCCGTGGGCAGGAAGAATCCGCTTACTGGTGTGCGCACCGGATTCACCTACGTGCCGCACATCACGTTCCGCACCAAGATCAGCGAGCCAGCCGGCCCAGCAGTGAGGAGGCCGCGGCGACGCCGAGTGCGGCAGCCACGAGCAGGACGGCGAAGTCGAGCGCGAGGTGGTGGGGCGTACCGAGGAGGAGGCCGCGCAGCGCGTCGACCTGATAGCTCAGCGGGTTGGCCTTACTGACCGCCTGGAGCCAGCCCGGCATCACGGACAGCGGGTAGAGGGCGTTGGAGCCGAAGAACAGCGGCATGGTGATGGCCTGGCCGAAACCCATCAGCCGGTCGCGGTTGAGGACGATACCGGCGATGGTCATCGACAGGCACGAGAAGAACACCGACCCAAGGACGACGATCGCGGCGACGCCGAGCAGTTTCAACGGGTTCCAGGTCAGCGCGACGCCGAGCAGTGCGGCGATGAGGATCACGACGACGGCTTGGACCAGGGACTTCACCCCGGCGGCGAACGCCTTGCCGGTGATCAGGGCCGAGCGCGGGGTCGGGGTGACGAGCAGCTTGTTGAGGATGCCGGCGTCGCGCTCCCAGATGATCTGGATGCCGTAGAAGATGGCGATGAACATCGCGGACTGGGCGATGATGCCGGGTGCCAGATAGTCGATGTAGGGGACGCCGTCGGTGGGGATCGCCCGGAGCCGGGTGAAGGTCTGGCCGAAGATCAGCAGCCAGAGGGCGGGTTGGACCGCCCGGGTGTACAGCTCGGTGCTGTCGTGGCGCAGCTTCTGGAGTTCCACGGCGCACATGGCCACGACGCGGGCGGGCAGCAGGCGCCAGCCGGCCCTGGGCTCGGGCGGCCGCAGCAGCAGGTCGATGCCGTCGGCGCGGTACTGGTCAGCCGACCCGGCGGGCGGTGCGGCGGGTGCTTCGGACATCGCGGAAGTCTCCTGAACTCTCGTCGAGTCCGCTGCCGGCGATGTCGCGGAAGACGTCCTCCAGCGTGGGCAGCGGGTCGGTGCCGGCCGTTCCCGCGGCACGTCGGCGGGCGCCGAGCCCCTCCCTGAGCTCGGTCGGGGTGCCGAGGGCCCGGATGCGGCCGCGGTGCATCAGGCCGACCCGGTCGCAGTACTGGTCGGCCTCGTCCATGTAGTGGGTGGTGACCAGGACCGTCATGCCGGTGGCGGCGCGGACGGCGCCGATGTGCTCCCACACGCCGGTGCGGGCGATCGGGTCGAGGCCGATGGTCGGTTCGTCGAGGATCAGCAGGCGGGGGGCGCTGACCAGGGCCTGGGCGAGTTCGAGGCGGCGGACCATGCCGCCGGAGTAGGTGCCGGCCAGCCGGTCGGCGGCGTCGGTGAGGCCGACGGCGGCCAGTGCCTGGCCGACGCGTGCGGCGCGTTCGCGGCGGGGCACGTCGAAGACGCGGGCGAACAGGGCGACGTTCTCGCGGCCGGTGAGGCTCGCGTCGGCGGACAGCTGCTGCGGGACGTAGCCGAGCAGGCGCCGTACGGCCATACGGTCGCCCGCGGCGTCGTGCCCGAAGACGCGGACCATGCCGGCGAGTACCGGCAGGAGGGTGGTCATACAGCGGATCGCCGTGGTCTTGCCTGCGCCGTTGGGGCCGAGCAGCCCGAAGACCTCGCCCTCGCGCACCGTCAGGTCGAGCCCGTCCACCGCGTTGGTCTCACCGAAGGCATAGGCCAGCCCGGTGCAGGCCACGGCCTCGGCGACGTCTGGTGTCATGGTCACTCCGCCTCCTCGCGCAGGGTGTCCGCCAGCCTGCGCAGCGCCGGGACCGCCGCGAGCAGCGCCTGACGGTCCGGCTCGTCGAGGCGGGACACCTGACGTCGTACGAGATCGGCGCGCCGCGTACGCCACTCGCTCAGCCGGGCCTCAGCCGCGGGCGTGGGCAGCAGCCGGGCGGCGCGCCGGTCGGCCGGGTCCGTCTCACGGACCAGATAGCCCTGCCGGCCCAGCTGGTTGACGAGCGTGGACACCGAGTTGCCCGCCAGCGAGAGTTCCCTGGCCGCGTCCGAGATGCCGATGCCGGGCCGGTCCACGACCAGCCGCAACAGCTCCACCTCGGCGCCGCGCAGCTGCGGGGCGGGCATGTCGCGGCGCAGTCGGCGCCGGACCAGCCGCTGGACGCCGACCAGCGCGTCGGCCAGATCCTCCGGGAAGGTGTCCTGTTCCACACATCCGAGATTACCTCTGTAGCAGAGGTAATGACTAAAGGAAGAGTCAAGGCTCATCTACGCCCGAACGGCCGACGCCGAGTCACCCCACCGTCACATGTAGTCGTATTCACGAATTTTGTTTCGGATGCACCTTCAGGGGGAATTGACCCATATGTGCTTCGGACCGGAGGCACGTCCGTGGGAGCCGGCAGGCCGAGCCCCGGAGTGTCCTCCGTATGGTCCGAATCCGCGCCTCCCACGGTGTTCGTCAACCCGGCACCTGCTGAGGAGGTGCGCACGGATGAGTGCCACCACCAGAACAAAGCACTCCCACGACGACGCCCCTGACACCGCCGCAGCGTTCGACCGGCTCGTGGGGCTCCCCGACGGGCCGGAACGCAAGGCTCTCAAGGACGATCTGGTGCGGGCCTGGTTGCCCATGGCCGAGCGGATCGCCGTCCGGTTCAAGGGACGCGGCGAGTCCCTGGAGGACCTGTACCAGGTGGCCGCCCTGGGGCTGGTGAAGGCCGTCGACCACTACGACCCGGACCGCGGTCACGCCTTCGAGGCGTACGCGGTGCCGACCATCACCGGTGAGATCAAGCGGCACTTCCGCGACCACATGTGGACGCTGCACGTGCCGCGCCGGGTCCAGGACCTGCGCAACCGGGTGCGGAGCTCCGCGAAGGAGCTGGCGCAGCTGACCCCGGGGCGCCCGCCCACCGTCGCCGAGATCGCCGACCACGCGCATCTGAGCGAGGCCGAGGTACGCACCGGGATGGAAGCCCTGGAGTGCTTCTCCGCGCTGTCGCTGGAGGCGGAGATGCCCGGCACGGACGGATACGCGCTGGGGGACGCGATCGGCGGCCCGGATCCGGCGTTCGACGTGGTCGTCGACCGGGTGACCGTCAAACCGTGCCTGCAACGGCTTCCGGAGCGGGAGCGGACCATCCTCTATCTCCGCTTCTTCGGCGGGATGACCCAGAGCCGCATCGCGCAGCAGCTGGGTATCTCGCAGATGCATGTCTCCCGGCTGCTGAGCGGTTGCTTCGCGCACCTGCGGGAGGAAATGCTCGCCGAGGTCCGCTGACCGGAAGGAGTGAGTCACGGGGTACCCGGCACCCTGATGACTCACTCCTGGGCCGATCCCGGAATCTGCGTCGGGCCGTGACGTTCGAGGGCGTCTTCCAGTTCGCCGCGGATCTCGGGCGGCATCTTCCCGTCCCGGCCCCAGGTGAGGATCAGTTGGGCCACCTGGCGGAGCTTGATGTTGGTGTGCTGGGAGACGTCCTTCAGCACGGCCCACCCCTGGTCGGGTGACACCCGGCCGAGCGCCACGACCATGCCGATCGCCTGGTCCACGACTGCGTGTGAGACCACCGCCTCCTTGAGCTGTGCGACCTCCTCCTCCAGTTCGAGGATTCGGTCGGTCCCGTCGGCGGGCTCGTGCGGTACGTGTGCCACGCCTCCATCCTCGTCGCTCCGACGGCCGCATGCCAGTGAGGCGGACGGGCGGCACCGCGGCCGTTTCGGCGCCCCGCCGGGGGTACTCGACAGGACCCGGAGCGGATCCGGCTGGACACTGGGAGCAGACCGGTGGCCGCCGGTCGGGCGAGACCAGGACGCGACTGCCATGAATCACGATGCGAGAAGTCCCCGGAGCACGGCCGAGGTCGTGTCCACACACTCCGTGTTCGGCGCACCCTGCTGGGTGAGCCTGACCAGCCGCGATCTCGAGGCCACCCAGGAGTTCTACACAGCGGTGCTGGGCTGGCGCTGGCGGCCGGCCAAGCTGGGCGAGCGTTTCCGGATCGCGCTGGCGCAGAGCGTGCCGGTGGCCGGGATCGGAGCGGTCGCCTCGATGTGGCAGATGGCCGTGGCCTGGACCCCGTACTTCGCCGTGCCCAGCGCCGACGAGGCCGTCGCACGGGTACAGGAACGCGGCGGTACGGCGGCGGTCGGGCCGCTCTCGCTGCCGCCCGGGCGGGCGGCGCTGCTGGCCGACCGGGACGGTGCGACCTTCGGGGTCTGGGAGGGCGAGCTCATCTCCAACTGGGAGACCTGGCGCCGCGCCGCGCCGGCCTTCATCCGCCTCCACACCCGCGACGCGTTCGACGCCGCGATGTTCTACGGCGAGGTCCTTGACTGGGCGACCGAGCGGCCCGGCTGCTGCGAGGTCCGCTACGAGGGCGGCGAGGTCGTGCTGCGCAGTGGGGGCGATGTCGTGGCGCGGATCGAGTCAGGGGCGCTGGAGGCTGCGCCGGACCCGACGATTCGGCCGCACTGGCAGGTTCACTTCGCGGTGTCGGACGTGGCGGAGTGTGCGCGGGCGGCGGAGCTGCACGGGGGGAGCGTGTTGTCGAAGGTGAGCGACGAGGCTGTGCTGCGGGATCCCGACGGGGCGCAGTTCACGGTGACGTCGCGTCGGGGGCGGTAGCGGTTCACCGCGCCCCTTGAGCCCGTTGTCGCGAGGGCCTGGACAGGAGCCGTAGGCTGCGGCGCTCTACCAGGACCGCGGTTGACGCCTTGTACTCCGACTCGTCGGGCGGGCCCTGGGGTTCGGCCGTGTCGATCAAGGGCGTCCAGCGTTCGCCGAACGGGGCGTCCGGCAGACGGAACTCCACCGGCTCCCAGTAGCTGTTGAGCAGGAGCAGGAAGGAGTCGTCCACGACGGGCTGCCCGCACCCGTCGGGTTCGGCGATGGCGTCGCCGTTGAGGAAGACGGCGACGGAGTGTGCGTCGGGGCGCTGCCAGTCGTCGTCGGTCATCTCGCGGCCGTCGGGCAGGAGCCAGACCAGGTCGGGCAGGGGCTGGTCCGGGTGGGTCGCGGTCTCGCCACGGAAGAAGCGGCGGCGGCGCAGGACGGGGTGAGCAGCGCGCAGCCCGATGACGTAACGGGTGAAGTCGGCGAGTGCGCGCTGCTCGTCGGTGAGCCCCCAGTCGATCCAGGAGACCTCGTTGTCCTGGCAGTAGGCGTTGTTGTTGCCGCCCTGCGTGCGGCCGAGTTCGTCGCCGTGGCCGAGCATGGGGATGCCCTGCGACAGCAGCAGTGTGGCCAGGAAGTTGCGCTGCTGACGGGCGCGCAGCCGGCGGACGGCCGGGTCGCTGGTCTCGCCCTCGACGCCGCAGTTCCAGGAGCGGTTGTGGCTCTCGCCGTCCCGGTTGCCCTCGCCGTTGGCCTCGTTGTGCTTGTCGTTGTAGGAGACGAGGTCGCGCAGGGTGAAACCGTCGTGCGCGGTGACGAAGTTGACGCTGGCGCGCGGGCGGCGCCGGCTGTGCGCGTACAGGTCGGAGGAGCCGGTCAGCCGGGAGGCGAACTCGCCGAGCGAACCGGGCTCGCCGCGCCAGAAGTCCCGTACGGCGTCCCGGTACTTGCCGTTCCACTCCGACCACAGCGGCGGGAAGTTGCCCACCTGGTAGCCGCCCTCGCCGACGTCCCACGGCTCGGCGATCAGCTTGACCCTGCTGATCACCGGGTCCTGCTGGATCAGGTCGAAGAACGCCGAGAGGCGGTCCACCTCGTGGAACTGCCGGGCCAGGGTGGCAGCGAGGTCGAAGCGGAAGCCGTCGACGTGCATGTCGGTGACCCAGTAGCGCAGCGAGTCCATGATCAGCTGGAGGACGTAGGGGTGGCGCATCAGCAGGCTGTTGCCGGTGCCGGTGGTGTCGTAGTAGTGCGCCCAGTCGCCGTCCACCAGGCGGTAGTACGAGGCGTTGTCGATGCCGCGGAAGGAGAGGGTCGGCCCCCGCTCGTTGCCCTCGGCGGTGTGGTTGTAGACGACGTCCAGGATCACTTCGAGGCCGGCCGCGTGCAGCGCCTTCACCATCGACTTGAACTCGTTGACCTGCTGGCCTCGGGTGCCCTGGGCGGCGTACGCGTTGTGCGGCGCGAAGAAGCCGATCGTGTTGTAGCCCCAGTAGTTGGACAGGCCCCGGTCGAGGAGCACGCCGTCCTGGACGTACTGGTGCACCGGCATCAGCTCGACGGCCGTCACACCGAGGGCGGTGAGGTGCTCGATGATCGCCGGGTGCGCGAGTCCGGCGTAGGTGCCGCGCAGGTCCGGGGGGATGTCGGGGTGGGTGCGGGTGAGGCCGCGTACATGCGCCTCGTAGATGACGGTGTCGGCGTACGGCCGGCTGGGCGGACGGTCGTCACCCCAGTCGAAGTACGGCTCGGTGACCACGCCGAGCATGGTGTGCCCGGCGCTGTCGGCCGGGGCCGGGGCGCCCGGGGTGCGCTCGAAGAGGGAGGCGTGGTTGTCGAACCGGCCGTCCACCGCCCGGCTGTACGGGTCGAGCAGCAGCTTCGCCGGGTTGCAGCGGTGGCCGAGGCCCGGGTCCCAGGGGCCGTGCACCCGGTAGCCGTAGCGCTGGCCGGGGCCGACGCCGGGCACATAGCCGTGCCAGACGAAACCGTCGACCTCGTTCAACGGAACGACGGTGTGCCGGTCCCGGTCGTCGACGAGGACGAGTTCGACGCGTTCGGCGACCTCGCTGAACAGGGCGAAGTTGGTGCCCCGCCCGTCGAAGGCGGCTCCCAACGGGTAGGGGTGCCCGCTCCACGCGAGCACCCCTTTGCTGCGCTTTCGCGCCGTCACCGGGCCTCCTCCAGCACGTCGTCCCGGGTGCCCGCGGCATCGGCGATGGTCGTGACGGGCACCTCGCGGGGCACCTGCAGCGCCTCCCGGAGGTTGGGCGCGGGTGCCGCGGGCACCAGCGGGGCACGTTCGCCGGCGCGGGCGCGCTGCGAGAACCAGATGACCTTGCTGCCGGTCTCGGTGGCGCAACAGCCCCAGCCGTCGCTCATCGCGGCGAGGCGCTGGAGGCAGTCGCGCAGTTCGTGGTCCGGGCGCAGGGCGCGGTCGTTGTCGCCGATGGCGGTGATGAGGTGGTGACGGTTCCACCACATCTCGATCGAGATGTTCTTGTCCGTCGCGTGCTCGTCGATGGCCCGCAGCAGCATCTCCGTGCTGTGACAGACGGGCTCGACAAGTGTCTCCAGGTACCAGTACCTGAGGTGAGCGGCCAGAATTCGGCTGACCTGCCCCACTCGTTCGGGGCTGACTTCCACGTCGAGGTGGTAGTAGCAGGGCACTGCGGTCTTCACCGTCGTTACCTCCTCACCGCGAATGCTCCCGCTCTCCTCGCCCCTGCGGGACGGGCCCCGAGCACGGAGCGTGAGCGCCGATCGCTTCTGAGTCACTTCAGGGTGAGGGCGGTACGCCATTCGTGCAACAGGAGCACACTCCTGAGGTAGTTGAAGATCCAACAGGACGCTGCGTCGCCGAGCATGCACCATGTGTGAAGACCACGATGCCCGTAACGGAACCCGTGCGTGTGCGCGCACGGGTTTCCGCCCGACGGTCGGGAGACGGTCATCGAGCCCGGAAGGTGAACGGCGCCATGCTGCTACCGGCAAAAGCCGAGGTCGCCCGGCATCTGCGGCGATACAGGGCATGGGAGCGCGCCATGCTCGCGGCCCCGGCCGACCTCACGGTCCGTGCCACCTTCGAGGACCACGGCTACACCCTCTGCGTGCTGATGGGAAAGCGTTGCGCACGCGAGGCCGCGGACGCGGCCGAACGCTATCTGCGTATCACCCCGGCCGCCTATCTCCGCGAACAGGACGAACGGCCCCGCGCGGCGAGCATCTCCGCACGACGAGGCCCACCCGGAACACGGCGGTGGAGTTTCCACGCGGGGAGGTGAACAGCTTCCCGCACAGGTTGGATCCCCCGGCCGGGCCTTGTGCCCGGCCTCGAGCACGGTGGAGGTGAACCATGGGCAGGACCAAGAGCAGGACCGGTGCCGGCACCGGGGCCATCGGCCGCATCCCGGTACGGGACGTGCGGCCGGCCGTGGAGTGCGGCAGGCATCCGGCGAAGGCGGTCGCGGGAGAGACCTTCGAGGTCACCGCCACCGTGTTCCGCGAGGGTCATGACGCCGTGGCCGCCAACGTCGTGCTGACCGACCCCGACGGCCGTCCGGGCCCCTGGACGCCGATGCACGAACTCGCCCCGGGCACCGACCGCTGGGGCGCCAAGGTGACACCGTCGGCGGTGGGCCGCTGGACGTTCCATGTGGAGGCCTGGAGCGATCCGGTGGCCACCTGGCGGCACCACGCCCGGATCAAGATCCCGGCCGGAATCGATGTCGGGCTGGTCCTGGAGACGGGCGGCGAGCTGTACGAGCGCGCGGCGGCCGGGGTGCCCGACGAGGCGCAGCGGGCGACCGTGCAGGCCGCCGCCGACGCGCTGCGGGACGACTCGCTCCCGCCCGAGTCACGGCTGGCGGCGGCGTTCGCGGCGAACGTGGACGCGGTCCTGGGCCGGTATCCGCTGCGGGATCTGGTGACGGCGTCGGATCCGCTGCCGCTGCTGGTGGAGCGGGAGCGGGCGCTGTACGGCTCCTGGTACGAGTTC
>NZ_LGUR01000204.1 GCF_001270495.1 Streptomyces viridochromogenes
GCCGTATCCGAACCGCCGACCCCGGCGGCCAGCACCTCAACCCCGCCGTCCGTCGGGCGCTGCTCGGCCTGCGCCACCTCGGGCGCCCCGGCCGAGCCGTCCCGGTCCGACTCCCCCGGCAGCCGCTCCCCCACCCCGGGCCCCTGCGACGGCCGTGCCACCGGCGCCTCCGCCAGTGGCACCCGTGGCGCAGTGGGCGTCGGTGTGGAGCCGCCCGTGCCCAGGGCGATGACCATCGCGAGGGCCATGCCCGTGACCGTCGCGCCGGCCGCGACCGCGGCGGGCACCTTCGCCCCGCCTGCCCCGCCGCCGGTCACCGCCTGGCGGGCCGCATGGAGCGCGGTGCCGAGCTGGCCGCTCAGGGCGGCGGTGGCACCGGCGGACCCGGCGGCCAGCGGCAGCAGGAACTTGCCCGCGCCGCCGACGGCGAAGACCAGCAAGGCCGGACCGACGAATGCGGGCAGCCGGTCGTTGGCGCGCATGAGTACCGCGAGCCGGCCACGGCAGTCGTCGCAGGCGTCCACGTGGGCGAGCAGGCGTTCCGCCTGACGGGGCGTCGCGTTGCCGCGAACGTACGCCGGCATACGCACCCAGTGGACCTCGCACGCGGGGTCGTCGGGAGCGCCGGTCTGGGAGCGCAGGAATGCCTGACGCATGCCTTCGCGGGCGCGGTGGAGGAGTACGGCCGTCGCGCCCTGCTTGGCGCCGATGCGCTGCCCGACCGCCTCCAGCGGCTGGCCCTCGGCCTCCGCGAGCCACAGGGCCTGCACCCAGCGCTCGGGCAGTTGGCCCAGTACCCGCACCAACAGGTCGACCGAGGAGACCTGTTCGGCCGGGTCCGCCATGCCCTCGGTGCGGGCGGCGATGTCCGCTCGCTCGGCGGCCTGCGGGTCGTGCGGGGTCTCGCGGGTATCGCCTACGGCCGTCGCCGCGAGGTGCCGCACCGTCGTCATCAGATACGCCGGTACGTTCTCGATCTCATGCCCCGCCGACAGCCGGCGCCACACGCGGAAGTGCGCCTCGGCGACCAGGTCCTCGGCAGCCCAGGAGTTGTTGCGGGTGAGCGAACGCGCGAACGCGACCAGGCGCGGCTGCTGTTCCTCGTAGATACGGGCGTACGAGGCGGTGGTGGAAACGGGAGGTGTCGCCTGGGCGGGCACCTTGGCGGAACCGTCGGACATGGCTGGAACGCTCCAGTTGCCTGCTGGGCTGGTGGGCGCGGACGAGTTTGTCAGCGTAGATGACTAAAATCTCAAGTAAATGGTTCGCGTGATTTAGATCACAAGGCCGTGCGGGCGTTACGCGTAATCAACTGGGCTGCCGCTCGGTCGAGAAGGCGCACAGAGTCCGGGAAGTCCGGCAGTAGAAGTCCGGCAGTAGACACCGATCACGGAGAAGACGGAGAAGACCGCCCATGCGCCTCATCCTTGAGCAGCCCGTTCGCGCCCGCCTCGTCACCCCCGGCTCCCCGGAGCTTCCGATACGCCCCACACTGCGCTACCGCGCCGCCGAACCCTTCGCCGTGCACATCGACTTCCCGGCGCATGTCTCGGCCGACGAGGGCGGGGTCACCTGGACGTTCGCCCGCTCGCTGCTGGAGGAGGGGCTCGACGGGGCGGCCGGGATCGGGGACGTACGCATCCGGCGGTACGGCCGGTCCCGCACGGTCGTGGAGTTCCACGCGCCGCACGGCATGGCCGCGATCCGGTTGGGGACGGCTTCTCTTCGGCGGTTTCTCCAGCGGTCGTACGCCGTCGTCGAGCCGGGGAGGGAGGACCTGGGGCCCGAACTCGACAACGTTCTCATGTCCCTTCTCGACGGAGTCTGAGGCTCGTGCGCGCCAGGTGGCGGATCCGCTTGGTGCGGCCCTGGTCGGCGAGGAGGGTGAGGGCGGGGGTCGGCGTGGCGGGGGCTTCGGCGAGCTTGAGCTGGAGCCAGTTGGACGACCGGGTCAGGGCCTCGGGGTCCCACGGGTGGGTCAGGCACACGGCCCTGAAGAGGGTCCACTCACGGAGGCGGTCGGTCAGGAAGCCGTGACCGGCCGTCGCCGCGGTCATGGACTCGGCCCATTCGGTGTAGGCGGAGGTCGCGTGGATCGCGGCGGCCCTGCGGTCCAGGTGACGGGTCACGGCGGACTCGGCCATCGTCCGGTCCGGGTCGGTGAGGACACGGCGGACCAGGACCGGTTCCTCGGCGGGCGCGGAATGCTCCAGCTGGAGGGTGTAGGCGGCGAAGCGGGCGTGCTCGGGGGGTTCGTCGGCACGCTCGGCCACGTACTCCGTCGCAGGCCCGTCGGCGGGGTCGTCGTCGGCTCGCAGGGGGCGCATCCGGCGATCCTGGCCCATCAAAGCCGTACTCGTCAGGGGGTTTTCGCCGCCGCCCCGGTCCGGCGGAAATGGTTTGTCCCGCGAAACCGGCCCGCCCTACAGTGAGTTCACTTCGAAGAGACGTTCCCCCGGAAAGAAGCCGCAGAGCGGGAGCGTCCCACCTCACAGAGGTGCAGGAGGGGCGGCAGTCCTTGTCGACCCCTCATTCGGAGGCCCCTTCATGAACGTCGGTACGAACGTCGGCACGAACGCCGCTGTAACCGCTATGGACGTGGGTATCGGCCTGCCCATCGGCGACCCGGCCGCCCTCCTCACCTGGGCCCGGCGCGCCGACGCCGGGCCCTTCAGCACGCTCGCTCTGCTCGACCGGCTCGTGTACGACAACCCCGAACCGCTGGTCGCCCTGGCCGTCCTGGCCGGCGCCACCTCACGCGTCCGCGTCCAGACCGAGGTGCTGCTCGCCCCGCTGCGGGACACCGCCCTGCTGGCCAAGCAGGCGGCCACCCTGGACCGGATGACCGGGAGCCGTCTCGTCCTCGGCCTGGGCATCGGCGGCCGGGAGGACGACCACCTCGCCACCGGCACCGACCTGCGCACACGGGGCCGGCGCCTGGACGAGCAGATGGCCACGATGTGCCGCCTGTGGCACGGCGAGTCCCTCGCCGAAGGCGTCGGCCCCATCGGCCCGGTGCCCGCCCGCACCGGCGGCCCGCAGATCCTCTTCGGCGGCTTCAAGCCCGTCGCGCTCGAACGCGTCGCACGCTGGGGTCACGGCTTCCTGGCCGCGGCGGCACCCTCCTGGGCGGGCGGCCTGTTCGACACCGTCCGCGGGTTCTGGAAGGAGCACGGCCGCGACGGCGAACCCCGCCTCGTGGCCCAGGTGAACGTCGCGCTCGGCCCACCGGCCGTGCTCGACGACGCCCGCGCCCGCATGCACGCCTACTACGCCTTCACCGGCATGGCCGACCGCATGGTCGCCGGCCTGCTCACCACCCCCGCCGAGATCCGCGCCGCGCTCACCGCCTTCGCCGACCTGGGCGCCGACGAGGTCGTGCTCTACTGCTACGGCCTCGACCCGGACCAGGTGGACCGCTTGGCCGACCTGCTGTGAGGCCGTTCCTGTGAGGCCGCTCCTGTGACGGCCCTGTTGCCGGAACTGTGGGCTCCGCCACAGCCGGGTGCGCCGGGCCCTGTTGGACTCGGCGCACCCGTCGTCGCCCGCCCCTGCCTGGAGGCCGCGTGTTCCTGCTGATCCTGCTGTTCGTCGTGGTCGCGGTGATCGTCGCCGTGGGTCTGTGCGGATACGGCGGCCGCACGCTGGCCGACCACGGTCTGCGGCGCGCGAGCGCTCCCGCCGTACTGCGCGGCCTCGCCGCCCTGGCCGGTGCGGGCGCGTGCGCCCTGTACGCGTGGGGCCTGCTCACCGTATGCGGCGCCGTCATGACGGCGGAGGACGGCGGCACCGACTCGTCACCGCCCCGGTCCTGCCGTACCGCGGGCTGGTCGGAACGGCACCAGCGGGGCATCGAGATCGTCGACTACGAGGTCACGTACCTCCCGCTCGGGTTCGTCTGTGAGACGAGCGACGGCGGGAGTTACGACAACGGTGACGTGCCGGGGTACGTCAACCCGGCCGTCTTCGGGCTCGCCCTCGCCGCAGCCGGGGGCGGGATCGGCTCGGCGTACATGACGGAGTTGCGGGCCCGGGCCGAGTTCCGCAGGCAGCAGGCCGGTTAGCCTCGGTTGTCCAGGCCCGGCTGAGGCGGCCGGCCGCGGTGTTCGGAGGCAGACGATGGCGAAGGTTCCCAGCGCGGTGGTCGCCGCCGGCGGGCTCGTCAGTGGGTACGGCGTGGCCCGCTGGACCAGGAAGCGGCAGCTCGGCGGGGCCGTACTGGCCGTCGCGGGGGCCACGGCCGCCCAGCAGTGGCGGCAGCAGGCGGGTGGAAAGGCCGCGGGGGCGCTGACCGCCGCGTATGTCGCCGCCTTCGCCGGTTCGCATCCGCTGGCCAAGAAGGTAGGCGCCTGGCCCGCCGTGTTCGGGGTGGCGGGGGCGATGGCCCTGGCGTCCTGGGTGGTGGCGGACCGGCGGGGCTGACACTCTCCGCAGATGCCGCAGATGCCACAGGCGCCGTAGCTGACATGAGTGCCGTAGGCACGGGATCGCGCTACGCCCGGTGGCTCAGCACATTCACCACCCGCCCGCCCGGATCCCGGACGAAGAACCGCCGTACGCCCCACTCCTCGTCCCTGATCTCCCGTACGACCTCCGCGCCCGACGCCACCACCTGGGCGTACACGGCGTCGACGTCCTCGACCTCCACGCTGAGGTCGGGGACGACGGGACCGGTGCGTTCCTCGGTGAAGAAGCTGATCTGGGCGGTGGGGTTGGCGGGGGAAGCCATGGTCATCACCCAGCCCCCGGGGGTCTGGGGGTGTCCCCCAGAAAACAGGGTCATCGCCTCCTCGAAGCCGAGCAGGCCGTAGAAGTCCCGGCTCTTCGTCATCGCTTCCTCGGATCCGACGTGGACATTGGGGACGATCCTGCGGATGGTCATCGGTGGTGCTCCCTGATCGGCGGTGCTCCGTGCCGGGTGTCCGGAGTTTTTTGTTATCCCCGCAGTCTGGCTCCGTCTCCTCACCGTCCCCAGCCCCAGGCACGCGAGGAATGAGCCACGTGACACGACAGATCAGCCGCCGGAGCATGCTCAAGGCCACGGGCGCGACCGTCGGAGCCGTCGGAATCGGCGTCGGTACGACCGCTCTCGCGACCCCGGCAGCCGCGGCCGGCGCCTCGTTCGCGCACCCCGGCCTGCTGCACACCCGTGCCGACCTGGACCGCATGGCCGCCAAGGTGAAGGCGGGCGCGGAGCCCTACACGGCCGGGTTCGCCAAGCTCGCCGCCAACCCCCACGCGCAGAGCAGCTGGCGGCCCCGCCCCACCGCCACCGTCTACCGGGGCGGCGGCAGCCCGCAGAACTACGCGGCGCTCTACAAGGACATCCACGCCGCCTACCAGAACGCCCTGCGCTGGCACATCACCGGCGAGAGCGCGCACGCGGACACGGCCGTCGCCATCCTCAACGCCTGGTCGGGGACGCTGACCAGCCTGCAGGGCAGCGCCGACCGGTTCCTGGCGGCCGGGCTGTACGGCTACCAGTTCGCCAACGCTGCCGAACTCGTCCGCGACCGCGCCGACTTCGAGGCGGAGCGGTTCCGGAAGATGCTGCTGGACGTCTTCTGCCCGCTGAGCGAGAGCTTCCTCGCCGACCACAACAACGCGGTCGTCACCAACTACTGGACCAACTGGGACCTCACCGCCATGTGCTGCGTCCTGGCCACCGGCATCCACTGCGACGACCGGTCCAAGGTCGACCGTGCCGTCGAGTACTTCAAGCACGGAGAGGGCCTCGGCTCCATCAGGCACGCCATCCCCGTCGTGCACGACGACGGACTCGCCGAGTGGCTGGAGGCGGGCCGCGACCAGGGGCACGCGCTGCTCGGCGTCGGTCTGATGGGCACCTTCTGCGAGATGGCCTGGAACCAGGGCATCGACCTGTACGGCTACGACGACAACCGCTTCCTCAAGGGCGCCCAGTACGTCGCCAAGTGGGCCCTGGGCGGGGATGTGCCGTTCACCGCGAACACCCGCAAGAAGGGGGCGCTCAACGGCTGGTCGGGGTCGGAGAGCGTCACCGAGGCCGCGCCCGTGAACCCGGGGATGACCCGCCCGATCTGGGCGATGATCGCCAACCACTACACCAAGCGCCGCGGCCTGTCGGCGTCGTACCTCACGCGGGTCGCCGCGAGGTCCGCCCCGGAGGGCGGCGGTGGGAACTACGGCCCCGACAGCGGCGGTTACGACCAACTGGGCTTCGGGACACTGGCGTTCACCCGGGACAAGGCCACCGGGGCGGGGGCGGGCACGGGCGGTTCGCCGAGCCCGGCGGCTTCGGCGTCGGGCTCCGCCGCGGGCACGGCCGGTGCGGGGTCGGAAGCCCGGCCGCAGGGCGGGGCCGCGGCATCACCCTCGGCGTCCGCGTCCGCCGCCGCGAGTGGTGACCTCGCCGCCACCGGCTCGGACGACGTCCTCGGCTGGACCGCCGCCACCGGTGTCACCGCCCTCGCCGGCGGCCTGCTCCTGCTGCGGCGCCGGGGCCGGGTCCAGCGCGAGTCCGCCGAGTAGGGCACGTCACGATCTCCGGTCCCGGCTCCCACCACGAGGGGCGCCGGGGCCGGTCCTTCACCCTCCTGTGGCCCCGGTCGCCCGGGTCGCCCCCGCAGGCCCCGCCGCCCCCGCCGCCCCCACCCGCGACGGCTTCGCCACCGCCGTGAGCGGCCGTGCGATGTCCTCCAGCGACCGGCGTTCCGCGCGCACCGCGAGGAACGCCGCGGCCAGGCCCGCCAGGCACATCGGGGTCGCGCCGATCCGGAAGGCGAGAACCGTGTCGCCGACCTTGCCCGTCTCGGTGAGGTCGGCGAAGAGCAGGAGGCCGCTGATACCGCCGGCCGCGGTGCCGAGGGCGCAGAAGAAGGCGATGGACATCGCGCGGGTCTCCATCGGGTGCCCTGGGGAGGCCGGTTCTACGCCCCCAGCGCCCGCGACACCGTGTAGATCACCAGTCCGGCGAGCGAGCCCACGACCGTGCCGTTGATCCGGATGAACTGCAGGTCGCGTCCGATGTGCGCCTCGATCTTCTTCGTGGTGTGCTCGGCGTCCCAGCCGGCCACGGTGTCCGTGATCAGGGACGTGATCTCCTTGCGGTAGGTGGTGACGACGTACACCGCCGCGCCCTCCACCCAACTGTCGACCTTGGCCTGGAGCCGCGGCTCGACGGCCATCCGCGCACCCAGCGACAGCAGCGAGGCCCGCACGCGCAGGCGCAGTTCGCTGCGCTCGTCCTCGGCCGCCGAGACGATCATCGAGCGTACGGCGGTCCACGCGGACGCGATCAGGTCCTGGACCTCGCCGCGCCCCAGCACCTCGCCCTTGAGCCGCTCGACACGCGCACGGGTGTCCGTGTCGGACTGGAGGTCGGAGGCGAAGTCGGTGAGGAAGCGGTCGAGGGCGCCGCGGGCCGGGTGGGAGGGCATGTCGCGCATCTCGGTGACGAAGCGGAGCAGCTCCTTGTAGACGCGCTCGCCGACCCTCTTGTCGACGAACTTCGGGGTCCAGCCGGGGGCGCCGCCCTGGACCGCGTGCATGATCTCCTCGTCGTGCAGGATCAACCAGTGCTGGGCCCGCGCGACGATCAGGTCGACGGCCCGCTTGTGGCCGCCGTCCGCGACGATCTTCTCCAGCAGCTTCCCTATGCCGGGCGCGATCTCCTGGGCGTCGGCGCGCCGGGTGATCGCCTCTCCCACGACGGCCTGGACGTCCGAGTCGCGCATGACCGTCAGGGCGCCTCGCAGGGCCGCCGACAGCTCGGCCGTCACCCGGTCGGCGTGCTCGGGGTCGGCCAGCCAGGCGCCCAGGCGGCTGCCGATGCCGACAGCGCGCAGGCGTTGCCGTACGACGTCCTCGGAGAGGAAGTTCTCGCCGACGAACTCGCCCAGGGAGACGCCCAGCTGGTCCTTCTTGTTGGGGATGATCGCGGTGTGCGGGATGGGCAGGCCGAGGGGGTGGCGGAACAGGGCCGTGACCGCGAACCAGTCGGCGAGCGCGCCGACCATGCCGGCCTCGGCGGCCGCGGCGACATAGTTCGCCCATGCGCCGGCGCCCTGGTGCGAGGCCACCTTGGCGAGGACGTACACCAGCGCCACGAGGAGCAGCAGGCCGGTCGCGGTGATCTTCATCCGCCGTACGCCGCGCTGCTTCTCCTCGTCGGCGGCGGTGAACGTGCTCATCGCACGTACGGCCGATGCGGGGACGCGCCGGTTATCGGCGGCGTCCGACCGGGCATGCATCTCTACGCCAGCCGTTCCCGTTTCATCCGGATTCGCACGTTCCATTCCACTCCACCCGTCCGTGATCCCCCGCACACATTGTCCCTTCCTGACCGACTCCTGGAACGAATCAAGAGTTCCCGGCGTCTGTTCGGTGGGGGGAGGTCAATGGCGAAGTCCGGATGAACTCCGGCGGCCCAATGGGGGGTCTGTGCAACTCCTCTCTGCCTTATGACGCATCATGAGGTGATCACATCGGAGCCTCGGGCTCCCATCCGCCCGAGGAGACACGCACCGCATGACCAAGCATTACGGTTATGCCCTGCTTTCGGGGGTTATCGCCCTGATCGTGGCGGTTTCGACCGCCATATACGTCGGAGTCGCCTCCGACACCGGCAGTGCCACGGAAAGGAGCGCCCCCGCCAGGGAAGGCGCCCCACGCAACCCCGCCGCGCCCGCCTCCACCGGCATCTGGGTCGGCGCCTGGTCCGCCTCGCCGGTCGGCGCCGAGCCCGGCACCGAGGTCGAGGGCCTGGCGGGCCGTTCGGTGCGCAACGTCGTGCACACGAGCGTCGGCGGCACCAGCGTCCGGATCACGCTGTCCAACCTCTACGGCCAGTCCGCGCTCACCCTCACGCACGCGTCGATCGCCGTCGCCGCCGGCACCGGGACCGCGGCGGCGATCGCGGACACCATGCGGCGGCTGACCTTCGGCGGCAACGCCACGATCGTCATCCCGCCCGGGCAGCAGGTGCTGAGCGACGCCGTGCGCCTCGCGATCCCCGCGGACACCGACATCCTGGTCACCACGTTCTCCCCCACCCCGTCCGGCCCGGTGACCTTCCACCCGCACGCGCGCCAGACCAGCTACGTCGCCGAGGGCGACCTCACCGAGGACGCGACCGGCGTGGCGTACACGGGGAAGGTCGGGTCCTGGCGCTACCTGACCGCGCTGGACGTCCTCAGCAACGAGTCCGACGGTACGGTCGTGGTCTTCGGCGACTCCCTGACCGACGGCATCACGTCCACCGAGAACGCCAACCGCCGCTGGACGGACGTCCTCTCGCGCCGGCTGCGCGCGGCGGTCGCGGCCGGCCAGGACGTGCCGCGCTACAGCGTCGTGAACCAGGGCATCAGCGGCAACCAGATCCTCGCCAGCGGCCGCGGCCGCCCCGCGGACAACCAGGCCGGCGTCGGCCGCTTCCACCGCGACGTCCTCTCCCGTACGAACGTCAAGGTCGTCGTCATCGACCTCGGCGTCAACGACATCCTGCGCAATCCGAAACTCGCCGACCCGGACCGCATCCTCAACGGCCTGCGCGCCCTGGTCCGCCAGGCCCACGCCCGCGGCCTCAAGGTCATCGGCGCGACCCTGATGCCCTTCCAGGGCCACCGCGGCTACACCGACGCCCGCGAGAACGTGCGCCAGCAGATCAACGCCCAGATCCGCGCCGGCAAGGTCTTCGACGCGGTCGTCGACTTCGACGAGGCCCTGCGGGACCCGTACAACCCCCGCAAGTTCCGACCCGACTACGACTCGGGCGACCACCTCCACCCGAGTGACAGGGGCTACGAACGGATGGGCGAAAGCTTCAACCTCCAGGACCTGAAGGGGGCGGCCCCGGCGAAGCTGTAGCTGCAAGGCAAGCCCTCGGCCGGGCGAGCGCAGCGGCGGGCCGGGGGCGGCTCAGTCCTCGTCCCGCTCCCGGGCCGCGCGCCTGCCGTGCGGGTCGTGCGGGTCGTGCGTATGCCGCCACGCGTTCCGATGCTCCTCCAGCATCTCGCGGTGCGTCTCGTACTGCCCGTCCCGGATCGACTCCCGCAGTTCCCGCCGCTGTTCCCGGCGCGCCAGCTTCTCCCGCCGGCGCTCCTCGCGAAGCTCCAGGCGCTGTTCCCGCGTGCGCTTGCGCTCGACGCCGACGCCGCCCCAGAAGGCGAACCCGGTCACGATCACCCGGGGCGCGCCGGGATCCCCCGCGACCCCTTCCTCACGGTGGTCGAAACTGCCCATGATCCCGATCCCGCGCACCACGACCTCGACGCCGGGCGGGACCACGATCTGCACCCCGCCCATGATCGCGACGCAGTTGATCACGATCTCCCGGTCCGCGAAGTCGGCCTCCCGCAGATCGATCGTCCCGCCGCCCCAGAAGGCGACGCAGTCGAACCGCTTCGGCGCCGTCCACCGCCCCTTGCGCTGGAACTCCGACATCACGGCGACGCCCCACGTCGACGATCCCTCGCCGCCGACGATCCGCTCCGCCCAACTCACGTCCGAGCCACCGGACTTCTTGACCATGTCGACCTTCGGGACGGCCACGGCGCCGACGGGAAGGTCACGGGTCAGCGGTGCCAGTTCCCCGTACGTACGAGCCTTGTACGTGGCGTCCAGGCGTTCCTCGAACTCCTCCATGTCGAGACGGCCCTCAGCGAGGGCGTCCTGGAGGACCTCGGCGACTCGTTCACGATCGGCGTCGGAGGCGCGAAGCTCCGGGGCATCGTCGGTCATACACAGCAGCCTACGAGCTACCCCGCCCCGGGGCTACGAGATCGCCTTCCCGGCCTGCTCCGCCCGATCCGCCTTCTCGGCCTGCTCCGCGTACATCTTCGCGATCACGGCCTCGATGTCCGGCTCCCGCACCGACAGGTCCACCAGCGGATACTCCGCCGCGATCCGCGCCACCAGCACCGCGGCCGACTCGGCCGCCGGGAACGCCAGCCACTGCCGCGGCCCCTCCACCCTCACCACGCGCGCGGGCGCCGCCTCGATCGGCGGGAGCTCGCGCTCCAGGTCCACGACCAGGGTGCGCTCGCTCTCCCCCACCTCGTGCAGGCCGGCGAGCGGACCGTCGTACATCAGCCGCCCGTGGTCGATGACCATCACCCGTGAGCACAGCTGCTCGATGTCCTGGAGGTCGTGCGTGGTCAGCAGGACCGTCGTGCCGCGCTCGGTGTTCAACTCCCGCAGGAAGTCCCGGACTTTCGCCTTCGAGATGACGTCGAGCCCGATCGTCGGCTCGTCCAGGTACAGCACCTCGGGGTCGTGCAGCAGCGCCGCCGCGATGTCCCCGCGCATCCGCTGCCCGAGCGAGAGCTGACGCACCGGCACGTCCAACAGGGCGGACAGGTCGAGGAGTTCGACCAGGCGGTCGAGGTTGTGGCGGTACCGGGTGTCCGGGATGCGGTACATGCGGCGCATCAGCTTGTACGAGTCGAGCAGCGGCAGGTCCCACCACAGGGTGGTGCGCTGGCCGAAGACCACCCCGATCCGGTGCGCGAGCCGGGTGCGCTCGCGGGACGGGTCGATGCCGGCGACGCGCAGCCGGCCCCCGCTGGGGGTCAGGATGCCGGTCAGCATCTTGATCGTGGTCGACTTGCCCGCGCCGTTCGGCCCGATGTAGCCCACCATCTCGCCGCGCGCCACGCTGAAGGAGATCGAGTCGACGGCCCGTACCCGCCGTCGCTCCCGCTTCAGGAAACCGGTCTTCTTGCGTACGTCGAAGACCTTCTCCACCCCGTCGAGTTCGATGAACGCTTCCGTGTCCTCCGCGCCCTCCATGGCCTCCATGGCCTCCATGGCCTCCTCGTCCTCCATCGTCTGCCCTAACTTCCCGTACTCCGATACGACCGCAGCCCGGCCCGCCACGCCAGACCGGCCAGCGCGCAGCACGCCACCGCCACCAGCGGCGACGCGAAGGACGTCCACCGGGGCAGGTCGAGGGGATACGGCCGCTCCAGCACATAGGCGGCCGGCACCCAGTTGACGAAGGCGAGCGGCAGCATGAACGTCACCCCGCGCACGAAGTCCTTCCCGAACACGGTCGGCGGGTACTGCAACAGCGTGGTGCCGCCGTACGTGAACGCGTTCTGCACCTCGGCGGCGTCCTGCGCCAGGAACTGGAAGGCCGCGCCGGCCACGAACAGTGCGCAGAAGATCACCCCGCCGCTGACCAGCATCACCGGCAGCAGCAGCACCTTCGCCGTGGTCCAGTCGACGTCGACGGTCAGCAGGCCCCAGCCCAGCACCAGCACACCCTGGGTGATCCGGCCCAGGCGGCGCAGCGCGAAGTGGTCCGCGGCGACCTGGGCGAGCACTGGGGCGGGCCGCACCAGCAGTATGTCGAAGGAGCCGTCGCGCATCCGGCGGCCCAGGACGTCCATCGAGCCGAACGTCAGGTCGGCGAGCCCGAACGCCGTCGCCGACAGCCCGTAAAGGAAGGCGACCTCGGGCAGCGACCAGCCGCCCAGCGAGTCGACCTGCGAGAACATCAGCAGGATCGCCACGAAGTCCAGGCCGGTCACCAGCAGGTTGCCGAAGACCGTGACGACGAAGGAGGCGCGATAGGTCATGGACGAGCGGATCCACATCCCGGCGATCAGCCGGTAGGCCCGCAGCGCCTCACCCGCCCTGGACCCCCCGAAGGGCTCGGCCACCCTGCTCTCGGATGGATCAGCCACCCTGCACCACCACCCGTCGCGTCGCCGCCGACTGCACCAGCCGCCCGGCCGCCAGCAGCACCACCGCCCACGCCGCCTGGAAGGCGTACGCCCGCAGCGGGTCGGTCTCCCCCATCAGCACGTCCGCCGGCATCTGGAGCTGCGCCGCCCACGGCAGCACGCGCACGATCTCGCCGAGGGCCCCCGGGAAGGCGTTCAGGGGCAGCACCATGCCGGAGAAGAAGATCCCCGTGATCATCAGGGCCTGGTTGACGCCCATGGCGTCCATGAGCCAGAACACGCTCAGGGCCGCCAGATAGCGGATCGCGAAGCTGACGACGGTCGCGAGCAGGAGCGTGACCACGAAGGCCGCCCAAGGGGTGACGTCCGTCGGCAGCGCCATCGGGAAGAAGACCGCGCCGAACACGAACGGGATCACGCCCCGGCCCAGCATCTGGAACAGCGCCCGCCCCACGTCGCCCGCCAGCCACCACAGTTGGAGGTCGGCCGGCCGGTACAGGTCGACGGCGATATCACCGGTGCGGATACGCTCCATCAGGTCCTTCTCCGCACCGCCGCCCTGGATGGCCAGCGTCGCGTAGAGGCACTGCCCGAGCCACACATAGGTGACGGCCTGCGCCTGGTCGTAGCCGCCGAGATGCGGCTTCTCGTCCCACAGCGCCAGATACGTGTAGACGAGGATCACGCCGAAGACGGTGTTGGTGAAGATCCCGGCCGCCGTCGCCGCCCGATAGGTCGCGTATCTTCTGAATCCGCCCACCGCGACGGCTAAGTACAACCGCCCCGAGCCCACATCCACAGCCCTCCTCGCCCGCAGCACGACACCGGAGCGCAGGAGCCTAGTGCGCACGAGGCACGGCCTGCCAGCCGGTTTCCAGGACCGAACGGCACGAGAGTCTGCTCACTTTCCGCAGACACGCTCCGGTTTCCGGGAACGGAACGCCCGGTGCGAGAGTCTTCAGCAATGGGGGCGCAGTAGGCGTACGAGGCGTACGGGAACGTACGACGCGAAACAGGAGTCCGTGCACGAGATGAGCGACGAGCCGCAGCCGCAGCCGCAGGCGCAGCAGCCGAACGAGAAGCCCAAGCGGCCGAAGAGGACGGGCTGGCGGCGGATCATCCCGACCTGGCGGATGGTGCTGGGCACCTTCGTCATCGGCGTCCTGCTGCTCGCCGGCCTGTTCTTCCTCGGCTACTCCATGGTCAAGATCCCGCCGGCCAACGCCCTCGCCACCAAGCAGGCCAACGTCTATCTCTACGCGGACGGCTCCGTGATCGCCCGCGACGGCGAGGTCAACCGGGAGAACGTGACCCTCGCGCAGATGTCCAAGGACGCCCAGCACGCGATCCTGGCCGCCGAGGACCGCGACTTCTACACCGAGTCCGCCATCGACCCCAAGGCGATGCTGCGCGCCGGCTGGAACACGGTCACCGGCAAGGGCAAGCAGTCCGGTTCCACGATCACCCAGCAGTACGTGAAGAACTACTACCTGCGTCAGGAGCAGACCGTCACCCGCAAGGTGAAGGAGTTCTTCATCTCGATCAAGCTGGACCGCGAGAAGAGCAAGGACGAGATCCTGGAGGGCTACCTCAACACCAGCTTCTTCGGCCGTAACGCCTACGGCATCCAGGCCGCCGCCCAGGCCTACTACGGCATCGACGCCAAGGACCTCGACCCGGCCCGCGCCGCCTATCTGGCCGCGCTGGTCAACGCGCCCAGCGAGTACGACGTCGTCGCGCACCCGGAGAACAAGGGCGCGGCGGTGGCCCGTTGGAACTACGTGCTGGACGGCATGGTCACCAAGGGCTGGCTCAGCCAGTCCGAGCGGACCGGGCTGAAGTTCCCGATGCCGAAGGAGTCCGCGACGTCCACGGGGCTGTCCGGGCAGCGCGGCTACATCGTCCGGATCGTGCAGGACTACCTCATCCAGAACAAGATCGTCGACAAGGACTCGCTCGCGCTCGGCGGCTACCGCATCACCACGACCCTCCAGAAGGACAAGCAGAACGCCTTCGTCGACGCGGTCAACGACCAGCTGATGTCCAAGCTGGACAAGAAGAACAACAAGGTCGACAACTACGTCCGCGCGGGCGGCGCCTCCGTCGACCCGAAGACCGGCAAGGTCGTCGCGATGTACAACGGCATCGACTACGTGAAGCAGTACACCCCGAACGCCACCCGCCGGGACTTCCAGGTCGGCTCCACCTTCAAGCCGTTCGTGTTCACCTCGGCCGTGGAGAACGGCTCGACCACGCAGGACGGCCGCCAGATCACCCCGAACACGATCTACGACGGCACCAACAAGCGCCCCGTGCAGGGCTGGACCGGGGGGACCTACGACCCCGAGAACGAGGACCAGCACTCCTACGGCGACATCACCGTCCGCTCGGCCACCAACAGCTCCGTCAACGCGGTGTACGCGCAGATGGCCGTCGACGTGGGCCCGGAGAAGGTGAAGGACACCGCGGTCGAGCTGGGCCTGCCCGAAAGCACCCCGGAGCTGTACCCCTCCCCGTCCATCGCGCTGGGCGTGGCCACCGCGAGCGTCCTCGACATGGCGGAGGCGTACGCGACGCTCGCCAATCACGGCAAGCACGGCACGTACACCATGATCGAGAGGGTCACCAAGGACGGCGCCGACGTCATCGAGCTGCCGAAGCGCAAGACCGCCCAGGTCATCGGCCGCGAGGCCGCCGACACCACGACCTCCGTGCTGCAGAGCGTCGTCGACGACGGCACCGCCACCGCGGCGCTGGCCGCCGGCCGCCCGGCGGCGGGCAAGACCGGTACGGCGGAGGAGGACACCGCCGCCTGGTTCGCCGGCTACACGCCCGACCTCGCCACCGTCGTCTCCGTCATGGGGCAGGACCCGGTCACGGCCAAGCACAAGTCGCTGTACGGCGTGATGGGCCTCGACCGCATCAACGGCGGTGGCGCGCCCACCGACATCTGGGCCCAGTACACGAAGACGGCGCTGAAGGGTAAGCCGGTCAGGGACTTCGACCTGGAGCTCCAGGAGGGCGCCGACCAGCCCCAGTACCCGACGACCGACCCGACCCAGGGCGACCCGGGCACCGGCGGCCAGGACAACGGCGGCACGACCGGGGACACGACCACGGGCGGTCAGGACAGCGAGGGCCAGACCGGCGGCGGTGAGACGCCGGGCCAGACGGACGGCGGCACGACGGGCGACACGACCGGCGGCACCGACACCGGAGGCACCACCGACGGCGGCACGACCGGCGACACGACGACCGGCGGCACCGACACCGGAGGCACCACCGACGGCGGCACCACGGGCGACACCTCCACCGGCGGGGCCGACACCGGCGGCAGTACGGGCGGCGACTCCTCCACCGGCGGCACGGACACCGGCGGCGGAGGGACGACGGGAACGTTGGGCGGGCCGACGGGCACGGTCCGCAGACAGTGAGCGCCGGGCGGCCGGCCCGGTTCAGTGCCCGCTGGTCGCCTTCAGCCCCACGACGGCGACCAGCAGCAGACTGACGAAGAAGATCCGCGCGGCGGTGACCGGCTCCCCCAGCACCACCATGCCGACCACCGCCGCACCGGCCGCACCGATGCCCACCCACACGCCGTAGGCGGTGCCGATGGGCAGGGACCTCGCGGCGTACGACAGCAGGAGCATGCTGGCGACGATGCCGGCGCCGGTGAAGAGGCTGGGGACGAGGCGGGTGAAACCGTCGGTGTACTTCATGCCGACCGACCAGCCGACCTCCAGCAGACCGGCGACGACGAGCAGAACCCAGGCCATGACGAGCACCTTTCGCGAAGACGGAAACCTGGCGGTGCGTCGTCTTTGCCTTCACCCGGTACGGCGCGTCTCGTCGGGTCCTTCAAAACTAGCAAACGAAACGCAGAAGGGGCTGGCGACCAGAGTCACCAGCCCCTCCCAACCGTCGATTCCGAGGTAGAGCTCAGAGGTAGAGGCCGGTCGAGTCCTCGGACCCCTCGAACCGGTCCGCGGCCACGGCATGCAGATCGCGCTCACGCATGAGCACATACGCGACCCCGCGCACCTCGACCTCGGCGCGGTCCTCCGGGTCGTACAGGACCCGGTCGCCGGTCTCCACGGTCCGTACGTTCTGCCCCACCGCGACGACCTCGGCCCAGGCCAGCCGACGGCCGACGGCCGCCGTGGCGGGGATCAGGATGCCGCCACCGGAACGCCGCTCACCCTCGCTCGTGTCCTGCCGCACGAGTACACGGTCGTGCAGCATCCGGATGGGCAGCTTGTCGTGCTGGCTGCTGTGCTCGTTTCTGTTGGCGCTCACGCCTTTGAACCTACCTGCCTTTGCCGCCCGTGTACGCCGCCGGGTCCGCCGTCGCTCAGCCCCTGCGGCGCCGGGTGCCGAGGGCCAGCAGGCCCACGAGACCGACGGCGACGAGGGCGACGGGCACGATCCGCTCCAGGCGGGGTGCGCCCTCCTCGTCGGTGAACTTGGCCCGCACATCGCTCACGGCCCGGTTGACCCCGACGTAGGCCCGTCCGAGCGTGTGGTCGATGTTCGAGACGACCTTGGCCTTGGCGTCGCCGACGATCGTCTTCGGGTGCACGCGCACCCCGATCTCGTCGAGAGTCTCGGCCAGCACTGCGCGACGGGCCTTGATGTCCGCCTCGATCTGCGCCGGGGTTCTGGTGTCCGACGTGTCCGCCACGGTTCGGCCTCCGAAGTGAAGCTGATGCTGTTTCCGGACAGTCTGTCAGCTCCACGCCGGACCGCACTGTCAGGCTCCCCGGTTACGCTGGTTCGATGAGCGAGCGACTCCAGCCGGGGGACGTGGCCCCCGCCTTCACCCTGCCCGACGCCGACGGCAACGACGTGTCCCTGTCGGACCACAAGGGCCGCAAGGTCATCGTGTACTTCTACCCGGCGGCCCTGACGCCGGGCTGCACCAAGCAGGCCTGCGACTTCACGGACAACCTGGAGCTGCTGGCCGGCGCCGGCTACGACGTGATCGGCGTCTCCCCCGACAAGCCGGAGAAGCTCGCCAAGTTCCGCGACCAGGAGTCCCTGAAGGTGACCCTGCTCGCCGACCCGGAGAAGTCCGTCACCGAGGCCTACGGCGCCTACGGCGAGAAGAAGAACTACGGCAAGACGTACATGGGCGTCATCCGGTCCACGATCGTCGTGGACGAGGAGGGCAAGGTCGAGCGGGCCCTGTACAACGTGCGGGCGACCGGACACGTGGCGAAGATCATCAAGGATCTGGGCATCTGACCACCCGGCCCGGCCAGTAGCATGGCCGGGCAAGGTCACGCGGCCGTGGTGGAATTGGCAGTCACGCTGGGTTTAGGTCCCAGTGGGGTAACACCCGTGAGGGTTCGAGTCCCTCCGGCCGCACCACTTTCTGCTTACTGTTTACTGCTTTCTGCTTACTGCGCGAGTAGTTCGCGCACCACGGGCACGAGCGCGCGGAACGCCTTGCCCCGGTGACTGATGGCGTTCTTCTCTTCGGAGCTGAGCTCGGCGCAGGTCCGGGTCTCCCCCTCCGGCTGGAGGATCGGGTCGTAACCGAAGCCGTTGGTGCCGACGGGGGTGTGCCGCAGGACGCCCCGCAACTGCCCCTCCACCACCCGCTCGGTCCCGTCCGGCAACGCCAGCGCCGCCGCGCACGCGAAGTGCGCCCCCCGATGCACGTCGTCGATGTCGCCCAGCTGGGCCAGCAGCAGCTCCAGATTGGCCCGGTCGTCACCGTGCCGGCCGGCCCAGCGGGCCGAGAAGATGCCGGGGGCGCCGTTGAGCACGTCGACGCACAGCCCCGAGTCGTCGGCGACGGCGGGCAGTCCCGTCGCCTGGGCCAGGGCGTGCGCCTTCAGCAGCGCGTTCTCGGCGAAGGTGACGCCGGTTTCCTTGACGTCGGGGATCTCCGGGTAGGCGTCCGCGCCGACGAGGTCGTGATCGAGACCTGCGTCGGCGAGGATCGCGCGGAGCTCGGTGATCTTTCCGGCGTTACGGGTGGCGAGGATGAGGCGGGTCATGGGGACCAGTATCCCGGGACCGTCAGACGTGCCCGATGGGGGCGCCGGAGACGCCCCCCGGGGGGCGCGGGGTTGCATCGATATACGGCTCCCCCGCGTGGGCACGGCCGGCGCAGCTACGGGGTGCAGACCTTGGTCAGCTCACCGGCCGCCTTCGTGACCGGGCTGACGTCGGGGGTCTCGTCACCGTTCTTCACCGCGTCACGGACGTTGGTGACGGCCTGCTGGAGGTCGTCCACCGCCTTGTTGACGTCGGCGTTGTCCGTCTTGTCGCCGATCTTGTCGAGGTTCTTGTCGATGGAGGTCAGCGACTCCTCGAGCTGCGTCGGGTCGTTCGCGGCGCCCTCCACGGCCTGCTGGAGTTCCGTGACGCTGTCGGCGATGGCGTCGGCGGTCTGGACGCAGTCCATCGCCTTGCTGACGGCGTCACAGCCGGTGGTCAGCCCGGCCGTCAGCCCTACTGCCGCGATGGCTGCGGCGGCTATGGCGATACGGCTCCGGCGGCGTCGGCTCGTGGCCATGGTTGACGTTCCCTCCCTGCTCCCAGGCCCGCAGGGCCCCCGTTGGTCACTGGCCGGGCGTACAGCGGTGTGCCGTACGCCCGTACCCCTAATGACGCCACGTGAGGCTGCGCGGTTGCCCGGAGCTGCGGCTCTTCTTGGTGCGTCCTTTACTTTTCGAGGACCGTATCAAGTGCCTTGAGCTGGAGTTCCGCCAGCTCCCCGCAGCCCGAAACCGCCAGGTCCAGCAGGGAGTTGAGCTCCTCGCGGGCGAAGGGCTCGGCCTCGGCGGTGCCCTGGACCTCGACGAAGCGGCCGTCGCCGGTGCAGACGACGTTCATGTCGGTGTCGGCCTTCACGTCCTCCTCGTAGCGCAGGTCGAGGAGCGGGACGCCGCCGACGATGCCGACCGACACGGCGCTGACGGTCCCGGTGAGCGGCTTGCGGCCGGCCTTGATCAGCTTCTTGCCCTGGGCCCAGGAGATGGCGTCGGCGAGGGCGACGTAGGCGCCGGTGATGGCCGCGGTACGCGTGCCGCCGTCGGCCTGGAGGACGTCGCAGTCGAGGACGATCGTGTTCTCGCCGAGCGCCTTGTAGTCGATGACCGCGCGCAGGGAACGGCCGATGAGGCGGCTGATCTCGTGCGTACGGCCGCCGATCTTGCCCCGGACCGACTCGCGGTCGCCCCGGGTGTTGGTGGCGCGCGGCAGCATGGCGTACTCCGCGGTGACCCAGCCCTCGCCACTGCCCTTGCGCCAGCGCGGGACGCCTTCGGTGAAGGAGGCGGTGCACAGGACCTTCGTGTCGCCGAAGGAGACGAGGACGGAGCCCTCTGCGTGCTTGCTCCAGGCGCGTTCGATGGTGACCGGGCGGAGCTGTTCGGGGGTGCGGCCGTCGATTCGAGGCATTGAGGACATGGCGTCGAGCCTAGCGGCCCACGGGGAAGGGCCCCTCCGGCGGTGGGGAGGGGCCCTCAGGGGCGAGACCCGGGGCCCCTCGGGGTGCGACCCGGGGGGGGCGTCGGGTGCGCCCCGGGGGGGCTGTCGGGGTTGAGGCCGGGGGCCTCTCAGGGGAGGCCCCGGGGGGCCGTCTGGTCGAGACCGGGGGTCTCTCAGGATGAGACCCGGGAGGGCCGTCCGTCGGATTGAGGCCGGTGGCCCCTCAGGGGGAGGCCCCGGGGGTCCGTCGGATTGAGACCGGGGGTCTCTCAGGATGAGACCCGGGAGGGCCGTCGGATTGAGGCCGGAGGCCCCTCAAGATGAGACCCGGGGGCCACCGGGGTGTGGCCGGAGGCCCCTCAAGATGAGACCCGGGAGGTCCGTCGGCGTGAGGCCGGGGAGCCCTCGGGGTGTTGCCGGGGGTGTCTCAGGGCCGGAAGCCCGGGACGATACCCCGGCTTCACATCATGTCTTCGATCTCCGCCGCGATCGGGTCGGCGTCGGTGCCGATGACGACCTGGATGGCGGTGCCCATCTTCACGACACCGTGGGCGCCGGCGGCCTTCAGCGCGGTCTCGTTGACCAGCGCGGGGTCGCTGACCTCGGTGCGGAGCCGGGTGATGCAGCCCTCGATCTCCTCGATGTTGTCGATGCCGCCGAGCCCGGCGACGATCTTCTCAGCCTTGGTGGCCATTTCGGTCTCCTCACGCACTGTTGGCCCAACTGTACGAGCGGGTGCGTGGTGAGTACCGAAGGATGACGTCACAGCAACCCAATCGTCGGTAACTGGTCTACACCACCTGACAGGCGGTCGCCAACCCATGAGCGCCGAGACCGAGACCTCCCCCGCCCGCCGGCGGTGGCAGGCCACGTTCCAGGGCCTGCAGAAGATGGGACGTAGCCTTCAGCTCCCCATCGCCGTACTGCCGGCCGCGGGCATCCTGAACCGCCTCGGCCAGCCGGACGTGTTCGGGGACGACGGGCTGGGCTGGGACAACGTCTCGAAGGTGATGGACGGCGCGGGCGGCGCACTGCTCGACGGGGCGCTCGGGCTGCCCTTGTTGTTCTGCGTCGGCGTGGCCATCGGCATGGCGAAGAAGGCGGACGGCTCGACGGCGCTGGCGGCGGTGACGGGGTTCCTCGTCTACTACAGCGTGCTGCGCGAGTTCCCGGAGGACTGCCCGGAGGGCTCGACGGCGGTCCCGAACGTCGGCTGCCAGGTGCAGGACGGGGCGGTGACCGTCTTCACGTACCAGAACCCGGGTGTCTTCGGCGGCATCGTCATCGGTCTGCTGGCGGCCTTCTTCTGGCAGCGCTACCACCGGACGAAGCTGGTGGACTGGCTCGGCTTCTTCAACGGACGGCGGCTCGTCCCGATCATCATGGCGTTCGTGGCGATCGTGTTCGCGGTGCTGTGCCTGTGGGTCTGGCCGCCGATCGGTGACGCGCTGGAGAGCTTCAGCGACTGGATGCGAGACCTGGGCGCCTGGGGTGCGGGCGTGTTCGGCATCGCCAACCGGGCGCTGCTGGTCATCGGACTCCACCAGTTCCTGAACGTGCCCATCTGGTTCCAGTTCGGCAGCTACACCAAGCCCGACGGCGAGGTGGTGCACGGCGACATCAACATGTTCCTCGAAGGCGACCCGAACGCCGGTCTGTTCACCTCGGGCTTCTTCCCGATCATGATGTTCGCGCTGCCGGCCGCGGCCCTCGCCATCACGCACTGCGCCAAGCCGCACCGCCGCAAGGAGATCGCCGGCCTGATGACATCGGTGGCGCTGACGTCGTTCGTCACGGGGATCACGGAACCGATCGAGTACTCGTTCCTGTTCATCGCCCCGCTTCTGTACGCGGTGCACGCCGTGCTGACGGGTGTGTCCATGGCGGTGACCTGGGGGCTGGGGGTCCACGACGGGTTCAGCTTCTCGGCCGGACTGATCGACTACATCATCAACTGGCAGCTGGCCACGAGGCCCTGGGCGATCATTCCCATCGGCCTCTGCTTCGCCGTCGTGTACTACGCGATCTTCCGTTTCGCGATCACGAAGTTTGACCTCAAGACCCCGGGTAGGGAGCCGGAGGACGAGGTCGAGGACGTCACGAAGGGCTGAACAGAGGTCCAAGGATCAGGCACTGCGCGTAGCACTCCGGTTGCGGATTTCACGGGTTCCTTATATCGCCCCCACCGTGCTACAACAGGTCTACACCACTCAGTGGTGTAGACCAGACGCCGCCGTCTCCTTCACTGTCCCCGGGCGGCGCCATGCCCTTCCCCAGCCTACGGCCGGGGGGACCACCTGGAGGAACTTGTGACCACGGCCAGCGCCGCTCCCGCGGCCGACAAGAAAAAGGGCGCCGCCGCGATGGCTGTGATGCAGCGCATCGGCCGCAGCCTGATGCTGCCGGTGGCGGTGCTGCCCGCGGCCGCCCTCCTGGTCCGCTTCGGCAACGAGGACATGCTGGGCAACCCGGAGTTCCCCACGTTCCTCACGAAGATCGCCGGCTTCATGGCGGCCGGCGGCAACGCGATCCTCGACAACATGGCGCTGCTGTTCGCCGTCGGCATCGCGATCGGCTTCGCGAAGAAGTCGGACGGCTCGACCGCGCTCGCGGCCGTGGTCGGTTACCTGGTCTTCAAGAACGTGCTCGCCACGTTCACCGACCCGAACCTGCCGCAGGTGGCGAAGGCCGTCGACGGCAAGGTCGTGATGGTCGACGCACCGGTGGACGCCAAGGTCCTCGGCGGTGTGGTGATGGGCATCGTCGTGGCCCTCCTCTACCAGCGCCTGTACCGCACCAAGCTCCCGGACTGGGCGGGCTTCTTCGGCGGCCGCCGGCTGGTCCCGATCGTCTCCGCCTTCGCGGGCCTGGTCATCGGCATCGTCTTCGGCTACATCTGGCCGGTCCTCGGCACGGGCCTGCACAACTTCGGTGAGTGGCTGGTCGGTTCGGGCGCCGTCGGCGCCGGCATATTCGGCGTGGCCAACCGTGCCCTCATCCCGATCGGCATGCACCACCTGCTGAACTCGTTCCCGTGGTTCCAGGCGGGCGAGTACGAGGGCAAGAGCGGCGACATCGCCCGCTTCCTGGCCGGTGACCCGAGCGCCGGCCAGTTCATGACCGGCTTCTTCCCGATCATGATGTTCGCGCTGCCGGCCGCCTGCCTGGCGATCGTCCACTGTGCCCGCCCGGAGCGCCGCAAGGTCGTCGGCGGCATGATGTTCTCCCTCGCGCTGACGTCCTTCGTCACCGGCGTGACCGAGCCCATCGAGTTCACCTTCATGTTCATCGCCCCGGTCCTGTACGCCATCCACGCGGTACTCACCGGTGTCTCGATGGCTCTCACCTGGGCCCTGGGCATGAAGGACGGCTTCGGCTTCTCGGCCGGCGCGGTCGACTTCGGCCTGAACCTGGGCATCGCGACCAACCCGTGGGGCCTGGCCCTGGTGGGCCTGTGCTTCGCCGCGGTCTACTACGTGATCTTCCGGTTCGCGATCACCAGGTTCAACCTGCCGACGCCGGGCCGCGAGTCCGACGAGGAACTCGCCGAACTCCAGAAGGCGGAGGCGAAGTAGGCCGGACGGCCCACACCCGACGACGAAGGCCCCGGAACCGGGAAGGTTCCGGGGCCTTCGCGCACATACGGGCCTGAACCCCGTACGAGCTGTCTCTCGACCGGTCAGATCTCGTACGTCTGCCGCGGCGCCGCCAGTCCCACCGGACCGTCGTAGACCTCGCGCGCGTCGGCAAGGTTGATCTGGGGGTCGGTCCACGGCGGGATGTGGGTGAGGACCAGGCGGCGGGCGCCCGCGCGGGCCGCCGTCTGACCTGCTTCGCGGCCGTTGAGGTGCAGGTCGGGGATGTTCTCCTTGCCGTGCGTGAACGCTGCCTCGCACAGGAACAGGTCGGCGTCGCGGGCGAGTTCGTCCAGGGCGGTGCTGATGCCGGTGTCGCCGGAGTAGGTCAGGATCTTCCCGGCGTGCTCGATCCGGATGCCGTACGCCTCCACCGGGTGGGCCACGCGTTCCGTGTGCACCGTGAACGGGCCGATGTCGAAGGTGGACGGCTTGACCGTGTGGAAGTCGAAGACCTCGCTCATGGACGAGGCAGTGGGGGTGTCGGCGTAGGCCGTGGTCAGGCGCTGTTCCGTGCCCTCGGGTCCGTAGACCGGGATCGGGTCGCAGCGGCCGCCGTCGTGCCGGTAGTAGCGCGCGACGAAATACGCGCACATGTCGATGCAGTGGTCGGCGTGCAGATGGCTGAGGAAGATCGCGTCGAGGTCGTAGAGACCGCAGTGGCGCTGCAGCTCGCCCAGGGCGCCGTTGCCCATGTCGAGAAGCAGCCGGAAGCCGTCGGCCTCGACGAGGTAGCTCGAGCAGGCCGATTCCGCGGACGGGAACGACCCCGAGCAGCCGACGACGGTGAGCTTCATGAAACAGAAACCTCCGCTGGCGGAAATCCAGAAGATCGGGAACAGGGGCGTCGGGGGTCGTGCGGTTTGTCGAGCGTAAGGCGCAAAACCTCCGGTCGCTCCTCCGCCAAGGGCTGTTGTGGGCGAACTCACCTGTGGTGTCACGCGTTCGGCTGGATGCGGGGAGCATGAGGCGGGAGGGAAGGCGCGCGCGGGTAGCTGCGCGCCGGTACCTTCGTGCGTATGGACACGTCATGGTGGCTCGCGCTCGCGGCGGTGGTACTGCTGGCGCTGGTCGCCACGCTCGCCGACGGGTGGGGGCGCGGGCGGCGGCCCGGAGGGCGGCGCACCCGGCCGCCGGGGCGGTCCGAGGGGCGTACGCGGGGACAGGCTCCGACGCGTCCCGCGCCCGCGGAGATCTGGTGGGCGAAGGTGCCCTACGAGGACGGGCCAGAATCAAGAGGAGCCGCGCGTGGCGCGTCAGGTAGGGCGGTGGCGGGTGACGGGCGGGCGAAGGACCGGCCGTGTCTGGTGCTCGCGGTGCGCGGGCAGCGGGTCACCGTCGCCAAGATCACCAGCAAGTACAGGGATGAGCGGTACGGCGTGATCCCGCTGCCGCCGGGCTCCGTCGGCGACGCCCGCGGGCGGGCGAGCTTCCTGGAGACGGGCGAGCTGCGGGACGTACCGGTGTCCGACTTCCGGCGGAGGGTGGGGGTGATGGACCCGGTCGTATGGGACCAGGTCCGTCACCTCGCCTAGGGCGCCGTCACTCGCCCCTCAGGCCCCAGCCGGCCGGCCGGCTCACGCCCAGAGCTGGCCCTGGAGCGTCTCGATGGCCTCTTCGGTCGACGTCGCGGTGTAGACGCCGGTCGAGAGGTACTTCCAGCCGCCGTCGGCGACGACGAACACGATGTCCGCGCTCTCGCCGGCCTTGAGGGCCTTGTTCCCGACACCGATCGCGGCATGCAGCGCGGCGCCGGTGGAGATGCCCGCGAAGATGCCCTCCTGCTGGAGGAGTTCGCGGGTGCGGGTGACCGCGTCGGCCGAGCCGACCGAGAAGCGGGTGGTCAGGACCGAGGCGTCGTACAGCTCGGGTACGAAGCCCTCGTCGAGGTTGCGCAGGCCGTAGACCAGGTCGTCGTAGCGCGGCTCGGCTGCGACGATCCGCACGTCCGGCTTGTGCTCGCGCAGGTAGCGGCCGACGCCCATCAGGGTGCCCGTGGTGCCGAGGCCGGCGACGAAGTGGGTGACCGAGGGGAGGTCGGCGAGGATCTCCGGGCCGGTCGTGGCGTAGTGGGCGCCCGCGTTGTCCGGGTTGCCGTACTGGTAGAGCATCACCCAGTCGGGGTGCTCGGCCGAGAGTTCCTTGGCTACCCGTACGGCGGTGTTGGAGCCGCCCGCGGCCGGGCTGGAGATGATCTCCGCGCCCCACATGGCGAGCAGGTCCCGGCGCTCCTGCGAGGTGTTCTCGGGCATCACGCACACGATGCGGTAGCCCTTGAGCTTCGCCGCCATCGCCAGGGAGATGCCGGTGTTGCCGGAGGTGGGCTCCAGGATGGTGCAGCCGGGCGTCAGACGGCCGTCCTTCTCCGCCTGCTCGATCATGTGCAGGGCGGGGCGGTCCTTGACCGAGCCGGTGGGGTTGCGGTCCTCCAGCTTGGCCCAGATGCGGACGTCCTCGGACGGCGACAACCGCGGCAGGCGCACCAGAGGGGTGTTGCCCACCGCGGCGAGCGGGGAGTCGTAGCGCATAGGGATCAGGCCATGCCGCCGGCCACGGCCGGCAGGATCGTGACGTTGTCGCCGTCGGCGAGCTTGGTGTTGATGCCGTCGAGGAAGCGGACGTCCTCGTCGTTCAGGTAGACGTTGACGAAGCGGCGCAGCTGGTCGCCGTCCACGATGCGGGCCCGGATGCCCGCGTGCCGGGTCTCGAGGTCGGTGAACAGCTCGGCGAGGGTGTCACCACTGCCCTCCACCGCCTTCTGACCGTCGGTGTAGGTGCGGAGGATGGTGGGGATGCGGACCTCGATGGCCATGGCTCAGGGCTCCTGTCGGGAGTAGTCAGTCGGGCGCGCGGCAGCGCAAGTGCAGCAGGGTGGTGCGGGTGTGCGGCGCCGCGGCTCACGGCCGTACGGCGGCAGGGTGTCGCGTCAACAGATGGCGCTGGCGAGCCTGCACAGGTCGACGTGCAGCCGCGCCACGAGCAGCATGCCCGGCGTCTTTTCGCTCACGTCGTGGAAAACCATGGGGTCATCGTATCGATTCCCGGTCCGGCTTTTGGAATGTGATCCCACATCGCGGACAGATTTGGGCCGGGGAATGAGACATGGCAGGTGTACGCGGTGCAATTCTCGCCCCCGCCGCCCCTACCCGTCCCATCCTCTGAAAGGGCTCCGCCCCTTCGACCCCGCCAGAGGGCTGCCGCCCTGCCCCCTCTGGACCCCCCGCTTCGGCCCTGAAGGGCCTCGTCCTCAAACGCCGGACGGGCCGAGATGCCGGGACGGGCGTCGCGGTGAGTGGATCAGTACACCTCCACCACCTTGACCTCCTCCTCCGTCACCTCGCCGTCGACGATCCGGAAGGAGCGGAACTGGAACTCGCCGAGGCCGTCGGTGTCCGCCGTGGAGACGAGGACGTAGTGGGCGCCGGGTTCGTTGGCGTAGGAGATGTCGGTGCGCGAGGGGTATGCCTCGGTGGCCGTGTGGGAGTGGTAGATGACCACCGGTTCCTCGTCGCGGTCGTCCATCTCGCGGTAGAGCTTGAGCAGGTCGCCGGAGTCGAACTCGTAGAACGTGGGCGACATCGCGGCGTTCAGCATCGCGATGAAGCGCTCGGGGCGGTCCGAGCCCGCCGGGCCCGCCACGACGCCGCACGCCTCGTCGGGGTGGTCCTTGCGCGCGTGGGCGACGATCTGGTCGACGAGGGCCTGGGTGATGGTCAGCATGTCGGTCAGGATAAGCAGACGGGCCGCCCCGTACCGAGGGTTGGTACGGGACGGCCCACATGCCGGACGCCCTGAGCGGCAGCCACCGGGAGTACCACGAGCACTCCAGAGGGCGGGGACGTCCTGGGAGGCAGCTCGGCAACGCCCTGAAGGGGCGCGGAGCCGCATCGCCATGCGGCTCCGCCGCGGAGCGCGACCAGCCACAGCAGTGCCGCAGACAACGGACGGCCTTCCGCGGCAATCACCTCACGGGCCCTCTCAGCGGAGCGCCTAGCCGACCTTTTCGAGTTCCGGCTCGTCGCCGCCGCGAGCGGCGATCTGCGGGTTGCGGCTCTTGAGGATCGCCCAGCCGATGCCCAGGGCGACGGCCCAGCCGGCCGCGACATACAGGCAGATCCGCGCGTCCTTGTCGTACGCGATCATGAAGGTCACGCCGACGAGGAAGAGGAGCGCGACCCAGCTGAAGATCGCCCCGCCGGGAGCGGGGAAGGACGAGGCGCGCAGTCGGCCCGCGTCGACCGCGGCGCGGTAGCGGATGTGGCTGACGAGGATCATCATCCAGGTCCAGATGCCGGCCGCGGTGGCGACGGAGGTGACGTACTGGAACGCCTTCTCCGGAACGACGTAGTTCAGGACGACGCCGATGCCCATGAGCGCCACGGAGACCGCGATGCCGACGGCGGGCGTCTTGCGGGCGGTGAGCTTGCCGAAGGCCTGCGGGGCCTCGCTGTTGGAGGCGAGGTCGCGGAGCATCCGGCCGGTCGAGTACATGCCCGAGTTGCAGGACGACAGGGCCGCGGTGAGCACCACGAAGTTGACGATGCCCGCGGCGAGCGGGATGCCGATCTTGCCGAACGCGTGGACGAACGGGCTCTCGCCCGCGGAGAACTCGGTCCACTTGACCACGGAGAGGATCACCAGCAGCGCGCCGACGTAGAAGACGATGATGCGCCAGGGCAGCGTGTTGATGGCCTTGGGCAGGGTCTTCTCGGGGTTCTCGGACTCGCCCGCCGTGACGCCGACGAGCTCGACGGCGAGGTAGGCGAACATGACGCCCTGGAGCGTCATCAGGCTGGAGCCGATGCCGTTCGGGAAGATGCCGCCGTGCGACCAGAGGTTGGAGACGGTGGCGGTGTCACCGGCGTCGGAGAAGCCGAGGGTGAGCACGCCGAGGCCGATGACGATCATGCCGATGATGGCCGTGACCTTGATCATCGAGAACCAGAACTCGACCTCGCCGAAGATCTTGACGGAGATCAGGTTGACGCCGAAGAGCACCACCAGGAACACCAGGGCGCTGACCCATTGCGGGATCTCGGGGAACCAGAAGTGGATGTAGATCGCGGCGGCCGTGAGCTCGGCCATGCCGGTGACCACCCACATCAGCCAGTACGTCCAGCCCGTGACGAATCCGAAGAACGGGCCGAGGAATTCGCGGGCGTACTCGGCGAAGGAGCCGGAGACGGGCCGGTAGAGGAGCAGCTCACCCAGGGCCCGCATGATGAAGAAGATGACGACGCCCGCCAGGGCGTACATGAGGATGATGCTGGGGCCGGCCTTCGCGATGTTCGCTCCGGCACCCATGAAGAGGCCGACGCCGATGGCGCCGCCGATCGCGATCATCTGGACCTGACGGCTGCCGAGACCGCGCTCGTACCCCTCCTCGGGGGCACCCGTGGCCTTCGCGTCAGTGACCTTCGCAGAGGTCATGTGTAGTGCGCCTTTCTCCATGCCGACCCGGGCCCTTCGTCGGCCTCGGATCGGGTCTCGATCCCCCCGGATTGCTGGAGCTGAGCGGGCCCGAGCTGCCCCGGGTTCGCTCGTGCCCGGCCGACGATCCGCCGGCCATGTGGCGCACCCGGCCGAACATTCGGGTGGTGCTCGGCGGGCGTCGTGAAGATTTATCACGGCTGTAACAGTGATCGGCTAGAGGACATGTGGCGCATCACACAGGAAGAACCGGACAAAGGAGACCGCCGCTCCCAGAACGGGTGGCGGCGGTGACGCGATCGTTATCCGGATTTGAGTGTCCTCTGAGCGAACACAGAACGGTCACATATCGCTACAAAAAAGTCGCAAGCCCTCGCCCCTCGGCCACGCCTACGGCATGAGCGTGGCGACCAGCGTCTCCTGGAGCCCGCCCAGCCACAGGTACGCCATCACCATCGGCTTGCGCGGGTCCTCGTCCGGCAGCCGGTAGAGCAGGTCTGTGTCGTCCTCGTCGGTGATCTCCAGCCGGGAGCCGATGGCCAGACGCAGGTCGTTGAGGGTGCCGAGCCACTGCTGGGACTCCTCGGGGGAGAGCTTGAGCACCGCGCCGCCCTCACCGGCGGAGGCGGAGCTGAGCTCGTCCAGGGAGCGGACCACCGCGAGCGCGCTGTCCCGCTTGCCGGCGCGCAGGTCGTTCTCGGTGAAGCGACGGAACTCCGAGGAGTACGCCCGCTGCTCCTCGGCCTCCTTGGGGCCGGGGGTCGCCTCCGGGTCGCTGTAGGCGTCCGGGAAGAGCCGCTTGAGGACCGGGTCGGCGGGCGGTTCGCTCGGGCCCTCGGCGAACAGCTCGGCGAGCGGGTCTTCGGCGGCGTCCGCGGCGGGGCCGGGGCCGATCAGTTCCAGGAGCTGGACGGCCAGCGACCGGATGATGGAGATCTCGACGTCATCGAGGGCGACGGCCGCGCCGCCGCCGGGGAGCGGTTCGAAGGTTCCTGGCATGGAGGCGATTCGCTACTTCCGGTCCTGCGGGCATGGGCGAGCGTTCATTTGCGGTCGTGCTGGAGGGTGGCCCACAGGCCGTAGCCGTGCATGGCCTGCACGTCGCGTTCCATCTCCTCGCGAGTGCCGCTGGAGACGACCGCCCGGCCCTTGTGGTGGACGTCGAGCATGAGTTTGGTGGCCTTGTCCTTGGTGTAGCCGAAGTAGGACTGGAACACGTAGGTCACGTAGCTCATCAGGTTGACCGGGTCGTTGTGGACGATCGTGACCCAGGGGACGTCCGGCTCGGGGACGGCGAAGACCTCCTCCGCCGACTCGGTGTGTTCGATCTCTAGGGGAGCGGGTGACGTCACAGAGCCCATGCTGCCACCCGAGGGGGGCGGTCGCACAAACGGGCTGCACAAACGGGCTGCGCAACCGGGCCGCGCAACCGGGCCTGTTGTGACCTCCACCCCACAAATCGTCAGAGTGACGAAATGGGGGTACCATCTTTCGTCATGCCGCATACACCGGGGGACGACCCCCGGACCCCCGGCCGCCTGGGGGGACCCGGAGAACCATGGCTAGGAGAGCTTTCGTGGATGTAGCGGACCTTGGGCTGCCGGTGGACGTTCCCTCGACGGCGCTCTTCACGGATCAGTACGAGTTCACGATGCTGCAGGCCGCCATGAAGGCAGGCACCGCCGAGCGGCGGAGTGTGTTCGAGGTCTTCACCCGGCGGCTGCCCAACGGGCGGCGCTACGGCGTCGTGGCCGGCACCGGCCGCGTGCTGGACGCCGTCGAGAACTTCCGCTTCGACGCCGACGTGCTCGGCTTCCTGCGGGAGCGGAACATCGTCGACGAGCAGACCCTGGAGTGGCTCGCGGGCTACCGCTTCTCCGGCGACGTCTGGGGCTACCCCGAGGGCGAGGTCTACTTCCCGGGCTCGCCGATCATGCGGGTCGAGGGCACCTTCGCCGAGTGCGTGCTGCTGGAGACGGTGATCCTCTCCATCCTCAACCACGACTCCGCGATCGCCGCGGCCGCCTCACGGATGGCGTCGGCCGCCGGGGAGCGCCCGATCATCGAGATGGGCGCCCGCCGCACCCACGAGCTGGCCGCGGTGGCGGCGTCCAGGGCCGCGTACCTCGGCGGCTTCACCTCCACCTCCGACCTGGCCGCCGGCTTCCGCTACGGCATCCCCACCGTCGGCACCAGCGCCCACGCCTTCACCCTGCTGCACGACCGCGAGCGGGACGCCTTCCAGGCCCAGGTCGACTCCATGGGCCGGGGCACCACGCTGCTCGTGGACACCTACGACGTCGCCGAGGCGGTCCGTACGGCCGTGGAGGTCGCGGGGCCCGAGCTGGGCGCCGTCCGGATCGACTCGGGCGACCTGCTGCTGGTGGCGCACCGGGTCCGGCAGCAGCTGGACGAGCTGGGCGCGACGGACACGAGGATCATCGTGACCTCCGACCTGGACGAGTACGCCATCGCCTCGCTGGCGGCGGCGCCGGTGGACGCGTACGGCGTCGGCACCCAGCTGGTGACCGGGTCCGGGCATCCGACCTGCTCGATGGTCTACAAGCTGGTCGCCCGCGCCGAGTCCGCCGACGTCACGGCGCCGCTGGTGCCGGTGGCGAAGAAGTCCAGTGGCGGCAAGACCTCCATCGGCGGCCGCAAGTGGGCCGCGCGGCGCCTCGACGAGTACGGCGCCGCGGAGGCCGAGGTCGTCGGCACCGGGCCGGTGCCGGACGAGCTCGCCGACCGGCAGCTGCTGGTCGAGCTGATCAAGGGCGGTGACGTGGTGGCCCGTGAGCCGCTGGACGTCGTACGGGACCGGCACGCGGCCGCTCGCGCCGGTCTGCCGCTGTCCGCCACCCAGCTCTCGCGCGGGGAACCTGTCATCCCGACGGAGTATGTCAACGGGCGCTCGGGTAGCCGGACGGGGGCGTGAAGCGAGCGCGCCCGGCGTGCGCACGCAATGCCCCCTCCCGCACGGCACCCGAAGTCTCTAGGCTCGGAAGTTCACGGCCGGGCCAGCAGTCGTTCTCACCGTCCCGACCCCAGCGTCCATAACCGAAGGACACCGACCATGCGCCGCGCCTTGATCGTCGTAGATGTGCAGAACGACTTCTGCGAGGGAGGCAGCCTCGCGGTGGCCGGCGGTGCCGACGTGGCCGCCGCCGTCACCGAGCTGATCGGGCAGGCGGCCGGGTCCGGCTACCAGCATGTCGTCGCCACCCGCGACCACCACATCGCCCCCGGCGGTCACTTCTCCACGAACCCCGACTTCGCCCACTCCTGGCCGGCGCACTGCGTCGCCGGTACGGAGGGCGTCGGCTTCCATCCGAACTTCGCCCCCGCGGTCGCCTCCGGCGCGATCGACGCCGTGTTCGACAAGGGCGCGTACGCGGCGGCGTACAGCGGGTTCGAGGGGGCCGACGAGAACGGCGTGCGGCTGGCCGACTGGCTGCGGGCCCGGGAGGTCACCGAGGTGGACGTGGTGGGCATCGCCACGGACCACTGTGTGCGGGCCACTGCCGTGGATGCCGTACGGGAAGGCTTCCGTACGCAGGTGCTGCTGGATCTGACCGCCGGGGTGGCCGCCGAGACCACGGAGCGGGCCCTGGAGGAGTTGCGTGAGGCGGGCGTGGAGCTGTCGGGGAAGCCGGTGGTCGCGTAGCGCTCCACGGGGTGCCGCGCTTGGCCGTCTGGCGGCTGCGGCGCCGTCGTGGCTGGTCGCGCCCACGCGGCGGAGCCGCGCATCGACACAGCCCCGCGCCCCTTCAGGGCGTTGCGGAGCCGCACATCGACAGCCCCGCGTCCCTTCAGGGCCTTGCGGAGCCGCACCTTTGCACAGCCCCCGCGTCCCTCAGGGCGTGGCAGCCGGGCGCCTCAGCAGCGCTCTGATCGGGTGCCACAGCTCCTGCATCAGCTCCGGTCCCGCCACGACACCGTTGTCAGGTGCCGTTCGCCATATCAGGCCGTCCGGGTGGTGCAGGACCGCCGTGATCTCGTCGGGCGACGGCGGGGCGGCGTTGCCCCGGAGGTAGACGGCGCGCATGCCCAGGTTGCGGAGCCTGGTCAGGGCTCGGGCGCGGTTCTGGGCGTGGACGAGGACACGGACGGAGCCCGTGCCGTCGGCGGTGGGTCTGGGCAGGTTCAGCGCCACCACCACGCTGCCGGTCGGCAGCTTGCAGAAACCTCCTGCGGCCATGCGGTCACACCCCCGTGCGAGTCGGTGTCAGGGTCGGTACCGGTGCCTGTGCCGGCACCGGTGTCAATAACGGAAGCACAGGGTGCACCTAAACACGATCGGCGGCAACCCCGCCAGGGGGTCACCGCCGATAGTGCTCTGACCTGCGAAAACGTGGATTACTTCACTGCAGGCCCAACCTCGACCGTGATCGTCGAGCCGTTCGAGGGCTCCTTGAGGATCTTGATCTTCGTGTTGGTGTCAGTGATCTTGACACCCGCCGTCGGGGTCGCCGCGTCGTAGTACGTGTTGGTGCGGTCGTTGAAGACCGGCACCCCCGCACGCGACGGGATCCTCGTCGCGACGTCCGCGTTGTGCAGCGTCATGCCGTCCGTGCGGAACGTGCTGAACGGCGAGTCGTAGGACTGGATGCGGTTGCGCATCAGCGTGCCGTCGGACCACTTCAGCGGCGTCGGGTGGGAGTCGACCGGGAGGATCAGACCGACACCCTGGTGCTGGCTGGTGTTGTTGTCCGCCTGCGAGGTGTCCCACTTCCAGATCAACAGGCCGTTCTGGTACGCGTAGTGCTCCACCCAGTCCGGACGGGTCGACGAGAAGCCGAAGTTGTACGGGCCCGTCTTCAGCGTCTTGTCGTACGACACGTACTGGCGGTTCTCGGCGAGGTAGTACTGCTCGTAGTCCTTGGTGAAGGAAGCGCCCATCCGCTTGAAGCCGGTCGCCGTCCAGGCGTTGTCCACGCTCTCCACGTCGTCCGAGAAGACCGCGGAGCCGTCGGCGGTGACCGCGATCCGGTCGGCCGTGAAGCCCTTCATCGACAGACCGCCGTCGGTCGCGTAGCGGAAGCGAAGGTCGATCTTCTTGCCGGCGTAGGCGTCGAGCGGATAGACGAGCTTCTGGTACGCGTCGCTCGCGCCGCTGAGCGCCGGCTTGTCGCTGCCGTCACGGCTGATCGCGTTGCCGTTCGCCGTGCCGTCGATCGCCGTCCAGTTGGCGCCGCCGTCGGTCGACACCTCGGTGTAGAGGTAGTCGTACCCCTTCTCGATCTCCCACCACCCGTCGAGGGTCAGGGAGGCGGAGGACTTGCCGGTGAGGTCCACGGAACGGCTGAGCGTGTTCTTCAGGTTGTTGCCGCTGCCGCTCCACCACTGGGTCGCGCCCTGCGCGGGAGTCACGAGCTCGGTGGTGACGGCCTTCTTCGGCAGCTCGACCACAAGGGCCTGCTTGTGCCGGGTGTTGTACTCGGCCAGGCCCAGCTTGTGCTCGGACGTCGTCGCGGCCTTCGCCCGGTCGTAGTTCAGCCAGCCCAGCTGGAGCTTGTCCCAGGCGGTCATGTCGCCGGGCAGGTCACCGATCTCCTTCTTGCCGGTGCCGAGCCAGGAACCGGAGGACATCAGGGTCCAGAAGCCGGTGGAGTTCTCGCCGCCCGCGGTGTCGTAGTGGTCCGGCAGACCGAGGTCGTGGCCGTACTCGTGGGCGAAGACGCCGAGGCCGCCGTTCTCCGGCTGGACGGTGTAGTCGCCGACCCAGATGCCGGTGGAGCCGATCTGGGCGCCGCCCATCCTGTTGTCCGCGGGGCCGGTGGCGCCGGCGTCGGTGCCGAACGCGTACCAGCGGTGGGCCCAGATCGCGTCGGTGCCCTGGGCGCCGCCGCCCGCGGACTCGTCCTCACCGGCGTGCACGACCTGGAAGTGGTCGATGTAGCCGTCGGCCTCGTTGAAGTCGCCGTCACCGTCGAAGTCGTTACGGTCCCACTGGTCGAACTTCGTGACGTCCGCCTTGATCTCCGCGTCGGTCTTCCCAGCTGCCTTCTGCTGGGCGACCCACGCGTTGAGACCGTCGCTGACGACGTTCCAGACGCTGGGGCAGTTGGTCTCGCCGCAGGCGTTGTTGCCGTAGCGGGCCTCGTTGTAGGGGACCTTGACCCAGTCGGTGACCTCGCCGTCGACCGAGTAGCGGCCGGAGGACTGCCTCTCGTAGTACTTCTTCAGCGACTCGGTCTTCTTGCCGGTGCCGAAGTAGAGGTCCTGGTAGTGCTTCTGGTTGTAGTCCGCCTGCCAGGCCGTCGAGTTGTCCTTCTTGCGGTCGGGCTGGGCTATCTGGTTGTGGGCCGGGCCGGGCGTGCCGCCGAACTCGCTGATCTGGTCGCCGAACTCGACCAGGATCGTGAAGATCTTGTCGGTCTTCTCGCGGCCCAGCTCGACGTACTTGCTGTCGCCCTTCTTGCTCTTGAGCTCGACGACCTGCGAGCCGTCGCGCTTCTGCACCTTGGCCCGGCCGGATATGACCTGGTTCAGGGCCTCTTCGCGCTGAGCCTCCCGAGTCTTGGTCATCGGGCCGTCGAGGTCGTGATCGGCGTGGGTGTGCTCCGCCGGGTCGTGCCGCTCCACGGCCGCCGGCGCGCCTTCGTCGGCCTGAGCCACCGCGAAGGTCGAGAACGTCGCCGCTGCCGTCGTGAGCGCGACGGCTGTTGCCGCCGTTCTGAACGTCCAGGGTCTGCTGGTCACTTGCTTCCTCCCCCGCGTCCGGGCACGCGGAAGGGAGGGTCCTGGTCATGGAGGTTCCCGCGAGCGCCTGATCAACGCGTGTAGTCAAGTGACGACATTTGACTAGAGGTTAGTCAGAAAAAACAGACCTTGACTTGAACAGGTCAATTGCACTATGCGAAGTCGATGTTCGTTTAGCGGACAACAACCTTTTCGGTAACGGCGCGTTGCGCTGTCCACTTGCTGGACGAGATGACTCCGTGCGCCCCCCGTGCATCGGCACTGTTGGTTAGGTCACGCTTACGGTTTGTTCCTCTCGGGCATGCACGCGGTTAGAGTCGGATGGCGGAACGCCCGGACATCGGCGGAAAGCCAGGCCGAGACCCCCGTGCACCCCTGATTCCGAGGACACGATGATCATGCCTCGTCCGACTGCCGCACAGCTCGCTTACGGCTCGTGCACCGTGATCTTCTCGACGCTCGCCATGCTGCTGCTGTCACAGACGAGTTCGGGTGCGGGGATCGCGGTCATCGCCGTCGCGGCGCTGCTGCTCGGGCTCCTGGTCGCCATGACGGTGCCCATGCCCAAGAAGCCCCGCGTGGTGGCGGTGCGCAAGCCCGCCCGCGCCCGCGCCGACCGGGAACAGGCGGAGGAACCCGTACTGACCCAGTCCTGACACAGGCTCAGCCGCCGGTGCTGACCACCACCGTCTTCGCCGACTTGTCGTGCAGGCCCTGTTTGTAGGGCTTGTCGAAGAAGCTCCAGCCGCCGGCGATCACGGTCCAGATACAGGCGCAGCAGAACGCGAACGGGATCCACAGCACCGCTGCCCGGATCAGCGACGCCTGCACGGACGGTGTGGCGCCGTTTTCCAGGTTGGCGACCCGCATGTTGAGCAGCTTCTTGCCGAGCGTCTGCCCCGTCCTGGCGGTCATGACGGTGTCGTAGCCGATGAACAGCACGGCGGCGACCAGTGACTGCACGAAGGACTTGCTGTACTCCACCTCGTCGGTGTCCACGTCGTACTCGGTGACGCCGAATCCCCAGGTGAGCAGCCAGACGACGACGCCCACCAGGATCATGTCGATGATGCGGGCCAGCGTGCGCTTGCCGCTGTCGGCGAGCGGCGGCATCCCGGCGAGCGGGTCGGCGGGCTGACCGCCGCCGCCGTACGGGTCACCGCCGTAGGGGCCTCCATACGGGCCGCCGCCGTAGGAGGGCGGGGGTTGGCCGCCGTGCGGTGGCTGGTCACCGTACGGCGAACCCGAGCCCTCGGACGGAGGGGGCTGTTTCCTGAACGGGTCGTCTTCCGGGGGCTGCTGACCGGAGCCGGGAGGCGGTTCGCTGCTCATGGCCCGAGTCGACCGCGAACCGTCCGGCTCCGCATCCGGCACGGGGCCGTCCGGGGGTACGGATTCTTCCGGGCCGTTCGCCGTATGCGGTCAGCCCGCGACGAACGTACGCGCCGCCTTGTCGTGCCAGCACTGGTGCCAGGGCCGGTCGAACACGCACCACAGCACGCCGACGACGCCGACGACGAGCAGGCCGGGGATGCTGTAGACGAGCCAGCGCTTCAGGGCCGTGCCGAACTCCGGGGGCTCGTGCGCCTCGATGTCCCGCACCTCCAGGCCGAGCAGCTTCTTGCCCAGTGTGCGGCCCCACTTGGCGGTGGGCAGCACCTCGTAGGCGACGCCGAACAGGAGCAGGACGGCCAGGATGATGCCGAGATACGCCGAAGTGGTGCCGTCCAGCAGCCAGACGGTGACCGTCTCGCCGGAGAGCTTGGCGGCGTCGATCTTCTCGTTGACGTGGTCGATCGCCTTGGTGCCGAGCGGTACGGCGGCCACCGCGGTGACGGCGCCCAGCACGACGGTGTCCAGCAGCCGCGCGGCCAGCCGCTTGCCGAGGCCGGCGGGACGGGCGGCGGCCTGACGCATGGCGGCCGCCTGGAACGGGTCCATGGTCGGGGGCTTCCACGGGGCGACCGGCTGGTCGTCGTCGGGGCCCGCGAGCCGGTGGACCTGCTGCGCCCAGGAGGACTGGCCGCCGCCGGCGCCCGCCGCCATGGGCGCGCCGGAGCCGGCTGCCGCGGGCTGCGGGCCGCCCGACTGCTGGGGGATGCTCGGGGCGGCCTGCTGGGCCTGCTGCGGGCCGGAGAGGGCCGATGGGGCGGCGCCGGACGCCTGGGCGGCGGCTGCGGCCCCCGCGGCCGTCTGAGCCTGTCCCTGGGCCACGGCGGCCCGTTCGGCGGCGGCCTTCCCGGCGCCGAAGCCGGGGCCCTGCGGGGCGCCGGCCGCCGAGGGGCGGTCGGCGTCCGAACGTGCGGCGCCCGGGCCGGCGGACGCGCCGGTGCTCCCGCCCTGCGCCCCGGCCGCCTGGCCCTGCTGCCCCGTGCGCGGGGACACCGCGCGGATGGCCATGGTGCCGTCGGCGGGGGCGGGGATGCCGGGAGTGGCCTGCCCCGAGGCACCGGAGGACTGCGCTCCCCCGGCTCCGCCCGCCACGGGCCGGCGGATCATGAACGTGTCCCCGGACGCGACGCCCCCGGAGCCGGAGTCCGGCTCGGCGGGCGGAACGTGGGCCGAGCCGTCGGTACGGGCGGCGTGCCCGTCCGGCTGGGCCGCCGCGCGCGGGTCCCTCGGGTCGGGGTCCTGCTGGGCACCCCAGGAGACACGGTGGTCCTGCTCGCCGCCGAAGCCGGCCTGGTGGGCGGGGTCGGCACCCCAGGCGGACGCCGGCTCCGGGCGGCTGCCGTGCTGGGCCTGGCCGGCCGCGGGCTCCTGGGCCGGCTCCTCGTCGAAGAAGTGCGGGCCGGTCTCCTCGACCGAGGCGGCGCCCGGCGGCGGGGCGAGCGGTTCGCCGTCCGTCGGTGCCGGACGGCTGGTGCCCGGCACCCAGGAGGCACCGTTCCAGTACCGGACATATCCAGGAATGGACGGGTCCGGGTAATACCCTTCGCGGGGCCTGTCGTCACCTGGGGCCGGGGTTGGGGCGCTCATGTCCGTCGTCCGGTATCTGCTCGTGGGTCAAATAGGGGCCTCCACATCTATCAGACCGGCGCAACAAGCACCGCCAGTCCCGTAGGACCCACTCCTTTCCGGGCAACCTCGTACACGTACTTCACACGAGCCGAACCTTCCCGGAACCCAGCCACGAGCCACATCAGGACCCGCACGCGGAACCAGCCCGCAACACCGACCCCACGCCACCCATACGGGCACCGGCTACCCGCCCCCCGGCTGGGGGTCCGGGGGTCGGAACCCCCCCCCGGAGCGGCCCGGGAGGCGGTCCCGGAAAAAAGTTCCGTGAACCCGCGTAATGATCCGCGCCCCTGTTCCCTCTCCACTCGTACGGGCCCGCCCACAGGGCCCGCGGGAGCCACGCGAGAGGACACACACGCCATGCATCACACCGTCGTAGAGCGCGAGCTGGAGCTTCGGCTCATCCTGGGGCCCGAGCGGAGCATCCCGGTCGCGGCCCTGCTGAGCTATCACAGCGACGACCCGTACGCCGTGCACATCGCCTTCCACGTCAACTCCGACCACCCGGTGCACTGGACCTTCTCCCGCGATCTGCTCGTCGAGGGGGTGTTCCGGCCGTGCGGGCACGGGGACGTGCGGGTGTGGCCGACGAAGGCCGACGGGCGGAGCCTCGTGCTCATGGGGCTGAGCTCGCCCGACGGGGACGCCCTGCTGGAGGCCCCGGCGGCGCAGGTGTCGGCCTGGCTGGAGCGGACGTTGCGGCTGGTGCCGCCGGGGACGGAGGGCGAGCAGCTGGGGATCGACGACGCGCTTGACCAACTGCTCGCCCAGTGAGCCGTGCCGGTCAGAACAGCTTGCCCGGGTTCAGGAGGCCGAGCGGGTCGAAGACCTGTTTGATCCCGCGCTGCATCTCGACCCCGACCGGGCCGATCTCGCGCGCCAGCCACTCCTTCTTCAGGACGCCCACGCCGTGCTCGCCGGTGATCGTGCCGCCGAGTTCCAGGCCGAGGGCCATGATCTCGTCGAAGGACTCGCGGGCGCGCCGGGACTCGTCCTGGTCGGTCGCGTCGAAGCAGACGGTGGGGTGCGTGTTGCCGTCGCCGGCGTGGGCGACGACGCCGATGGTGAGCTGGTGTTTCTCGGCGATGCGCGCCACGCCCTCGATCAGGTCGGCGAGCCTCGACCGCGGCACGCAGACGTCGTCGATCATCGTCACGCCACGCACCGCTTCGAGCGCGGTGAGGGACAACCGGCGGGCCTGGAGGAGGAGTTCGGACTCGGCCGCGTCGTCCGCCGGAACCACCTGGGTGGCGCCGGCAGCCTCGCACAGCGCGCCGACGGCGGCGAGGTCGGCGGTCGGGTCCGGGGTGTCGAAGGCGGCCAGCAGGAGGGCCTCGGTCGTCTCCGGCAGCCCCATGTTCGCGATGCCGTTGACCGCCTTGACCGTCGTACGGTCCATCAGTTCCAGCAACGACGGGACGTGCCCGCCCTCCATGATCCGGCACACCGCGTCGCACGCGGCGGCCGCGGACGCGAACTCGGCGGCGAGCACCAGCTGCTGCGGCGGCTGCGGCTTCAGCGCCAGGACGGCCCGTACGACGATGCCGAGCGAGCCCTCGGAGCCGACGAAGAGGCGGGTCAGGTCGTATCCCGCGACGCCCTTGGCGGTGCGGCGGCCCGTCGTCATCAGGCGCCCGTCGGCGAGGACGACGTCCAGGCCGAGGACGTACTCCGCCGTCACCCCGTACTTCACGCAGCACAGGCCGCCGGAGGCGGTGCCGATGTTGCCGCCGATCGTGCACATCTCCCAGCTGGAGGGGTCCGGCGGGTAGTACAGGCCGAGTTCGCCCACCGCGCGGGAGAGGGCGGCGTTGATGACGCCGGGCTCGACGACGGCGATGCGGTCGACGGGATTGATCTCCAGGATGCGGTCCATCTTGGTCAGGGACAGCACGATGCAGCCGTCGGAGGCGTTGGCCCCGCCCGACAGGCCCGTGCGGGCGCCCTGCGGGACGACCGGGACGCGCAGCTCGGTGGCGGTGCGCATGACGTGCTGGACCTCTTCGACCGTGCGCGGCAGCACGACCACGGCGGGGGCGCCGGCCGGGCAGAAGCTGGCCATGTCGTTGGCGTAGGACGCCGTGATGTCGGGGTCGGTCAGGACGGCCTCGGCGGGCAGACCCGCGAGCAGCCGCTCGGTGAGGTCACCCCGGGCCTGGGCGGGTGCGGCTTCGATACGGCTCATGATCACAGCGTGACACCCGGGGCCATCGGTGTGAACCCCACGTACGGCAGCCGGGTTCGGGCGGGTGTGGTCGTCGTATTGACGCCACGTTTCACGCACAGTGAGCGCCATGGAGAACAGCGCCATGCGCAACAGCGTCACGGAGAGCAGCGCCGCCGGGAGCAGCGCCGCCGGGAGCACCGCCACGGAGAGCCTTGCCGCCGAGAACACCGCCACGCAGAGCCCTGCCACGGACGGCGGCACCTCGAAGGACGGGCAGGGCACGCCGGAGCGCCCGCGCAACCGGCGGCGGGTGCTGATCGCCTCGGTGGCGGGGTGCGTCGTGCTGGGCGGGGTGCTGACGCTGTTGCCGTGGGGGCCGGGCGGGACGGGTTCCCCGGCGCCGGCACCGGGGGCGCAGGCGCTGGCCGCGGTCACGACCGGGGTGGCGGCGGCGCTGCCCGATCTGGCGGTGCTGATCGACGAGCGCGAGGCTCACCTGCGGACGCATCCCGAGGACGCCCAGTCGTGGGCGGTGCTGGGGGCGGCGTATGTGGAGCAGGGGCGGCGGACCGCCGAGCCGGCGTACTACCCGAAGGCCGAGAAGGCGCTGCGTACGTCGCTGAGGGTGCGGGAGCGGAACGCCGAGGCGCTGGACGGCATGGCGGCGCTGGCGAACGCGCGGCGGGACTTCGGCGCGGCGCGGACGTGGAGCGAGGCGGCGCTGAAGGTGGACCGGAAGCGGTGGACGACGTATCCGCTGCTGATCGACGCGCAGACGGGGATGGGTGACTACAAGGCCGCCAAGCGGACGCTGGACCGGCTGCTGAAGCTGCGCTCGGGGCCGGCCGTACAGGCGCGGGCGGCGGCACTCTACCGGGACCGGGGCTGGCGGGAGGACGCGGCGGCGGCGCTGTCCGACGCGGCGGCGGGCGCCGAGGCCCCGGCCGAGCGGGCGGCGTATCTCGAACGGACCGGGCAACTCGCCTGGGAGCGCGGCGACCTGGAGGTGGCCCTGCGGAACTTCCAGGAGGCCGTGCGCCTCGACCCCGACCAGCGGGCCGCGCTCGCCGGGCAGGGGCGGACGCTGGCGGCGCTGGGCCGCACCACGGAGGCGCTGAACGCCTACCGGGCGGCCCTCGCCAAGCAGCCGCTCCCCGAATACGCGCTGGAACTGGGCGAGTTGTACGAGTCGCTGGGGCTGGGGCAGGCGGCGCGCGTCCAGTACGACCTGCTGCGCGAGCGGGCGGCGCGGGCCGCGGCCGGCGGGGTGGACGAGGAGCTGGTGCTGGGTCTCTTCGAGGCGGACCACGGTGACGCCGAGTTGGCCGTACGGCGGCTCAGGACGGAGTGGCGCCGGCAGCCGTCGATCGCGGTGGCCGACGCGCTGGGGTGGGCGCTGCACCGGGCCGGGGAGGACAAGGAGGCGCTGAAGTTCGCCCGCCGGGCGACCGACAAGCACAAGGGGGGTGGGGTGCGCAGCGCGCTGTACGCCTATCACCGGGGGATGATCGAGCGGGAGCTGGGGATGGCGGGGCCCGCGCGGCGGCACCTGGAGGAGGCGCTGCGGATCAATCCGTACTTCTCGCCGACCAGGGTGCCGCTGGCCGAGGCGGCCCTGGAGGAGCTCGGGGAACCGTCGGTGGAGGACGTACCGGACATGGACGCGAAGCCGCGGCGGAAGTGAGCCCTGCGCCACGGCCCCGAGGGGAGCCCCGCGACTTCGCCCCGGCGGGGCCCTACACCACTGCCGTGCCGATCAGCGCGTTGCGCGTCACCAGCCCGGCCAGCTCCTCCTCGCTCATCCCCGCCGTGCCCTCCGGGCGGCGCGGCAGCACCATGTAGCGGGACTCGGCGCTGGAGTCCCAGACCGTGACCTGGGTGCCGGGCGGCAACTCCACCCCGAACTCGGCGAGGACCGCGCGGGGTTCGCGGACCACGCGGGAGCGGTACGCCTCGGACTTGTACCAGCTGGGCGACGGGCCGAGGAGGCGCAGCGGGTAGCAGGAGCAGAGGGTGCAGACGATGACGTTGTGGGTGGTGGCGGTGTTCTCCACGACCCGCAGGCGCTGGTACGAGCCGTCCATGTAGCCGAGTTCCCGGACGGCCGCCGTTCCGTCCCGCAGCAGACGGGACTTGAACGCCTCGTCGGTCCACGCCCGCGCGACGACGCGCGCCCCGTTCGCGGGCGAGGACTCCGCCAGGAACGCGTCGATCACCTCGTCCACCTTCTCGCCGGTGACCAGGCCCTTCTCCTCCAGCAGGGTCTCCAGCCGCCGTACGCGCCGGGCGATCGTCGCGTCGGTGTGGTCACCGCTCATCGGCCGTCCCTCCCAAGTCGTCTGCCAGGTCGTCTTCCAGGTCTTCTGCCAGGTCGTCTTCCGAATCCTCCGCCAGGTCCTCTTCCAAGTAGCTCTCCCACAGGTCCAGTACGACGTGATGGTCGCCCTCGCCCCACAGGTCCCGCGCCTCGAAGCGGACCGCGTAGATCTGCTCGACGGGCGCGTCGCCGGATCCCCGCGCGCTGATGTCGGGCAGTTCGTCCGGGCCCTCCGGCTCGACGACCACGCCGCGCTTGCCGCGCGCGTACCGCGGCAGGCGGGTGTGGTGCGGCGGGTCGTGGTGGAAGGTGCGGACGCGGGTGCCGGGCGGGAAGCGGTCAGTCATCCAGCTCACCCGGTTCGATCACGCCCTTGCGCTCCAGCAGCACGCGGATCGCGGTGAACCAGCGCTCGTAGTACGACGCCGCCAGGTACTCCGCGGGCGGCATCGACTCGATCGCGTCCCGGAACTCGTTCGTGTTGAAGACGCCTTGCCCGCGCAGCGTGTTGAAGAGGCCGACGACCCGCGCCTCCCAGTCCGCGTGGAACGGCTCGGTGTCGTCGCTCGTGTCGATGGCACCGAACCCCTGCGTACCGCCGACGTCGTTGATCCTGGCCATGGGGTCAGCGTACGGCCGCCTCAGGCCGTCTGCGGCTTGTAGTAGATCGAGAACCTGCGTGCCCCCTCCTGCCCGGACGCGAGCCCCAGACAGAGCCGGGGCTCGGAGCCGTGGCGGACGGCGAGGCCCTCCGGTTCGCGGTGGTCGAGGGAGTGGCCGGCCTCGGTGCGCTGCCGGTCGAGCAGCCGGCCGGTGCGGATGTCGAGGCAGGAGACGTGGACGTTGCCGCGCTTGGCGGGCGGGTTGGTCCTGGCGTCGTAGGCGGTCCCGGCCAGCTGGTAGAGGTGGTCGCCGTGCAGGGCGTACCCCTGGAACGGGACCTTGGGGTCGGGATGGGCGCCGGTCTGCGGGAAGTCGGCGACCGGCTCGGAGTAGTCGCGGGCGACGAACGCGTCGAGGTCCCAGATCCGGTAGCGGGGCTTGTCGTCGACGCGGTGGCGGATGGCGATGCGCCGTGAGACCGGGCAGACGGACGGCTGGTTGTGGGTGGAGCCCGGGATCGGGTGGCGGACCTTGACGTCCTCGCGCGTGCGGACGGCGCCGTCGACGAAGCGGAAGCGGGTGACGCCCCTGCCGTAGCCGCCCTTGGCGTCGGCCTCGGTCCAGATCCACACGGTGCCGTCGGACGTGTGCTGCACGCCCATGCTGACGCCGTGCCCGAAGCCGCGCAGGTACATGTGGCCCAGGCGCTTGCCCCGGAGGTCGAGCCGGTTGAGGCAGAGGTCGCCGGCCGTGGAGCCGCCCCGGGTGAGCTGAAGGACGTAGAGATGCTCGTTCGCCTCGTCGAAGGCGAACGACTGAAGGATCGTCGGATCCTTGAGCGTGTCCTTCTTCCACAGCCAGCGCTCGGCCGGTATGGACAGGTCGAAGGGGTCCGCCACTCTTCTCTCCCCGAGGTCGTGCGGGCGCCCCGTGACGCCCGCACGACTGGAGAGGCCCGAGAGGGCCGTTGTGGTTGCGCTTTCTACGCTGTGCTGTCCAGGACTTCACGCTCTCCGCGAAAGCCTCATAGGTTGCCGCGCTTGGCCTGCTCCCGCTCGATCGCCTCGAACAGGGCCTTGAAGTTGCCCTTGCCGAAGCCCATGGAGCCGTGGCGTTCGATGATCTCGAAGAAGACCGTCGGACGGTCCTGGACCGGCTTGGTGAAGATCTGCAGCAGATAGCCGTCCTCGTCGCGGTCCGCGAGGATCTTCAGCTCGCGCAGGGTCTCGACGGGCACGCGGGTGTCGCCGACCCACTCGCCGAGGGTGTCGTAGTACGAGTCGGGGGTGTCGAGGAACTGGACGCCGGCCGCGCGCATCGTGCGGACCGTCGCCACGATGTCGTTCGTGTTGAGCGCGATGTGCTGGACGCCCGCGCCGCCGTAGAACTCCAGGTACTCGTCGATCTGGGACTTCTTCTTGGCGATGGCGGGCTCGTTGATCGGGAACTTGACCTTGAGCGTGCCGTCGGCCACGACCTTCGACATCAGCGCGCTGTACTCGGTCGCGATGTCGTCGCCCACGAACTCCTTCATGTTCGTGAAGCCCATGACCTTGTTGTAGAAGCCCACCCATTCGTTCATACGGCCGAGCTCGACGTTGCCCACGCAGTGGTCGATGGCCTGGAAGGTGCGCTGGGCGGGCGGTTCGACCATCGGCTTCGCGGTGACGTAGCCGGGCAGGTAGGGGCCGTCGTAGCCGGTGCGCTCGACGAGGGTGTGGCGGGTCTCGCCGTACGTCGCGATGGCGGCCAGGACGACCGTGCCGTGCTCGTCCTTCAGCTCGTACGGCTCGGTGACGGACGTGGCGCCGTGTTCGAGCGCGTACGCGTACGCCCGTCGCGCGTCCGGGACCTCGATCGCGAGGTCGACGACGCCGTCGCCGTGCTCGGCCACGTGCTGGGCGAGGAAGTGGCCCCAGGTGGTCGCGGGCTTGATGACGGAGGTGAGGACGAAACGGGCGGAGCCGTTCTCCAGCACGTAGCTCGCGGTCTCGCGGCTGCCGTTCTCCGGTCCGGAGTAGGCAACGAGGCGCATGCCGAAGGCGGTCGAGTAGTAGTGCGCCGCTTGCTTGGCGTTGCCCACGGCGAAGACGACCGCGTCCATTCCCTTGACCGGGAAGGGGTCGGCCTGCCGGGCGGTGTCGGGAGTGTGGTGTGTGGTCTGCGTCATAGGCGCAGCCTCACTCCGGTGGGGCAAGGTGCGCAATAGTTTGGTTTTTTGCTGGGCAACATGACCAGTTCAGGGACCGTTTCTGCGGGCTTCCTGTACAGGATGACCAACCCACCCGGGAGGCTGCTGTGGCGATCGATCATCTGGACGGGCGGATCATCCTGCTGCTGGCGCGCGAGCCCCGGATCGGGGTGCTGGAGATGTCCCGGCGGCTGGGGGTGGCCCGCGGGACCGTGCAGGCGCGCCTCGACCGGCTTCAGTCGAACGGAGTCATCCGCGGGTTCGGTCCCGAGGTGGATCCGGCGGCGCTCGGGTATCCCGTCACCGCCTTCGCGACGCTACAGATCCGGCAGGGGCAAGGAGCCGACGTACGGGCGCACTTGGCGACCGTGCCGGAGGTGCTGGAGCTGCACACGACCACCGGCACCGGGGACATGCTGTGCCGCCTCGTGGCGCGTTCCAACGCCGATCTCCAGCGTGTGATCGACCGGGTTGTCGGTTTCGATGGGATCGTCCGGGCCTCCACGGCGATCGTGATGGAGAACCCCGTTCCGCTGCGGATCATCCCGTTGGTGGAGCAGGCGGCGGAGGACCGGGCGAACAGCTAGGCCGTGTCCGGCCTAGGCCCTTCGTTCGGAGCCCGCGACCTGGTGGGGTGAGTCCGCGTGAACTTCTGGGAGTACCTGGGCAACCGCCACCAGCAGCTGCTCACCGACGCCCTGCAGCACGCGAGCGCCGTCTTCCAGTGCATGGTCGTGGCGACCCTGCTCGGCGTGCTGATCGGCGTGGCCACGTACCGGAGCGAGTGGGCCGGCAACTTCGCCACGCTCACCACCTCGGGCATTCTGACCATTCCGTCGCTCGCCATGATCGGCCTGCTCATCCCGATCGTGGGGCTGGGCGTACCGCCCACGGTGATCACACTGACGCTGTACGGCCTGCTGCCGATCGTGCGCAACGCGATCGTCGGGCTGCGCGGCGTCGACCCGACCCTGGTGGACGCGGCCCGCGGCATCGGGATGTCCCGTCCCACGCAGCTGCTGAGGGTGGAGCTGCCGCTGGCCTGGCCGCCCATCCTGACCGGGATCCGGGTCTCCACGCAGATGCTGATGGGCATCGCGGCGATCGCGGCGTACGCCTCCGGCCCCGGCCTCGGCAATGTGATCTTCCGCGGGCTCGCCTCCCTGGGCAGCGCGAACGCGCTCAACCAGGTGCTCGCGGGCACGCTCGGGATCATCGTCCTGGCGCTGCTGTTCGACGCCGCGTACGTCCTGATCGGGCGACTGACCATCCCCAGGGGGATCCGTGTCCGATAGCGACAACCACGGCGCCTCCATCGAGCTGGAGAATCTGACCAAGCGCTACCCGGGCAGTCCGCAGCCGGCCGTGGACGACGTGAACATGGAGATCAAGGCGGGCGAGGTGGTCATCTTCGTCGGCCCCTCCGGGTGCGGGAAGTCCACGACGCTCAAGATGATCAACCGGCTGATCGAACCGACCGGTGGCCGTATCCGCATCGGCGGCGAGGACGTCACCGACATCGACCCGGTGAAGCTGCGCCGCAAGGTCGGCTACGCGATCCAGTCCGCCGGGCTCTTCCCGCACATGACGGTCGCGCAGAACATCGCGCTCGTCCCGAAGATGACCGGCTGGTCGAAGACGCGGATCACGTCGCGGGTCGAGGAGCTGCTCGACCTCGTCGGGCTGGACGTCGGGGAGTTCCGCGGCCGGTATCCGCGCCAGCTGTCCGGCGGCCAACAGCAACGTGTGGGCGTGGCACGGGCATTGGCGGCCGATCCGCCGGTCCTGCTGATGGACGAGCCGTTCGGCGCGGTCGATCCGATCACCCGTGATCATCTCCAGGACGAGTTGATCAGGCTGCAGCACGAGCTGCACAAGACGATCGTCTTCGTCACGCACGACTTCGACGAGGCGATCAAACTCGGTGACCGTATCGCCGTTCTGCGCGAACGGTCCCACATCGCTCAGTTCGACACCCCCGAGGCGATCCTCACCAACCCGGCGGACGACTTCGTGTCCGGGTTCGTGGGCGCCGGAGCGGCGCTGAAGAGACTGAACCTGACCCGCGTACGGGATGTGGAGATCACCGACTATCCGACGGTGACCGTCGACGACCCGCTCCAGGACATCTTCAACCGGCTCCGGTCCAGCGGCACCAACGAGATCCTGCTGCTCGACAAGCGCAGACGGCCCTACAAGTGGCTGCGGCGCGGCGACCTGATGCGGGCCCGGGGTTCGCTGGCGCGGGCCGGGACGCTGGTGCACGACACGGTGACCCGGGACGCCACCCTGCGGGACGCCCTGGAAGCGGTCCTCATCGACAACGCGGGGCGGGTCGCGGTGACCGGGCGGCGCGGTGAGTACACGGGCGTCGTCGACATGGAGACGCTGATGAACTCCGTGCACGAGTTGCTGGAGGCGGACCGGCTGGAGGCGCTGGAGGCCCAGCACGACCTGGAGGGGGCACGGGCCGACCGGACGCACGCCGAGCAGGAGGGCGGCGACGGAGGGGAGAAGAAGGCGTGAGCAGCCCCGAGGCCCCCAGGACGAGGCCGGCGGCACCGGAGGAACCCGACGACACGGGTGACATGGGTGACGCGGGCGGTACAGGTGACTTGGGTGACATGGGTGACACGGGTGACACGGCCGAGGGCCCCGCTCCCTCCCCCACCGCCGCGAAGCCCCCGCCCCGGAAGGTGAGCTGGCAGAAACTCACCTTCGTACCCGCGCTGCTGGTGGCGATGCTGCTCGCGACCTGGTTGTGGTTCCAGCAGGCCGACCTGGACGCGGTCTCCGAGAACGCGCTGTCGGGCGGTCAGGTCTCCAAGGCCCTGTGGCAGCACGTCGAACTGACGGTGATCTCCACCTTCTTCGTGCTGGTCATCGCGATCCCGCTGGGGATCCTGCTCACCCGGCGGGCGTTCCGGAAGGCGACCCCGGTGGCCATGGCGTTGGCCAACATGGGCCAGGCGGCCCCCGCGATCGGCCTCCTCGCCCTGCTGGTGATCTGGCTCGGCATCGGCCGGAAGGCCGCCCTGATCGGCATGATCGCGTATGCCGTCCTGCCCGTGCTGTCCAACACGATCGCCGGCCTCAAGGCGAACGACCCGACGCTGCTGGAGGCGGCACGCGGCATCGGCATGTCCCCGATGGGGGTGCTGACGCGGGTGGAACTGCCCCTCGCCGTCCCGCTGATCCTGGCCGGCGTCCGCACGGCTCTGGTCCTGAACGTCGGTACGGCCACCCTGGCGGTCTTCGGCGGGGGCGGCGGCCTGGGCGTGCTGATCACGGCCGGCATCACCAACCAGCGCATGCCGGTCCTGGTGCTGGGCTCGGTCCTCACGGTCGCCCTCGCCCTGCTGGTGGACTGGCTGGCCTCGCTGGCGGAAGTGCTGCTGCGGCCGCGGGGGTTGCAGACATGAGGCGTCGGACGGGCGTGCTCCTGGCGACGGGGCTGGTGGTGGCGGTCACGGCCTCCGGATGCGGCCTGACCAGCGGCTCCCCCATGGCCGACGACGTGCGCCCCGGGACCATCGGCCGGGGCGAGCCGCTCAGGGGCGCCGAGCTGACGGTGACGTCGAAGTCGTTCACCGAGCAGCTCATCCTCGGCGCGATCATGGGCATCGCCTTCGAGGCGGCGGGCGCGGAGGTGCTCGACCGCACCGGCATCCAGGGCTCCATCGGCAGCCGCGAGGCGGTGCGGAAGGGGGAGGCCGACGCCGGGTACGAGTACACGGGCACGGCCTGGATCACGTACCTGGGCCGCAGTGAGCCCATCGCCGACCCGCACGCGCAGTGGGAGGCGGTGCGCGAGGCCGACGCGAAGAACGGGGTGACCTGGCTCGAACCCTCCGCGCTGAACAACACCTACGCCCTGGCGATGAACCAGGCGAACCACAAGAAGTACCGCACGAACACCCTGTCCGAGGTCGCCGCGCTGTCGAAGTCCGACCCGGGCGCGGTGACGCTGTGCGTCGAGGTCGAGTTCGCCAACCGCGCGGACGGACTGCCGGGCATGGAGAAGGCGTACGGCATGGACGTGCCCGCGAAGAACATCACCCAGATGGACACCGGGATCATCTACACCCAGGTCGCGAAGGGCAGTTGCGGCTACGGCGAGGTGTTCACGACGGACGGCCGCATCAAGTCGATGAACCTCGTGGTGATGCGGGACGACAAGAAGTTCTTCCCCAACTACAACGCCGCCCCCATGGTCAACTCCAAGACCTTGAAGGAGTGGCCGGCCATCCCCGAGGTCCTCGACCCGATCAGCAGGAAGCTGAACAACACGGTGGCGCGGAACCTGAACGCGAAGGTGGACGTGGACGGGGAGGATCCGCATCAGGTGGCGTTGGACTGGATGAAGGAGGAGGGGTTCGTGAAGTGAGTGCGGGGGTGGCGCACCGCGCAGCCGCCCTAACAGGCAGGAACCGCGCCCTTCCCCGACTCCAGCGCCTCCAGTGCGCCCACCGCGCCCTTCAGCGTGGTCACCGGAATGAGCCGCAGGCCCTTCGGCAGTTCCGCCTTCGCGTCGGAGCACTCCGCTTTCGGTACCAGGAAGACCGTCGCCCCGTCCCGCTTGGCGGCCTGGGTCTTCAGGGACACGCCCCCGACCGCGCCGACCTTGCCGGCGGCGTCGATCGTGCCCGTGCCGGCGATGGTGCGGCCGCCGGTGAGGTCGCCGCCCACGCCGTCGCCGTTCAGCTTGTCGATGATGCCCAGGGAGAAGAGGAGGCCGGCGCTGGGGCCGCCCACGTCCGCGAGGGTCAGGGTGACCTTGACGTTCTTGTCGTCGAGGTCCAGGTAGTTCAGCGCGGCCTGGGTCGCGGAGTCCTGGGACTCCTTCATCTGCTCGGTGTTGTACCGCTCGATCTCCTGGGTGCTCTGCCCGCTCGGATAGACCGAGTCGCGCGGCATGACCGCCTCGTCCGTGCGGAACCAGGCGTCGAGTACGTCACCGAAGCGCACGTCCGTGTCGGGGGAGGTCGCCTCGATGGTCGTCATGCGCAGCTGGCCGCTCGTGTCCCGGGTCGGCGCACCGGAGATCGTGATCACCGGCTCGCCCTTGTTCTCGCCCAGCACGTCCGCCGTCAGGCCGGGCTGCGTCAGCGAGAACGGCAGGGGCGCGAAGGCCGCCGTGGCGAGCAGGGCCACGACCGGCAGGGCGCAGACGGCGACGGCCCGGGGGCGCGTGAGACGAGAGAACACGGGATCAATCTAACGTGGTGGCGGATTCCGGCCGGGTGCAGGTCGGGAGCTCCCCAGGTTGCCCCACCGAGGTCACGTACAAGATCTCGTCAGGTCACGTACAGGTCTCGTCAGGCGGGATACAGGTCTCGCCGCTCCTTGGTGAAGCGCCGCAGCGCCTCCGGCAGTGGCGCCACCCCGATGCCCGGCGTCCGCGGGACCGGAAGATGGCCGTCCACCAGCACGAACGGCTCCGTGATGTCCTCGGCGAAGTAGCGGCTGGAGGCTGACGTGTCGCCCGGGAGCGTGCAGCCGGGCAGGGCCGCCAGCGCCAGGTTCGGTGCGCGGCCGATCCCCGTCTCCAGCATGCCCCCGCACCACACCGGCACCCCGTGCGCGTACGCCACGTCATGGACCCGCCGCGCCTCCAGGTACCCCCCGACCCGCGCGGGCTTGACGTTCACGACCCGGCACGCGTCCATCGCGATCGCGGACGCGGTGTCGCGGGCGTTGTGCAGGGACTCGTCCAGGCAGACGGGGGTCGCGATGCGCTGCTGGAGACGGGCGTGGGCGTACAGGTTGTTCTCCGCCAGCGGCTCCTCGATCAGCAGCAGCCCGAACGCGTCGAGGCGCCGCAGATGCCCGGCGTCCGCGAGCGTGTACGCCGTGTTGGCGTCCACCTGGAGCGGCAGCTCCGCCCCGAAGCGCTCACGCACGGCCCGTACGGGCTCCAGATCCCAGCCGGGCTCGATCTTCAGCTTGATCCGGACGTATCCGTCGGCGAGATACCCCTCGACGTCGTCCAGCAGCTCGCCGACGGTCTCCCTGATCCCGACCGACACCCCGGCCGGTACCCGCTCCCGCACCGACCCGAGATACGTCGCCAGCGGCATCCCGTACGACCGCAGCTCCGCGTCGAGTACGGCCGTCTCCAGCGCCGCCTTGGCCAGCTCGTGCCCCTTGATCTTCTCCATCGCCGGGGCGAGGTGGGCCGTACCGAGCACGGGCAGCGCGGCGGCGCGCGGCAGCAGGAAGTCGCGCAGCACGAGCTCCGCGCCGGCCACGAACTCCGAGCAGTACAGCGGCTCGGGGTCGGCCGCGAACTCCGACCAGCCCTCGGCCGTGTCCGTGACGACGTGCAGCAGGAAGGTGTCCTTCGTCGTCATCGTGCCGAAGGACGTACGGAAGGGCCTGACCAGGGGGATCGCCACGTGGACGATCTCGACGCGGGCGAGTTTCACGAGGTGGCCTCCTGGCGGGCGAGCGTGTACCAACCGTCCCGGGACATACCCCTCGCGGTGAAGCCGTCGGCGAATGCCTTCGTGAACACCTCGCGCACGGCCCGCCGCCAGTGCAGCGCCAGCTCGGGATCGGCGGCCCGCAGCGCCACGACGTCGTCCGGCACCCGGCACCAGACGTACCGGTCGGCCGGGTCGCGACGGGCGAGGGGTCCGCCGTCGGGGGCCGTGTGGGTGGTGGGCGCGGCCTCGCGGTCACCGGTGCCGCCGGAGTCGTACGGCTGTCCGGGCTCGATCAGGTCCCAGGCCACCGTCAGCCGGTCGGTCTCGTCGCCGTCGTTCACGCCGTCCGCCATGGGGCCGTAGAAGTCGACGAGGTACTCGGTGCCGACAGCGCCCAGCTTGACGAGGTTGAACCGGGCGTTACGGCCGACCAGCGGGTCGAAGGTCCAGCGCATCGTGCGCGCCCCGAGCTCCACCGCCCAGGCCCGCTGCGCCTGCTTGACCCGCACCCCGAGCCCCTGTTCGGCGGCGGCCATCAGGGAGTACGTCTCCCGCAGCGCGGGCGGCCCGAACACGGCGACGCTGGCGCCGGCCAGCCGCTGCCCGTCGTACGCGGCGTGCACCGCCCCGCCCGCGTGGGCGAGGCTGTGCAGCGTCTCGGGCAGTACGGGCGGCGCGCTGCGGGGCGTGTGCCATACGTCGCTGAAGTAGTCGGCGACGGCGGCGAACCCGGCGACGTCGTGGACGGTGCGGACGATGAGTGAGGTCATGCTCCGAGTGTCGAGGTGGTGACGGGCCTTCGCCCAGACCTCGGACGGCGCGTCACCGCAGTGCCTCCGCCACCTCCCGCGCCGCGTCCACGACCCGCGGTCCCACCCGCTCCGGCACCGCGTCGGCCAGCATCACCACGCCCACGCTGCCCTCGACGCCGGTGACGCCGATCAACGGCGCGGCCGCCCCGCTCGCTCCCGCCTCCAACTCCCCGTGGGTCAGGGTGTATCCGGGATCGTCCAGCGGCTGGTGCCGGGCGGAGAGGATCGCCCGGCCCGCGGCCCCGCGGTCCAGGGGATGCCGGAATCCGGCCCGATAGGCCACGTGATAGTCCGTCCAGGTCGGTTCGACCACTGCGACGGCCAGTGCCTCCGTACCGTCCACCAGCGTCAGATGGGCCGTCGCCCCGATGTCCTCGGCGAGCGAGCGCAGCGCGGGCAGCGCGGCCTCCCGTACCAGCGGATGCACCTGTCGGCCCAGTCGCAGCACGCCCAGCCCGACCCGGGCGCGGCCGCCCAGGTCACGGCGTACGAGTGCGTGCTGTTCAAGGGTGGCGAGCAGCCGGTACACAACGGTCCGGTTCACGCCCAGTTTGTTGGAAAGCTCGGTGACGGTCAGCCCGTGGTCCGTGTCGGCCAGCAGCTTGAGGACGCGCAGTCCTCGGTCGAGCGTCTGAGAGGTCTCCGCGGTCACGACGCCCACTCCTTAGTGGTGAGGTCGGCAGCCCCCTCGCGGCGGATGCGTCACCGAGTCCCGTCAGTGACGCGCTTCAGAGGCCGCCGATCGGCCGGCGGCCCGGGCTGTCCCGAACCGCGTCGCTTCACGGCTGCGCTCCGCGGCGGCGCTGCCACGGGGCGTGTGCGTAGCGGGACATTAGCGAAACCGGTTCGCTGAGCGGAAGGCTCCGTCCAGAATCCGGGCAGCGACGGGTACGGACCACGCCCGTTCGTCCTGGTATATACGGCACACGGAACGCCCTGGCAGGCGCGGAACCTTCTGACATGCGCGGAACGCCTGAGCGGCGCGGAGCGCTTGAGGGGCGCGGGGCTGTGTCGATATGCGGCTCCCCCGCGTGGGCGCGGCAAGCCCCCACCGGCCCGCGGCCAAACACGACAGGCACCCCACCGCACACCCCGGCCAAGGCACAGCGCCCAGCGTCAGCGCATACGCGTGGCCCACTCCTGCACCTTGGCGATCCGCTGCCGCAACTGCCCCGCCGTCGCCTCCGCGCTCGGCGGCCCCCCGCACACCCGCCGCAGCTCGGTGTGAATGACCCCGTGCGGCTTGCCGCTCTGGTGGACGTACGCGCTGACCATGGTGTTGAGCTGCTTACGGAGCTCCATCATCTCCTTGTGCGAGACGACGGGCCGCCGTTCGGCGGGCAGCTCCAGCAGGTCGGCCTCGGCGTCCGGCTTCTTACGGCTGTGCGCGATCTGCCGTGCCTGCCGCTTCTGGAGGAGCAGCTGCACCTGGTCCGGCTCAAGCAGCCCCGGAATCCCGAGGTAGTCCTGCTCCTCCTCGCTCCCCGGGTGGGCCTGCATGCCGAACTCGGCGCCGTCGTAGAGCACCCGGTCGAAGACGGCCTCGGACTCCAGCGCCTCGAAGGAGAACTGCTCCTGCTCGCCGGTGTCCTCGTCCTGCTCCTTGTTCGCCTCCTCCATCTCCTTCTCGGATTCGGCGTACGGGTCCTCCTCGCCCTCCTTCTTCGGCTTGTCGAGGGCGTGGTCGCGCTCGACCTCCATCTCGTTGGCGAAGGTGAGGAGGTCGGGGACGGTCGGGAGGAAGACGGAGGCGGTCTCACCGCGCCGGCGTGAACGCACGAAACGCCCGACGGCCTGCGCGAAGAAGAGCGGGGTGGAGATGGTGGTGGCGTACACGCCCACCGCCAGCCGAGGTACGTCGACGCCCTCGGACACCATCCGCACCGCGACCATCCACCGGTCGTTGTTGCCGCTGAAGTCGTCGATCCGCTTGGACGCGCCGGCGTCGTCGGAGAGGACGAGGGTCGCCTTGTTGCCGGTGATCTCGCGGATGAGTTTGGCGTAGGCGCGTGCGGAGTCCTGGTCGGAGGCGATGACGAGGGCGCCGGCGTCCGGGATGGCCTTCCTGACCTCGGTCAGCCGCTGGTCGGCGGCGCGCAGCACGCTGGGCATCCACTCACCGCGCGGGTCCAGGGCCGTACGCCAGGCCTGACTGATGGCGTCCTTGGTCATCGGCTCACCGAGCCGGGCGGCGATCTCGTCACCGGCCTTCGTCCGCCACCGCATGTTGCCGCTGTAGGAGAGGAAGATGACCGGCCGGACGACATGGTCGGCGAGCGCGTTGCCGTACCCGTAGGTGTAGTCGGCGGCGGACCGCCGGATCCCGTCGTTCCCCTCCTCGTACGTGACGAAGGGGATGGGGTTGGTGTCGGATCGGAAGGGCGTGCCGGTGAGCGCGAGGCGGCGCGTGGCGGGCTCGAACGCCTCAAGGCATGCCTCACCCCAGGACTTGGAGTCACCGGCGTGATGGATCTCGTCGAGGATCACCAGGGTCTTGCGCTGCTCGACCCGGTTCCGGTGGAGCATGGGCCGCACGCCGACACCGGCGTATGTGACGGCGACGCCCTGGTAGTCCTTGCCGAGCGGGCCCGCGCTGTACTCGGGATCGAGCTTGATCCCTATCCGCGCGGCGGCCTCCGCCCACTGCTTCTTCAGATGCTCGGTCGGCGCGACCACGGTGACCTGCTGCACGACATGGTGGTGCAGCAGCCAGGACGCCAGGGTGAGGGCGAAGGTCGTCTTGCCGGCGCCGGGCGTGGCGACCGCGAGGAAGTCACGCGGCTGCTCCTGGATGTACTTCTCCATCGCCCCCTGCTGCCAGGCACGCAGTTTGCTGGCGGTGCCCCAGGGGGCGCGGCCGGGGAAGGCGGGGGATAGGTGGTGCGAGGAGGAGGCGGCGGTGGTAGTCACGGTCTCCGTAAGGGGGGTCGCTCGGCTACGTATGACAACCGGGCCACCCTACCGGCGCCCCGGTTGGGTCAACGCACGGACCGGGCCGGGTCGACCGTGGGTGGGATCGAGGTCACACTCAGCGCGCGAAGCGCGGCAACTGGGCTGCGATCTTGGGCACGTCCAGCGCGCCCTGGCAGACGTCCAGCACGAACCGCTCGGCCTCGTCCACGTCGAAGTCCGAGTCCAGGGGGTGCCCATTCATGTGCAGAAAGACCCAGGTCGCGTACCAGGCGATGCGCTTGTTCCCGTCGACGAGGGCGTGGTTGCGGGCAAGGGACTCCATCAGCGCAGCGGCCTTCTGCCATACGTCCGGATAGGCGTCCTGCCCGAAGACACTCGACTGGGGACGCGCCAGCGCGGAATCCAGCAGCCCGTAGTCGCGCACCTCGTCCGCTCCGAGCCGCTGCGCCAGGTTCAGCAGCTCGGGCAGAGTGAGGTAGTGCATCAGGCGAGCCTCCGGTTCAGCTCCGCGCTGGCCTTCAGGACGTGCTCGGCAGCCTCGTTGAACAGCCGTGAGTGCTCGTTTATGGCCGCGATCACCGCGTCGTGCGCGAAGGCCTGCATGCTGCGCCCTTCCGCCGCCGCGCGCTCACGCAGGGCGTCGAGCTCTTCGTCCGAGAATCGCAGGTTCAGTCCAGCCATACCTCGACGGTACTACGTGGTACCACTTGGCGTCACCGGGATTCGGTGCGCAACCGCGTAGTCACCCAGGCCCCCACCAGCGCCACCCCCGCCATCGGCAGGAACACCGCCGCGAACGCCGCCGGATGCGACCCGGCGCCGGACGCCCCCGTCGCCGCATGGCTCACCGCGCCGCCGCCCAGGGCCGCGAAGGCGGCGCCCCCGGCGGCCAGCAGCACGACGTTGGACAGGGCGTCGGAGATCTGGAGCGCGGCGGAGTTGGTGCCGGCCTCCGCGGGGGCGGAGAGATGGAGCAGCAGCACGCTGGTGGAGGAGATGACCAGCCCCATCCCGAAGCAGCCGAACGCCCACGCCACGGCGACGGTCCAGGCGGGCACGGAGTCGATCAGCACACTCGGCGCGGCGGCGATGGAGGCGGCGACCAGCACCATCCCGAGCGTCATGAGCCGTTCCCGATACGGCTCCACCCGCGCCCGCGACTGCATCCACGACCCCAGCGCCCAGGTCACGCCACCCGCCGCGAGCGAGAACCCGGCGAGCGTCGGCGACAGCCCCCGCTGGGTGACCAGCATCAGCGGCACGAAGGACTCGGCCGCGATGAACGACCCCGCCGCGACCCCGCGCAACAGCACCACGGACGGCAGTCCGCGCGCCGCCCGGTACGTACCGCGCGGGAGCAGCCCGAGCACGGCCGGCACGAGGAGCGCGGCGCCGGCGACGCCGGGGACGAGGGAGAGCCACCGCAGGTCCTGGGCGGCGTACTGCAACAGCCCCGCGCCGAGGGAGATACCGAGGGCGAGCCGGATACGGCGCCGGTCGAAGGAGGCACCGCGACCGGAATCGGCCGAGCCGTCGACCGGCCCTCCCGCCCGCCGGCGTATCTGCGGCAGCGCGAGCGCGAGCGGGAACACGACGAGCACCGGAATCCCGACGAACACCCAGCGCCAGCCCAGATGCTCGGTCACGGCCCCGGAGGCCAGCGGCCCCACGATCGACGGCACGACCCAGCTCGCCGCGAACGCCGCCATGATCGCCGGCCGCAGCCGCTCCGGGTAGGCCCGCCCGACGACGACGTACAACGCGACGATCACCAGCCCGCCCCCGAGCCCCTGCACGGCCCGCCCGAGGATGAACACCCACATGACCCCGGCGGTCCCGGCCAGCAGCAGACCGGCCCCGAAGGCGGCGATCCCGGCCGTGAGCGCCCCGAGCGGTCCCCGCCGGTCCGACCACTGCCCCGCGAGCACCATCCCGAACAGGCTGGTGGTGAAGTACCCCGAGAACGCGAAGGCGTACAACGACACCCCGTCCAGCTCCCGCGCGGCCACCGGCATGGCCGTCCCGACGGCGGTCGCCTCGAAGGCGATGAGCAGCACGACCGAGACGATCCCGACACTGAGAGCCCGATACGCCCTGCTCAGCACGGTCTCCTCGCCCCCGGGCACCAGGGGGACGTCGGCTCTCTTCGCGACACCGGTGTCACGCGGCTCAAGGACAGTCATGGCCGCCAGCGTAAGGGCCACAACCAGCTTTGACCCCTGTCGGGAGACGGGCCCTGCACCGGGACCTTGGTCGTACGACCGCCGTGATTCATGAACGTGGTGTGGCAGTCCCATTGCAGGGCGAGGGCTTCCCTTGTTCCCTTCCCGCACCCCCTCTACGGTCGAACCATCGATCAAGGCCGTGTGCCCGAGTGGTTCAGGGGCTCGCCTGCAAAGCGAGTTACGTGGGTTCGAATCCCGCCACGGCCTCCATCGCCTGACCGGCCACAACGCAGGAACGCGACAGGGCGGCACCCCCGACAGGGTGCCGCCCGACGCGTGTCAGGCTTCACGTCATCTCCTCGAACGGCAGCACAACCCTCCCCACCCTCCAGATGTCCAGGACATGACTGGCCGGCAAACCGCCGGTCGTCGTGCTTCCTGTCCCGACGAGGAGACCCACCCGTGCGCCAGCGCATCCGCCCCTCGCACATCCGTCACTCGGCGGCCCTCGTGGCCGCCGCCGCGCTCGCCGCGGCCGTTCCCGCGGTCGTCGCTCCGGCGGCGTACGCCGAGGAGGGTGAGCCCTCCCTGGTGATCTCGAACCTGCCGCGCACGTCTCCCCAGCCCGGCGAGGTGTACGACGAGTCCGTCGTCATCACCAACAAGGGCACCGCGGCGGCGGACGGAGTCACCTTCCGGGTCCGGCTCACCCGGGGACTCGACTTCCCCGAGACCGTGGAGGGCTGTACCTACTCGACCGTCGAGGACCAGGTCAGGCAGGCGCTCTGCGAGCTCGACACCGTGATCGAACCCGGCGCCTCCGTCGAGACTCCCGTACGGTTCAAGGCCCGGCCCAACGCGCTGATGGAGGCCGTCGAGTACGGCACCTCGGCGACCGGCGCGGCCCCGGGCGAGGGGTTCACCGACAGCCACCGGCGGCTGACCCTGACCGCGGACAGCACTGCCGACCTCGTCGCCGTAGGGGAGGACACCGAGGCGCTCGCGGGCGACGGGCAGTCCGTCACGGTCAAGCTCCGCAACGACGGCCCCGGCTGGATCCAGAACCAGGAGAGCGACGACCAGACGGCGCTCATGGTGCAGATCCCGCCGGGCACCGTGGCCGCCGAAGTGCCCCGGGAATGCGCGCCCTTCGGGATCGACGGTCCGTCCGGGCCCGCCGGCACCCCGGGCAAGGCCAAGTACGTCTGCTGGCCCGCCGACCACACCCTCGACGTCGGCGAGTCGCTCTCCTTCACCTTCATGCTGGACATCAAGGACGACGCGAAGACGACCACGGGTGAGGTGAAGGCGACCTCCGTGTACGACATCCACCCGGCCTTCGACAAGAACCCCGCCAACGACAAGGCCCAGATCCGCATCGCCATACCGACCGACAACGAGCCCGGTCCGTCCACCTCCGGCGGCTCCTCCACCGGCGGCGGCTCGACGGACGGCGGCTCCACCACGGGCGGCGACGGCAACGACCCAGTAGGCCAGTCCACCGGCGGCACGGGCACCACCGGCAGCACGGGCGCCACCTCGTCCGGCGCCTCCACGGGCGCCTCGACCGGCGGTTCCGGCACCGGTTCCGTCAACGGCAACCTCGCGAGCACCGGCTCCGACGGCACCCCGCTCATCGCCGGGGCCGCAGCCACCGCGGCAGCCCTCGGCGGCGTCCTGTTCCTGGCCGCACGCCGCCGCCGCGCCACCGCCCAGTCCTCCTGACGACACCTGCCCTGAGGCCGGTACCGGAAGTGCCAGCGGTACCCGGCCGCATCCGGCCTCAGGGATACCGCGTCGCCCTCGCGACGTGGGCCTGGAGGAGACGCGGCGAGTTCTCGAACCCGTGGCGGGCGTACGCCGGGATCGCCCGGGGCGTGGAGTGGACGGTGACCCGCTCCAGCCCCAGGTCCTTCGCCCTGGCCAGGGTCTCGGTGATCAGCCGACCACCCAGCCCCGCGTCACGCGCCTCCGGCACCACGTACACGCACTGGAGGTCACCGGACGCCCGGTGCAGCGCGTACGGCGTCGGTACACGCTGCACCACCGCCAGCCACGCCATACCGATGATCCCGAGGTCACCACCGACGTCTCCGTCGACGAGGACCATGCAGCGGTGCGACGCCGCGTTCTGCTCGGCCCACGTCACGAAGTGGCGTACGAAGGCGTCACGTTCGGCGCCCGCAGCTGCCGCGCCCTCGTTCTCCACGATCCACTGCCAGCGCAGTCCTGCGACGGCCGCCGACTCACCCGGATCCGCCGGGCGGACGATGACGTTGTCCACGTCGGTTCACCACGCCCCGCCCGCCGATTCGAGGACCCCGCTCGCCTCGTCCTGGAACACCTCCGTCCAGTAGTGCCGGCCATCCCTGCCGGCGGCCCTGGTGCCGGTCGGGTCGACCGTCGACAGGACCTGAAGCATCGTCATGGCGAGTTGGTCGTAGGTGTCGGTCGTCAGCTCGTGGCCCGACTCCTCGTCGATCGCCTGCTCGCGGTGGAGCAGCCAGAGCGTGAAGGCCAGGGTCGAGATGTCCGTGTTGAGGGGGAACAGCCTCGCCTCGGGCTCGCTCCAGTTCAGGACCGCGCCCGTCTCACCGTCGACGACCAGGCTGTTGTCCTCGACGAGATGGCCGAGGCGTATCAAGCGGCCGGCGTGGGCGGGTAGTTCGGCGCCCCGGTCCTCGTCGGCGTAGTACTCGGCCAGCGTCTGGAGCGGCACGTCCGTGTCCAGTGAGAACAGGAAGCCGTCCTCCGGCAGGCCCACCTCGCGCAGGAAGCGGCGGGTCGGCTCGTGCGTGAGGGTGCCGGGGAAGTCGACCTCCTCGAAGCGCACCACCTTGCCCTGCCCGAACTCCTGGTCCAGCAGGCGGAGCGGGAGGTCCAGGGCCAGGCCCGACGCCCCGGCCCGGCCCGCCACCAGGGCCAGGGGGCGGATCAGGGCGGCCATCTTCCAGAACGGCGCCGGCTCGCCGTCCGTGCCCTCCTCGAACACGGACAGCAGGTGCTGCGAGGCCTCCGCCACCGCCTTCGGGCCGTAACGGCCGACGTAGGATGCGAACTGGCCGCGCAGGCCCGCCAGTTCGTCCGTCGCCTCGGCGAACCGGACCAGTGTCCGCAGCGACGGCGCGAGGACGCGGCGGTCCATCAGGTCGGGGCGGTCGTGCAGGAAGTACGTCGTGGAGATCTCGCCCGTCGCGCCGTCCAGCAGGACCGACTCCGTCTCCAGGCCACCGGGGCCCAGCAGTCCGCCTATCACCAGCTGATCCCGCAGCTCCGCCGCCAGACGGCCGTCCGGATCGCCCGTCGATTCCGCCACCGTCCGCAGGACCTCTCGGCCCTCTGGGCCGGCCCGGCCCGCCCGGTCCTCCCGGCACAGCTCGGCGAAGCTCAACACACCGCTGTCGCCCGGCAGTCCGGGTCCCGTCAGCCAGCGCCGCGTCGCCGCGTGCGTGACATACGGATCCAGCTCGGCCTCGGCCAGGATGATCGCCGTATCACCGGCGTGAGTCGTGATCGTCGTGCTCATGGCTCCCCCGCATGCGCTTGCTCACCGCCCCGGGCAGGACACGGCCGACCGGCCGACACGCTGAGCCCGGCCGCCGTCCCCACTGCCCAGAACACTACGCGCCACCACTGACAACGCCCCCGCGTCAGCACAACCGCCGAAAACGCGCCCGGCTCGGCACGACCACTGACAGCGCTTCACCTCAGTAGACGCTCAACCCACCCTCGCACGTTCCCTTTGCGCCGAAGTCGCCACGCCGAGTTCACCGACCCGTGCGTCAGAACGGTCGGCAGGACCTCCGGCAAGACAGCCGGAGTGGGCTCACTGCCCGGTCACCACCGCCGCCTGCGGGCGGATCGGGAGACGGTTCACGGGGCGGCCCGTCGCGGCGCGTACGGCCGACGCGATGGCCGCCGGCGAGGTCACCACCGGTACCGCGCTCACCGCCTTCGCGCCGAAGGGCGCGACCACGTCGCGTTCCTCGACCAGCTTCACGATGCGGATGTCCGGGGCGTCCAGGGCCGTCGGCAGGGAGTAGCCCGTCAGATCCGGGTGGCGGATCAGGCCGCGCGCCGAGCGCAGGTTCTCCGTGAGCGCGATGCCCACGCCCTGCGTCACGCCCGCCTCGATCCGCGCCTCCAGCTGGGCCGGGTTGAGCACCCGGCCGACGTCCTGGGCGAGCGCCAGCTCGACGACCCGTACCGAACCCAGCTCGATGTCCACGTCCACCACCGCGCGGATCGCGCAGAAGGCCATGCCGACGAAGGCGTCACCCTGGCCGGCTTCGTTCAGCGGTTCCGTCGGATGCGGGCGGCACTGGGCCGTCGCCCACAGTTCCTTGCCGTCCAGCGCCTCGGTGACGGTGGTCGACAGGACGCCGTCGTACGACGTGATCTTGCCGTCGGTGATCTGGAGCAGCTCCGTGGACATGCCGAACTTGTGCGCCAGGGGCTGGAGCAGCTGCGTGCGGACCATCTTGGCGGCCCGTTCCACCGCGCCGCCCGACACCCAGGTGTGGCGGCCGCGGCAGCCCGCGCCCGCCGGGGGCTGGTCGGTGTCGACGGGCGCGACATGCACCTCGTCGATGCCCAGTGTGTCCTGGACGATCTGCCGGGCCAGCGTCGCGAAGCCCTGGCCGGTCTCGACGGCGGCGCACAGCACCGTCGCCACCCCGTCGTGGACCTTCACCGTGGCCGTGGAGACCTCGTCCGCGCCCTCGGCACCGAGCATGTGCACCATGCCCAGGCCGTAGCCCACGCCGCGTCGCACGGCACCCGGTTCGCCCGCGCCCTCGGGGCCGCCGGGCAGCAGCCACTCGTCCTCGGGCGTGTCCTTGGGGAGGGCGGGCAGCGGGTAGTCCCGTACGGCCTGGAGCAGTTCGGCCACCGGGGCCGGGCAGGTCACCGTCTGGCCCGTCGGCAGCACGTCACCCGTCGCCATGACGTTGCGCAGGCGCAGCTCCGCCGGGTCCACGCCGAGCTTCTTGGCCAGCTTGTCCATCTGCGCCTCGTAGGCGGCGCACACCTGCATGGCGCCCTCGCCCCGTACATGGCCGGAGGGCGGGTTGTTGGTGCGTACGGCCCAGCCCTCGATGAAGGCGTTCGGGACGACGTACGGCCCGCACGCGAAGCCGACCGCGGCGGCCAGGGCCTCGGCGGACGTGTCCGCGTACGCGCCCGCGTCCAGCAGGATCTGCGCCTCGACCTTCACCAGCCTGCCCTCGGCGTCCGCGTGGTGGCGGTACCGCAGCAGCGTCGGGTGCCGGTGCACATGGCCCAGGAAGGACTCCTCGCGCGTGGCCGTCAGCTTCACCGGGCAGCCGGTCTTCAGCGCCAGCAGGCCCAGCGGGAGCTGGAAGCCCTGGTCCTCGCGGTCGGCGGTGGCGCCGGGGACGCCGGTGACGACGACCTTGACGCGTTCGGGTTCCAGGCCGTAGCAGGCGGCGGCCCGGTCGCGGTCGGTGTGCGGGTCGGTCGAGGCCAGGTAGAGCTCCACGCCGCCGTCGGGGCGCGGTACCGCGAGGCCCGCCTCGGCGCCGATGGGGGCCGGGTCCTGGCGGCCGATGCGGTACAGGCCCTCGACCACGATGTCGCCGGCCGCGTCGGGGTCGCCGTGGCGCAGCGGGATGTGGCGGATCAGGTTGCCGTCGGGGTGCAGTGGCTCGGCCTCGAATGCCTGCTCGGGGTCGGTCACCGGGTCGAGTACCTCGTACTCGACGATGACGGCCGCGGCGGCCAGGCGGGCGGTGTCCGGGTGGTCGGCGGCGACCGCGGCGATGGGCTCGCCGTGGTGGCGTACGACCTCGGAGGCGAAGACCGGGCGGTCCGACGTGCCGCGGCCGTGCAGCGGGCTGCCCGGCACGTCCTCGTGCGTGACGACGGCCCGTACGCCGGGCATCTCGCGCGCGTGGGAGGTGTCGATGGACGTGATGCGCGCGTGCGGGTGCGGCGAGCGCAGCACGGCCGCCCACAGCAGGCCCTCGGCCCACAGGTCGGCCGCGTACGGGAACGTGCCCTCGGTCTTGGCGCGGGTGTCGGCGGCCGGCAGGGAGGCGCCTAGGCCGTGCGGGATCGACTCGGGGGCGGGTGCTGCCTCCGCGGCTGTGGTCGCGGTGGCGGCTTCGTTGCTCACGCCTGGCCTCCGTCCTGTCCGTACGCCTGGTCATGCGGCCCCCTGTGCCCCGGGTTCATGGCCCCGGGTGCCTCGAACGCCGACGGGTTGACCCCGCCGGCCCCGGGGCCCGCCTGGTGAGGGATACGCGGCTCGTCGCCGTCCTGTTCGCCGTCTCCGGCCGCCGTGTGGGCCTCGCGTTCGGCGACGACCTCCTTGACGGCCTCGACCACGCCCCGGTAACCGGAGCAACGGCAGAGGTTGCCGCAGAGTGCCTGGCGGGTCTCCATCTCGGTCGGCGCCGGGTTGCCCTCCAGCAGGTCGTGCACGGTCATCGCCATGCCCGGCACGCAGAAGCCGCACTGCACCGCGCCGCACCGCGCGAGCGCCCGCTGCACGTCGGAGGGCTGCCCGTCCTCGGCCAGGCCCTCGACGGTGCGGACCTCGCTGCCGGCGGCGGTCACGGCCGGCACCAGGCAGGACGCCACGAGCCGTCCGTCGACCTGCACGTTGCAGGCCCCGCACTCGCCCTGCGAGCAGCCGTCCTTGGCGCCGGCGAGCCCGAGCCGCTCGCGCAGCACGTAGAGCAGCGACTCGCCGATCCAGGCGTCCGAGACGGGCCGGTCGACGCCGTTGACGCGCAGGACGAAGGAGGCGAGGGGGTGTTCCTCGCCGGTGGGCACCGGTACGTCGCCGGAGGCGGCCTGTGCCGGGTCCTCGGCGGCCTCCGCTGCGGAGTCGCCGCCCTCGGCCGGGGCGGGGTCGGCGGAAGCCTCTGCCGGGCCCTCTGCGACCTCTGGGGCGCCCTGGGCGTCCGTGGCCGCCTCATCGGCCCCGGGGATGGCCTGTGCGGCCTGTGCGGGCTCTGAGGGGCTTTCGGCGGAAACCTCGGCGGGTGGCTCGGGGGTGAACTCGGGCGCGCTCGCGGCCGGCCGCTCGTGCGGGTGCGGGGTGGGCCGCTCGCCGGAGTACGCGTCGGGGTGCCCCGGCTGCCCGTGCACGTGCCCGGCCCCGGCTCCCACCGCTTCCTCGGCCGTCGCCGCGGCCTCGGCCTGCTGTCCCCACGGCTGCCCGGTCGGCTGTGTCGCCCAGGGCGCGGGCGCGCCGCCCGGCAGCGTGGCCGGAGGGGTGCCGCCCCACTGCTCGACGAGCGACGAGGTGGTGAACTCGCCCGATTCGTCCGGAAGGTCACCGTCGGCAACGGGAATCGACCACTGCCCGGTGACGTCGTGACCGTGCGCGGCAGCGGCCTCGTGACCTGCCTGGCCGACGTGGCCCCGCGCGGTCTCGGAGAAGTCCCACTGCTGGGTCGCCCCGGGGTTGTACGCGAACTGGCCGCTGCCCGTGTCCTGCGGCACCGCGTTCGGGTCGGGCCACTGGGCACCGTCGGCGGGCGCGCCTGCGACGGGCCAGCCACCCGGGGCCGCGGGGTCGGTGCCCCCGGTCGATCCCGGTGCGGCCGTTATCTGCGGCGGCACATAGCCGTGGCCGCGCGCGGCGAGCGGGGTGTCCGAGGAGGCCAGGAGGGCGTCGATGCCCCCTTCGGGGAGTTTGACGAAGGCGGTGGCGCCGTCGTCGTAGTCGCCCTGGGGCAGCGGGTCCCAGCGACCGCCGCCCTGGGGCGTGCCCTCTCCGTGCTGGTCGTCGGTCACGACAGCGCCCTCCCCAGTGCTCGTCGGGCCAGTGCGGCGACGGTGCGCCGCAGGTGCAGTACGGCGGGCGGATGCTGTGGTACGGAGCCGTCCTCGGCCGGGGCCGGGTCCGGGATGCAGGCCGCGGCGACGTACTCCCCGAAGGCGTTCAGCGCCTCGGGGACGATCGCGCGGTTGTTGTCCCAGTCGATCAGCTGGGCGACCCAGTGCTCGGCGTCCAGGGGCCTGAGCGGCATCGGCGCTATGGCGCCGACTGCGCACCTGATGCCTCGCCGAGCGGGGTCGAGCACGACCGCGACGGACGCCATCGCGCGCCCCGGGCCGGTGCGGCCGGTGGCCTTGAGGAAGACCTGCGGGGCGTGCAGCAGCGGCACGCGCACGTAGCCGATGAGTTCGCCGGCGCGCAGCATCTCCATGCCGGCCAGCAGGTGCGACACCGGGATCTCCCGGCGGGCTCCGCCCGGGCCCGCGACGATCAGGGTCGCTTCGAGAGCGGCGAGGACCGGCAGCGCGTCACCGGTCGGGGACGCCGAGGCGATGTTGCCGCCCAGGGTGCCCGCGTTGCGGATCTGCGGCGGGCCCGCGGCGCGTGCGGCGGCCGCGAGCGCCGGGATCAGGGCGGCGAAGTCGGGACGGCCCATGCGCGCGTGCGTGAGGCCGGCACCCAGCAGGGCGTGGCCGTCCTGGTACTGCCAGCCGCGGATTTCGCTGATCTTGCCGAGGCCGACCAGTGCGGCGGGCCTGAGCTGCCCGGAGTTGACGGCGGCCATGAGGTCGGTGCCGCCCGCGACGGGCACGGCGGCGGGCATGGCGGCCAGTGCCGCCACGGCCTCGTCCAGCGTCGTGGGCAGCGTGACGGCCTGCGCCGCCTGCGGTGCGTGCGTGGTCAAACCGGCTGCCCCTTCCCGCTGCCCCACCTGGTCCCACCTGTGCTGCCGTACGGTACGTGCTGACAGGGCGGACGTGGCAACTCTGGCACATCTTCGCAGGACCCGAAGACAGGGGTCCGCTAGGAGGCATTCGCCCACCTCATCGGGCAGATGGTCCGTTTTCGTACGGCATCACCGGTGTTTACCGATTGACACTCTTCGGTGACCCCTTGCCGGTTTTTTTCAATTACCTGTTCGGGGGTGGGCCGTCGATCGGACGGCCGAGCACTCCGGGGCGCCGCTGCCACGGCCGCGGTCCCGTCGGCGGACGGTAGGCGACCCCCAGGGCGTCAAGTCGCCCGTAATGGGCGGCCATCCGGCGCTCGAAGCCGGCGAAGTCCCGTTCCGCCGGGGCGGGGAGGCGGCTCCAGGCGACCTCGGCGAAGGCGGCGAGGCGCGGGAACGCCTGGTAGTCCACGCGCGCGTGGTCCTCCATCACCTCGGTCCACACGTTGGCCTGCGTCCCGAGCACATGCCGGGCCTGGTCGGGCGTCAACTCCCATGGCACCGGCTCGAACCGGTAGACGTCCTCCAGAGTGCGGACGTAACCGATCGGCACCGGCTCGTCGGCGCCCGCGTCCTGACGGTGGTCCAGATACACCTGCTGCTCGGGGCACATGACGACGTCGTGCCCGGCCCGCGCTGCGGCGACCCCGCCCGCGTACCCGCGCCAGGACGACACGGCCGCCCCTTCCGCGAGCCCGCCCTCCAGGATCTCGTCCCAGCCGATGAGCCTGCGCCCGCGCGCGGTGAGCCACTTGTCGAAGTGGCCGATGAACCACGCCTGGAGTTCGTCCTCGTCCTTCAGCCCGAGTTCCCTGAGGCGTTCCTGTGCGGCGGGCGACTGCCGCCACTGGTCCTTGAGGCATTCGTCACCCCCGACATGGATGAACTCCGCGGGGAACAGCTCCAGGACTTCCTCGAAGACCCCCTCGTAGAAGCGCAGGGTGTTGTCAGTGGGGGCGAGTACGTTCGGACTGATCCCCCAGGTGTCCCAGACGGAGAGGGCGGTGTCTCCCTTGATGGATGCGGTGATGACGTCGGTGTTGCCGAGTTCCGGGTACGCGGCGATCGCGGCCTGCGAGTGGCCGGGTACGTCGATTTCGGGGACGACGGTGATATGCCGCTCGGCGGCGTAGGCGACGATCTCGCGGATGTCGTCCTGGGTGTAGTAGCCACCGTGCGGCTTCTCCTCCCACAGCGGGGAGGCCCGATGACCGAATTTCGTCCGCGCCCGCCAGGAGCCGATCTCCGTGAGCCGGGGGTACTTCCTGATCTCGATGCGCCAGCCCTGGTCGTCCGTCAGATGGAAGTGGAAGACGTTGAGTTTGTGGGCGGCCATCAGGTCCAGATAGCGCAGGACGCCGTCCTTGGGCATGAAGTGCCGGGCCACGTCGAGCATGAGGCCGCGCCAGCGGAAACGGGGGGAGTCCCGGATCTCCGTCAGGGGCAGCCGCCACGTACGGCCGGGAAGAGGCGCGCGCCGGAAGGCGTCGGGCCCGAGAAGCTGGCGCAGCGTCTGCGCGCCCCAGAAGACACCGGCGGGCGAGCCGCCCTGAAGGTGGACGCCATGGGGAGCGATGACGAGGCGGTAGCCCTCGGCGTCGAGTCCGGGCCGGACGGACAGATGGAGGACGTCGTACTCGTCCCCCTTCTTGGGCGGCAGCGCGAGCCCGGTCGCCGCGCCCAGCGTCGCGCGCAGCCATCGTGCGGTGCCCTCGGTGCCCGGCCCGGCCTCGATCCCGAAACCGTCGCCGAGTTCAAGGAAACCCGTGGCCCGCTCCATCTGGTGCGGTACCGGAATGAGATCCATGAATGATCAGACCTTTCAGTCCTTGACCGCGCCGCCCAGCCCGGACACGAGGCGCCGCTGTACGAGTACGAAGAACACCAGCACCGGAATCGTCATCACCGTCGACGCCGCCATCACGCCGCCCCAGTCCGGCTCGTCCGGCTTGTAGAAGACGAGCAGCGCCATCGGCAGGGTTGACTGCGAGGTGTCGCTGATGATGAAGGACTTGGCGAACAGGAAGTCGTTCCAGGCCGAGATGAAGGAAAACACGCTCGTCGCCACCAGCCCCGGGAAGACCAGCGGGAAAAGGATCTGCCACAGGAATCGGGACCGGCTCGCCCCGTCCATGTACGCGGCCTCCTCCAGGGCCTCCGGAACGGCCTTCACAAACCCCCGCAGCATCCAGATCGCGAACGGCAGCGAGAAGGCGATGTGCGGCAGGATCAGCGAGCCGAGCGTGTTCAGTTGGCCGAAGTCCCGCATGAGGAAGAACAGGGGGATCGTCAGGGCCTCCACCGGCACCATCTGGGCCACCAGAAACATGATCAGCAAGGTGGTCCGGAAGCGGAAGCGGAATCGTGTCACCGCGGTCGCGGCGAGAAACGCGATCAACGCCGAGACGATCACGACCGTGCCCGCGACGACCAGGCTGTTGAGGAAGTAGCGGCCGAATTCGTTCTGCTCGAAGACCCGCCGGAAGGAATCCAGCGAGGGGGCGAGCGTCCAGGGCCGCGGCTCGCTCGACTCGATCTCCCCGGCCGGTTTGAAGGCGCCGAGCACCATCCAGTACAGCGGAAAGGCCACCACGACGGCGACGAGCAGCGCGGACACCTCCGCGAGCAGCCGCCAGGGACGCCGCAGGAACGGCACGGAACTCACCGGCCTCACAGCTCCTCCCCCTGCCTGCGCAGCAACCGCAGATACACCAGCGTCACCGCCAGCAGGATCACCAGCATCACCACGCCGATCGCCGAGCCCAGGCTGTACTGGGAGGAGGCGAAGGCCTTCTGATAGGCGTACACGTTCAGGACGAGGTTCTGCCCCGCGATGCCGCCGCCGTTGGTCATCACATAGATCTGCGTGAAGACCTTGAAGTCCCAGATGACCGACTGAATGGTGACCACCACCAGGATCGGCCTCAGCATCGGCGCCAGCACCGACCGCCAGATCCGCCACTGCGAGGCCCCGTCCAGCGCGGCGGCCTCCAGCACCTCGGCCGGGACGGCGCGGATACCGGCGTACACCGTCACCATCACGAACGGGAAGGAGCACCACACCACTTCGAGCAGGACGAGGAAGAAGGCGCTGAGCCGTCCGTACGTCCAGGAATGGTCACCGAGCCCCAGAACCCGGTTCACGGGCCCGAAGTCCGGGTCGAAGAGAAACAGCCACACCGTCGACCCGGTGATCGCGGGGGTCGCCCACGCCCCCAGCGCGGCCAGCATGAGCGCCAGCCGCGGCACGGCACGCACGCGCGTGAGCAACACGGCGAGCGCACAGCCGACACCGAGCGTGGAGACGACGCAACCTGCCGCGAAGACGACGGTGGCGAGCAGCACCTGCCAGAACTGCGAGTCCGAGAACAGCTCCGCGTAGTTCCCGAAGCCCTGGAACGTGGTCGGCTCCCCACCGCTGACCTGAGCCTGCGTGTACTGGAAGAGCGAGATCAGCCCGAGCTGATAGACGGGGTAGACGAGCAGCCCGCCGAGAACGACGAGGGCGGGGGCGAGATAAAGCCAGGGTGCCTTCTGGCTCCGCCCACGGGAACGCCGACAGGGGCGCGGGGCCGTGCTGATCTTGCGGCTACCGCCGCGCGGGCGCGACCAGCCACGAACGACCGGCAGCCGCACACGATCCGCACCCACCGAGCCGGTAGGCGTACCCGGCGTCATCCGACGGAGCCAAACGCCTCGTCCATCTTCTTCGCCGCGTCCTTCGAAGCCGCCGCCACGCCCTTCTTCCCGCTGATGACCTCCTGGAACATCGTCGGCAACACCAGCGACGAGTCGATCTGCGCCCACGCGGGCGAGGCGGGCACGAACTTGGTCCCCGCGGCGAGCGTCTCCGCGAAGGGCTTCACATACGGCTCCTCCGCCGCGACCTCCTGCCGCACGTCGGAGAACGTCGGCAGGAACCCCATCGCCTCGAACATCGACGCCTGCGTGTCCTTGGAGGCGAGCTGCTCCATCAGCTCGACCGCCAACGTCCGATGCGACGTGCTCTTCAGGACACCGATGTTGTTGCCTCCGGCGAACGCCGGCGCGACCGACCCGGCCTTCACCCCCGGCAGCGGCACGACCGCGTACTTGCCCTTGACCTTCCCGGCCTCCACGGCGGTGTGGCTGAAGTCGCCGCCGATCGCCATGCCCGCCTTGCCGGCCGCGAACGCGGTGATCGTGTCGTTGCCGCCCATGCCCGCGCACTTGGCGGCGGGACAGTTGTCGTCGCTGAACAGGGACGTGTACGCCTTGATGCCCTTCTGCGCGGCCGCGCTGTCGATGGCGGAGGCGTACGAGCCTCCCTCGCCGGTCGCGAGTTCGCCGCCGTTGGCCCATACGAACGGCATCGCGCCGTACGTGTACGCACCGCCGACCACGAGCCCGTACAGCTCGGGCTTCGCGGCGCGGATCTCGCGGGCCGTGGTCGCCAACTCGGCCATGGTCCTCGGCACTTCGAGGCCGAGTTCCTCGAGGACGTCCGTGCGGTAGTACAGGGCGCGGACACCGACGTAGAAGGGCGCGCCGTAGATCTTGCCGTCCACGGTGACCGACTGCTTGGCGGTGGCGTCGGTGTCCTTCGCCTCTGCCCAGTCGCCGAACTCCTTCGTGACGTCGAGGAGTCCGCCGTCCTTCACATAGCCGGCGGTGTCGGTGTTGCCGTACTCCATGACGTCGGGGGCGGACTTCGGGTCGTTGAAGGCGGCCTTGACGCGCTGGGCGCGGGTCTCGACCGGGATGTACTCGACGTCGACCTTCGTGCCGTCGTGGGCCTTCTCGAAGGCGGTGACGACGGAGTCGACGACCTTCTCCTTCGGCTTGTTGCCGACTTCCTGGAAGAGCCAGACCCGCAGGGTGCCGGTCTTCTCGTCCTTGTCGGAGGAGGAGTTGGTGGAGGTCTGCGGGGCGCAGGCGGTGACGGCCAGGGCGGTGAGCAGTACGGCGAGTCTGGGGGCGAGCTTCATGGAGCGGTCCTCCGGGCGTGCGTTGCAGCATATGCAATGACGGTTTCGCTCTGCACAACGCATCGGAGCCTAGGGACTACATGAACATGGCCACAAGAGGTCTCAACCACTTCGTGACACGCAAAGGCCCCCGTGGCGCGCCGAAACGCGCCCCGGGGGCCTCGCAGACCTCAGGCCGAAAGGACCCTCAAGCCGAAGGGAGGGCCCGAGGGGAGGGCTACTTCTTGTCGCCGCCCTTGCCCTTGTCGTCGCCGCCGGCGCCCATGGACTCGTAGATCTCCTTGCACATGGGACACACCGGGTACTTCTTCGGGTCGCGGCCGGGCACCCAGACCTTGCCGCAGAGCGCCACGACGGGGGTCCCGTCGAGGGCGCTCGCCATGATCTTGTCCTTCTGGACGTAGTGGGCGAAGCGCTCGTGGTCGCCGTCGCCGTGGGAAGTCTGCGGCGTGGGCTCGACGAGGGTCCCCGTACCAGTCCCGCGCTCGGGCTCGAGAGTGCTCATAACGCCAAGAGTAATCAACCGCCCGAGACTCTGGGTCCCAGGCTTGCACAACGGGCGTCACTGGCGGTGACGCTGCGTTTGCGTCCAGCCCCACTCCGCTGACGCGGCGGTGGGGCAGGGGCGATTGATTGCGCCCCGCATCGCCACAACTCCCGCGCTCTGGCGCGGACGTTGCGGGAGCCGTTCCGGTCGGCGTGATCAACGAATCCGCACGACCGGCACGCGAACCTGGCCTGGGAGCCCCGGTTCGCCCCGTCGATGAACGCCCCCAGCTGAGCAAAAGACCAGCTGGAGTGGGTGACCCGTTGGGGCTTGCGAAGCCGTACCCGCTCGCGGATCCCCGTCAGGTCCTCCAGGGCGATCCCGCGACCGGTGCGTTCCGCCTCGGCCACCACATGCTTCGCGATCTTGTGGTTGATGTCCTTGGCCCGCCGCGCCCCCTTGCGCCACCGCTTCTTCAACCGGCGCTTGGCGGACGGAGTGTTCTTCTTCCGAAGCTCGGTGCGCAGCTTCCGTTCCCGCACTCGGAGGTGGTTGATCTCGCGCCCGGCCATGATCTCGCCGTCAGATGTCGTGACGATGTTCACGACGGGAGACGATCGGCTTCTCCACCGCCCGCCGGTACCTCTGCGAACCCGACTTGCCTAGATTCCCGGCTTTGAGGTTGGCCCTGAGCGTCGCGTACGCGTCGCTCGTCTTCTTGATCACATGCTGGGCCGCCTGCGAGCCCGGACCCCACCGCGTCTTGACCTCGTTGTAGGTGAGCTTGCGCAGCGGAAAGTTCTTGTTCACGTTTTTCGAAAGCGACACGGCTGCCCAGGTCGCCGCTTCGTTGCAGGCTTGCAAGGTCGCCTTGAGCGCTGCCGCCTGCTCCGGCGTCGGCAAGAGCCTGACCTGCATCACCACCTTCATGCCTGCGACGCTATGCCGCAGGGGAGAGCACCGTATTCGAACATGCCCGCAGGCACTCGAACGAGTGATCCACGGTGGGGTACGTTCTTCGCCCTCTCTCCACGTCAGTTGAGCGAAGGGTCGTCCGGGTACGTGGCCACCATCGCGAGCTCGTTGCGCTGCCGGCGCAGGACCTCGCGCCAGAGTCTTTCCGGCGACGGCGAGGACACATCTCCGGGTTCGGACTCGACGACGTACCAGGCGCCCTCCACCAGCTCGTCCTCCAGCTGGCCGGGTCCCCAGCCTGCGTATCCGGCGAAGATCCTCAAGGACCCGACGGCCGAGGCGAGCAGTTCCGGCGGTGCCTCCAGGTCCACGAGCCCGATCGCGCCGTGCACCCGGCGCCAGCCCAGCGGGGCGCTCTCGCCGTTCGCGTCACCGGGGATGACGGCGACGCCGAGCGCCGAGTCCAGGGACACCGGGCCGCCCTGGAAGACGACCCCGGGCTCGCCGGCGAGGTCCGCCCAGCCCTCCAGGATGTCGCCGACGTCCACGGGGGTCGGACGGTTGAGGACGACACCGAGGGAGCCCTCCTCGTCGTGGTCGAGAAGGAGCACCACCGCGCGGTCGAAGTTCGGGTCCGCCAGGGCGGGCGTTGCCACGAGCAACCGCCCTGTGAGCGAGGACACCTCGGTCATGCCAGACATGATCCCGCATCTTCCCTTCATGTGGGGAGGCAATGCCGGTTCGGGAGTGAATGCAGCCATGAATTGAAGGAGCGGCCTGGTAAGGCCTCGTTTGAGGGTGGTGGTGGGAGACGGGAGGGCGGAAAGGAGCGCTGGCGGGCGCACGGCCGGGACGGTGACCGCTTGTGCCCGAGGGGGGACGGTTCGTGTTGTGACAGAGCTATGACGTTCCTGAGCCGTCCTTGGGCTTACTGAAGGGGGGCCGACGGCGATTACCCTTTCCCTCCTGGCCCCTGCCCAACTCATCGGAACGCGAGATACATGACCGTCAACGACGATGTCCTGCTTGTCCACGGCGGAACCCCGCTGGAGGGCGAGATCCGTGTCCGCGGTGCGAAGAACCTCGTACCGAAGGCCATGGTGGCTGCCCTGCTGGGCAGCGCGCCGAGTCGAATGCGCAACGTGCCGGACATCCGTGACGTGCGGGTCGTACGCGGCCTGCTCCAGTTGCACGGGGTGACCGTCCGTCCGGGTGAGGAACCGGGCGAGTTGGTGATGGACCCGTCCCACGTGGAGAGCGCGAACGTCGCTGACATCGATGCCCACGCGGGTTCCAGCCGTATCCCGATCCTGCTGTGCGGTCCGCTGCTGCACCGCCTCGGGCACGCCTTCATCCCGGGTCTCGGCGGCTGCGACATCGGCGGCCGGCCCATCGACTTCCACTTCGAGGTGCTGCGGCAGTTCGGCGCGACGATCGAGAAGCGGGCCGACGGGCAGTACCTGGAGGCCCCGCAGCGGCTGCGCGGCACGAAGATCCGGCTGCCGTACCCGTCCGTGGGCGCGACCGAGCAGGTCCTGCTGACGGCCGTCCTCGCCGAAGGTGTCACCGAGCTCTCGAACGCGGCCGTGGAGCCGGAGATCGAGGACCTCATCTGCGTCCTGCAGAAGATGGGCGCCATCATCGCGATGGACACCGACCGCACCATCCGCATCACCGGTGTGGACAGCCTCGGCGGGTACACCCACCGCGCCCTCCCGGACCGCCTGGAGGCCGCCTCCTGGGCGTCCGCGGCGCTCGCGACCGAGGGCAACATCTACGTCCGTGGCGCCCAGCAGCGCTCGATGATGACGTTCCTCAACACCTACCGGAAGGTGGGCGGCGCCTTCGAGATCGACGACGAGGGCATCCGTTTCTGGCACCCGGGCGGCCAGTTGAAGTCCATCGCCCTCGAAACGGACGTGCACCCCGGCTTCCAGACGGACTGGCAGCAGCCGCTGGTGGTGGCCCTCACGCAGGCGACGGGCCTGTCCATCATCCACGAGACGGTCTACGAGTCCCGTCTCGGCTTCACGTCCGCCCTGAACCAGATGGGCGCGCACATCCAGCTGTACCGCGAGTGCCTCGGCGGCTCCGACTGCCGCTTCGGCCAGCGCAACTTCCTGCACTCCGCCGTCGTCTCCGGCCCCACCAAGCTCCAGGGCGCCGACCTGGTCATCCCCGACCTCCGCGGCGGCTTCTCGTACCTCATCGCCGCCCTGGCGGCCCAGGGCACGTCCCGGGTCCACGGCATCGACCTGATCAACCGGGGCTACGAGAACTTCATGGAGAAGCTGGTGGAGCTGGGCGCCAAGGTCGAGCTGCCGGGCAAGGCACTGGGCTGACACACGTACGCCGATGGGGCGGTCACCCGGACTCGGGTGACCGCCCCATCGGCGTTGTGCTGAGCGCCCCAAAGGGGCGCGGGGCTGTGCTGAACTTGCGGCTACCGCCGCGTGGGCGCGACCAGCCGTAACCGGCCCGCAGCCCACGGCGCCAAGCCACAACAGCGCTAGGCGCCCTTACTTGCCCTTGGCCGCTTCCTTCAGCTTGCTGCCCGCGGAGACCTTCACGCTGTAGCCGGCCGGGATCTGGATCGGGTCGCCGGTCTGCGGGTTGCGGGCGGTGCGAGCGGCACGGTGGGTGCGCTCGAAGGTCAGGAAGCCAGGGATGGTGACCTTCTCGTCGCCCTTGGCGACGACCTCGCCGACGGTCTCGGCGAACGCGGCCAGCACGGCGTCGGCGTCCTTGCGGGTCACCTCGGCGCGGTCGGCCAGCGCGGCCACCAGCTCACTGCGGTTCATGTTGTTACTCCCGTGTTCATTTGCCTTGAGGCGTGCCACGCGGCGGGGCCGCATGTCGGGCACAGCGATGTCGATGCTGCCAGGGTCCTCGGTGAGACCCGGGACCCGGGTCCGTCGTCAGACCCTCGCGCCCAGAGACGCATCCTGCCCCTACCTGCGGCGGGAAAGCCAATCCGGCGCCCGGAGGAGTCGTGAGAACACCCTTGGGAGTCACACGAAGAGAGGGCCTGAGCTTGGCCGTCACGATAAACGGCGTGCAGAGGCCCTTGGTTCCACGACGCGCCGGTACAAGGGCTTGCCGTGGCGATCCTCACAGCCCATGCACACTTCGCGGGGCTGTGAGGCACCCATACCGGGTTGGCTACTCGCCCGACCCCGCGGCCGTGACGGCCTTCGCGGCCTCGCGCACCGCGCCGGCGACCGCGCCCGCGACCTTGTCGTTGAACACGCTCGGGATGATGTAGTTCGGGTTCAGCTCGTCCTCGGTCACCACATCCGCCAGTGCCTTGGCGGCCGCGAGCATCATCTCGGTGTTGACCGTGCGGGACTGCGCGTCGAGCAGACCGCGGAAGACACCCGGGAAGACCAGCACGTTGTTGATCTGGTTCGGGAAGTCGGAGCGGCCCGTGGCCACAACTGCGGCCGTCTGACGGGCGATTGCCGGGTCGACCTCGGGGTCCGGGTTCGCGAGCGCGAACACGATCGCGTCGTCGGCCATGGCGGCCACGTCGTCGCCGTCAAGGACGTTCGGGGCCGAGACGCCGATGAAGACGTCCGCGCCGTGCACGGCCTCCTTCAGCGTGCCGGTGAGACCCTCGGGGTTGGTGTTGTCGGCGATCCAGCGCAGCGGCGAGTCCGCGGGAGCCTCCCGCAGGTCCTCACGGCCGGCGTGCACGACGCCGTGGATGTCGGCGACGACGGCGTTCTTCACGCCCGCCGCGAGCAGCAGCTTGAGGATGGCCGTACCGGCCGCGCCGGCGCCGGACATCACCACGCGAATGCTCTCAATTGCCTTGCCGGCCACGCGAAGTGCGTTGGTCAGGGCGGCCAGCACGACGATCGCCGTGCCGTGCTGGTCGTCGTGGAAGACGGGGATGTCGAGGGCCTCGCGCAGCCGCGCCTCGATCTCGAAGCAGCGGGGCGCGGAGATGTCCTCCAGGTTGATGCCCGCGAAGCCGGGGGCGATCGCCTTGACGATCTCGACGATCGCGTCCGTGTCCTGGGTGTCCAGGCAGATCGGCCAGGCGTCGATGCCGGCGAACCGCTTGAAGAGGGCCGCCTTGCCCTCCATGACGGGCAGCGCGGCCTTCGGGCCGATGTTGCCGAGGCCCAGCACCGCCGAGCCGTCCGTCACGACCGCAACGGAGTTGCGCTTGATGGTCAGACGCCGTGCGTCCTCGGGGTTCTCGGCGATCGCCATGCAGACCCGGGCCACGCCGGGCGTGTAGATCATCGAGAGGTCGTCACGGTTGCGGATGGGGTGCTTGGACGCCATCTCGATCTTGCCGCCGAGGTGCATCAGGAACGTACGGTCGGAGACCTTGCCGAGCGTTACGCCCTCGATGGTGCGCAGCTGTTCGACGATCTCGTCGGCGTGCGCGGTGGAGGTGGCCGCGATGGTGACGTCGATGCGGAGCTTCTCGTGCCCGGAGGCGGTGACGTCGAGGCCGGTGACCGAGCCTCCGTGGGACTCGACGGCTCCGGTGAGCTGAGAGACCGCGGTTCCGCTCGCGGGCACCTCCAGCCGGACCGTCATCGAGTAGGAGACGCTGGGCGCCGTTGCCATGGCCGACTTCCTCTGCTTTCACCTGTGACGCTGGGTATGCCGTCCGATCGTCGCACCTACCGCCGAGTAGGAGTTAGCCGGGCTTGAATTGCGAACGTATTGTTCGCCACGTCTTCTCATGAAAAGGGACCCACGTCACAAGGTGACGTGGGTCCCTTCTCTCCGTTCATGACACCGACCCGCCATGCTCGCCTCGCGGCAAGTGGTCGCTCGTAGCGACGAAGGTTGGGCCCGGGGGCTTGGATCGAGCCGGTGCCACACCCAGGCTAACAAACGGATCCCGTAAGGCCATTCCCGTACCGGTGGTTCATCCGGATCAATCTGTCGGATCAGTCTCTGAGCAGGTCCGGCACCCCGGAAGCGTCCGGTTCGTCCCGCTCCCCCGACACCACCGTCAGCTGCTGGGTGGCCCGGGTCAGCGCGACGTACAGGACGCGCAGTCCGGCCGGCGACTCGTCCGCGATCTCCGCCGGGGAGACGACGACCGTCGCGTCGTACTCCAGCCCCTTCGCCTCCAGGCTGCCGAGCGCCACGACCCGGTCGCCGAGTCCGGCGAGCCACTTGGCCGCCTCGTCGCGCCGCTGCATGGCGACGACGACGCCGACCGTGCCGTCGACGCGGTCGAGCAGGCGCGCGGCTTCCTCGCGGACGGTCTGTGCGAGGGAGTCCCGTACGACCGTGCCGCGTCCCTTGTCCGTTGTCACGAAACGTGGCTCGACGCCGGTGGAGCGGACGGCCGACGGCGAGGTCGAGCCCGGCATGGCCAGCGCCAGCACCTTCGCCGCCAGCTGGGCGATCTCGGCCGGGTTGCGGTAGTTCACGGTGAGCTGGAAGCGGCGGCGCGGGCGGGTGCCCAGTGCCTCGTCGCGTGCCTCGGCCGCCTCGTCGACGTCGGACCAGGACGACTGGGCCGGGTCGCCGACGACCGTCCACGTCGCGTGGCGGCCCCTGCGACCGAGCATCCGCCACTGCATCGGCGTGACGTCCTGGGCCTCGTCGACGATGACGTGCGCGTACTCGACTCGCTCGGCCGCCAGCCGCTCGGCGCGCTCGCGCTGCGACTCCTCGCGGACCGGCATCAGCTCCTCCAGGCCGGTGAGCTGGTCGAGCGGGTCCAGTTCGCGCTTCTTCCTGGGGCGGGCCGGGGTGCCGAGGATCGCCTGGAGCTCGTCGAGCATGGCGATGTCGTGCACGGAGTACCCGTCCCGCTTGAGCGAGCGGGCGACCTTGCGCACCTCCCCCGGGTTGAGGATGCGGCGCGCCCAGCGGCCGAGGCGGCGCTCGTCGGCCATCGCCGCCAGGACGTTCCTCGGGGTCAGCTCCGGCCACCAGGCGTCGACGAAGGCGATGAAGCTGTCCTCCGTGCTGACGTCCTCGTCGAAGGAGGAGCGCAGTTCGGCGGCGAGTTCGGGGTCGGAGTGGCGGGTGGCGCCGCCCGACTGCGCCCACAGGGCGTCGAGCAGCAGCTTGCGGGCGCGCGGGCGCAGCAGGTTCACGGGGGCCGTACCGCCGAGGGTGGTCCGGCGGATACGTTCCAGCGCGTCGGCCTCCAGCTCCAGGCGGCGCCCGAAGGCGACCACGCGCAGCCGGTCGGGGGGTCCGGCGGGGGTCCGCGCTTCGGGCTCGGCGTCGTCGCCGAAGGCGAGCTGCCCCGTGCGGTCGGCCCCCGCGGCACCGACGGCGGGCCGGCCGGGCACGGCCCCGCCCGTCCGTCCCAGCTCCAGCGCGCCCCGCGCGGCCTTCCGCAGCACCTTGAGCATGCGGTACGAGCCCTTGGCGCGGGCCGTGGACGGGGAGTCGTACAGCGTGGCCTCGGCTCCGTCGACGAGTGAGCCGATCGCGCGGATGGCGACCTGGCCCTCCTCGCCGAGGGAGGGGAGGACGCCCTCGGTGTACGCCACGAGCAGCGGGGTCGGGGAGACGATCAGGATGCCGCCCGCGTACCGGCGCCGGTCCTGGTAGAGGAGGTAGGCGGCGCGGTGCAGGGCCACGGCCGTCTTCCCCGTCCCCGGACCGCCCTCGACATACGTCACGGAGGCGGCGGGGGCGCGGATGACCAGGTCCTGCTCGGCCTGGATGGAGGCCACGATGTCCCGCATGGTGTGGCTGCGGGCCTGGCCGAGGGCGGCCATGAGGGCGCCGTCGCCGATGACGGCCAGCTCGTCCCCGCCGAGGAACGCCTTGAGCTCGGGGCGCATGAGGTCGTCCTCGACGCCCAGCACGCGGCGGCCCTTGGAACGGATGACCCGGCGTCGTACGACCCGCCCCGGATCCACCGGGGTGGAGCGGTAGAACGGCGCCGCGGCCGGGGCCCGCCAGTCGATGACCAGCGGGGCGTAGTCCTGGTCGAGCACACCGATACGGCCGATGTGCAGCGTCTCGGCGATGTCGGCGGTGTTGTCCGCCCGGACCGCGCCCTCGGCGGGCTCGACGGCGGTGTACGCGCCGTCGGGTCCCTTCTTTCCGTCCTTGCCGGGCAGCAGGTCGATCCGGCCGAAGAGGAAGTCCTCGAACTCGTTGTTGAGCCGATTGAGGTGGACGCCCGCCCGGAAGACCTGCGCGTCCCGCTCGGCGAGTGCGCCGGGCGTACCGACCTGGCCGCGCTGGGCCGCGTCGTTCATGAGGAACTCCGCCTCGTGGATCTTCTCCTCGAGCCGTCGGTACACCCGGTCCAGGTGTTCCTGTTCGACGCCGATCTCCCGGTCTCTCAGGGAGTCTTCGAGCGCGGTTTCCTGTGGAGCCTGAGCGGCCACCGGGCCCCCTTCTGACGTGCTGGGCAGCCGTCAACCGTACGCGAAGGAGACCCGGAATCGCTACGGCGACTACACGTCGACCTCGACGATCTTCTTTCCGTCGAAGTCCATGACCTCGACGTGATCGACGTCGTCGGGGGCCATGGAGACGCCGCCGCTGACGTAGAGCGGGTTCCTGGCCTGCTCGGTCTTGGCGTCCGGGATGCCGTAGCCCCACTTCGGGACGGACCAGGAGGCGGCCGTCTCACGCTCGCCGTCCTTGCTGACGAAGATCAGGGAACACTTGAGCGGACCCTTGACGCCCTTGAGTTCGAGGGCCGTCTCGGTGCCCCAGAGCTTCTCCGACAGGGCGACGGTCGCGCTGACGCCGGTCGTCGAGTCGGTCCCCGAGACCTTGTTCTCGATGCCGGTGAACAGGTCCTTGGCGGGGTTGGCCGCCTGCACGGTCCGGTTCTCCTCGCTGCCACCGCCACCGTCGCCGCCGTTCGTCGCCACGGCCACGAATGGGCCGCCGACGATCAGCGCGGCCGCCGCGGCGACCATGTAGAAGCCACGCCGGCGCTTCTGGGCGCGGCGCTCGGCGACCTCGTCGACGAGCTTGTTCACCAGGCGCGGGCTGGGCTTGGCGGACAGGGAGTCACCGATCGCGGGCGTGCCGGCACCGGGCAGGTCGGCGAGGGCCGCCAGCATCGGTTCCATTCCGGCGAGCTCGTCCAGCTGCTGGGCGCACCATTCGCAGGTCGCGAGGTGCGCTTCGAAAGCGGTTGCCTCGGCGTCGTCGAGGATCCCGAGGGCGTAGGCGCCGACGGTCTCGTGCTCGCTCGGGGCAGGATGTCCCTGCATGGGACCAGACATACCCGAACCGCCCATCCCGAATCCCTGGTTTCCCCCGTAAACACTCATCACGCCGTCACCCCCCGCTCCTCCAGAGCCAGCTTCATCGACCGCAGGGCATAGAACACCCTGGAGCGAACGGTGCCGCTGGGTATGCCCAGCGTTTCGGCCGCCTCGTTGACCGTACGCCCCTTGAAGTACGTCTCGACCAGGACCTCCCGGTGGGCGGGGGTCAGGTCGTCGAGTGCGTCCGACAGCGTCATCAGCCACAGCGCCTTGTCGATCTCGTCCTCCGCGGGGATGACCTCCAGCGGCGACGGATCGACCTCCTGCGGCCGGGCCTGCCGACTGCGGTGGCCGTCGATGACGATGCGCCGGGCGACCGTCACCAGCCAGGGGCGTACCGATCCGGTCGCTCGATTGAGCTGTCCGGCGTTCTTCCAGGCACGGATGAGCGTCTCCTGCACGACGTCCTCTGCTCGTTGCCGATCACCGGCGACCAGTCGAAGGACATACGCGAGGAGGGGTCCGGCGTGCTCTCTGTACAGCGCACGCATCAGCTCCTCATCTGGTTCCGAGGGCTGGGACATGCGATGTCGGGCCCTCGATCCACGTTCATTGGCCACGACGGAATCCTTGCGCACGCCCACCTCCGATGTCCGGGGGTTCCCCCAGTCGGTCGCTCGACCACCCGTACGGAAACGGCCCGTTGAGTGTTCAAAGTGAGGCGACAGTTTTCTTCGGAGTGACGTGACGAGCGGGACATGGCAGCACATTCCCACCGTGCGATCTTTACATTTCCGTCACATCGGCAAGATCGAAAAGGAGCTTCCCTACGGGGGCGTAGGTAAACGGCATGTAATCGAAATCACTTCGACAGCCGTTCCACAGAAGCCGCATAACGGGCTGTCAGGCGCGCGCGAGAGCCGCGCGACGGCGATGCCGGGCGACCCTTTCCCGATTCCCGCAGACCTCACTGGAGCACCAGCGCCTCCTGCGCCCCCGGGACGAATCGACATAAACGATCGGGCAGTTGTCCCCCTCACACTCCCTCAGCCCGGCCCGCGCGACCGGATCGGTGAGCAGTTCCAGGACGTCCCGCGCGAGCGCGCCGAGCAGCGCGGCGCACTCCGGCGGATGATCCAACTGCCGGACGAGGGTCCCGTCTTCACCGCGTACGGCACGGGGGGCGGGTGGCGCCGCGCGGGCGATGTCGTTGACCCGGGCGAGCGCGATGTCGTACGACGGCCAGGGCTCGGGGGCGAGTCCGCCGCGCACCAACTGTCCGATACGTCCGCGCAGTTCACGGAACCCGACGAGCCAGGCGGCGTCGGCGTGTGCCAGCGGCGTGCCCGGCGGCGCCAGACCGGCCCCGACGATCCAGGCGCGCAGCACCTCGACGGAGTCGAACCGCTCCTCGGGGTGGCTGGTCGCGAGGAGATCCAGAGAGATCCGCCCGGCGCCGAATCGCAGGTCGTACGCGCCCGTGGCCGTACCCAGTGCCATGTGCCTGTCACCGCCTAGGGGTCACCCCGGTCATGAGGGGTCGGTGAGATGCGGAGAGGAGAGCTGGGGAGAGGAGAGCTGGGGAACCGTTCCCTCTAACAGTGCCTGCCCACAGGCGGAGCCGGAACCCCTCGTACCGGCGGTTGGCGCTGGACGACCGCTTATGGGGCTGCGCGTGACGGCCATGTCCGGGCGGGCCGCGGGTCCGTTGACTGGAGGACATGAGCACACGGAACAGCACGGTCGTCGGAACGGTACTGGGCGCGGCCACGGTCGCCATGGGCCTGATCGCCGGGGCCTTCTACATCTTCGCCTGCGGGGTGATGCCGGGGTTGGCGCGGAGCGATGACCGGGTGTATGTCGAGGTCATGCGCGACATCAACGACGCGTTCGAGAACCCGGTGTTCTTCCTGGGCTTCTTCGGGGCGCTGGTGCTGACAGGTGTGTCGGCGTGGCAGGTGCGCGGGGCGCCGTACCGGGGATGGGTATGGGCGGCGCTGGCCGCGTACGGGCTGGCCTTCATGGTCACCGTCGCCTTCAACATCCCGCTGAACGACAGCCTGAAGGGCACCGGGGATCCGGCCGCCCTGCGGGAGGAGTTCGAGGATCCGTGGTTGGCGTGGAACGTCGTACGGGCGGTGCTGGCGACGGGGGCGGTGGGGTTCTTGGCGCGGGGGTTGGTGTTGTACGGCCGGATCAGGCAGGCGACTGCCCAACACCGGCCCAGGCACTCCAGCCCGTCCGGCGATTGAGGACGAGGCCGCTCAGGCCGATAGCCGGGGTCTGGGGGCGGCAGCCCCCAGCGAGGGCGACACCGGCGCC
>NZ_LGUR01000205.1 GCF_001270495.1 Streptomyces viridochromogenes
GGCGTCCGGCGTGATCTTGTTGTCCGTACGGACGACGGAGACGTCACCCTTGCCGCTCTCCGCGTCGACCTTCCAGCCCTGCCCGGAGATCCAGTTGAGGAACGCCACGTCCTGGGTGTTGCCGAGCTGCGGCGTGGCGATCTTCCTGCCCTTGACGTCCTTCAGGGACTTGATCTTCTCGGGGTTGACGACCAGCTTCACGCCACCCGAGGCCGACCCGGAGATGATCCGCAGGTTGGTGCCGTTCGACTTGAGGTAGCCGTTGATGGCGGGGGAGGGCCCGATCCAGCCGATGTCGATGGACTGGGAGTTGAGCGCCTCGATCTCCGAGGGGCCGGCGTTGAACGTGGCGTACTCCGCCGTCGTGCCGCCCAGCTCCTTCTGGAACAGCCCCTCGTGCCGGCCGACCAGCGCCGTGGCGTGGGTGAGGTTCCCGAAGTAGCCGATCCGCACCGAGTCCAGGCCGTCGACCTTGGCCGCCCCGGCGATGGCGTGCTCCGTGTTCTCCTTGGCCTGGGAGCCGTAGCCGCAGGCCGCGAGGGCCAGCAGCGGCAGCGCGGCCAGGACGGCGAACGTCCGTCGGAGGGCGGGGGTGGCAGGCACGGGAGGTGTTCCTCTCGGTGGCCCGGCGCTACGCCCGTGTCAGGTCGTGGCCGGGGAGTCGGCAGGTTCGTACGGAACGGCGCGCATGCGGTGCACGCGGGTCAGCGCACACATCGCGCCACTCCGCCCTGCCCGCTGCCGACGGCGCCGCTGCCGACGCGGCCGCCCTCCTTCGCGAACGTGGAGTAGACGTCGTGGGCCTTCATGTCAGAAGTCCCACCCGTCGTCCTCGGCCTCGTCCTTGACCGGCTCCGGCGAGGCGAACGACTCGCCGACCATGCCCGCGGTGAGCGTGGTGCCGTCGTTCGGGTCGATCAGGATGAACGATCCGGTACGGCGGGAGTCGGCGTAGGAGTCGACCGGCAGCGGCTCGGCGGTGCGGATCTTCACCCGGCCGATGTCGTTGGCGACGAGCTGTCCCGGGTGCGGGTGCAGGGACAGGTCGTCGAGCGTGAGCCGGGACGGGATGTCCTTGACGATCGCCTTGACCGTGCGGGTGCCGTGCTTGAGCAGCACCCGGTGACCGACCGTCAGCGGGGCGTCGGCGACATGGCAGACGGTGGCCTCGATGTCCTGGGTCGTCGCGGGCGCGTCCTTGGTCGGCACGATCAGGTCGCCGCGCGAGATGTCGATGTCGTCCTCCAGCAGGAGGGTCACCGACTGCGTGGTCCACGCGATGTCCACGGGCTCGCCCAGCAGGTCGATGCCGGTGATCTTCGACGTACGGCCCGACGGCAGCACGGTCACCGACTCGCCGACCCGGAAGGAACCGGCGGCGATCTGACCGGCGTAGCCCCGGTAGTCGGGGAGCTCGGCGGTCTGCGGCCGGATCACGTACTGCACGGGCAGCCGGGCGTGGCAGTGGCTCAGGTCGTGGGTGACCGGGACCGTCTCCAGGTGCTCCAGGAAGGTCGGCCCGCCGTACCAGTCCATGTTCGCGGACGGGTCCACCACGTTGTCGCCGGCCAGCGCCGAGATCGGGATCGCGGTGATCTCCGGGACGCCCAGTTCGAGCGCGTACGCCGTGAACTCCTCGGCGATCGCGGCGAACACGGGCTCCTGGTAGTCGACCAGGTCCATCTTGTTCACGGCGAGCACGACGTGCGGCACCCGGAGGAGGGCCGCGATCGCCGCGTGCCGGCGGGTCTGCTCGACGACGCCGTTGCGGGCGTCGACGAGGATCACCGTCAGCTCGGCCGTCGACGCGCCGGTGACCATGTTGCGGGTGTACTGCACATGGCCGGGGGTGTCGGCGAGGATGAACCGGCGCCGGGGCGTGGCGAAGTAGCGGTACGCCACATCGATCGTGATGCCCTGCTCACGCTCGGCCCGCAGGCCGTCCGTCAGCAGCGCCAGGTCGGGCGCCTCCTGGCCGCGGTTGCGGGAGGCGTGCTCCACGGCCTCCAGCTGGTCGGCGAGCACCGACTTGGAGTCGTGCAGCAGCCGGCCGACCAGGGTGGACTTGCCGTCGTCGACGGAGCCCGCGGTGGCGAACCGCAGCAGGGTGGTGGCCGAGAGCTCCTCGGTCGTGATCGTGCTCATGCTTAGAAGTACCCCTCGCGCTTACGGTCTTCCATCGCGGCCTCGGAGAGCTTGTCGTCGGCACGGGTGGCGCCGCGCTCGGTGAGCCGGGAGGCGGCGATCTCGGCGATCACCTGCTCCAGGGTCACGGCGTCGGAGTCGACGGCACCCGTGCAGGACATGTCACCGACGGTCCGGTAGCGGATGAGCCGCCTCTCGACGGTCTCGCCCTCCTTGGGCCCGCCCCACTCGCCCGCGGTCAGCCACATGCCGCTGCGGGCGAACACGTCACGCTCGTGCGCGAAGTAGATCTCCGGCAGCTCGATGCCCTCACGGGCGATGTACTGCCAGACGTCGAGCTCGGTCCAGTTGGACAGCGGGAACACGCGCACATGCTCGCCGGGCGCGTGGCGGCCGTTGTACAGGTTCCACAGCTCGGGCCGCTGGCGGCGCGGGTCCCACTGCGAGAACTCGTCCCGCAGCGAGAAGACGCGCTCCTTGGCCCGCGCCTTCTCCTCGTCCCGGCGTCCGCCGCCGAACACCGCGTCGAACTTCTCGCTCTGGATCTTCTCCGTCAGCGGCACCGTCTGCAGCGGGTTACGCGTCCCGTCCGGGCGCTCCTTGAGCACACCCCGGTCGATGTAGTCCTGCACCGACGCGACGTGCAGCCGCAGGTTGTGCTTCTCGACCGTACGGTCGCGGTACTCGATGACCTCGGGGAAGTTGTGCCCCGTGTCGACGTGCAGCAGCGTGAAGGGCACCGGCGCCGGCGCGAACGCCTTCAGCGCCAGGTGCAGCATGACGATGGAGTCCTTGCCGCCGGAGAACAGGATCACCGGCCGCTCGAACTCGCCCGCCACCTCACGGAAGATGTGGACGGCCTCGGATTCCAGCGCGTCCAGGTGGGAGAGGGCGTACGGGGAGTCCGTACCGTCTTCGCCCCCCTTGACCGTGGCAACGGTCGTCGTCATGCCAGTCCCCTCTCGGTGAGCAGCGCGTGGACCGCGCCCGCGGATTCCTGGACGGTCTGGTTCTGGGACTCGATGCGCAGATCGGGCGACTCGGGCGCCTCGTACGGGTCGTCGACCCCGGTCAGTCCGCTCAGCTCGCCGGCGGCCTGCTTGGCGTAAAGACCCTTCACATCGCGTACGGAGCACACCTCGACCGGAGTGGCCACGTGCACCTCGATGTACGCCGTCCCGCTCTCCTGGTGGCGCCCCCGCACCGCGTCGCGGCTGTCGGCGTAGGGCGCGATCACCGGGACGAGCGCCTTCACGCCGTTACGGGCGAGCAGTTCGGCGAGGAAGCCGATGCGCTGCACGTTGGTGTGCCGGTCCTCGCGGCTGAAGCCGAGGCCCGCCGAGATGAACTCGCGGATCTCGTCGCCGTCGAGCACCTCGACGCGGTGGCCCTCCTCGCGGAGCCGGCCGGCCAGCTCGTAGGCGATGGTGGTCTTGCCGGCGCTCGGCAGACCCGTGAGCCAGACGGTGGCTCCGCTCGTCACGTGGTTCTCCAAATTCGCAGAATCCGCGGAAAACGCAGAAAACGTAGAAAACTCGGTCATGGGTCAGCCGTGCAGCCCGCACTCGGTCTTGGCGCGGCCCGCCCAGCGGCCGGCGCGCGCGTCCTCGCCCTCCAGGACCCGGCGGGTGCAGGGCGCGCAGCCGACGGAGGCGTAACCGTCCATCAGCAGCGGGTTGGTGAGGACGCCGTGCTCGGCGACGTAGGCGTCCACGTCGTCCTGGCTCCAGCGGGCGATCGGGGAGATCTTCACCTTCTGGCGCTTGTCGTCCCAGCCGACGACCGGGGTGTTCGCCCGGGTCGGGGACTCGTCGCGGCGCAGTCCGGTCGCCCAGGCCACATAGCCCTTCAGGCCCCGCTCCAGCGGCTCGACCTTGCGGAGCTTGCAGCACAGGTCGGGGTCGCGGTCGTGCAGCCGGGGGCCGTACTCGGCGTCCTGCTCGGCGACCGTCTGACGGGGGGTGAGGGTGATGACGTTGACGTCCATCACGGCCTCGACCGCGTCCCGGGTGCCGATGGTCTCCTCGAAGTGGTAGCCGGTGTCGAGGAACACGACGTCCACCCCGGGCCTCGCGCGGGACGCGAGGTGGGCGACCACCGCGTCCTCCATCGACGAGGTCACGCAGAAGCGGTCCCCGAAGGTGTCGACCGCCCACTGGAGGATCTCCAGCGCGGAGGCGTCCTCCAGGTCGCGGCCCGCCTGCTCGGCGAGCGCCTTCAGATCGTCTGTCGTGCGCTCTTCCTGAAGTGTCGTCATATCTGTTTTCCCCCTGCGTCGTGGCGCTGAAGGCCCTGGGCGAGCACCCCGAGGAACTTCAACTGGAATGCGCGGTTGCACGCCGCGCATTCCCACGCGCCGTGGCTGCCCTCCGAGGCTTCACTGGGCCGGAGGTCCTCGTCGCCGCAGTAGGGGCAGTAGAAGGGGGCGGCCCGCTCGCTCATGAGAGGGCCTCCTCGGAGGCGCGCGCGGCCCAGGTGGCGAACCGCTCGCCTTCCTCGCGCTCCGCCTGGAAGCGCTTGAGGACCCGCTCGACGTAGTCGGGCAGCTCGTCGGAGGTGACCTTCAGGCCACGCACCTTGCGCCCGAACCCGGCCTCCAGACCGAGCGCGCCACCGAGGTGCACCTGGTAGCCCTCGACCTGCTCGCCCTGGTCGTTCAGGACCAGCTGGCCCTTGAGACCGATGTCCGCAACCTGGATACGCGCGCAGGCGTTCGGGCAGCCGTTGAGGTTGATGGTGAGCGGCTCGTCGAAGTCCGGGATGCGGCGCTCCAGTTCGTCGATCAGCTGGGAGCCGCGCGCCTTCGTCTCGACGATGGCGAGCTTGCAGTACTCGATGCCGGTGCAGGCCATGGTGCCGCGCCGGAACGGAGAGGGCTTGGCCGTCAGGTCCAGTGCCTCCAGGGCCTCGACCAGCGGCTCGACCTGCGCTTCCTCGACATCGAGGACGATCATCTTCTGCTCGACGGTGGTCCGGATCCGGCCCGAACCGTGGGCCTCGGCCACCTCGGCGATCTTCGTCAGCGTGGCGCCGTCGACCCGGCCGACGCGTGGCGCGAAACCGACGTAGAAACGGCCGTCCTTCTGCCGGTGCACACCGACGTGGTCACGCCAGCGCTCGGTGGGCTCGGCGGGCGCGGGACCGTCGGCCAGCTTCCGCTTGAGGTACTCGTCCTCCAGGATCTGGCGGAACTTCTCCGGGCCCCAGTCCGCGACCAGGAACTTCAGACGGGCCCTCGTGCGCAGGCGCCGGTATCCGTAGTCGCGGAAGATTCCGACCACGCCCGCCCAGACGTCCGGGACCTCCGCCAGCGGCACCCAGGCGCCGAGCCGGACGCCGATCTTCGGGTTGGTCGACAGGCCGCCGCCGACCCACAGGTCGAAGCCGGGGCCGTGCTCGGGGTGGTCGACGCCGACGAACGCGATGTCGTTGATCTCGTGGACCACGTCGAGGAGCGGGGAGCCGGAGATCGCCGTCTTGAACTTGCGGGGCAGGTTGGAGAACTCCTTGCTGCCGATGTACCGCTCGTGGATCTCGTCGATCGCCCAGGTGCCGTCGATGATCTCGTCCTCGGCGATACCGGCGACCGGCGAGCCGATGACGACGCGCGGGCAGTCGCCGCAGGCCTCGGTGGTGGACAGCCCGACGGCCTCCAGCCGGTCCCAGATCTCCGGCACGTCCTCGATGCGGATCCAGTGCAGCTGGATGTTCTGCCGGTCGGTGATGTCCGCGCTGCCGCGCGCGAACTCCTGCGAGATCTCGCCGATCACCCGCAGCTGCTGGGTGGTGAGGCGACCGCCGTCGATCCGCACCCGCAGCATGAAGTACTTGTCGTCCAGCTCCTCCGGCTCCAGGATCGCGGTCTTGCCGCCGTCGATCCCGGGCTTGCGCTGGGTGTACAGGCCCCACCAGCGCATCCGGCCGCGCAGGTCGTTGGGGTCGATCGAGTCGAAGCCCCGCTTGGAGTAGATCGTCTCAATGCGTGTCCGCACATTGAGACCGTCGTCGTCCTTCTTGAACTGTTCGTTGCCGTTGAGCGGGGTGTGGTGCCCCATCGCCCACTGACCCTCACCGCGGTGACGGCTCACCTTGCGGCGGGGAGTCGTGGCGGCAGGTTTCTGCGGGGTGGCGGCCATGGTTGATACGTCCTTCGGGACAGGCGGGAATGCGGCTCTGACCTGCGCATACGCGCGCATGGGTAGATGTGCGCGTCATTGCGCGGGAATGAAGCGAGAAGAGGGAGATGTCGGGCGCTGCGGGGGCTGTCAGCGCGCCGGACAGATGGCGCTGGACATGCGGCCGAGGTCGACGTGCCGCCGACTCACCAAGGCAATTCCAGTTCCAGACATGACGGAAGCGTGTCACGGTGATCTGGACAGCGTCCAGCTTCGCCCAATATGTGGACACCCTTGTCTCGTAGCGTGAGACAAGGGTGGTGTCGGTCACATGGCCCGTAATGGACCGTTTCTCCCCGGCTCAGCCAGGGTAAGCCCCGGGCCACGGACCGGGCGAGGCCACCACGGCCTCCTCCTCGACCTTGGTGTCGAAGAGCTTGAAGCCACGCCGCAGATAGTTGTCCATGGCGTGCTCCCCGTCCTTGCTGCACGTGTGCAGCCAGACCCGCTTCGTCTGCGCCAGCCCCGGCCAGCGGTCCGCGAGGTCCCAGGCGCGGGCGGCGCCGTACGAGAGCAGATGTCCGCCGATGCGGCGTCCGCGGAAGGCGGGAATCAGCCCGAAGTACTCGATCTCCACGACCCCGTCGTCCTGGGCGCTCAGCTCCACGTACCCCGCGGGCGTCCCCTGGTCGTAGGCGACCCACGTCTCGACACCCGGACGCTCCAGGTGCTCCCGCCACCGCGCGTACGTCCAGCTCAGCCGGTCCACCCAGCGGATGTCCCCGCCCACGGACGCGTACAGGAACCGGCTGAACTCGGGGGAGGGCACCCCGGAGCGGACGATCCGAACGTCGCCCTCCGGGCCGGCGGCCGGGAGGAGGTCGGTCGGAGAGGTCTGCTCCAGGGACCAGGTGGTCACGGGGATGTTGGTCATGACGGCCAGGGAACCATCCGAGTGGCCGGTCTGTCGATCGGGATCCCCGTGGGCCCGCCCAGGGCGGTCCGCTACCCCAGCGCCCTGTCGATCGACGCCAGCGGCACGGCGAACAGCGCCCGGCCCGACTGGGACCAGACCTCGCCGGTCTCCTGCCAGTACGACAGCGGGCCGGCCTGGACGCCCCAGCAGCGTGGGGCATCCTCCGAGCCGCAGCGGGTCGCCTCGGCGCCCTCGCTGTCCTGGCGCCACAGGCTGCCCTGCCGGTCGGTGGAGCCCGGGGCGCGACTGACGTACCAGTCGGAACGGTCCGTCCCGGCGGAAGGGTGCGACAGGACCCCCGCGATGCCGGAGGCCTCCGTCTGATAGGCCTCGACCGCCGACGCGGATCCGGTGGCGTCGGTGGACAGCAGACCGGGGCGGGCCGGGTCCTTGCTGAAGTCGTAGCGCCACAGACGGGCGGGCCGGTCGCTGTCGGCGGCGGTCCGCTCGCTCGCGACCAGGCTGTCGGGTGCCGTGCCGCGGTCGAGGGAGATGCCGCCGAGGGCGGGGGCCGCGCTCCCGCCGGTCAGGCGGTACGAGCCGACGGCCGGCAGGACGAAGCGGTAGCCGTGGGCCGACCAGCCTTCCTCGACGCGGCCCACCGCGGCGCTGTCCACCGTGGTGCGCTGGACGCGGTTCATGTCGTACACGTACAGCCCGTCGCCGGCGGTGACCAGCAGCTTGTCCTGGTACCAGACCATGCCCGACAGCCGGGACGTCAGAGCGCGGTAGTCCCGGCCGCCGTCCACCGGGACGACGAGGAGGGCCGACGCGTACCGGAGACGGCCCAGGTCGTTCGCGTCGACGAAGGCGACCCGGGCGAGACCGCGGTCGGCCGTGCCCTGGTTCCAGCCGGAGAGCAGCACCCGGTTGTCGTTCCACCAGCCGTCGTCGTCGGCGTCCCCCGAGGTGGTGACCGCGCCGGCCCGCCAGGCCCGGGTGTCGGCGGCGTCCCAGCAGTACGCGCGCGTGGCCGTCGGCGCGACCGGAAGCGCCGTGCGCTCGGTCGCCGTACAGGCGGACGCGGTGCGCAGGCTCCGGTCGGCGGTCTCCAGGACGGCACGGACACCGACCGGCTTGCCCATCCCGGAGGCGAGTTCATCGAGGGTGGCCTGCGGGACCAGCTGCTCCTGAAGACGCAGAGCGCGGGTCTCCGCGGCCCTGGTGAGAGGCTCCAGCGCCCCGGGGTTGTCGCCGACCGTGGCCTGTGACGCGCTGATCATCGTCGCGGCGGCGGTGAGGGCCAGGGCGGTTCCGGCGAGGAACGCGCGCGCCGCGCGGCCCTGCTTGCGTCGACGGTGTCTGCCGCGGTGCTTCATCACAACCTCCCGAGGCGGGCCAACTGCGGCTATTGGTCCGTGCGTTGACCAAAGGAGCAGGTGGGGTGGCCCGTACAGGGATGCTACGGCAGTCGAGCACGGTTGCGGACTAAGACCCCGCAAATATGCGGAAGATGCACCCCGCGGGCCGCTGGACTCAGGTCAGGCCGGCCGGGATCCGCCCCGCACCACCACCGCCGGCGCCGTCGAGTGCGGCAGCAGATCGCGGGGGTCGTCCGGCAGCAGCACCTCGACCTCCGCGTCCTCGCGGAAGCGGTACGGCCGATGCTCCAGGAACGCCCCGAGATAGCGCCGTACCCGTGACATCTCGGCGCGCACCGTCACCGTACGGCCCGCGTCGCCGAACATGTCCTCGGCCAGCTCCGCCGCGCTGCGGCCGGACCGGCGCAGGGCCAGCAGGTACAGCAACTCGGCGTGCCGGGGGCTCAGTTCGTGGCTCCAGGTGCCCGCACCGCCGGACACCGTCACCGACCAGCGGCGCGGCTGGGTCAGGTCCAGCGCGATCCGCGTCGCCCCGGGCGGCACCGGCTCGTCGCAGGCCCGCAGCAGCCAGCCGCCCGCCAGCGGCTCCACCGAGCACAGGCCCAGCGGCGTCAGCCACCGGCGGCCCGGCGACAGCGACTTGGGCAGCGTGATCCGGTGCGTGTACGGCATCCCGGTCACCGCCGCGGTCCAGCCGTCCCGGTCCACCGCCAGAGCCCGGCCCGGCAGCCGGGCAAGCAGCGGCGCCGCCACCGCGCGCAACCGCTCCAGCGAGGTCAGATGCAGCTCCCGCAGCCGGGCCTCGGCGAGCTTGGCCACCGAGTCGACCCAGGCGAGCGTGGCCGGATGCATGGTCTCCAGCGGCCCGCTGACGTCCACCACACCGATCAGCCGGCCGTCCCGCGGATCCGTGATGGGGGCGCCGGTGCAGGTCCAGGAGGTCTGCGAGCGCTGGAAGTGCTCGGAGGCGAACACCTGCACCGGCCGGCGTACGACCGCCGGGGTGCCCACACCGTTCGTGCCGACGACGCTCTCCCGCCAGTCGGCGCCGAGTTCGAAGCCGAGGCCGTCCGCCTTGCGCAGCACGGAGGAGTTGCCCTCCCGCCACAGCACCCGGCCCTCGTCGTCGGCGACGACCATGATGTGGTGGGCGATGTCCGCGACCGTCAGCAGGCCCTCGCGCAGCACCGGCAGGACGTGTCTGAGGGTGGTGTCCTCCCGGCGCCGCTGCACCTCCTCACGGGACAGCAGCCCGGACCGGAAGTCGTGGTCCGGATCGACACCGCTGCGCAGCAGGCGTGACCAGGACTGCTCGATCACCGGGCGCGGCGCGATGGGCGCGCGCTGTCCGGAGAGCGTGGCGGAGCGGACCTCGCTGAGTACGCGCGCCGCCCGCGCCGCGTCCACGGCGGCCAGCTGCGTCACGTTCGTCGGCGAGAGCGGCAAGGGTCCTCCTGGTTCGGCTGCGCTGTTCGGCTGGATCGTGACCGTGTGTCTCATAGTGCCGCTCGACGCTCGTGGAAGCACACACTCCGCACACAGTCGCCAACAAGTTGCAACCCCTTGCAACCCTGGTGGACCGGCCTTGCCTGATTGAAGCTTGAGCAACGCCGTCCCGAGCGGCGTTCGCGGCCTCGAACGGGCCATGGTGGGGGTGGTGCCGTGTCGGCGCAGCACCACCCCCTACCTCCGGCGGTTGAGCAGGGCGCCTTGGGTGGGTGCCGGGTGGTGTCTCGTTGGCGTCTGCGGGTTCGTTGTGGCTGGTCGCGCCCACGCGGCGGAGCCGCACATCGACACAGCCCCGCGCCTCTGGGTCGGTCAGCTCACCGGCGTTGCACGGTTCACGACGGCCGTCAGTCCCGAGCTGTGCGGCAGCGTCCCGAACGCGGCGCCTCCGTCTACGCCCAGCCGCGAGGCACAGAACGCGTCCGCGACCTCCGGTGGTGCGAACCGGGCCAGCAAGGAACCCTGGAGGACCAGGGCGAGGCGTTCGGTGAGGCGGCGGGCGCGGGACTCGATGCCCTCCAGGTCGGCGAGTTCTGTCAACAGTCCCTTGATCGCCGCGTCCAGGCGGTGGTCGGCGCCGCGGGCCTTGCCGACCTCCTGGAGGTAGGCGTTGAGGGCCGCGGGCTCACGTTGCAACGCGCGCAGTACGTCCAGGGCCTGGACGTTGCCCGCGCCCTCCCAGATCGAGTTCAGGGGGGACTCGCGGACCAGGCGGGGCATGCCGGACTCCTCGACGTACCCGTTGCCGCCCAGGCATTCGGACGCCTCGACCGTGAGCGGCGTACAGCGCTTGGTCACCCAGTACTTGGCGGCCGGCACCGCGATCCGCAGCAGGGCGCGCTCCTGCTCGCCGCCGTCGTCGTAGGCGGCGGCGAGGCGAAGCGCGAGAGTGGTCGCCGCCTCGGACTCGACGGCCAGGTCGGCCAGGACGTTGCGCATGAGCGGCTTGTCGACGAGCTTTCCGCCGAACGCCTCGCGGTGGGCGCAGTGGTGGATCGCCTGCGCGACCGCCTGACGCATCAGTCCCGCCGAGCCGAGGACACAGTCGAGGCGGGTCGCCGCCACCATCTCGATGATGGTGCGCACCCCGCGGCCCTCTGCGCCGACCCGACGCGCCCATGTCCCGTCGAACTCGACCTCGGCGGAGGCGTTCGAGCGGTTGCCCAGCTTGTCCTTGAGGCGCTGGATCAGGAACACGTTGCGGCCGCCGTCGTCCAGGACGCGCGGCACGAGGAAGCAGGTCAGCCCGTCCGGCGCCTGGGCGAGCACCAGGAAGCCGTCCGACATCGGCGCCGAGCAGAACCACTTGTGGCCGGTCAGCGTGTACGTCCCGGCCTCGGTGAGCGGGGTGGCGGCCGTCGCGTTGGCGCGTACGTCGCTGCCGCCCTGCTTCTCCGTCATGCCCATCCCGAACAGGGACCCGGCCTTCTGCCCGGCGGGCCGCAGCTCACGGTCGTAGATCAGGGACGTCAGGCGCGGCTCCCACTCGGCGGCGAGCTCGGGGTCCGTGCGCAGGGCGGGGACCGCCGCGTGGGTCATGGACAGCGGGCAGCCGTTGCCGGCCTCGACCTGGGTCCACAGGAGGAACGCGGCCGCCCGTCGCACATGCCCGCCCGGCCGGGCCCAGGCCGCGGTCAGCCCCGCCGCGACGCCCTTGCCGAGCAGCCGGTGCCAGGACGGATGGAAGTCGACCTCGTCGATGCGGTGGCCGTAGCGGTCGTGGGTGCGCAGTGTCGGCGGGTTCTCGTTGGCCAGCACCCCCCACTCCTGCACCTGGGCCGATCCACAGGTCTTCCCGAGCGCCGCCAGCTCGCTCCGGGCCTCGGCCAGCACCTCCGGATCGAGATGACGTTCGACGGCCGCGCTCAGGGCCCGGTCAGAGGTGTAGGCGTCGTACCCGACGAGGGGCGGGGGCTGGTTGGTCACGATGTGCGTGCTTCCTGCCATGGCTGTGAACCTATCCCTGAGTGGGGCGCCGGTCTCCACCCTGACACGGCACCGGCAGAGGGGATCGGGCAGGTGACGGGCGTCTGGACCCGGCGCCGCGGTGAGTGCGCCCCCGCACGGCGGATACCTTTAGGTCGTGCAGCCAGCAAGTGAATCCCCCCAGCGGCCCTCCGGTCGTCTCCACCGCGCGCGTGTCCTCTACCGGAACGTCTCGAAGCGCAGGACCGCCTGGCTGTTGATCAAGGACACCGTCAACTCCTGCATCGAGTACCGCATCCTGGGCCTCGCCGCCGAGGCCGCGTTCTTCACGCTGCTGTCCGTGCCGCCGCTGCTGCTCAGCATGATCGGCCTCCTCGGCTACGTCGACGACTGGACCGGCACCGACACCATCAGCAGCCTGGAGACCAACCTCATCGAGGCCTCGCGCACCGTCCTGTCCGACAAGGGCGTGCGCCAGATCGCCCAGCCGATCCTGGACGACGTGATGCACGGCGGCCGCCCCGACGTCATCTCCGTCGGCTTCCTGTTCGCCCTGTGGTCGGGGTCGCGGGCGGTGAACGTCTTCATAGACACCATCACCGTGATGTACGGCCTCGACGGCGTCCGGGGCATCGTCAAGACCCGGCTGGTGGCGTTCCTGCTGTTCATCGCCGCACTGCTGATCGGCTCGGTGGCGCTGCCGCTGATGGTGGCGGGGCCGGACGCGGTCGTACGGATCGTGCCCTGGTCGGAGACCCTGGTGCAGGTCCTGTACTGGCCCGTCGTGATCGTCCTGTCGATCGCGTTCCTGACCACGCTCTATCACGTGTCCGTGCCGGTCCGCTCCCCCTGGATCGAGGACGTGCCCGGCGCGCTGGTCGCCCTCGGCATGTGGGTGCTGGGCAGCTTCCTGCTGCGCATCTACCTGACGAACACGATCGAGGGCGCGTCGATCTACGGCTCTCTCGCCGCCGCCGTCGCCGTGATGCTGTGGATCGGCGTGTCCGCGTTCGCCGTGCTCGTCGGGGCCGCGGTCAACGCCGCGATCGACCGCGTCTGGCCGGCCGCCGCGACCGCCGCGGCCCGCGCCGCGAACGAACGGCTGCGCGAGGCCCAGGTCGCCGAGTACGTGGCCCGCACGGCCGCGGTCCAGGAGCAGGATCCCGAGGACCCGGACATGCCGTCGGAGTTCCCCGAGCGGTGGACGCGCTTCCTGCCGCCGGAGGACGTGACGTCGCGGCTGCGGACCCATGTGAAGAGCCCGCACCACCACCATCCTCCGCACAAGCCGGAGGACTCCTAGGGCCTGTCGTCCGGACCCTTGGCCGCCCGGACGGCCGCCCGTCGGCTCAGGCCTTCCACGCCCCCGCCGCCGCGGCCTCCCGCGCGAAGTCGGCGAAGTCGCGCGGCTCGCGGCCCAGCACCTCGCGGACGTCGCCCGTGACATGGGCGTTGCGGCCGTCCATGAGGGTGTCGAAGACCTCGATCAGGAGCTCGACCTCCTCGGCCGGCACCCCGAAGCCGGTCAGGGCCTGGCCGTAGGCCCGGGTCGGGACCGGCGTGTACGTGATCGTGCTGCCCGCCGCCTCGGAGATCTCCGCGACCGCCTCCCGCCAGGACAGCAGCCGCGGCCCGGTCAGCTCCAGTGTCCGTCCCACATACCGGTCGCCGGACGTCAGCACGGCCGTCACCACGTCCGCGATGTCCCGCACGTCGACGAACGGCTCCTTCACCTCGCCCGCCGGGAAGACCAGCTCCCCGTGGACCATGCCCTCCACCAGCGGCCCTTCGCTGAAGTTCTGCGAGAACCACGTGGCCCGTACGATCGTCCAGTCCGCGCCGGACGACGTCAGCGCCGCCTCGGTCGGCAGCGCCTGGTCCTCACCGCGCGCCGACAGCAGCACCAGCCGCCGCACCCCGAGCCCGACCGCCTCCCGGGCGAGCGCCCCGACCCCCTCGGCCGCCGCCGGGGAGCCGACGTCGGACGGGTACATCAGATACGCCGCGTCCGCGTCCCGCAGGGTCTGAGCCCATGTCGTCGGGTCCTCCCAGTCGAAGCCCCGCGCCCGGGACGCGGCCCGCACCGTCAGCCCCGCCCCGCGCGCCGCTTCCGCCACCCGGCTCCCCGTACGACCCGAGGCCCCGGTCACCACTACCGTCATCCGCTGCGTGTTCGCTGTCTCGGCTGCCTTGTCCGTCATGCCTCCAGTCAACGGCCGTGCGCCCCAACAGCCCATCGCTGAACGGCTCATTCCCATACGTGGACGTCTAGGCTGACGGCATGGACGCCCTTGCCGGCCTGTTGGAGGGTCCACGCGCGCGTGGCGCCTTCATGATCCGCGCGTGTTTCGAGCCGCCCTGGTCCATCCGCGTCGAGGACCGCGCGCCGCTCACCGTCATGGTCATGGTCCGCGGCGACGCCTGGGTGATCCCCGACCAGGGCGAGCGAAGCGAGACGGAGGTCCCCCCGGCCGAAGGCCGGGGGAGGATCCGGCTGCGCCCCGGCGACATCGCCATCGCCCGCGGCCCCGACTCCTACACCTGCGCCGACGACCCCGGCACCGCACCCCAGACACTGATCCTGCCGGGCGCCGAGTGCCGCTACCCCGACGGACGCACCCTCAACGGCTCGATGGACCTGGGCGTGCGCACCTGGGGGGACCGGCTCGACGGCTCGGCCGTGATGCTGATCGGCACCTATCTGTGGCAGGGCGAGATCAGCGGGCGGCTGCTGAACGCGTTGCCGCCGCTGCTGTCCCTCACGGCCGACGTGTGGGACTGCCCCCTCACGCCGTACCTCATGGAGGAGATCGTCCGCGACGAGCCCGGGCAGGAGGTCGTCCTGGACCGGCTGCTGGACCTGCTGGTCATCGCCGCGCTCAGGGCCTGGTTCTCCCGTCCGGAGGCGGCGGCCCCGGCCTGGTACCGGGCCATGGCGGACCCGGTCGTCGGCCGCGTGCTGCGTCTCGTCCAGGACGACCCGGCCCATCCCTGGACGGTGGCCTCGCTGGCCACCAAGGCGGGGGTGTCCCGGGCGGCGCTGGCCCGCCGGTTCACGGAGCTGGTGGGGGAGCCGCCGATGACGTATCTGACGGGGTGGCGGCTCGGGCTTGCGGCGGATGCGTTGCGGGACAGCGATGACACGCTGGATGCGATTGCGCGGCAGGTGGGATATGGGAGCGCGTTCGCGTTGTCCAGTGCGTTCAAGCGGGTCTACGGGGTGAGTCCGCAGGAGCATCGGAGCCGGAGGGCCGAGGGGTAGCGGGGTTCGCCGTCGGGGTGCCGGTGCTTCACGGGGTGCGGGCGCGTCGTGGCTGATCGCGCCCGCGCGGCGGACCCGCACATCGACACAGCCCCGCGCCTCTGAGGGGCGTTGCGGCGTAGCCTCGCTCGTATGTACGCGGAGTGGAGGTCTCGGCTGCCTGGCGCCGTGGTGTGGACCAATGTGCCCGGTGGGCCCGGGCGTGTGCTGCCCGACGGGTGCATGGACCTGCTCTGGAACGACGGGCGGCTGCTCGTCGCCGGGCCCGATACGCGGGCGTACCTCACGCAGGGGCCGCCGAGCACATGGGTGGGGCTGCGCTTCCGCCCGGGCACCGCGCCCGCCTTCTTCGGGGCGCCGGCGAACGAACTGCGGGACCGACGTGTGGAGTTGGCCGAGCTGTGGCCCGCGGCGGAGGTGCGACGACTGCAAGGACGTGTCGCGGCCGCCGCTGACCCCGCGACGGCGCTCGAAGAGGTCGCACTGGAACGCGCGACCCCACCGGACCCCCTGCTGGACAGGCTGGTCCGGGCCCTCCACACCGGCCGACCTGTCGCCGCCACCGCCGACGAACTCGGCCTCGGCGCACGCCAGTTGCACCGCAGGTCGCTCGCCGCCTTCGGGTACGGTCCCAAGACGCTCGCCCGCATCCTGCGCCTGCAACGCGCGCTCGCCCTGGCCCGCGGCGGTACGCCCTTCGCGGACACCGCCGCGCGGGCCGGGTATGCCGATCAGGCCCACCTGGCCCGGGACGTCAAGGAGCTCGCCGGACTGCCGCTCGGGGAGCTACTCGGCCGGCGCGGCGGGTAGCGGCGCGAACAGGTCGACGCCGTTTCCGTCCGGGTCCTGCACGGAGGCGTACCGCTGGCCCCAGAAGGCGTCCCACGGCTTGAGCTCGCCGTGGTAGCCGGCGCCGACCAGTTCCTCGTACACCGCGTCGACCTCCGTCGGGTCGTCGCAGCGCATCGCCAGGGAGTGGCGGCCGCCTCCGCTGGGCGGCCGCCACTGCGGGAGGAAGGACCGCACCGATTTCTCGGTGTCGAGCAGCAGGCGTAGCCCGCCCGGGAGTTCGGCCTCGGCGTGGGGCTCGTGCTCGGCGTTCTCGGGGAACGCGAAGCCCAGGCGGCGGTAGAAGGCGACCGAGGCGGCCATGTCGGAGACGACGAGGCCGATGGCATCGAATCGTGGAGTCATGCGGCCAACGTAGGCAGCCGGGCCTCGTCGGGTCTTGAAGGAATCGGACACCTAGTGGAACGTGACCGGCCCCCTCGGCGTGTCCACCGTCCAGGAGATCCCCACCGGGCCCGGCGTGAGGTCGAGGTCCGTGCCGAGTGCCGACAGCAGGGGGCGGATCTCGTCCGGGTCGGGCGTGCTCGCGGAGAGGGACAGCAGGGGTGTGACGGGCAGGTCGGAGGCGGTGGGGTGGACCGTGGCGCTCCAGTCGATGAGGAAGGGGACGAGGCCGGAGGGGTGGGCGTCGTCACCGTCGGTGAGCCGCCACTCCAGCAGGGTGCCGTCGGGTCTGCGGCGGCGCATCGGCTGCGCCGCGCCGGGGTCGTACCCCTGGGCCCGGGCGGCCGCGATGGCCGCGTCCAGGTCGGGCGGGCTGATCGCCCAGGTGACCGTGCGCGGGGCGGTGAGCCCGTCGACCTCGAAGGGGCGGGGCTGTCCGGGCGCGGACTGCTCGGGGTCCGGGCCGATGATCTCCAGGTAGCGGGCGCCTCCGAGCGACACGAGATAGTTGCGGGTGCCGAGCCCGACATGTACGCCGCCCGGTGCGGGGGTCACGCCGGTGCGTCGGGCGAAGTCGGCGACGGTGGCGGACAGGTCGGGGGTCGCGAGGACGAGATGGTCCAGGAGCGCGGGAATGGCGTTCATCGCTGCCGAGGCTACGCAGAGCGGCGCGCGATATGGAACACCTGTGCGCCGGGCGGCAGAGGAAGGGGTGCGCCTCATTCGTCGTGGACGACCGTGCCGTCGTCGAGCAGCGTCGGGTGGATCTTCATCGGGCCGTACTCGTCCACGTCCGACGGGCGCGGGATCTCCGGGCCGTCCGGCCCCATGCGGAGAAGGCGCTCGGCCCGGCAGATCCGGAACACACGGCCGGCCACACGAGCCTCGTCGGCGCGTCCGAGCGCGCGGAACTCCTCGGCCGCCTTCGCGTACACGGCCTTCCGCTCGTCGTCGAACCGATAGAGCAGGGGCCACATCTCGACCATCGCGTCGTGCAGCACGCGCCGTGCGTCATGCGCGGTCGACTGGAGAGCGAGGGCCGGCTCCCAGCCGGCCCGTTCCCGCTCGACCACGCCGAAAAGGGTGGGCAACAGCACGATGTGAGGATGCGAGTGCACCGCCCGCTCCGAGTCACGGCGCACCGGGGCGGGGAACCGCACCCTCCGGTACGCGAACCCCCGCAGCCCCGCCCGCAGGGCGCCCGCCATCGGGCCGTCGTCCGCGATGTCCGGGTCGAGGACGAAGTCCAGGTCGGGGGAGGGCGTGTGGCAGGCTCGCAGGTCCCAGGTCCGTTCGGCGGGTTCCGGGTCGGTGGGCCGGGGCGGCTCCAGCCCGTCGTTGTCGTCGCAGCGCGTGAACTCGTCCCCGCGCACGATCCGGTACCGCACCCCGCACGCCTCGACCTCGTTCACCGGCTCCCTGCTCAACACGTCCACGGCGGCGAGCAGTTCGCGCCGTACGGCCGGATCGTCGGTGTCGTCCTTCGCGCGGAACCACAGGTGGGAGTTGAGCGAGTCCCGGCACACCTGCGGCATTCCGTTCACGACCGGCTGCAACACCCGCCACTGGGGCCCCGCCGCCGGATCCTGCGCGGCGACCCCGAACACCGGCCCCCGCAGGGCGAACCCGGGATACCGCAGAGAGGCATCCACGGCGTCGGCCTCCCGCACCCGGGCGGCAGGGTCGTCGCGCCGGATCAGCTCCTCGTGGAGCGCGTGGATCTGTTGCTGCCAGTCATGGGTCATGCACGCATGGTCGCGGAGTGGGTGCGCCCACAGGGGCGAACCGACCCAACCGACCGGGTTGTTGGCCCCGGCCAACCCTGTTGCCGGGCCGGCCCCTCCAGCCCCGTGATCCGAAAATTTCGGGTCCCTCGCAGGAGTGGGACCGCGCTCCCCGGCCACCTAGGCTCGGCCGCATGGCCGCACGACTCCTCGTCTACACCCGCACCACCGCCTACCGGCACGCATCCATCCCGGCCGGCGTCGAAGCCGTACGCACCCTCGGTGACTTCGAAGTCGACCACACCGAGGACCCGGCGGTATTCGACCGGCCCCTCGACGAATACGCGGCCGTCGTCTTCCTCTCCACCAGCGGCGAGGTGCTCACCCCCGCCGGGCGCGAGCGGCTCGCCGGGTACGTGGAGTCGGGCGGTGGCTTCGTCGGCGTGCACGCGGCGGCCTGCACCGAGTACGACTGGCCGTACTACGGCGAGCTGTTGGGCGCCCGGTTCGACCGGCACCCCGAGTACCAGCCGGGCAAGGCGGTCGTCGAGGACCACGAGCACCCGGCCACCCGGCACCTTCCCGCCGTATGGGACTTCGTCGACGAGTGGTACGACTTCCGCGGCAACCCCCGGGCTGCGGTACGGGTGTTGGTCTGCGCCGACGAGTCGTCGTACGACGGCGGCGGCATGGGCGAGGACCATCCTCTGGTGTGGTGCCGCGAGCAGGGAGCCGGGCGCGTCTTCTACACGGCCCTCGGTCACGCCGCCGAGGCCTACGACGACCCGGACTTCCGCGCTCATCTCCTCGGCGGCATCAACTGGGCGGCGCAGCCGGGCTAGCGAGCAGGCGGGCCAGTGCGGCGTGGCCGGGCGGGCCCCAGGTGGGCTTGCCGCCGGGGCGGCCGTGGACACCCGCCTCGCCGATGAAGACGCAGCCGAGGGCCTTCATCACCGCCAGGCCGCGGGCCCGGCGCAGGGTCGCGGTGTCCGGCGTCGGCTGGTAGGCGGCGTGAAAGCGGTCGGCGGCGCCGTCCGGCAGCAGGAGCCAGGCGGCGGCGAGATCGTAGGCCGGGTCGCCCGCGCAGAGGTCACCGAAGTCGATCACGCCGCAGAAGGTGCCCTGCGCGGTGAGGACGTTGGCCGGGTGCAGGTCGGCGTGGATCCACAGCGGCGGCCCCGTCCACCCGGGCGCGGCGACGGCGTCCTCCCAGACCGCGCGCACGGCGTCCGGGTCGGGAAGCAGGCCCAGTTCGGTGGCTGAGGCCAGCCCGTTGACGACCCCCTCGGCATGGTCCGTCAGCGGGCCCCCGCGGTCCCGGCCGGAAGGCGCCCCCGCGGGGGCGGGACGGTGAAGAGCCGTCAGGAAGGCGGCCAAGGCGTCGGCCGACGCCTCGGCGTCCGTGACGGGGGCGCGGTCGGCGGGTTCGCCCGGCACCCAGGTGGTGACGATCCAGGGCCGCGGAAACCGCTCGGAGGGGTGGCCGAGGCGCTGCGGGACCGGGACCGGCAGCGGAAGGTGCGGGGCGAGGGCGGGCAGCCAGGTGTGTTCCTTGTGCAGCAGCGCGTCCGCCGACTCCGTCGCCCAGGGCAGCCGGACCGCCAGGTCGTCGCCGAGCCGCCACAGCTGGTTGTCCCAGCCGCGGGCGCCGAGTGTCACGGGGCGATCGGCGAGATCGGGGTGCTGCTCGTGCAGCAGGTCCCGGACCAACTCGGCGGTGATCTCGATCTCGGTATGGGTCATGCGGAGCAACGGTAGCCGGACGGCCGCCCGGGCCGACGCGGGCGGGCCCCGGCGCGCTCGTCTCGCGCCGGGGCCCGCCGTGCACGGCTGCCGTCTACGGCGTCACGCCGCCGGCAGCCGCCTGGCGAGCGCGCGGAACTGGGGGCCGTAGGTACCGGGAACGTAGAGGTTCGGGGTCTCCATCAGTTCGACGGCGGGCCTCTCCAGGCCGCGCATGGCGTGGATGGCCGCGCCCAGGGTGCGGTGGCCGCCGCCGGCCCAGGCCGCTTCGAGGGTGTCCAGCACGGTGCTGTAGGTGGCGTCGAAGTGGTGCAGGAGCTGGCGGACCCGGGCCGGCGGGTTGGGCCAGCCGCCGACCGGGATCGGGGCCATGGGACGCACCTCGGGGAAGGGCACGGGCGCGCCGACGTACCGCCAGCCGTCGTCGGTGCGGCGCAGCTCCCGGCCGTGGTAGATCTCGCCGAAGGCGTAGTAGTGCGCAGGGTGGTCGTCCTCGAAGGAAGCCGACGGTGAGCTGGTGGTGCCCTCACCCTGCTCCATGATGATCCCGACGGCCTGCTCGACGTGGTCGAGGTTCCCGATCGGGGACAGGTCGTCGGAGAAGACGTACTGGGACAGCTGCCCCCGCACCGACAGCTCCGGCCGCACCGCCCGGAACGCGTTCAGCAGCTCCCCGTAGAACTCGCCGACGGTGGGGGAGGCCTGCGCGCTGCGGACGAGCGACTCCTCGGGGGCCTCGATCGCCATCATCACATCGCGTACGTAGGCCCTGGTGAGGCCCGAGAGGTAGACGGTCACCCCGGCCCGGACACCGCCGGGCAGCGGACCGGGGAAGACGGGCGCGGCGGCCTTGATCCGCGGCCTGCCGCCGACGGCCACAAGCAGGTTGCAGGCGATGCCGAGGTGGTACATCTCGTCGCCGACGATGCGCTGGATCAGCCGCGCGACCTCACTACGGCGGTCCTTGACGGACCACAGGCCGCAGAAGTAGGGCGGGATCGTGGCGAGTTCGAGTCCGACGGCGACCTGAAGGGCCGACCTGATCCAGTCGACCCCGCGGCCTTCCTGCGGAACAGCCAGCAGCCGCGCCACGGACCCGGCGGCGGGCGCCGCGAGGGCACCGCCCGCCGCCGGTGCGGCAGCCTGCGCGGGACCGGCGACCGCGACGGCGGCCGGCGCGCCGCTCGCCAACGCGGCCGACGCCAGGAAACTCCTGCGCCTGAACGGGGCAACTGTCTGCCTGTCCGGCTCTTCGCTCATACCCGTCACTCTCGACTCTCGCCTCAGCTCATCGCCACGGCCCCGCCACGGCTCGATGCCCGCGGGACCCTCGCACAGCTCGCGAAGCTAGCAATGATCAACGTCGCCACCAGAGCAGACGGGCCGGGCGGCGCATCAACCACCCTGTCGGTCCAACGCGATCAAGGAGGGCACGGCACCGGAGAACCGCTCAGTGACCGCGGGCGGCAACGGCGCTGTCGTCGGCCTCGCGCACCGCGATCCGGGCGAGTTTCGTCAGCATCATGCCGTTGCGGATCCGGACGAGATAGTCGACGGGGAGCCCGTGCATGCGCACGCCGGGGCCCCGCAGGGCGTGCCAGTCGAGGATGAAGAGGGTGTTCTCGCCCCAGGGGATCAACCGCATGGCGATACGGGCCGCGCCGAAGGGATCCGCCTTCGCCTCCAGCTCCAGACGCCGTTCGGGTTCGCAGATCCGGACGACGCAGGTGTCGTCGAGGACCAGCCGGCCGACCCCGACCCGGACCCGCAGACGGGCGCCCACGTCGGGCCAGTGCGGGTCGGCGGCGAGGACCTCCCGCGTTCCCGACACCCACTCCCCGTAGCGCCGGCCGTCGGAGAGCAGGCTCCAGACCTTCGACGGGGAGCTCAGGATCAGACGGCGGTTCCGGGCCACACCGACCACGCTCCTTCTGGAGGATCCCGAGCCGCCGGTGCTCCGACAGGCACTGGAACTGCCCTTCGACGCTAGCCGCCCCGTCCACCTCCGGCACCCGTAGTCCGGGCTCCGCCCGGCCAACCAGGTGACGGACTCAGTAACGGGCTCAGTAACGACTCAGAATCGGGCTCAGCAGGACGGCTCGCGTGGCCCGGCCGTGCTCAACCGTTCCACCAGCCGTGTCGACAGCTCCGTCCGCGTGCTCTCCGGCCGGTCCCCGTCCATCATCCGCACCAGCAGGCGCAGCGCCGTCGCCGCCATCTCCGACAGCGGCTGGCGGACCGTGGTGAGGGCCGGGGCGATCCAGCGGGCCTCCGGAAGATCGTCGAAGCCTACGACGCTCAGGTCGTCCGGCACGCTCAACCCCCGTTCCGACAGCGCCCCGTAGACCCCGAGGGCCATCCGGTCCGAGCAGACGAAGACGGCCGTCGGCGGTTCGGGCAGGTCGAGGAGTTCCAGCATCCGGCGCCGGGCGACCCCCTCGTCGAAGCCCGCGTGCCGGACGTACTCGGGACGGTGCCGCACCCCGGCCGAGGCGAGCGCCGAGCGGTACCCGGCCACCCGGGCGGTGCTGCACATCTTGCGCTGATGACCCGCGATGACCGCGATCCGCTCATGGCCCAGCGCCAGCAGATGCTCGGTCGCCGTCACACCGCCGTGCCAGTTCGCGGCGCCCACCGACACCACGCCCGGCGGCGGCTCCAGAACCGGGTCGATCATCACGAACGGGATGCGGTGCTGCTCCAGCCAGGAGTACTGCGACGCCGTCAGCTCGGCCAGGTTGAACAGCACCCCGGACGAGCCGCGCGCGGTGAGCTTGTCCAGCCAGCCGCGCTCCGGGCGCCCGCCCCGCGTCCGGGTCAGCCCGGCCGAGACCACCACCTCCAGCCCCGCGTCGTGGGCCGCCTCCTCCACTCCGTGCAGTACCGCACCCGACCACGAGGTGTCCAGCGAGTGCACGACCAGGTCGACCAGGCCGGGTGTCTTCGCCGCGTCGAAGCGCGGTCTGCGGACATAGCCGAGCCGGTCCAGCGCCTCGGTGACCCTGCGGCGTGTCTCGGGGGCAACGTCCTCCCGGCCGTTGACCACCTTGGACGCGGTCGGCACGGACACCCCGGCCTCGCGTGCCACGACGGCCAGGGTCGGCCCGGCCGCCACGCTCGCTCCGCCCGTACGGACCATCGGGAACCACCTCTCCGGCCCGCCCGAGGGCCATGAAAAGTTTCGAACAGCGCGGAAACAGTAAGCGCTTCCTACCCTAGGTTCGCCGCAATGAGTCCGGAAGGGGCCGGAGATCGCAGGTCTTCACGGTCCGCGACTTTCGAAACTTCGAACACGCCTGGGCTACCAGCAGGTGAGCGGGCTACCAGCAGTTGAGACGGAATGCCGTGAAATCGGCCGTGAACGACGCGTCCACGAGATCCACGGCATGGATGCCGGCCATCGCCCCGGTGAAGCGCAGCTTGGAGCCGTAGTCGTCGGACAGCTTGGTGAAGTCCAACGGCCGCCCGATCAGGGCGCGCACACCCCCGCGCACGTACCAGAACTGCGCCAGGCCGTCCTCGACCGTCACCCCCAGGGTCAGCGGCAGGCTCGCGTCCACGTCCACGACGGCGACCTGCCGGGTGCCGAACTCCTCCCGCTCCACGAGGCTCAGCACCGTACGGCCCCCGCCTCGCCACTGCTGCCCGTGCTGCCCCTCGCCCTCCGGTTCCGCCCAGGTGAGGTCGAGGCTCAGATAGGCCTCCGCGTTGTACCGCAGAACCAGCCCGGCGGCCTGGGTGAACGTGCGCGGCTCCGCCGCCACGGTGACCTCGGCCTCCGCACACTGCTCGGTGATCCGCCGGGCCAGCAGACTGTGCGCCCACCGTGACTCGGGACCGTGCCGACCGCGTAGCCGGATCCAGCCGGGGCGGGCGGTGGCGTCGGCCCAATTCGGGTCGGCATAGCCGCGGAGGGTGCTCCAGGGCCAGCCGAAGGGCTCGTCGGGATCGGCGTCGCGCGACCCGGGCTCTGGCTCCGGCTCGGCGGGCCGCGTCGGTACATCGACCTCGACCGCCGGATGCCACCCCCCGTGCCGCAACCGGGGCCACCCGCCCGCGTCCCAGGTCAGCACCTGGATCGCGGTCTCCCGGCCGAGTGGGCAGCGCGGGCCGTCGGGCGTCCGCAACGGCCGTGCCGTGAGGTGGCTCATCACCCACTCGCCCTCGGGCGTCTCCACCAGCTCCGCGTGCCCGGCCTTCTGCAACGGCACCGAAGGATCGTCGCGCGTCGTCAACAGGGGCTGGCTGTCGAGCTCGTACGGCCCGGTGATCGCACGACTTCTCGCCACCAGCACGCCGTGCTCGACGCCCGTGCCGCCCTCCGCGAGCACGAGGTAGAACCAGCCGTCCCGCTTCACCAGCTTCGGCCCCTCGATGAGCCGTTCGTGCTGGAGCAGCAGATGCGTTTCACCGATCGGGACGAGCGTCTCACGATCGACCTCGGTGAGGACGATCCCGGCGAACCGCCGACCGTCCGGACGGTGGTCGTTCTGGAGGTTGAGCAGCCACAGCCGCCCCTCGTCGTGGAAGAGCGCGGGGTCGAAGCCATGGCTCGCGATCCGCCGCGGCCGCGTCCACTCGCCGCCGGCCTCCGTGGCCGTACTGACATACGTGTCCGTGTCGAAGTACGGCGTGCCCACCGAGCGCACGACGGAGTACACCACCCAGAACCGCGCCCCGTCCCAGCTCAGCGACGGCGCCCAGATGCCGCCCGAGTCGGGCACACCGGCCAGGGAGTCGCCGGGGACCGCTCCCCGGACGTGACCCGCGTACTCCCAGTGGGCCAGGTCCCGGGAGCGGTGGAGCGGGATCGTGGGGAACCACTCGAAGGAACTCGTCGCCAGGTAGTACCAGTCGCCGACCCTGACCAGGGAAGGGTCCGGGGCGAAACCGCGGATGACGGGATTCTGCAGCAGAGTCACTCGAACACTCCCAGGACCACGGTCACTTGAGGGCACCCAACGTCACGCCGGTCCGCCAGTACCGCCGCATCGCGACCATCATGATCGCCATCGGCACGATGGACAGCAGCGCACCCGTCAGCACGAGACTGGTCACGTCGATGCCCGACTCCAGGCGCTTGCCGGACCAGTTGTACAGACCCAGGTTGAGCGTCCAGTTCTCCTCGCCGCGCAACACGGTCAGCGGCAGGAAGAACGCGTTCCAGGTGTTGACGAAGGCGAGCAGGAACACCGTCGCGCCGCCCGTCGTCATCATCCGCAGCACGATGCTGAAGAAGATCCGCAGCTCACCGGCGCCGTCGAGACGGGCCGCCTCCAGCAGCTCGAACGGGATGGTGGCCTCGGTGTACACCTTCGCCAGATACACACTGAACGGATTGATCAGACAGGGGATCAGCATCGCCCACGGGGTGTCGACCATCCCGATCGCCGAGAACAGCAGATACAGCGGCAGCGTCAGTAGCGCGATCGGAATCAGAAAGGACCCCACCACGCACGCGAAGACGGCACCGCGCCCGGGGAAGTCGAACCGTGCCAGGCCATAGCCCGTGGCGAGCGCGATGAGCGTGCCGCCGAGGGAGCCGACACCGGCGTACAGGAACGAGTTGGCGGTCCAGCGCAGGAAGATGCCGTCCTCGTAGGTGAAGACCTGCTGGATGTTGTCCCACAGGTGCCAGCCGGAGAACCACAGCCCGTTGCTCTGGTACAGCCCCACCCGGTCCTTGGTCGCGGCGATCATCAGCCAGTACACGGGGAACAGGCTGTAGGCACTGGCCAGGACCAGCCCGACCAGCATGAACCGCTGCCCGCCGCGCGAACGCGAGACGGGATCCGGCCGGGTACGCCGCCGGACACCACCCCCGCGAGGCGGCACGGCAGCCGTCCGCACCCCGCCCTCCTCGCGGTTTTCCGTCAGCGCCATCAGTCCGCCTCCTTCGAGGTCAGCCGGTAGAACAGGAGGGAGGCGATGCCGAGGATCAGGGCGAGCAGCACCGAAAGGGCCGCCGCGTAGTGGTAATTGCCGGCGTTGAACGCCTGGTTGTAGATGATCATGATCGGCGTGAAGCTGTCGCTGACGGTCTGCGGGGTCACGTTCCGGAACAGCGCGGGCTCGTTGAAGATCTGGAGCATCTGGATGATCGACAGCAGCGCGGTCAGGACGAGCGCCCCGCGTACGAACGGGATCTTGATGCTCAGCGCGATCCGCATCTCGGAGGCGCCGTCCAGTCGCGCGGCCTCGAACAGCTCGCGTGGCACGCCCTGGAGGGCGGCGTAGATGATCACCATGTTGTAGCCGATGCCGTGCCAGGTCAGCAGATTGCCGATGGCCGGCCACACCATGGAGGGCGCGAAGAAGTTCCAGTCGAACCCGAAGACCTCCCCGAGCGGGGTCAGCGGCCCCACCTCAGGGCTGTAGAGGTTGATCCACACGAGCGCCGCGACGACGCCCGGGATCATGTACGGCACCAGCAGCAGGATCCGGAACCGACCGGCCGCCCTGGAGCTGACGGCGTCCAGGAACAGCGCCAGCACCAGACTGACGAGCAGCATGAACGGAATCTGCACACAGGCGAAGAGAACGACCCGCAGGATGGAGGTCATGAACGCCGAGTCGGTGAGCCCGTTCTGGTAGTTCTCCAGCCCCACGAACTCCGTCGTGGCGCCGCCGAGCCCGAGCCCGGACTGCTTCTGAAGAAACAGCGACTGGTAGACCGCGTAACCGATCGGGAGCAGATACAGAAAGGCGAAGCCGAGCTGGAAGGGCACCGTGAAGGCGGCACCCTTCCAGCGCTGGGAGCGAATCATCGAGTCTGCCTCAGCCCTTGACGCTGATGCCGCGCTGCTTCAGGTCGTTGACCGTCCACTCCTGCATGTGGTCGAGCAGATCGGTGACCTTCTGCTTCTTGCTGACGACCGCGGCCCACTGGTCCTGCATCTCGGTGAACATCGCGGTCCAGTTCGGCCCGAAGGTCCAGTCGGTGGTGACGGTGCCCAGGCTGTCCGTGACGACCTTCTTGGCCGGCTCGTAGTTCTTGCCGAGCAGCTTCTCGGAAACCGCCTCGGAGACATACGAGTCGCTGTCGGCCAGCGCCGGCATCACACCACTGCCGGTCTCCGGGCTCGCCATGGTCTTCACCGCACCGGTGTCGGTGGACATCCACAGCGCCGCCTGGGCGGCCTGCTCCTTGTTCTTGCACTGCTCGCTGACCAGCGTCAGGTTGCCGCTCTGGTTGGTCGCGGCCGGCGTCTTGGCGGCCTCGCCCTTGAAGGTCGGCCAGGGCGACAGCGCCCAGTCGCCGAAGGACTTCGTGAAGTTCTGCACCATGCCGGACATCTGCCAGGTGGAGATCTGCCGGGTCGCGGTCCCGCCGTTGTCGTAGTTACGCTGCACGGCCGCGTAATCGGCGAAGGACAACTTCGAGTTCAGATCATTGTCGATGATCTCCTGGATCACCTTCGCGGCCTTGAGCGTGCCCTCGTCCTTGAAGTTCACCGCCCACGAGTCACCGTCGATGCTGTACCAGTGCGCCCCGGCCTGCATCGCCAGCACCTCCAGGGTGCTCGGGTCCTCACCGGCGTAGTTGGTGATCTTGATGTCGTGCTTCTTCAGTTCCTTGCCCGCGGCGATGAAGTCGTCCCAGGTGGCCGGCGCCTTGAGCCCGTACTTCTGGAAGAGATCCGTCCGATAGATGGTGAAGGCGGGCGCCGAGGCGGTCGGCACCCCGTACACCTTCCCCTGCACCTGACCGGTCGCCCACGACCCTGCGTTGAACTTGTCCTTGTCGCCCTCGACGTACTGGGTGATGTCGGCGAGCGCACCCTGCGAGACCCAACTGGTGACGTACTCGCCGGTGTTCTGCAGCAGACAGGGCGCGTTGCCCGCCTTGACGGCGTTGGTCAGCTGCTTCTGCATGGTCAGCTGGTCGGTGACCTTCGTGTACTTGAGCTGGACGTCCTTGTGGCTGGCGTTGAAGGCCTTCACGACCGCCTCCTGGCCGTTGGCCCAACCCCAGAAGTCGAGGGTGACCGGACCGGAGGACTCGGAGTCCTGGGAGTCGGACCCACCGCAGGCGGCGAGCAGACCCGACAGCGCGATACCCGCGACGGCGGCGGAGGCGAACCTTCTCCGGGGGCTGGTGAAGTTCATCTGACCGTGATCCTTCGGAATGAGTGCGTTCTTGCGGAACGGCGGCGGCTCGGTGGCGCCGGCCAGGAACGGCGGCCGGAAAATCGTCGGCTCGCGGTTGCGGGGGGTCGGCCAAGCGGAAGCTGTAGTAAGCGGTTGCAGGGACGGTAGGCCGAGGGCTCTGCTCATAGCAAGAGGTGCGCGGAAATTTGTTACGCCGTTTTGTCCGTGAGGTTAGGTCCGCGCGCCGGGTCGCGATCGGGCCGGGGAGCCGGACTCAGGCCCAGGTCAGACCCGGTCGGGGTGAGATCCGCAGGGGCGGCCGGGAGCGCTCCCAACCGCATCGGCGAGCTCTGGAAAACACAAAGAAACCGATTACGAAACGATCGCTTACCAGTCGATCGGACGGCCGATCGGACGGTCGGACGGTCGCCCGGATGGCTGACCGGCAGACCGTCCCTCGGAGCGATCGTCGTGAGGCTGAGACGTCCCTCAGTCGCGCCGTGCGGTAGGCGGCCGCACGGAGTTGCGTACGACGACATGGGTGCCCAGCACCAAGTGGTCGCCGTCTCCGCCCTTCCGGCGACCGGTACCACCCTCCCGCCGGTCGGCCACGGCACGCAGCGCCACCCGGCCCATCTCCTCGTACGGCACGTGCACGGTGGTGAGTTGGGGCGTGAGCTGGGAGGCGAGCGGGATGTCGTCATAGCCGACGATCGACACGTCCTCCGGCACCCGCAGCCCCGCCGCCCGCAACGCCTGCATGGCACCGGCGGCGACGACATCCGTCCCGGCGAGCACGGCGGTGAACTCCATCCCCTCCGCCAGGGCCTCCTCGACGGCCTCGTACCCGTGCTCGTAGTCGTACGGCCCATGCCGCACCATGTCCGGCTCGAAAGGCACGCCATAGGCATCGAAGGCCCGCCGGGCACCCTTCAACCGGCCCTGAGCCGTGGTGAGTTCGGCATGCCCCGGCAGCACGAGCACTCTCCGGTGCCCGGCGGACAACAGATGGCTGGCCATGGCATAGGCGCCGCCCTCGTTGTCGTAGTCGACGGTCGTCGCCGGCACGTCGCCCTCCAGCGGCGGCCTGCCCACCAGCACGAGGTGAGACCCGGCGGCATCCAGGGAACGGGCGAACCGGGCCATGCGCAGCTGGTACTCGTCGTAGTCGTACGCCCCACCCAGCAGCACCACGGCGGCGACGCCCTGCTGCCGCATGAGATTGACCAGGGCGAGTTCCCGCTCGGGATCGTCCCCCGTGGTCCCCACCAGCGAAAGCCAGCCACGCAGTGTGGCGGCCCCCTCAACTCCCTTCGCCACATGGGCGAACGCGGCGCCGGTGATGTTGTTGATGAGGATCGCCACGGTGGGCGTACCGCCGCCGGCCAGCGAACGGGCGTGGGCGTTGGTGACGTAGTCCAGGTCCCGGACGACCTTCATCACCCGGCGCCGCAGATCCTCCGACACCGGGTAGTTGCCCGACAGGACGCGCGACACGCTGGCGACGGAGACACCCGCGCGCTCCGCGACGTCCCGGATGGTGGCCCGACCGGCGTCGCCGGACACCTTGCGCTGACTCACCCTTGCGGCTCCTTCACCGTTGCGCCTGCCTCGGCATACGGCCGGAAAACGCGCCCCCACCGATACAGAAACCGTATCCCATGCTTCCCGCCCCAGCGCCTGCCGTCTGCGCACCCCGCTCGCTGGAGCGCGCCAACGCCGGGCACGTGCTCGCCAGCCTGTACTGGTCCGACGACGACACCGGTCGCGAGGAAGTCGAAGGGGCGCGCCGGTGGTCGCCCCGGCCGCCCCTACCCGTCCCATCCCCAGGGGCTTCGGGGCTTCGGGGCTTCGCCCCTTCGACCCCGGTCGTTCTTCGGGTGCGGGCGGGTGGGGGCTGGTCGCGCCCACGCGGCGGAGCCGCACATCGATACAGCCCCGCGCTCCTTCTGGGGGCTGCGCCTCCAGACCCCCGCGCTCCTCCTGAGGGCTGCGTCACCCAGACCCCCGCTATCGGCCCGAAGGGGCCTCGTCCTCCCTACCCCCAACCCCTCAAGCAACCCGAGCCATATCCGCATGCACCACCTCATGCCGCAACCCCCCGCCACCCCCCACCCGCTCCAACTCCTCCACCACGATCTGCCCCAGCCGCTCCAGCTCGTTCCCGAGCGACCCGGCGATGTGAGGGGTGAGGAAGACGTTGGGCAGGTGATACAGCGGTGACCCCGCGGGCAGCGGCTCCGGCTCCGTCACGTCGAGCACCGCGTGCAGCCGCCCGGAAACCAGCTCATCCGTCAGCGCCTCGGGGTCGATCAGCGCTCCCCGCGAGGTGTTGATCAGCACGCCCCCGTCCCGGATCAGCCCCAGCCGCTCAGCGTCCAGCATCCGGTAGGTCTCCGGGATGTCCGGCGCATGCAGGCTGACGATGTCGCTGTGCCGGAGAAGGTCGTCCAGCGACTGCAGCTCGGCGCCCAGCTCCGCGGCCTCGGCGGCGCTGACGTACGGATCGTGCAGCAGCACCGTGAAGTCGAACGGCCGCAGCAGTTCCAGCAGCCGTCTGCCGACCCGCGACGCCCCGATGAGGCCGACCCGGCGGCCGACGTTGCCGATCGCGGCGGTCTCGCGCTGCGTCGGGTAGGCGTGTGTGCTGCGAAAGCGCTCCCGATGCCCGAAGGTGTCCTTCCCGGCGAGCAGGATCATCGCGAGCGTGTACTCCGCGACCGGCAGCGCGTTGCCGGTGACCGCGCTGGAGACGGTGACACCGGCCTTCCACAGCGCGTCGCCGACGAGTGAGCGGACCGAGCCGGCGGCGTGCAGCACGGCGCGCAGCTTGGGCGCGGCGGTGAGGACGTCGGCGTCGAGGTGGGGGCAGCCCCAGCCGGTGATCAGTACTTCGGTCCGGGCGAGGACCTCGGCCGTCGCCGGGTCGGTGAAATCTCGTACGACGAGAGCGGGGTCCAGCTCGGACGCCTGCCTCAGCCGGGCCATGAGATGCGGCGGGAAGAGCAGGGGGAGGTGCACCGGATCCATTGCGAACACGGCCCTCGGCGGGTGCGGGCTGGGCATGACTCTCCTGAGGCGCTGAGTTGAGACGCTGGTTGAGGCATCGATCGCGGCCTCGATCGATGCACTGATCGCGGCACTGACCAGGCGCCGATCGATGAACCGGTCGAAGAAGCCGATCGATGAGTCGATCGACAGGCTGAGCGGAAACTGTTTCAGAAAGCGCCTTCTACCGTAGATCCGGAGCGAGGGCCGGTCAATCACCGGGATGAAGAGCGCAGTTCTCAGGGCTGACCGTGTGGCTGGCGTGTCGATGTGTTGCCCTGTGCCTGGCGCTGCGAAATCGGTTACTAGCCGTTCCCGGAGTGTGGGCCGCCACCGAAAGGCTTGGCGACAACCGGTTCCCGTCCAGACCGGTCGGATCGCCGTCCCCGTCCTTGCCGATCGCCCTGCTCAGGGAACACTTCAACGCCCCTGCGAGCCCTTGCTCATCGTGAAGCCGAGGTTACGCAGACTTTTCGAAAGTTCGTCAGGGCTCTTGACGCGCCTCCCGGCCCGGAAGAAGCTCTGCCCCAACGTCATAGCAACCGGTTGCCACATTGGCCGGTTCTCGACCGGCAGGCCGATTGTTGGCCGGTATACCGAACGAACCGAGCAGGGAGGTGGTCCGCTCATGCGCCCACATGCCGGCGCCCCACTGAGCCGCCGCCGTTTTCTCGCCCTCGCCGCAGGCGGCACCGCGGCCGGTGCGGCGTTGAGCGGCTGTGCCATGCAGGTGTCGACCGGGGTCGGCGGATCGGGTGAGACCGTCACCGTGATGGTCAAGTCCGGAGACATCCTCCCGGAGCAGATCCAGCAGGCCAAGAAGGAACTCGGTATCAAGATCGCCCTGGTGAGGTACGACATCACCAAGCTGATCGCGATGCTCACCAGCGGCAACCCGCCCGACCTGGTACGCGGCGTCGGTGCCGTGGACGCGCCGTTCTTCGCCGCGCGGGGGGTGGCCGAGGAACTGGACCCCTACTTCGCCCGGAGCGGCGTCCTCAAGCTCGACGACCTCGACCCCGTCAACGACCTGTGGCGGTTCGACGGCCGTACGCAGGGCAAGGGCCCGCGCTACGGCATGGCGAAGGACTTCTCCCAGGACTCCATGTTCTGGTACAACGGCTCGGCCTTCGACAAGGCCGGTGTCGACTACCCGTCGGCGACCGAGCCGGTCACGTACGAGGAGTGGCTGGACACCGCCAAGCGCCTCGTGCAGCGCAAGAGCGGACAGACCTCCGTCTTCGGCGGCAGCTACCAGGGCGTGACCCGGTCCACGCTCCTCGCGACCATGACGGCGTCCGCGGGCGGCAGCCTCTTCAACGACGACTTCTCCCGGGTCGACTTCACCACCCCCGAGGCCCGCAGGGCCCTGGCCTGGGTCATCGACTACTGCAAGACCAAAGTCGGGCCGAGCCTCATCCAGCCCGACCCCAACGGCTGGGACGGGCCCACCTACCAGGCCGGGCGGCTGGCCATGTCGAACGCCGGCTACTGGATGGGCGGCATGATCTACCCCGACAAGAAGCTCGCGGAGGCGTCCCGCCTGGCGCCCGCTCCCGTCTTCGCAGGCGGCCCGCGGATCAGCGCCTGCCAGGCCGGCACCGGCCTGTGGATGCCGCGCGGGGCGAAGAACAAGGACGCCGCGTGGAGAGTCTTCGAGTGGTTCTTCGGCGAGGAGCCGGCCAAGGCGCGAGCCTCCGGCGGCTGGGGCATCCCCACCCTGAAGTCCTTGCGTTCGTTGATGCCGGACCAGGAGGAAGCCCAGAAGCGGGCGCTTGAGGTGCAGGAGAACGAGCTGAAGCACTTCTCGGTGGTCTCCTTCACCCCCTACACCACAGCGGACGCGCTCGACGCCCTCTTCAACCAGATCGCCCCCGCCGCGATGAACGGCCAGATCTCCGTCGACACCCTCGCCGGGCGCCTCAACTCGGCCATCAACGAGCAGATGAAGCGCGGTAAGGAGCAAGTGGGATGACGGTCGACGAGATCTCCTCCGTCGCGAGCCGGCCCGACGCCGCCGCGAGGGGCGGACGCGCACCGGCCGCCGGCCGACCGCGGGCCTCCATGACCGCGCGCAGGCACCGGGCGTTCTACATGTTCACCTCGCCCTGGATCGCCGGGTTCCTCCTGCTGACCGTCGTGCCGATGCTGTACGCGCTGTGGCTGAGCTTCACCACGTTCGACGGCATCTCGCCCAACTGGAAGTACGTCGGACTCGGCAACTACCGCGAGCTGCTGAACGATCCGGTGACCTGGGACGCGCTCGGCCGCGCGGGCCTGTTCGCGGTGACCTCGGTGCCGCTGTCGATCATCGCGGGGCTCGCCCTCGCCGTCCTGGTCAACCGGCCGATCAAGGCGCGCGGTCTGTTCCGCACCCTGCTCTATCTGCCCGCGGTGGTGCCGCCGGTGGGCGCGGGCCTCGCCTTCAAGCAGCTCTTCGACCAGAACTCCGGTGCTGCCAACGGCATCCTGAATGTCTTCGGTATCGACGCCCTCGGCTGGCTCGCCGACCCCTACGCCCGCTACGTGCTGCTGATGACGGTGCTCTGGACTGCCGGAAACGTCATGATCATCTCGCTGGCCGGGCTCCAGGACGTACCCCGCGAACTCCACGAGGCGGCCCGCATCGACGGGGCGAGCGCCTGGCGCACCTTCCGCAGCATCACCGTGCCGCTGCTGTCACCCGTCCTGCTCTTCCAGACGGTGACCGGGATGATCGCCTCGGTGCAGACCATCATGCCGCTGCTGCTGGCCCCGCTCGGCGGCACGGAGGGCGTCACCTCGGTCCCGCAGTCCAACTACCTCTACATGATGCACGTGTTCGCGCAGTACTTCGCGCTCGGCCGCTACGGCTACGCCTCCGCGCTGCTGTGGGTGCTCTTCGTCCTGATCCTCCTCGTGACCGGACTCATCTTCAAGTTCACGTCCGGCGCGGTGTTCTACAACGTCGACCCGGAGGCGAAGAAGTGACCGCCACCACTCTGCCGCCCACGTCATCGACGACCGACAGTCGCGTGCGGGTGCGCGCCAAGCGCCTCGTCCTCTACACGGTCCTCGTCTCCGTCACCGGCCTGTTCCTCGGCCCCTTCGGCTGGCTGATCCTCTCCGGCCTGAAGACCCAGGGCGAACTGGCCGCCTCGCCCGTGCACTGGCTGCCCGAGGTCTTCCAGTGGCACAACTTCGCCGAGGCCTTCACCCAGATCGACTTCCTCGGCTACGCCCGCAACTCCCTGATCGTCGCCCTCCTCTACGCCACGCTCGTCACCCTCAGCTCCGCCTGGGTCGGCTTCGGCTTCGCCCGGCTCGACGCGCCCGGCAAGAAGGTGCTGTTCGGTGTCCTGCTCGGCTCGATGATGCTGCCCCAGATGGTCACCCTGCTGCCGACCTACCTGATCTTCGCCAAGCTAGGCATGGTCGACACGTACTGGCCGTGGGTGCTGTGGGGCCTGTCCGCCGCCCCGTATCTGGTCTTCCTCTTCCGGCAGTTCTTCGCGGGCATGCCGCGCGAGCTGGAGGAGGCCGCGATCGTCGACGGCTGCGGATACACGTCGATCTTCTGGCGGATCTTCCTGCCGCAGTCGTGGCCCGTGCTGTCCGCGAGCTTCATCATCGCCTTCACCTGGACCTGGGGCGACTACATCGCCCCGCAGCTGCTGCTGTCCACCGACCGCACCACGCTCGCCGTCGCCGTGATGACCACCTATGTCAACGAGGGCGGTGCGCCCGTTCCCGAGATCCAGGCCGCGGCCTCCGTCATGTACGTCGTCCCGATCCTGCTGATCTTCCTCATCGCTCAGCGCGGGTTCGTCGCCGGGATGTCCACGTCCGGCCTCAAGTGACCTTCCTCGTATCCCTCATCTGCCTCGCCCAACGAAGGAACCGCTCCATGAACGACACCCAGAGCACCGGTCTGTCCCGGCGCACCCTTCTCCAGGCCGCCGGCGCAACCGCCGCCGCGTACTCCCTGATCGGCGCCGCGGCCGGCACCGCGAGAGCCGACGACACGCCCTCATCCGCCGACAAGCTGGTGGTCTACCCCATCCCGAGCGGGGTCCCCACCAACTCCAGCTTCTCCGTCAAGGCGCGTACGCCGGGCGGCGAATGGCAGACGGTGCCCGTCTACCGCGCCCGGGCGAAGCAGATCGACGCGAACACGGGCAGCGGCCCGGTCTTCAACTCCTCCGTCGCCACCTTCGACTTCAGCGGCACCGTCGAGGTCGCCGTCACCTCGTCCAAGGGCGCCATCGGCTCCGCGCGGATCCGCCCCCTGTCGTACGACACCCAGTTCACGGTGGCCGGCGCCACGGTGAGCTTCACCCTCACCGAGCCGCGCAACCTCTCCATCGAGATCGACGGGGAGATCTTCAACAACCTGCAGCTGCACGCCAACCCGATCGAGACGAACGTCCCCGACCCGGACGACCCCGACGTCATCTACATCGGCCCCGGCCTGCACAAGACCACCGACAACGTGGTGAAGGTGCCCAGCGGCAAGACGCTGTACCTGGCGGGCGGTGCCGTGCTGACCTCCCGGGTGGAGTTCCAGAACGTCGAGAACGCCCGGCTGATCGGCCGCGGTGTGCTGTACAACTCGCAGAACGGCGTCCTGGTGAACTACTCCAGGAACATCGAGATCGACGGCGTCATGGTGCTCAACCCGAGCAGCGGCTACTCGGTCACCGTCGGCCAGTCGAAGCAGGTCACCGTCCGCAACCTGCACTCCTACAGCCACGGCCAGTGGGGCGACGGCATCGACGTCTTCTCCAGCGAGGACGTCCTCATCGAGGGCGTCTGGATGCGCAACTCCGACGACTGCATCGCGATCTACGCCCACCGCTGGGACTACTACGGCGACTGCCGCAACATCACCGTCCGCGACTCCACCCTCTGGGCGGACGTCGCGCACCCGATCAACGTCGGCACGCACGGCAACACCGACAAGCCGGAGACCATCGAGAACCTCGTCTTCAGCAACATCGACATCCTCGACCACCGCGAACCGCAGATGGACTACCAGGGCTGCATCGCGCTCAACCCCGGCGACAGCAACCTGCTGCGCAACGTCCGCGCCCAGGACATCCGGGTGGAGGACTTCCGCTGGGGCCAGCTGATCAACATGCGGGTCATGTACAACAAGAGCTACAACACCTCCGTCGGACGGGGCATCGACGGAGTGTTCATACGGAACCTGACGTACACCGGCACGCACGCCAACCCGTCCGTCATGGTCGGCTACGACGCGGACCACGCCATCAAGAACGTGACGTTCCAGAACCTCGTCATCAACGGCAAGTTCATCGGCAACGGGATGAAGAAGCCCGGCTGGTACAAGTTCACGGACATGATGCCGGCGTACGCCAACGAGCATGTGATCAACCCGCGGTTCCTGAACTCCACCGAGGCCACGTCGAGCGACGCGCCCAGGATCACCAGCCCGGAGAAGGCGGCCGCGACCAAGAACCAGGTCTTCAACTACCTGATCACGGCCAGCGGGCTCCCGACGAAGTTCAACGCGGACGGGCTACCGAAGGGCCTGGACATCGACACCGACACCGGTCTGATCTCCGGGACGGCCAGGGACAACGTCGGCACCTTCACGGTCACCGTCTCGGCCACCAACAGCGTGGACACCGCCACGCAGACCGTCACGTTCACCATCGAGCACGCGTGACGCGGCACCACTGAACCAGGAGACACCCCCGTGCATTCCTTCAGCCGACGGTCGTTCCTCGGCGCTGCCGGGCTCACGGCCGTGGCCGCGGGCGGACTGCTGTCCGCCTCAGCCACGGCCGCCTGGGCCCAGTCGGCCGCCGCAGCGGCGTTCTCGTTCAGACACCCCGGTCTCCTCCACTCCGAGGCGGACCTGGACCGCATGAAGGCCGCGGTCGCCGCGCAGGAGTCCCCGGTCTACGACGGCTACCTCGCGTTCGCCGCCCACGCCCGGTCGAAGTCCACGTACACGATCCAGAACACCGGACAGATCACCTCCTGGGGCCGCGGCCCCACCAACTTCCAGAACCAGGCCGTCGCCGACTCGGCCGCCGCCTACCAGAACGCCCTGATGTGGTGCGTCACCGGCAACCGTGCCCACGCGGACAAGGCGCGGGACATCCTCAACGTCTGGTCCAGGTCGCTCACCGCGATCACCGGGGCCGACGGGCCGCTCGGCGCCGGCCTCCAGGCGTTCAAGTTCGTCAACGCGGCCGAGCTGCTCCGGCACGGTGACTACGACGGCTGGGCGGACTCCGACATCGCCCGCTGCGAGCGGTCCTTCCTGAACGTCTGGTATCCGGCCGTGTCCGGCTACATGCTGTACGCCAACGGCAACTGGGACCTGACGGCCATACAGACGATCCTGGCCATCGGCGTGTTCTGCGAGGAGCGCACCCTCTTCGAGGACGCCCTGCGCTTCGTCGCGGCCGGCGCCGGCAACGGCAGCGTCCGCAACCGGGTCGTCACCGGCGCCGGTCAGGGGCAGGAGAGCGGCCGCGACCAGGGACACGAGCAGCTCGCCGTCGGTCTGATGGGTGACGCGGCACAGGTCGCCTGGAACCAGGGCGTCGATCTGTGGGCCTTCGACGACGACCGCATCCTCGCCAACGCCGAGTACGCCGCCCGCTACAACCTCGGCGGCGACGTCCCCTTCACCCCCGACCTCGACCGCACCGGCAAGTACATCAAGACGACCGTCTCCGACAAGGTCCGCGGCAATCTGCCCCCGATCTACGAGATGTACTACGCCCACTACGCCGGCGTCCGCGGCCTCGACACCCCGTACACCAAGGCGGCCGTCTTCCGCGGCACCGGCGGCGCCCGCATCGTCGAGGGCAGCAACGACGACCTGCCCAGCTTCGGCACCTTCGCCTACGCCGGGACGAAGGCACCGTCGCCGACCGCGCCGACGGCCCCGGCGGGCGTCACCGCCCTCGGTGACTCCGACGCCGTGACGGTGGCCTGGCTGCCGTCGGCGTGGGCGACCACGTACACCGTCCGCCGGGCGAGCCGTCCCGAGGGGCCGTACGAGGAGATCGCCTCCGGCGTCGACAAGCCGGCGTACACGGACGGCGACGTGCGCGCGGGACGGACGTACCACTACACCGTCACCTCCACCAACTCGCGGGGCAGCAGTGAGAGTTCGAGCCCCGTCACCGTCACCGCCGGACTCCCCGAGCCCTGGTCCACCCAGGACGTCGGCGAGGTGCGGATCCCCGGTTCCGCCTCCTTCGACGGCGAGCGGTTCGTGCTGGAGGCGTCCGGCACCGCCGACACCTACCGCTCCGTCCATCTCCCGCTGCGTGGCGACGGCACGATCACCGCGCGGATCGTGTACCCGCTCAGCTCGCAGTACGCCAAGATCGGCGTCACCCTGCGCGACTCCCTCGACGCGGACGCCGCGCACGCCTCGATGCTGATCCAGGGGCTGCCGCTGCACACCTGGAGCGGTGTCTGGAGCGTGCGGTCCCAGGCGGGGGCGGCCGTCTCCGCCACCGGCAGCACGCCCGTGCCGCCCTCCCAGCAGCAGGCCATCACCACGTCCGCCGCCTTCCCGATCTCCGACCTCGGCACGCTGCCGGAGTCGGCGACCCCGCTGGAGGCCCCGTACGTCGAGGGCGCGGGCGACGGCTACCGGCTGCGGGCGCCCTACTGGGTGCGGGTGACCCGCAGGGGCCGCCGCTGCACCGGCGCGATCTCCCCGGACGGCATCCGCTGGAACCAAGTCGGCTCCAGCGAGGTCGAGTTGGGCCGCACCGTGTACGCGGGCCTGGTCCTCACCTCCTGCCTCGGCGTCGACACGGGATACGCCGAGACCGGCACCGGCGCCTTCGACCACGTCACCGTCGCCTCGACCACGGCCGGTGAGGTCTGGTCCGCACCCCGCCCCGCCCGCCCCGCCACCGGCCTGAAGGCGTCCACCGGCGCCGACGCCGTGGAGCTGGCCTGGACCGACCCGGACCTCTCCGCCCGCTACAAGGTGCTGCGCGCCACGGGCGCCGACGGCCCCTACGAGACGATCGCCACCGGCATCGGGCCCGTCGGCTTCGGTGCCCGCGTCCGGTACGCGGACGCCACCGGCACGCCCGGGACGGCGTACCACTATGTCGTCGCGAAGACGAACTGCGGCGGCCGAGGCCCGCTCTCCGAACCGGCCGCCGCGCGGATGCCGACCCCGGACCTGCCCCAACCCACCTCCGCGACCATGGCGTTCGGCAACCAGGGCGTCCCCTTCCGCCACCTCCTGCGCGGCTCGCACGAGCCCGTACGGTTCGCGGCGACCGGACTCCCCGACGGCCTCCGCCTCGACAAGCGCACCGGCCTGGTCTCCGGAACGCCCACCGAGAGCGGCGAGTTCACTGTCACCACCACCGTGGGCAATGCGGCGGGCGACGGCACCGGCACGCTCACCCTCACCGTCGGCACACCCCCGCCGGCCCCCTGGACGTACGGCGACCTGGGCGACCCGGTGCTCGACGACCGCGACTTCGGGACGCTCGGCGTGGTCGCGATCCGCACCCCGGGCAGCACCTCGTACGACGGCGGCACCTTCACCGTGCGCGGTGCGGGCATCGACCTGAGCACCAACAACCAGGGAATGACCGGGCAGTTCGTGCGACGGCCCGTCACCGGTGACTGTGAGATCACCGCCCGGCTCGGCTCCCGCACGGGCGCGAGTGCCGACCAGGTGGGACTGCTGATGGCCAAGTCGCTGTCGCCGTTCGACCAGGCCGCCGGGGCGATCGTCACCGGCGGGACCACCGCGCAGCTCATGCTGCGCACGACCGTCGCCGGAAAGTCGGCCTTCACCGGGAGCGGCCCCGCCACCGCGCCCTGTCTGCTGCGGCTGAAGCGCACCGGGACCGCCTTCACCGCCGCCCTGTCCACCGATGACGGCGCCACCTGGACCACCCTCGCCACCGGCGGGATCCCCGGGTTCGGTGACGCCCCCTACTACGTGGGCCTCGTGGTCTGCTCCCGCAGCCAGCTGGCCCGCTGCACCACCGAGTTCGACGAGGTGAGTATCACCACCGACTGATCCCCCCACGGATTGGAGTCGTACCAATGAGCCGCACTTCCCCCCATCAGCACCGTGCCACAGGTGCCTTGAGCCGCCGCGGTCTGCTCAAGACCGCCGGTGGTCTCACCGCGGCCGTCGCCGTGGGCGCCGCGTCCGTCGCCACCACGGCGGACGCGGCGCCCGCGACCTTCACCCACCCCGGCATGCTGCACAACGCCGGTGACATCAACCGGGCCAAGGTCAGGGTCGCCGCGGGCACCGACCCCTGGCTGTCCGGCTGGAACCGGCTGACCGCCAACTCCCACTCACAGTCCACCTGGACGCCCCGTCCCACGGCCACGATCATCCGCGGCGGCGACGGCCAGAACTACCCCCAGCTCTACAACGACATCCACGCCGCCTACCAGAACGCGCTGCGCTGGCACGTGGCCGGCACCGCCGCGAACGGCGACTGCGCCGTACGCATCCTCAACGCCTGGTCGTCCACGCTCACCAGCATCACCGGAGACGCCGGCCGGTTCCTGGCCGCCGGCCTCTACGGCTGGCAGTTCGCGAACGTCGCCGAGCTGATGCGCGGCTACGCCGGGTTCGACCTCAACCGGTTCAAGACGATGATGCTCAACGTCTTCTACCCGCTCAACAACCAGTTCCTGACCGGCCACAACGACGCCTGCATCACCAACTACTGGGCCAACTGGGACCTGTGCAACATGGCCTCGATCATGGCCATCGGGATCCTGTGCGACGACGGCGCCAAGTACGACCAGGCCGTCAACTACTTCAAGAACGGCGGCGGCAACGGCGCCATCAAGAGGGCCGTCCCGTTCCTGTACAGCAACGTCGAGGGCTACGACCTCGGCCAGTGGCAGGAGTCCGGCCGCGACCAGGGCCACACCGTCATGGGCATGGGCCAGATGGGCGCGCTCTGCGAGATGGCCTGGAACCAGGGCGAGGACCTGTACTCGTACGACGGCCGCCGCTTCATGAAGGCCGCCCAGTACGTCGCCAAGTACAACCTGAACATGAACGTGCCCTACACCACCTACACCTGGGGCAGCGGCCAGAACTGCGCCCAGCAGTCACAGACCGTGATCGGCTCCGGCAGCCGCGGCCAGGTCCGCCCGGTGTGGGCCATGCTCCACTACCACTACGGGCGGCGCCTGCTCCTCGACGACAAGTACATCGCCCAGATGTGCTTCTCCGTCGCGCCCGAGGGCGGCGGCGGTGACTACGGCACCACCAGCGGAGGCTTCGACCAGCTCGGCTTCGGCACGCTGATGTACGCCAAGTAGCCCTCTGACCCGCTCGTGCACCGGAATATCGGGCCACAATGAGTTGCTCTGATCTTCACGGTGCACGAGCGCGGTGAGGAGGCTGGTGGACGTATGACAGAAGTCCAGACAGATTCCGGGACAGACCCCGTGGTGAGCACGCCTTACGGTGCCGTACGGGGCCGGTACGAAGGCGGCGTCGCGGTCTTCCGGGGCATTCCCTACGCGGCCCCTCCGTTCGGCCCACGCCGGTTCCGGCCGCCCGTGCCGCCGGAACCCTGGGACGGTGTGCGCGAGGCCGTCGCCTTCGGGCCGACCCCGCCGAAACCGCCGTACTCCGAGGCCTTCGCGCAGTACCTGTCCGACCCCGTCGTGCCTGGCGACGACTGCCTCAACCTCAACGTCTGGACCCCCGAGCCGGGCCCCGGCGCCCGGCTGCCGGTCATGGTGTGGCTGCACGGCGGCGCCCTGACCCGCGGCTCCGCGGGCATGCCCGTGTACGACGGCAGGTCCTTCGCCCGCGACGGGGTCGTCCTCGTCTCGGTCAACTACCGGCTGGGCGTCGAGGGCTACGGCTACTTCCCGGACGCCCCCGCCAACCCCGGCCTGCGCGACCAGCTCGCCGCCCTGGAGTGGGTGCACGAGTCCATCGCGGCGTTCGGCGGCGACCCCGACCGCGTCACCCTGTTCGGGCAGTCCGCCGGCGCGATCAGCATCGGCGCGCTGCTCGCCGCCCCGCAGGCCCAGGGCCTAATCCGGCGGGCCATCCTGCAGAGCGGGCCGCCCGAGGCCGCCGAACGGGACAAGGTACGGCGCATGGTGCGCCGTATGGCCACCCGGCTGAAGATCCCCGCCACGGCCGCCGCCTTCGCCGAGGTCGACCGCGAGCTGCTGCTGCGTACCCAGGCCGAGGTGGGGCGGCTCAGCAGCCCCGTGCTGGGCGGGCCCGCCTTCGGGATCGTCATCGACGGCGACCTCGTGCCCCGCCATCCCCTGGAGGCGCTCACGGAGGGTGACGCCGCGGCCGGAGTCGACCTGATGATGGGCTGGACGCGCGACGAGTACCGGCTGTGGCTGGTGCCCGGCGGGCTCCTGGAGCGCGTCGACCGGCTCGGCGCGGTCGCCCTGGCCGGTGCCATGGCCCGCTGCCACGTCGGCGCCGACGTGCCCCGCGGCTACCGCGCCCTGCACCCGGCGGCCGGCACCGCCGAGATCGTCGGCCAGATGGTCACCGACCACCTGCTGCGCGCCCCCCTGCACCGCCTGGCCGACGCCCGGCCCGGGTCGTCGTACGTGTACGAGTTCGCCTGGCCCTCCACCCTCCCCGACCTGGGCTCCTGCCACGCGCTGGAGCTCGGCTTCGTCTTCGACACCGGCGACGTCCCCGAGTCCCGCAGGCTGGCCGGCGAGGGGGCCCCGCGGGAGCTGGCCGAGGAGATGCACCGGGCTTGGGTGCGGTTCGCGGTGACGGGCGACCCCGGCTGGCAGTCCTGGGACGACTCGCGTCCGGTGCGGGTCTTCGGTGACGGTGAGACCCACACAGCGCTCGGCCCGCGCGACGCCGAGCTCGCCCTGTGGGCTGCGGCGGGCACCCCTCCGGAGCCCACACCCGCCGCGGTCCCGCCCCTCGGCCAGGCCGGACGCGGTACGGAACTGCGCGCGGTGGTACGACGCCTGCGACTGCCCGGCGTGGTACGCCGGCACTGACTCCGCGGGGGCGGGCATCCGGCCGGCCTCGCCCGTACGGCAAGATCCTTTGCATGTACGAATACGAGGATCCCTCGCGGTGGATGCCCGAACCGGTGCGGCCCCAAGGGCAGTTGACCCTGCTCTTCATCGCGAGCGTGGTGTTCTTCCCGGTGCTGGTCGTGGTGTGGTTGGCGGCGTTCGCCGTGCTGCTCGCCGTGGGCCTGCTGACCGAGGTGATCGCGGCGTTCAGCGACCGGTACGAGCAAGGGTTCCTGAAACTGATGGACCGGACCCTGGACCTTCTGGCGGGCCTGGCCTCCTGGTGCGTGACCTGGCCGGAGCTGCGGCACGAGGGCGACACGGCGTACTACCGGGCCCGTGTCGACAAGGTGGTCGCCCGCTGGACGGCCCGCGCTTCGGCGCCGGCCCGGCCGAACAGGGTGAAGCCGCCCGTGGAGTGCGCCATACGCCTGCGCGACTACCGCGGAGTGGGGGGCGGGTACGTCACCGAGGCGGCCCGAGCCCAGGGCTGGGAGCTGCGGCCCACGGATGTGCGCAAGGAGGTCCGCCTGCGGTGGGCGGCCGCCTCGCAGCCGGCGCCACGCTGACCGCGCCCGCGCCCGTCGGCGGGCCGGATGCCGTCTCCGGCATCGTGCGCTACGCGCCCCGCTCCGCCGGCCCCACCGAGTCCCGGACCACCACATGTGTGCCCAGCAGCAGGTGCTCGTCCGGGTTCTCCGGGGTCCGGCCGAGCGCGGTGCGTACGGCGAGGCGGCCCAGCTCCTCGTAGGGGACGTGGACCGTGGTCAGGGCCGGGTGCAGGTCGCGGGCGAACGGGATGTCGTCGTAGCCCGCCAGCGAGACGTCGCCGGGCACGTCCAGGCCGGCCTCGTGCAGGGCGGTGAGCGCCCCGGCCGCGACCATGTCGGTGGCGGCGACAACGGCCGTGAACTCCAGCCCCTGATCGAGGGCCTCGCGCATCAGCCGGTGCCCTGAGTCGCGGGTGAAGTCGCCGTGCAGGAGCAGTCCCGGGTCGGGGTCCAGGCCGCGGGCGCGGTGAGCGGCGAGATAGCCGCGCTCACGGCCCTGCGCGGTGGTGTGGTCGGACTTGCCGCCCAGGAACAGCACGCGCTGGTGGCCCTGGGAGAGGACGTGGGCGACCAGCGCGTGGGCGCCGCCCTCGTTGTCGTACTCGATGACGGTCACGGGCGCCCCGGGGCCGAGCGGCGGCCGCCCGCACAGCACCAGCCTGGACCCCGCCGACGCCAGCGAGTCGGCCATCCGGCGGGTGCGCTCGCGGTACTCGCGGGTGTCGGCCGAACCGCCGACCAGGATCACGGCGGCGGCGCGCTGGGCGCGCATCATCTCGACGAACTCGACCTCGTGCTGGACGTCGCCCTCCGTGGTGCACACCAGGCACAGATGCCCGAGCCGCCGGGCCTCCCGCTCCACCCCGTACGCCATGTGCGCGAACGACGGCCCGGTGATGTCCTCCAGCACGAACGCCAGCGTGGGCGTCCCGACCCCCGCGACCGCCTTGGCGCGCGCGTCGGCCACGTAGTCAAGGTCCCGCACCGCCCGCATCACGCGCGTACGCGTCGCCGAACTCACCGGATACACCCCGCCGAGCACCCGCGACACGGTGGACGCGGACACCCCCGCACGGGCCGCCACATCCCGGATGGTGCTCCGCCCCGCGTCCTCGCTCTTCCTGGTCATCCCTGCCTCGCCCCCTCGAACTGCGGGAACACGGCAGCAACCGGTTCCCGTCCGGAGGCTAGCAGTGCGGTGGGGGAGCCGACAGACGTTATGCCTTCAATGCCCCCGCGATCCCCGAGATCGCCTCCGGCCCCACCCGGCAGCACCCCCCGATCAGCCGCGCCCCGGACGCGCGCCACCCGCGCACCTGCTCGGCGGCGAAGGTGGAGCGGCCGTTCCAGGCCCGCGCCTCGGCGTCCCAGGTCTCCCCGCTGTTCGGGTAGACGACGACGGGCTTGCCCGTCACCCGGGCGGCGGTCTCGACGGCGCCCTCGACGTCCTGCGGCGCGCAGCAGTTCACGCCGACCGCGATCACCTCGTCGGCGTCGGCGGCCAGGGCGAAGGCATCCTCCAGCGGCTGCCCGGCGCGGGTGCGGTCGCCGGCGACGGAGTACGACAGCCAGGCCGGCACCCCGAGCCCGCGCACCGCCCGCAGCAGCGCCTGGGCCTCGTCGGCGTCCGGGACGGTCTCCAGCGCCAGTACGTCGGGACGGGCCCCGGCCAGCACCTCCAGCCGGGGCCGGTGGAAGCGTTCCAGTTCCTCGACGCTCAGCCCGTACCGCCCCCGGTACTCGGAGCCGTCCGCCAGCATCGCCCCGTACGGCCCGACCGACGCGGCCACCCACAGCGGCCGCGCGACACCCTTGCCCTGCGCCTGCCGGGCCGCCTCGCGCGCCAACTCCACGCTCAGGGCGAGCAGTTCGGCCGCCCGCTCCCGCCCGATCCCACGCCCCGCGAACCCCTCGAACGTGGCCTGGTAGCTCGACGTGATCGCCACGTCCGCCCCCGCCTCGAAGTAGGCGAGATGCGCCTCGGCGATCGCCTCCGGCTGCTCCGCGAGCAGCCGCGCCGACCACAGCTCGTCACTCAGATCGTGCCCGGCGGACTCCAGCTGGTTGGACATACCGCCGTCGAGCACGACGGTTCCGGCGGCGAGGGCTTGGGCGAGGGTGATGGTGCTGGTCATGGTGGTGACGGTAGCCGAGGTGGGGGAGCAGTTCACAGTTCACCGTGCCCTGCCCGTACGTCCCCTACGCCGCGTGCCGCCCACCCCGTCGGCGTCCCCGTCCCCGTCCGCGCCCGAACCTCGTCGCCGGTAGCGCCAGCCCGGCGAGGAGGCCCGCGGCCAGGACGTACGGCCACCAGCCGAGGCCGTTGGTCGTGGCGCTCGCGGTGCGGGGGGCCGAGGAGGTGAGTGCGTCGGCTGCTGTGTCGGAGGTGGGGGAGGGGCTGGGGGTGACGGCGGTGAGGACGACGTCGTTGCCGTCACCGCCTCGGTAGCTGATCCGGTAGGCGGCGTCGTCCAGCTGGAGTTTCGCGCCCTCATCGAGGCCGGTGAAGGTGCCGGTCGTCCTCGCGCGCCCCTGGTGGTCGAGGACGGTGATCCTGCGGGGGGAGCCAGATGCGGTGGCGGCGGTCGCGAGGTCCAGGTCGCCGGCCAGGCGGACCGCGCCCGTGACCTTCAACGGGCCGTCGCGCAGGACCAGCTCGCCCCGCGCCGACTGCGTGTAGTCACCGGAGACCGTCAGGCCGCTCGCGACCACGCCGGCGTTCGTCACCGCTCCCTGCACCCTGCCCTTGCCGGTCAGGGTTTTCCCCCCGCCCACGCGCAAACCCGAAGTCGACGCGTCCAGACGGGACTTGGCCGACGTGAGCCGGATCGCCCTGCTGCGGGCGAGCGTCGCGCCGCCGCGCAGGGCGAGGGTGCCCCGCTTGACCGTCGTCGTGCCGGTGTAGGTCACCGCGCCGCCCGTCAGGGTCGTCGTCGCGGTCCCCGACTGCGTGAGCGACCCGCTGCCGCTGATGCGGGACAGGGACAGGGGCTTGCTCGTGTTGTTCAGGACCAGTGAGCCGTCGTTGACGACCTTGTAGAGGTCGCCGCGCGTGTAGAGCCCGCCGTCGCCGCCCGGCCTGCCGCTGCCCAGCCGCAGCACGGCACCCTTCTCGACGGTCGTCGAGCCGTCGTAGTACTGCACGGCGGCGAAGGTGACGTCGTTGCCCCTCGTCCCCTTGACGACGATGTCCCCGGCGCCGGGCGCGGCGAGCGTGTCGTGGAACACGCCGCCGCCGATGGGGGCGCCCAGCGTCACCGGGCCGTTGTAGTCGAAGGTGAGGAGCGAGCGGGAGCGGGCCGCCAGCAGATTGATGTAGACGGTCTCCGCCGTGCCCGGCATGAAGATCTTGTTCGTCGTGCCGTCGCCCCACTGGACGTTCGCGCCCTTGATGTTGGTGCCGCGCTTGTTGACGTTCTTGCGCGCCGGGGTCCAGTTCAGAGCCGGGTCGCTGAGGGAGGGGTTGGTGTCGCCGCCCTGGTCCGACCAGCTGTACTGGCCCGTCAGGATCACCTTGCCGCCCGGTCGGGACTGGACGTTGATGTCGCTGCCGTACTCGCGCTGGTAGAAGTCCATCCCCATGGTCACGGTCTGGCCCAGCGGGGTGTCCACGGTGTACGTGCCCTGGTTGAGGAGCTTGCGCAGGTTCGGCAGCGACGTCGCGAACTCCGGGCGTCCCGCGTTCACCTGCGTGCCGTTGTCGATCACCCCGGAGAAGGGGTGGCTGCCCGACAGGTCCCAGGTGCCCCAGAGGAACCGCGGCTGGGTGATGAGCCCGGAGCCGCTGATCGTGCCCAGGTTGTAGGCGCTCCTCAGCGACAGCCGCAGGGTGCCGTCGACCCGGATGTTGTCCTGGTTGAGCCGGAATGCCGGGGTGTTGTACGGGAAGTGGCCGATCAGGCCGGTCGTGCCGCCGTTGCCGTACTGCAGGGTCGCCCCGCGCTCGACCGTGATCGCCGGCGGGTCCGCGGCGGTCGTCGTGACGTACGGGTGGTTGCCGCCGAGGACGCTCACCTTCTGCCGCTGCCGGGACTTCGGCAGGGTGAAGTCGCTGTCCCTGGTCAGGACCAGCGTGCCGGTGCCGCGCACGGTGAGCGTGCCCTCGCCGCGGAAGACGCCGTCGTACGTCGTCGTCCCCGACGGCACGGTGACCACCGTGTCGCCGCTGAGCGTCACGTCCCGGTCCGCGAGGACGTCGGCGGTCACGTCCCGGCCGGCGGCCGCCGCCGGGGGAGCGGCGAGGGTCAGGGCGGCCACCGCCGCGAGGGCGCCGACGGCCGCTGCTGTCTTGTGGGTATGACTGCGCACGTCATCGGAGACGGGCGGGGAGGGCGCCGATAACAGAAAATCGCGGCTTTTTGGAAAGCGCTCTCCCCGTCACGTCGAACCCGTTGACCTCCTGGTTCCACACCCTTACCTTTTCGGCGTTCGTAATAACAGATCATGTCCGTCATTTCGAACAGCCCCCCTCGAACAACTCCCCCCTGAGAACCCGAGAGGCAGTCCGCATGAGCCGCGCAGACGACCTGCCCCAAGCTCCTGAACTCCCCCAAGCCCCTCAAGTCCCCAGTCGCAGACTGCTGCTGAAGGGCGCCGCGGCCGCCGGCGCCCTGACCGCGGCCTCCGCCCTCCCCGGTGTCGCCCACGCCGCACCCCCGAAGGCGGCCCCCTTCGTGAACCCCCTCGTCCAGCAGCGCGCCGACCCCCACATCAACCGCCACACCGACGGCTTCTACTACTTCACGGCCACCGCCCCCGAGTACGACCGCCTCATCCTGCGCCGCTCCCGCACGCTGAACGGCCTGACCACGGCCGCCGAGTCGGTCATCTGGCGGGCCCACGCCACCGGCGACATGGGCGCGCACATCTGGGCGCCGGAACTGCACCGCATCGGCGGCAAGTGGTACATCTACTTCGCCTCCGCGCCCGCCGAGGACGTGTGGAAGATCCGGATCTGGGTCCTGGAGAACTCCCACCCCAACCCCTTCAAGGGCACCTGGGTGGAGCGGGGCCAGGTCAAGACCGCCTGGGAGACCTTCTCCCTCGACGCCACCACCTTCACCCACCGCGGCACCCGCTACCTCTGCTGGGCGCAGCACGAACCCGGGCAGGACAACAACACCGGGCTCTTCCTGTCCGAGATGGCCAACCCGTGGACCCTGACAGGACCTCAGATCCGCTTGTCCACCCCGGAGTACGACTGGGAGTGCGTGGGCTTCAAGGTCAACGAGGGCCCGTACGCCCTCAAGCGCAACGGCCGCATCTTCCTCACCTACTCGGCCTCCGCCACCGACCACCACTACTGCGTCGGCATGCTGACCGCCGACGCGGACAGCAACCTGATGGACCCGGCCAGTTGGGCCAAGTCCCCGACCCCGGTGTTCACCAGCAACGACACCACCAAGCAGTACGGCCCCGGCCACAACTGCTTCACCGTCGCCGAGGACGGCCGCAGTGACGTCCTCGTCTACCACGCCCGCCAGTACAAGGAGATCGTCGGCGACCCGCTGAACGACCCCAACCGCCACACCCGCATCCAGAAGCTCGGCTGGAACCCGGACGGCACCCCGAACTTCGGCATACCCGTGGCCGACGCCACCGCCGCGACCGTGAAGGAGAGTGCCGGATGACGAGACGTGCGTACGCGGTCCTGCTCGCCCTCTGTCTGGCCCTGGCCGGCGCCCTCGCCACCGCGGGACCGGCGCAGGCGGCACCGCAGACCGTCACCAACGGCACCCAGTTCACCGACCTCTCCGGCAACCCCGTGCACGCCCATGGCGGCGGGGTCATCAAGGTCGGCTCGTACTACTACTGGTTCGGTGAGCACCGCAACAGCGACAACACCTTCCGGTACGTGGACGCCTACCGCTCCACCGACCTGAAGAACTGGGAGTTCAGGAACCACGTCCTGACCCAGTCCAGCGCCGCCGAGCTGGCCACCGCCAACATCGAGCGCCCGAAGGTCATGTACAACGCCTCCACCGGCAAGTTCGTCATGTGGATGCACAAGGAGAACGGCAGCGACTACAGCGAGGCCCGCGCCGCCGTCGCCGTCTCCGACACCGTCGACGGCAACTACACCTGGCAGGGCAGCTTCCGCCCGCTCGGCCAGCACATGTCCCGCGACATCACGGTGTTCGTCGACACCGACGGAACCGGCTACATGGCCTCGGCCGCCCGCGAGAACTACGACCTCCAGATCTACCGTCTGACCAGCGACTACACCGGCATCGCGGCCCTCGTCGCGGACCCCTGGCACGGCGGCCACCGCGAGGCCCCCGCCCTGTTCAAGCGGAACGGCGTCTACTTCATGCTGACGTCGGGCGCGACCGGCTGGAACCCCAACCAGCAGCAGTACGCCACGGCCACCAGCATCGCGGGCCCGTGGACCGCGATGAAGAACATCGGCGACTCCACGACGTACGGCTCGCAGACCGCGTACGTCCTTCCCGTGCAGGGCACTTCGACCACCTCGTACCTCTACCTGGGCGACCGCTGGGGCAACTCCTTCGGCGGCACCGTCAACGACTCCCGCTACGTCTGGCTGCCGCTGACCTTCCCCTCCTCGACCTCGATGTCCATGTCCTGGTCCCCGGAGGTCACCATCGACACGGCCACCGGCTCGGTCAGCGGGACCAGCGCCACGTACAACACGCTGATCGCCCGGAACTCGTCCAAGTGCGCCGACGTGACCAGCCAGTCGCTGTGGCAGGGCGCCCAGATCAAGCAGTACGACTGCAACGGCGGCAACAACCAGAAGTACTGGTTCAAGTCGGTGGGCAGCGGCTACTACCAGCTGCTGGTCCGGAACAGCTCCCTGTGCGTGCAGGAGAACGCGAACACGGTGACCCAGGAGAACTGCAACGCCTCCTCGACCAGCCAGCAGTGGTCGGTGACCACCACCGGCTCCTACGTGAACATCAAGTCCCGCGCGACCGGGGAGTGCCTGGACGTGAACGGCGCGTCCACCGCCAACGCCGCCGCGATCATCACGTACACGTGCAACGGCGCGACGAACCAGCAGTGGACGCGCGGAACATGAGGAGCCGTCAGGCGAGCAGGTCGATCGCGTCGATCGCCGTGCCCGCGCTGAGATAGCCCGTCGTCCCCGAACCGCTCACCACGTCGATCTTCAGCACGTTGTACTGGCCGGTGTCCGTCTGCCAGGCGGACGCCGGCACGCTGTACGTGAACGTGTGGTTGTTGCCGCGGTAGGAACCGTTCGTCAGCGACCGGGTGTTCGGCTGCGTGGGCGGGGAGGGGATGGCGGACGTCCAGTTGCCGTTGACGGACACCTGGGGGCGGCCGTTGGCGTACGCCGTCGTCACCCCGATCCGCAGGGTGTGCGCGGCCGCCGCCTGGGCCGCCGTCAGCTTGAAGTACACCAGGATCCCGCTGTTGACGTCCTTCCAGAGGTAGCAGGGGAAGGACGCCGTCTCGTTGTTGCCGATCACCACGTTGCCGGTCCAGGAGGCGGCCCGGACGTCCGAGGGGTGCGCATACGTCATCAGGTCGGCGTTCTTGAAGCCGCTCGGCGCGCCGTTCCAGTCGCCGATCCGCCAGATCGCGGTGGCGTTGCTCGGGTCGTTCGAGGAGGGGATGGCGATCGTGTTGAGGGTGGTCGTGCCGCCGGCGGTGACCGTCACCGACCCCGTGTACACGGCGAGTTCGCCCTTGAAGACGGTCAGGGTGTACGTCCCCGGCAGCACACCCCCGATCGAGAAGAAGCCGTCCGACGAGCGCGCCGAACCCCAGTACTGGGCCGTCGAGTTGGCGATGCCGACCGTGTACGGGTAGGCCGTGTTCCGCCCGGAGATCCCGACCCCGGCCACCTTGCCGCGCCCGCTCGCGCCGACGTACCCGGACATGCCGAGCGAGTCCGCCCACGAGGTGGTGAGCGTGCCGGGGAACAGCGACGAGGAGGGTGCCCCGCCGTCGGTGAGGGCGATGACGTACGGGCCCTGGAGGCCGAAGCGCTGGGCCTCGGTCTGGTTCTGGCCGTAGTACAGGATCTCGTACAGGCCGCCGCCGTCCGCGCTCTGGTGCCGCAGCAGCGAGCGGTAGAACGGGCCGCCGGACGCCTTCTCGTGGTTGCTGCGCACGATCCACAGGCCGACGTTGCCGGTCTTCCAGCCGATGTAGTCGTAGTCCATCACCCGCAGCTTGGAGTAGTGCTTCGAGCGGGTCTGGCCGTCGGACTTCGCGAAGACGTCGGAGGCTTCGATGGTGCTGTTCGTGTACGTGTAGGAGTCGGGCTCGTCGTTGAGGAACAGGCCCTTCTTCACGCGCAGGATGTAGCGGGTCGCGGAGACCGACGTGTCGGCCTTGTTGGTCCACAGGTAGATGTTGTTCTCGCCGCTGCGGGCCGCGTAGTAGTGCCGCAGCGTGCCGTAGGCGACCGAGATCAGGATCGTCGTGCCCGACTGCCTGATGGACACGGTGGAGCTGCCGAGGCCGGACTCGATGTGCGAGTTCATGCCGCCGTAGCCCTGGTACTCCGTGCCGCGGTAGACCAGCGAGGTCAGGTCGCCGTTGGACTTGCTGACCTTGAAGACGAGGTTGGCGCCGGTGTTGACGACGTAGTTCGAGCCGTCGTCACTCCAGCCGAAGGCCGCGGCGGAGGCCGTGCCGCTCAGCGCGGCCGTGCCTGCGGCGGCCGCGGTGCCGAGTACGAAGGTGCGGCGTCGGACCGGTCTGTTGGCGGATCCGGACATGGGGGTGCCTCCTTCGAGAGGTCTGTGGGGGTGGTGGTGAGGGGGTGGTGCGGGTGAGAGCGAGGGTGACAGTTGAATCGATTTCGCGAAAGGGCTTTCGTGACGGAGAAGTTGGCAGTCTTATGAAATCGGGCCTAGGTCTAGAAAGCGCTTGCGGAACCGGGTACGGTCCAGCGCCAGACCTTGTCGTCTGTGGAGGAGCCGACGAATGAGACGTTTCAACCTCGCCGTCCTGGCGGCGGTGACGCTGAGCACCGGCCTGTCCGCCGTACCGGCCCAGGCGCACGGGTCGTACGACGGCCGGCGCCCCCTCGGCCTCGCCGACTGCACCGCCACCGCCTGCCACTTCGACGTCCCGCCCGGCACGTACGACGTGAAGGTCCTCCTCGGCGGCGAGGCCGCGTCCAGCACGAGCGTCACCGGCGAGACGCGCCGCGCCCTGCTCCCCGAGACGGCCGCCCCGGCCGGCGAGCGTGTCTCCCGCAGCTTCACCGTGAACGTCCGCACGCCGGAGGGCGAGCCGACGGGCCCCGCAGGGACCCCCGGCCTGGACCTCGTCCTCGGCGGCTCGGCGCCCGCACTCGCCGACATCAGGGTCACCCCGGCCCGGCACTCCCGCCAGATCTTCCTCGTCGGTGACTCCACGGTCTGCGACCAGCCCGGCGACCCGTACTCCGGCTGGGGCCAGCAGCTGCCGCAGTACCTCCGCAAGGGCGTGTCCGTCGCCAACTACGCCGACTCCGGCGAGAGTACGGTCACCTACTTGGGGAACCCGCAGCTCTGGGCCACCGTCCAGCCGCAGATCCGCCGCGGCGACCTGGTCCTGATCCAGCTCGCCCACAACGACAAGACGACCGACGAGGCGACGTACCGCGCCAACCTGGAGGCGCTGGTGGCGGGCGTGCGCGAGAAGCGCGGCGAGCCCGTCCTCGTCACCCCGATCGTGCGCCGCTGGTTCAACGCCGACGGCACGCTCAACAACGGCACGGCCCTGCTGGTGAACGGCCTGGGCGTGGACCATCCGGCCGTCATCCGCTCGATCGCCGCCGCCGAGGACGTCCCGCTGATCGACCTGACGGCGAAGACGAAGGCGGTGGTGGAGTCCCTGGGCGTCGAGGCATCCAAGGCGCTGTACCTCTACAACGAGAAGCGGGACAACACCCACACCTCGGTGCACGGCGCCACGGTGTACGCGGGCCTGGTCCGCGACGAACTCTTCGCTCAGCATCTGGTGCCAGGACCTGTCTTTCGGCCCGGCCCGACCTTGCCCGACGGCACCTCTTGAACCAGGGTGAGCGGGGTCTGGTGCGCGTAGCTGCAAGGCGGAGGAGGGAGTCGACGCGATGGGGGAGTCGGCGACCGACGACAAACGCGGCAGATGTGCGTGCCAGACCCCGCGACCAGGGCTGGGCCGAAAGACAGGCCCTGGGCCTGGTGCGGGTGGGATGAACCCCTGGGGCGTTCCGACCGGAACCGGGGCGCCCCAGGTCTGAACCAAGCCGGCGAGAAAGAGAACCGATGCACCTGCCTCCGGATGACCGCACGCTGAGCCCGCGCACCGGCTACACCCGCGCCCACTGGGAGGCGGCCGCCGACGCCCTGCTCGGCGCGGTCGAGCCGTACGCCACCGAGGACCGCGCCCTCTACCACTTCCCCGGCGACCGTCAGAGCTGGTCGGGCCGCCTCTCCGACGGCTTGGAGGGCTACGCCCGTACGCTCCTCCTCGCGGCGTTCCGCCGGGACGAGACGGCGTTGGAGCGCTACGCCGACGGCCTCGCGGCCGGCGTGTGCGGCGTCTGGCCCCGCATCGAGGACCGGAGCCAGCCGCTGGTCGAGGCCGCGTCGATCGCCCTCGCCCTGCGGCTGACCCGGCCGCTGCTGTGGGACCGGCTGGACGACGCGGTACGGCAGCGGGCGGCGGCCTGGCTCGGGGACGGGCTGACCGCCGAGGCATGGCCCTGCAACTGGGAGCTCTTCCCGGTGACGGTGGGCGGCTTCCTCCAGGAGGTCGGGTACCAGGCCGAGGAGTCCCGCAAGGCGATCGACCGGGGCCTTGAGCGCATCGAGCAGTGGTACGTCGGCGGCGGCTGGTACACGGACGGCGACGGCCGGAAGTTCGACTACTACAACGGCTGGGCCATGCACCTCTACCCGGTGCTGCACGCCTGGCTGGCCCAGGACGAACGGCTCCTCGACCTGTACGGCGGCCGGCTCTCCCGGCACCTGGAGGACTATGCCCGCCTGTTCGGCGGCGACGGCGCCCCCCTGCACCAGGGCCGCTCCCTCACCTACCGTTTCGCGACCACGGCCCCCCTGTGGCTCGGCGCCCTCACCGGCCGTACGCCGCTCACCGCGGGAGAGACCCGGCGGCTGTCCTCCGGCGCGCTGAAGTACTTCCTGGAGCGGGGCGCCGTGGACGGGCGCGGCCTGCTGACCCTCGGCTGGCACGGCCCGGACGAGGCCGTCCTGCAGGGCTATTCGGGCCCCGCCTCCCCGTACTGGGCGAGCAAGGGCTTCCTCGGCCTGCTCCTCCCGGCCGACCACGAGGTGTGGACGGCGGCGGAGGAACCCGCCCCCGTCGAGCGCGCGGACGCGGTCACCGCCGTCGCCGCCCCCAACTGGCTTCTCCAGTCCACGCGTTCCGACGGCCTGGTCCGCCTCCACAACCACGGCAGCGAGGACGTCCGCTACGACCCGTACTACACGCGCCTCGCCTACTCGACGGTGACGGCGCCCGCCCCCACGTACGACAACAGCGTGATCGTCGGCGACGATCCGAGCCGCACGGACATCGTGCCGCTGGGGGTGGGGGAGGGCTGGGCGGCTTCCCGGCACTCGGTCGGCGACGGGATCCGGGTCGGCAGTGTGGTGCTGGCCGAGGGTGCGGTGGAGGTGCGCGTCCATCGGGTCGTGGGCGCGGCTCCCGGGACGGCGGTGCGGGTGACGGGGTGGGCGGCGGGCGAAGGCTGCCGGTCCGAACTCGCGCCCGTGCACGGCCTGTTGGGGGACTCGGAGCTGACGGGCGCGACGGAGGACGGCCCCACGGTGTTCGTCGCCCTCGCCCGCCTCACCGCCGAAGCGGACCCCGCACCCCTTCACGAGCTGGTGTCCGTGCGGGTGGCGGAGACCGGTGAGATCCGCGTCCGCTGGAGCACGGGGCGCGAGGTGCGGGTCCGGTTCGCGGGAGAGGGCGACCAAGTGGACGTCAGGGCTTCAGACGAGTGATCTGCAGAGTCGTCGTAGTGGGCGACGCACCGGTGAGGGGCGTCGCGTACGACGGCTTGACCGGCACGGACGCCCAGACCAGCGTGGAGTCCTTCTGGACCGCGATGTCCCCGGTGATCCGGGTGCCGACGACCTTCGTGGCGCTCTGGAACCTGCCGTTCCAGTCGATGAGCCGGAAGCTCGTGCCCGCGAACGTCCCGGTGCAGGTGCCGTTCTCGCACTCGGCGTTCTTCAGGGACTCCCAGGACAGCAGCAGCCGGTCCTTGCCGTACGGGGCGAGGCGGACGTTGACGTGCTCCGTGCCCTTGGTGTCGGACAGGCGGATCGCCTTTCCGGGCCCGGAGCTGCGGTTCTTGAGGAAGGCCACCGCCACCTGGTGGGTGCCGGTCATGGGCGTGACCGTCCAGCCGCGCCCGCTGGAGTCCGCCGGGTTCTTCTTGGCGGAGGCGGCGCCTCGGGAGGCGAAGGCGGTGGCGTAGCGGCCGGTGGAGGACTTCACGAGGTCGCCGGTCCGGCCCGGGTAGGTGCCGCCGCAGTAGCCCGCCCAGCACTGCTCACGCTGGACGACCGGGGCGTTGTCCGGTGCGCCGATCCCCGTCGACACGAACAGGCCCGAGCGCCAGTCGTCGAAGCAGAGGGAGGTGAAGGCGCCCGTCTTCTCGGGGTGGAGGGCGATGCCCTCGTTGTGGCTGCACCCCCAGCTCCAGCCGCCGCTGAGCTTGGCGCCCTTGGCGCTGACGTACGACAGCTTGTCGCCGAAGTGCCCGTCGGCGAAGCCGCCCGCGCCGTGCACGACGAAGTACGCGCCGTACTTGGTGCCGTTCCAGGTGAGCTGGCCGTCCAGCGTCGGGGATGTGTCGTTCGTGGCGGTGCCGGTCAGCTTGGTGCGGAAGGTCTGCTTGCCGTTCGTGTAGCGCACGATGGCGGCGGCCGTCTCCTTCCACTTGTTGGTGTCGGCGACCCGGGTGAGCAGCGCGAAGCCGTCGTTGTGCGCGACGAGGCCGCCGACCTCCTTGGTGCCCTTGACGACCGTGTCCGTGCCCGAGCGCTTGCCGGCCGCGGTCAGCGGGGTGACGTGGACGCCGTCCGCCGCGGGCCAGGCGACGCGCAGGGTGCCGTTCGGGGCGACGGCCGTGGCCGTGCGCGTCCACTCGCGGGTGTTGTTGTAGCCGGCGGACAGGTAGGGGAACTTGGCCGGCAGGCTCACCGCGGTGGACTTGGGCGTGAGGTCGGGGGACGTGCTCGGCGCGGCGCCGGCGGTGGCGTACCAGGCTCCGACCAGGGCGGCGGTGGCGGCGAGGCCCGCGACGAGGGGCTTGCGGGCGGCACGGGACCGGCGATGGCCGGGCGCTCCGGAGGCGGGCGGGGGTGTCGACGGGGAAGTCGAGTGTCTTGCGGAAGTCATGCCCTGCGGTCGCCGCCGGGACACGCCAGGTTGCTGAAGGTTCAAGAGCGTGGTCCAGATCACTTCGGCCGGCACCGAAACGACGTGCGCCTAGCGTCTCGGGCATGACCGAAACCGTCCGTCAGGCCCCCTCCACCGCCGTCACCGGCATGGTCGACCACGTCCTCACCCTCGCCGCGACCTGGCCTGACTGGGACGGCCGCCTCGCCCATGTCGACGACCGTGTCTACACCCCGCACAAGGCGGTCCGGCGCGTCGCCGATCACCTCATCGACCATCTGGCCGAGCTGGAGGCCAGGCTCGCGGGCGAGGAGCCCCGGCCCGACCGCTGGCACGCGTCCACCGTCACCACCGAGGCGGACCTCGCGCCCTTCACCGTGGAGGACCTGGACGAGGCACGCAGCCGGCTGACCCGCCTCGCCCGTATCTGGGCGAACCGACTCGACGCCCTCAGTGAGGACCAGCTGGACCACTCGCCCGGCGTCGGCTGGAGCTTCCGCGAACTCGCCCGGCACCTGGCGGGATCGACGTACTACGCCGACGCCGTAGGAGACCTCTCGCCGGCCGCCGCCGTGCCGGAGGAGGGCCGCTCATGACCGAGTTCGCCGGACTCCACCATGGCGACGAGCCTCTGCTCCTCCCCAACGCCTGGGACCACGCCTCGGCGAGAGCACTCGCCGACCAGGGCTTTCGCGCGATCGGCACGACCAGCCTCGGTGTCGCCGCGGCCGCCGGCCTGCCCGACGGGACGTCGGACACACGTGACGAGACCCTCCGGCTCGCGCTCGCCCTCGGCTCCGATCCGTACCTTCTCTCCGTCGACGCGGAGGACGGCTACAGCGAGGACCCCGACGAGGTGGGGGAGTTCGCCCGGGAGCTCGCGGCCGTAGGCGCCGTCGGTGTCAATCTGGAGGACGGTCTCGGCTCCGTCGCGCTGCACGCCGCGAAGATCGAAGCCGTCAGGTCGGCGGCACCCGGCCTCTTCGTCAACGCCCGCACCGACACGTACTGGCTGGGTGACGGAGAGGGCACGCTCGACCGTCTCGACGCGTATCAACAGGCCGGCGCCGACGGTGTGTTCGTGCCGGGTCTCACCGAACCCCGGGAGATCGACGCGCTGGTGAAGCGACTGGACGTGCCCCTGAACGTCCTCTACTCGCCGGCCGGCCCCACCGTCCCCCACCTCGCCGACCTCGGCGTCCGTCGCGTCAGCCTCGGCTCGCTGCTCTACCGGCGGGCGCTGGGCGCGGCGCTGGAGGCCGTCGCGGAGATCAGGCAAGGACGTGCGCCGGGCGGAACCGTCCCGTCGTACGACGCCGTGGACGCGCTCAGCCGCCGAGGAGGGGACACGGCGCGCTCCCGGTCAGCCTGACACCCGGGGCGGCTGCCGGTCGGGCTCGTTGCGCGGCCAGTTCGCGAGGGCCACGTGCAGGGCGTCGACAGCACGCTCCCAGGACCTGGCCACCTCCCGGGGAGCGCCGAAGGCGCCGGTGGACTCCAGCGCGCAGTAGCCGTGAAAGGTGCTGCGCAGCAGGCGGACAGCGTCGGTCAGGTCGGGTTCGTCGAGGCCGTAGGCGCGGAGCATGCCGTAGGTGATCTCGGCGGTGCGGCGCATGGCGGGGGAGTCGGCGACGAGAGCCTGGTCGACCCGGGTCTGGGTCGCCGCGTAGCGGCCCGGGTGCTGGAGGGCGTACTCCCGGTAGGCGTCCGCGAAGGCGGCGAGGGCGTCCTTGCCGGCCCGTCCGGCGACGGCGGCGGCGATCCGGTCGATCATCTCGCCGCCGGCCAGCAGGGCGACCCGGGTCCGCAGGTCCTGAAGACTCCTGACGTGCGAGTACAGACTCGCGTCCCGCACCCCGAAGTGCCGGGCCAGCGCGGACAGGCTGACGTGCTCGAACCCGACCTCGTCGGCGAGTTCGGCGGCGGCCGCGGCGAGGCGGTCGGCGGTGAGTCCTGCGCGGGCCATGGGGCGGTGACCTCCGGATACGTACCTGGCCAGGGACGCCTGGCCCCCTGGGAGCATCCTAGAGTGAGGCCGGTCAGCCGCCCGCCGCCCCGTCGGCGCCGGTCAGCCGATCGGCGCGTACAGCACTCCCAGCTTGTCGATCTCGTCACCGGCCCGTCCCGTGAACCCGACGATCTGCCGGCCGGACGGTGCCGTGAAGGTCGTCGTGTCCGAGGTCGCCGTACCGGCGGACAGCGTGCGGCCCTTGTCGGTGGTGAAGGCCGCCGAGAAGATCCGCGTACGGCCGTCCCTCTGGCCCTGCGTCAGCTTCACGGAGGTGAGGTGCTCGCCGGCGGCCAGTGTCAGGGACGTCGCCGTGCCGCCCGTACCGCCGTGGGTGAGGGTCGTGCCGCCGTCGTGCGTCAGGGACAGCCCGTCCAGGCGGGAGCCGCCGCGCAGGGTCAGGGTGCGCGGGGACACGGAGGCCGGCAGGTCGTCGGCGTCGTTGAAGGCCGTGCCGTGCGGGCCGCCGAAGAAGTCGCTCGCCGCGAGGGACGAGTTGAGGGTGTAGGAGAAGTCGACCGTGTGCGGGAAGTGGTCGGAGAGGTTGCCGCCCGCGGAGTCCAGGAACGACGCCCACTCGTTGTTGTAGCGGGTGGCGTCGAGTGTCAGGAGCCTGCTGCCGCGGTAGAGGACCTTGTCGACGACCTCGCAGCCGTTCGGCGGCGCCGTCGTCGGGCACACCAGCGCGTCCGCGCCCTGCGTCGGCCGCACGCCGCCCTTGACCAGCCGCACCCACGCGTCCGTCAGACCGTTCTCGTCGGCGAGGGTGCGGATGTTGTCGCCGCTGCGGGTGTACCGGGTGTTGGTGTCCCCCATGACGATGACCGCGTTGCCGGCCGAGTTCGCCTGGATGAAGTCCGACAGCTGCTCGACGTTGGCGCGCCGCGCGGCCAGCGCGTCGTCCGTGGCGTCGGCGTTGGTGTGGACGTTGTAGAGGTCCACGAAGACGCCCTCGGCGAGCCGGACCCGGGCGAGCGAGAACCCCTTGGGGGTCAGGCAGTTGGTGCCGGTGCAGTTGTTCCACTTCACCCGCTGGAAGTCCTCGAAGGCGTAGTCCGAGAGCGTGTTGAGGCCGTCACCGAAGGGCACGCCGCCGCTGGTCGCGGTGCGGTACGGGTGGTTGTCGCCCGCGTACAGGGCCGCGTGGTAGTTGAAGTCCTCCTGGACGTTCACGATGTCGTACGCCGCCAGCCGCGGCGAGATCAACGGGGTGTTCGTCGCCGGATTGCCGGAACTCAGGCCCTCCGGAAGGCCCGCGACGTTGTACGTCAGCACATTGAAGGTGCCGGAGGCGGCGGCCGCCGCGGGCGTGCTGCCGGTGGCGGCGAGGCCGGTGACGGCGAGGGCGGCGGCCGCGAACGCGCCGAGGAGTCTTCTCATGGTGGGGGTGTCTCCGCTCAGGAAACGGCAGGGAAGATGAACGCTGTTCAGGTTCGACGGCAACCAGTGTGACGGGCAAGGGCGGTTGGGGAAACAGTGGGAGTCAGGGGAGTTGAACGCCTCCAGTGAGAAGGCCCCGCCCCGCCACCCGTAGCCACGGTCATCCGTTCACGCCCGCGTAGTGCCCCAACCCCCACCGCCACAGCCACCGTGCTCCCAGATACGCCAGCAGCCCCAGCAGGGGCGAGGACGCCGCCAGCCAGTACGGCACGGCCGTGTCGTGGCCCGTGAGGACCGCGGCGGGGAAGTACGCCACGAAGGCGAGGGGGAGGGCGAAGGTGAGGAAGCCGCCGACCGCCTTGGGAAGCACGTTCAGGGGGTAGCTGCCGAAGGTGCCGAGGAGTTCCTCCAGCCAGCGCCCCCAGTAGTCCGCGGCGGGATAGCGCAGGCACGCCGAGGCCACCGCCGTGAACAGGGCCGCCTCCAGCAGCATCCCGCCGATCACCGCGGCGATCAGATAGGAGACCCGGCCGGCCGACCAGTCCAGGGTGCTGCGGCTGAGCGCGCCCGCCATCAGGCCCGCCGCGACCGTCAGGTCACCGATCGCGTTGGTCGGGAAGTAGGCGAGCTGGACCTGGCGGTGCACCGGCATCGGGCGGAGGAGATAGATGTCGATCCTCCCCTCCTGGATCTGCCGGCCGATGAAGTGCGTACGCCCCAGCAGGAGCACGAACAACCCGTGAGCGAGCATCCGGATCGCCGGGATCAGCAGTACGTCCGAGCTCTCCCAGCCGCCCATCCCGGTGAACCGCGCCAGCAGCACCGTCGCGAACACGATCACCGACATCTGCCAGATCGCGCCGATCGCGATGTTCAGCAGGAACTCGGTGCGGTACTCCATCGCGGCACGGATGTTGAGCAGCGAGATGCGCCACACGATGCGCAGGGACTTCACAGCCTTGACGGACACCTCAGCCTCCCTGCGAGATCACGCGCCGCGCGGCCCGCCGCCACACCCACCGGGTGAACAGCGCCAGCGCGACGACCCAGGCCGCCTGGACGGCCAACTGGGCGCCTGCGTCGGACAGTTCGATCCGGCCGACATAGATCGACAGCGGCACGCTCAGCGTCGCCTGGAACGGCAGGAAGCCGCTCAGCGTGATGAACCAGTCGGGAAAGAACCACAGCGGCGCGTACACCCCGGACAGCAGGTTCTGCGCGAAGATCAGGATCAGCATCGCGGAGTTGTTGCGGATGGTGAAGAAGCACAACTGGTCGAGCAGGAGCATGACGTAGTACAGGACCCACTGTCCGAGCACCATGCTCACCACGAACACCCCTGCCACGGCCGCCGACCCGGGTGGTTCCACGACCCCCGCGGCGAGGCACACCACGTATCCGCCCAGTGCCCACGCCAGCCCGTACAGCTGCTCGCCGAGGGCGCGCAGGGCGTAGTAGCGCTGGGGCGGCAGCGGGCGCAGATACCAGTACACGATGGTGCCGAAGTGCATGTGCTGAAGGACGGTGTCCCGGCCCGCGTACTGGTCCAACTCCCGCAGGCGGGAGGCGAGTACGGCCAAAACGGCGTAGGTGACCGCCTGGTCGCGGCTCAGTCCCGCGGTGGTGCCGGTGTGGGAGTACAGGCCGCGCCACAGCGACGCGACCAGGACCACCTGGACGGTCAGCCGGAGCAGGACGGCCGTCATCCGGGGCGGCGTGTGCAGCTCGCCGAGCGGCGTGACGCGGGCGGCGCGCCAGCCGTGCAGTACGGAGGCCATCTCAGGCTCCTTCCGCCGCGGCCTCGGCGGGCGCGGGCTCGGCATGCGCGTACGCGGCCCGCATCACGTCCTCCAGGTCCGCCTCGTCGAGGGCGAGGTCCGTCACCTCGTACCGTTCGATGACCTGCTTCAGCGCCTGGTGCACGGTCGGCGCGTCGGGGCCGTCCGGGCCGAAGACCGCCTGCGGGCCCTCGCGCCGCAGCAGCGCGACGCCCGGCAGCGAGCCGACCTCGGTGTGCGGGTCGGCGAGCGTCACCCGCACCTGCCAGGTCGAGCCGAACTCACGGCGGATCTCGTCGAGGGTGCCGTCCAGGACGAGCCGCCCGTGGTTGACCAGGACGACCCGCTCGGCGAGCCGCTCGACCTCGGTCATGTCGTGGGTGGTGAGCAGGACCGTACGGCCGCGCTTCTCCACCTGGTGCCGCAGGAACTCCCGCACCTGCTCCTTCACCACCACGTCCATGCCGATGGTCGGCTCGTCGAGGAAGACGACCTGCGGGTCGTGCAGCAGGGCGGCGGCGAGGTCGGAGCGGACCCGCTGGCCGAGGGAGAGGTGGCGGACCCGGGTGTCCCAGAAGGAGGAGAGGTCGAGGAGGTCGTCGAACTCCTTGAGCCTCGCCGCGTGTTCGGCCTTCGGCACCTCGTAGATGTCCCGCAGGATCGCGAACGACTCGCGCACCGGGAGGTCCCACCACAGCTGGGTGCGCTGCCCGAACACCGTGCCGATGTTGCGGGCGTTGCGCTCACGCTCCTCGTACGGCACCACGCCGGCGACGCGGGCCTCGCCCGCGGTGGGGGTGAGGATGCCGGTGAGCATCTTGATGGTGGTGGACTTGCCGGCGCCGTTCGGGCCGAGCAGGGCGAGGAGTTCGCCGGGGGCGACGGAGAAGGTCACGTCGGAGACGGCGTGCTTGGCGACCTTCCGCGGATTGACCAGGGAGCGGAGCGCGCCGGCGAAGCCGGGGCGGCGGACGGTGGTGTGGAAGGTTCGGGACAGACCGCGAACCTCGATATTGCCATTCAAGTGCATCAACTCCTTTGTTCTGAGCACAAGTAGCGGCCGGTCGGCATCTGCGCCGACCGGCCGCGGGCGACCCTCCGCACGCTGTCGGAAAGTCGATCAATCGGTCAATCGATTTACAGTTTTCTCACCATGACTTCTCACTCGTGGTTCGAGAACACGAACGAGAACTCCGCCGGCTCGGCGTTCAGGAAGTACCGCGGCAGCGGGCCCGGGCCGCAGGACTGCGAACCGATGCCGTGCTGGCCGTGGTCGAGGTTGATCCACAGGGTGTCGCCCGGCGTGAGGTCGGTCAGATGCCGGGCCGCGTCCAGCTGCTCGTTGGTCCAGGGCCGGGCGCTGAACCAGAACTCCGGGTCGCCCTCGATCCGCAGCCCGCCCAGCTCCGCCCAGCGGACGTCGGCACGGGCGCCGTTCTCCTGCGGGCGGACGTACGGGGTCCGAAGGTCGTCGATGCCCGGCAGCCACTGGCCGAGCTTCGAGGCGGCGCGCGTGTCCGGGTACGCCTCGGACCCGCCACCGAAGTACAGGACCTCCCGCGCGGCGTCGGCCGGCAGTCCGAAGCGGATGCCGAGCCGGGGCAGCGGCACGGTCCAGTCGCCCTCGGGAGTCACGGACACGGTCAGCTTCAGCAGGTTGCCGTCGGACGTCCAGCGGTACACCGTGCGCAGGCCCACCTCGGCGGCGGCGGGCGCCACCCGGGTGCGGACGGTCAACGCGTCGTCGCCCAGCTCCACGGCGTCCAGCCGGTGCTGCATCCGGTGCAGACCGAGCTTGCGCCACAGCGCGTCGTAGCAGGTGTTGTCCTGCCAGCCCCCCTCGTCGTTGTCCGTCGTCGCCCGCCACACGTCCAGGCGCAGCCCGGTCACGTCGAGGCCGCAGATCGTCGTCGGCCGGCCCGAGCGGGCGTCGAAGGACGCCGGGCCGAGCGTGATCAGCCGCTCCTCGCGCACGGGCCGTTCCGCGGCGGCGACGGTCACGGGCGTGCGCGGGGCGACGGTCTCCTGGCCCCACGCCACCTCGTGGCCCTTGGGCCCCCAGGCCGTGTCCTCGGCAAGCAGCGCGCGAACCGTCCACAGGACCTCGTCGCCCTGGCCGTCGGGGGCAGCCGTCGGAAGCTTGACCTCCGCCGACTCACCCGGCGCGAGGGGAGGCACGGCCAGCGTGTGCGCACCGGTGGGGAGCCCGTCCACCGCGTAGGAGAACTCGAACTCCAGGTGTGAGAGATCGGCGAAGTCGTACGCGTTCGTCACCCGTACGGTGCCGCCGGCGCCGTCGCCCTCGATGCGGACGGGCTCGATCACCTTCTTGTACTCGGCGAGCCCCGGGGAGGGCCGCCGGTCCGGGAAGACCAGCCCGTCGCAGACGAAGTTGCCGTCGTGCAGCTCCTCGCCGAAGTCGCCGCCGTAGGCGTAGCCCAGCTCGGGGTGGGCGACGCCGTGGTCGATCCACTCCCAGATGAAGCCGCCCTGGAGGCGCTCGTACCGCTCGAAGACCTGCTGGTAGTCGGCGATCCCGCCCGGCCCGTTGCCCATCGCGTGCCCGTACTCGCACTGGATGAAGGGGAGTTCGCGCCTCTTGTGCGTGCCACCGTCCAGGCCCTGGCCGATGCGCTCGACCTCCTCGTGGGAGGCGTACATCCGCGAGTACACGTCCGTGTCCCGGCAGTCCCAGTCGCCCTCGTAGTGCACCAGCCGCGAGGCGTCCCGGCCGTGGATCCACTCGGCCATGGCGGTCAGCCCGCGTCCGGTGCCGGCCTCGTTGCCGAGGGACCAGAAGACGACGGACGGGTGGTTCTTGTCGCGCTCGACCATCCGGGCGGCGCGGTCCAGCAGGGCCGGCGTCCAGCGGTCGTCGTCGACGGGGTTGTCCCGCCAGTTCTGCTCGGTGAAGCCGTGCGTCTCCAGGTCGCACTCGTCGATGACCCACAGGCCGTACTCGTCGCACAGGTCGAGGAAGGCCGGGTGCGGCGGGTAGTGCGAGGTGCGCACCGCGTTGAGGTTGTGCCGCTTCATCAGCAGCACGTCCTCGCGCATGGTCTCCAGGTCGAGCGCCCGGCCCTTCTCGGGGTGCCACTCGTGCCGGTTGACGCCCTTGAAGAGGATCGCCCTGCCGTTGACCTTGACCAGGCCGTCTTCGAGGACGACGGTACGGAAACCGATGCGCAGGGGAACCCGCTCGCCCTCGGTGACCAGCTCGCCGTCGTACAGCTTCGGCGCCTCGGCCGACCACGGCTCGACGGCGACCGTCACCGGTTCCCCGGTGGCGACATCGATGTCGAGGGCGGGCACGGACACCCGCCCGTCGACGTCGGAGTCGACGCGCAGGGTGCCCTCGCCCGTGGTGTGGTCGTAGGCGGCGTGCACGAAGAAGTCGCCCACGCTGCCCGTCGGGCGGTGCAGCAGGGTGACGTCACGGAAGATGCCCGGCAGCCACCACTGGTCCTGGTCCTCCAGGTACGAGCCCGCCGACCACTGGTGCACCCGGACGGCGAGCACGTTCCCGGCCGGCTTCAGCAGCTGCCCCACCGCGAACTCGTGCGGCAGCCGGGAGCCCTTGAACTCGCCGATCTCCGTGCCGTTCAGCCAGACGCGGGCGCAGGACTCCACGCCGTCGAAGCGCAGGACGGCACCGCCGTCGGCCGGCCACTCGTCGGGCAGGTCGAAGACCCGCACATGGTCGCCGGTCGGGTTCTCGGTCGGGACGTGCGGCGGGTCTACCGGGAAGGGGTAGAGGTGGTTGGTGTAGATGGGCGAACCGAACGCGCCGTCGCCCTGGAGGACCCAGTGGCCGGGGACCGTGACCTCGGCCCAGTCCCCGGCGTCGTACCCCTCAGCGGCGAACGAGTCGTCCTCGGCGTCGGCGGTCGCCGACAGCCGGAAACGCCAGCTGCCGTTGAGTGACAGGGACTGCGCGTCCGAGGAGGCGTACCAGGCGCGGGGCGGCAGGGCCCCGCGGCCCGGGGAGACGTCCTCGACGTAGTCGACGGAGGGGGTGGTGCGGAAAGACATCGGTCTCCAGCTCTTGAGAATGAAGGCGTCAGCCCTTGATACCGGTCTGCGCGATCCCCTGCACCAGCCAGCGCTGGAGGAAGAGGAACACGAACACCAGGGGCAGGATGGAAACGGCCGTGGCCATGAAGATCAGGTGGAAGACGACGGTCTGGTTGGTCATGTAGCTGGAGAGCGCGACCTGGACGGTCCACGAACTCGGGTCCTGCCCGATGACCAGCGGCCACAGGAAGGCGTTCCAGCCCGCGATGAAGGTGATGGTCGCCATCGCCGCGAAGAAGTTCAGCGAGTTGGGTACGACGACACGCCAGTACGCGCCCCAGTAGCCCAGGCCGTCCATGCGTGCCGCCTCCTCCAGTTCCTTGGGGAACCCCAGGAAGTACTGCCGAAAGAGGAAGCAGGTGAAACCACTGAACAGGCCCGGAATGATCAGGCCCCGGTAGGTGTCCACCCAGCCGAGCGAGGAGACCAGCACGAAGCTCGGCACGAAGGTGACCGCGGTCGGGACCATCAGGGTGCCCAGGACGGCGTAGAACACCTTGTTCGCGTGCTTGTACGGGATGCGGGCCAGGCCGTAGCCCGCCAGCGAGCACACCAGCAGGACGCCGACGGTGTGCAGGGTGGCCACGACCGCCGAGTTCCACAGGGACTGGGCGAACGGGACCGTCTCGTCGCTGAAGAGCTCGCTGATGTTGCCCCACTGGATGTCCGTGGGGAAGAACTTCCAGTTCTCTCCGGTGATCTCGGCGTCCGTGGAGAGGGCGTTGCGGACGAGGATGTAGAACGGGATCAGGAAGAGGAAGGCGGCGACGCCCGTGGCGATGTAGAGGCCGGTGGAGCTCATCACTCCGCCACCGCGCCTGACCCGGCTGGGTGTGTCCGACTTCGGTGCGGACTTGCGCACCTTGGGGATGGTGGAGGTCACTTGGACTCGTCCCCCCTTCCGAAGCCCATGATCTTGCCCTGGAGCAGGGTCACGGCACAGATCAGCACGGTCAGAATGAGCGCGCCCGCGCTGCCTGCGCCGTAGTCCTGGCTCTCGCCCAGGGCCTTGTAGTACAGCTCGACGAGGGGCGGGCGGCCCCAGGTGGTCTTCGACAGCAGGTTGAAGAACTCGTCGAAGGCCTGGTAGGCGGCGACGAGCAGCAGCAGGATCACCGCGGTGGACGTGGCGCGCAGCTGGGGCAGGGTGATGTACCGGAAGGTCTGCCAGCCCGACTTGGCGCCGTCGATGGCGGCGGCCTCGTACAGCTCGTCCGGGATGTTCTGCAGCGCCGCGATGAACAGGATCATGTAGAAGCCGGACTGCAGCCACAGCCGGGCGGTCACGATGACCAGCCAGTACCAGGGCGGGTTGGGGTCGATCAGCCAGGCGATGTTCTCGACCCCGAACCAGCCGAGGACCGTGTTCATCAGGCCGAAGCGGACCCCGCTGAAGATGGACATCTTCCAGATGAGCGCCGCGGCGACATAGCTGACCGCGGTCGGCAGGAAGAAGACCGAGCGGAAGAACGCCCGCATGAAGCGCATCCGGTTCACCAGCAGGGCGAGCCCCAGCGACAGCGCCCAGGTGGTGGGCACGATGAACGCGGCGAAGATGGTGAAGGTGCCGAGCGAGCCGACGAAGTCGTCGTTCGTCAGCATGTACTTGTAGTTGTCGAACCCGACGAACTTGTCCGGCGTGACGGTGAAGCGGGCCTCGAAGAAGCTCAGCCACAGGCTCCAGAGGATCGGCGCGTAGACGAAGATCGCCAGACCGATCAGGAACGGCCCGGTGAAGAGCCAGAAGGTGAAGGTGGGGCTGCCCCGCAGACCCCGCCGCGGCTTGGCCGGTGAGGCCTTCGCCGAGGCGGAGCTCGCGAGGTCGAGCTTGGTGGTCGTCGACATGTCGTGGTCCGTCCCGCGGCCTATCCGAACAGCTTCTTGAGCTCGCGGTTGACGGCCGCGTCGCACCTGTCGAGAGCCTTCTCCGGGTCCATGTTCTTGCGCACGCAGTTGGCGAAGACGTCCTCGAAGGCGGTGCGCATGGCCTGGGTCCAGCCGATGTTGTCGAAGTGCCCGAACTCGTTGAAGAGCTTGACGCCCTCAGCGGCGTTGCCCGACTTGAGCTTGGTGGCGGACTCGGCGAGCGAGGTGCGCGGCGGGATGTGGAAGCCGTAGGAGGTGGCCCAGTCCTCCTGGTACTCCTTCTGGTCGATCCACAGCCACTTGACGTACTCCTTGGCCGCGTCGACGTTCTTGCCCTTGGCGTTGACGAACATCGACCAGCCGCCGTTGTAGACAGACTGCTTGCCGTTGTCCGTGACCTTCGGGAAGGGGAAGACACCCCAGTCGTCGCCGAGCGCGTCCTGGATCGCCGGCATCGCCCACATGCCGCAGAACTGGATGGCGCACAGGCCCTGGTTGAAGGAGGAGGGGTCCCAGGACTCGGTCGGGGCGCCGAGGAGAAGGTCGCCGCTGGTGAACAGCGTGCGCATCTTCTTCAGGCCCTCGACGACGCCGTCCGTGTGATAGGCGATCTGGTTCTTTTCGTCGAGGTGCTGGGCGCCGGCCGACCAGATCAACGTGTCGTTGACGCTGTGCAGGTCGTTGCCCATGTACAGGCCCTTGACCTTGCCGGTGGTGAGCTTGGCGGCGGCCTCCATCAGCTCGTCGAGCGTGGTCGGCACCTCGACCTTGGCCTTCTCCAGCATCGACTTGCGGTAGAAGAAGAACTGCGGGTCGTCGATCATCCGGACGCCGTATATCTTCCCGTCGACCGTGTGCGACTTGATGTCGGCCGGGTTGAAGTCGTCCTTGACCGGGTCGATGATGTCGGTCAGGTCCGCCACCTGGCCGCTCTTGACCATCTGGATCTGCGGGTGGAACTCGAAGAGATCCGGCGCGTTGTCGGTGAGCAGGGCCGAGAAGAGCTTGCTCTCGAAGTCCGCGCTGGTGATCCACTGGGTGGTCACGTTGGCTTCCTTGTACGCCTTCGCGTACCGCTTGATGGCCTGCTCGGTGCCCGCCTCGCCGTACGCGTGGAACATCTGCACGAGGTTGGTGCCCGAACCGGACCCGCCACCGCGGCCGTTGTTGCCGCCGCACGCGGCCAGCCCGCCGGCGGCGGCCAGACCGAGCGCGGCCCGGAGTGCGGTGCGGCGGTCGAAGTTCCTGTTGCTCAATGCCGACATGCTGACGTCCTTGTCTCGAGTACGGCTGCGGCTCTGGGCCCGTTGCCTGTGGCTGGAGCGGCTCAGCGCCAGTTGGCTCAAAGGGGGTTGCGGTGCGGGACGTTAACCTTCGGCTAAGGCTTCGGCAAGGGGTTGGACGAAGTCTGTGCGAAGCGTTGTGCAACGTTCGGCATACCGGACATGGCGGGGGTGCTAGGAGGGCGGTGCGGTACGGCTTCTGACGTGCGCGGCGGTCCGCTTCGGCTGCCTCTGTCCCACCGACTGCAAGGCTCCCTCAAGCGCGAACGTCGCCGCGCCCAGGCAGACCGGGTCGGTCGGAATCGGGGAGAGGACGACCTCGGTGGCGGCCATCGGCCGCGGCAGCGCGTGCCGGGCGACGGCCTCGCGCACCTCCGTGACCAGGGGTTCACCGAGGGCGGCCGCGACCCAGCTGCTGAGCACGACCACTTCGGGGTTGAACAGGTTGACCAGGTCGGCGATGCCGGCACCGAGGTAACGGACCGTGTCCCGGAGCACCTTGAGCGCCACCGGGTCGCGTCCCCGCAGTCCCCGGGCGAGCGCGTCGATGGTGGCCGTCTGGTCCTCCGGATGCAGCAGCGGGCTGTCGGCGCTCAGCTCCCGCAGGGTCAGCATGATCCCGGACGCGCCGACGTACGCCTCCACGCAGCCGTGTTTGCCGCACCGGCACAGCCGTCCGTCCAGGACGATCGTGGTGTGGCCCCACTCGCCGGCGCTGTTGCTGACGCCCCGGTGCAGCCCGCCGCCCAGGACCAGTCCGGCGCCCACGCCGGTGCCCAGGTTGACCACCACGGCGTCCCCGCTCCCGCGCGCGGCCCCGAACCACAGCTCGGCCACCGCGCTGGCCCGCAGCGGGTTGTCCAGGTACAGCGGGTAGGCGATGTGCTCGGTGAGCAGGTCGAGCAGCGGCACGTCGTGCCAGTCCCAGTTGGGCGCGTACTCGGAGAACCCGGTGGCGCGGTCCACCTGCCCCGGCACGCTCACCCCGACGCCGAGGACGCGCGCGCCCTCGATGCCGGCCTGCGCGACCACCGAGCCGACGGCGGCGGCGACATGGCCCACCACCTGCTCGGGGAGGCTCTCACCGGGGCGGACGTCCTCCTCGGCGCGGGCCAGCACGTTCAGTCCGAGGTCGAACAGCTCGACATGGACGTACGTCTCCGCGATGTCGACGCCGATCAGGGCGCCGCCGGACGCGTTGACGGCCACGAGCCCCCGGGGGCGGCCGCCGGCCGAGTCCTCGAACCCGACCTCCGTGATCATGCGGAGGTCGAGCAGCTCGCCCACGAGGGTGGCGACCGTGGCGAGACTGAGACCGGTGGCGGCCGCCAGTTCCTGCCGGGAGGTGGGCGACGCGGCGATGATCTGGCGCAGCACCTCGTAGCGGTTGGCGGTGCGGATGTCGCGTGATGTGCCGCGCTTCATCGAACTCCCCTCACTGGCGGGCGCCGGCTCGGTCGGGTCGGCCGGGGGTCCGTCCCTTCACGTCATGCCGGGTCGGCACCGGCGCGGCGCAAGGCTATGGCGTGCGGGGACTTTCGACAAGGGGTTAGGAAAGGGGGTTTACGAAGTCTCCCAAGAGCTCACGCACCCAGTATGCCCTGCACGAAGGCGTTGGCGAATTTCCGACCGGGGTCCAGCTCCCGCGCCAGCGCCCGGAAGTCCGCCAGCCGCGGATACCGCCCGCGCAGCACCTCCGCCGGCACCGCGAACACCTTCCCCCAGTGCGGCCGCGGCTCGAAGGCGTCCAGCGCCGACTCCAGCCGCCGCACCACGGGCAGCACGGCCGCGGTGTCCTCGATCCACGTGAAGTGCAGCGCCACCGTGTCCCGCCCGTAGGAGGGGCTCAGCCACTGCTCGTCGGCGGCGACCGTCCGCACCTCGCAGGTCTGGAGCACGGACGCGACCGTCTGCCGGATCCCGTCAACGGCGTGCAGCGCGTCGACGGCGTACCGGCGCGGCAGCAGGTATTCCGACTGGAGCTCGGCCCCGCTGCTGGGCGTGAACTCCGCCCGGAAGTGCGGCAGCCGCTGATGCCACGGCCCCGGCACCCCGAACTGCTCCGTGCAGTTGACCGCGGGCATCCCCGGCACCGGGTGCAGCTTCTCGGTGGCGGGCGCGGCCCACGGGAAGTCGGCCGACGGCTGGTCGGTGCGCCGCTTGAGCCAGACCTGCCGGAAGCCCGGCGCGCGCCAGTCGGTGAACAGGCTCACGCTGTATGCCGACGCCATCACCGTCTCGAACGCCGCGAAGTCCAGCCCGTCCAGCGGCAGTTCGGTGAAAAGGTGCTGCTCGACGTCGAAGGACGGCTCCAGGTCCAGGGTGAGCGCCGTGACGACGCCGAGGGCGCCCAGCGAGGTGACGGCACCGCCGAACCGCTCGTCGTCCCGCCCGACGACCACCACCGACCCGTCCCCCGTGACCAGCTCGACCTCCCGCACGGACGTGGCCAGCGCGCCGTTGCCGACCCCGGAGCCGTGCGTGCCGGTGGCGACCGAGCCGGCCACCGAGATGTGCGGCAGTGACGCCATGTTGGGCAGCGCGAGCCCGTGCGCGTCCACCGCGCGGGCGAGTTCGGCGTACCGTACGCCGCCCGAGACCCGCACCGTACGGGCCGTGCGGTCCACGTCGATCACCGGCGGCAGGCCGGCGATCGACAGCAGGACGCCCTCGGGGCCCGGCTCGGCGATCCCGTTGAAGGAGTGCCCGCTGCCCAGCACCCGCACCCGCTCGCTCCCCGCCACCAAGGCCCTGATCGCGTCCAGCGAGTACGGCCGGTGCAGCTCCTTGGCGGTGTAGGTGATGTTGCCCGCCCAGTTGGTGATCGTCTCCGTCATCCCTCGCCGTCCTTCAGGGTGTGTGCGTGTGCGTTGACCCTCTCATCCGCGGCTGCCTACGGTAGATACCGTTTTCCATGCCACTTTCGCCCGACCTCGACCTCGACCTGACCGAGCCGGAGGCCACGTCCTTGACACAGCGGCCGTACGCCATATTCGCCATGTCCGCCGAGAACGTGCCGCAGGTCTTCCCGCCGGAGGTGCTGGAGCGGCTGCGGGAGTCGGTGGACATCGATCCCGCCCTGGTGGCCGAGGACTTCACGGACCCGGGCCCGCGCCTGCGGGACGCGCTCGCCCGTGCCGAGATCCTCGTCACCGGCTGGGGCTGCCCCCGCCTCGACACGGCCGTACTCGACGCCGCGCCGAAGCTGCGCGCGGTCCTGCACTCCGCCGGCTCGGTCAAGGGCCTGGCCACGCCCGAACTGTGGCGGCGCGGCATCGCGGTGAGCTCGGCGGCCGTGGCCAACGCCGTGCCGGTCGCCGAGTACACGCTGGCCATGATCCTCCTCGCCGGGAAGGACCTCTTCGCCGCCCGCGACCGCCTGCGCACCGAGCGGGCCTTCCCGGGCTGGGGGCTCGTCCCCGGCATCGGCAACCACGGCCGCCGGGTCGGAGTGGTCGGGGCCTCGCGTATCGGCCGCCGGGTGATCGAACTCCTCCGCCCCTTCGACCTGCGGGTGAGTCTCACCGACCCGTACGTCGACGAGGCGGGCGCCGCCGTGCTCGGCGTACCGCTGCTGCCGCTGGACGACCTCCTGCGCACCTCGGACGTCGTGACGATCCACGCCCCCGAGACCCCTGAGACCCGTCACCTCGTCGGCCCCCGCGAGCTGGCCCTGATGCCCGACGGAGCGGTCCTGATCAACACCGCGCGCGGCGGCCTGGTCGACCACGAGGCCCTGATCGCCGAACTGAGCACCGGCCGCCTGTCCGCGATCCTCGACGTCACCGAGCCCGAGCCCCTGCCTGCCGACTCACCCCTGTACGACCTCCCGAACGCCTTCATCACCCCGCACCTCGCGGGCTCCCAGGGCAACGAGGCGGCCCGCCTGGGTATCGCGGTCGCGGAGGAGGCGGAACGGCTTGGCGCCGGGCAGCCGTTGGCCCACGGGATCGCCCAGTCCGAACTGGAACGCATGGCGTGACGGCTGTTTGTTTCCGCCCCCGCCGCCCCTACCCGTCCCGTCCCCGGGGGCTGCGCCCCCAGACCCCCGCCATCGGCCCTGCGGGCCTCGTCCTCAAACGCCGGACGGGCTGAGAATGCCTGGCGAATCCAGCCCCTCCGGCGTTTGAGGGGCGGGTCTGGGGCGGAGCCCCAGGAGGATGGGGCGGGGAGGGGCGGCGGGGGCGAGAAGTACCGCGGGCGGCCTCGAAGGGGACCCGGCGCCGTTCACGCTCGGGCAGGGGCATACCGTGAGGAGTCGTACGCCTGAGCCGGGAGGAGATTACGGATGGGCAGCCGCACCGCACTGGTCGAGGATCTGATGGAGCGATTCCCGCACGTTCCGCGGGAAGCCGTCTTCAAGGAGGATCTGCTGCGGGGTGGCGTGGCCTTCGACCCGTCCGCCCTCAGCGACAACGAGGGCGGTGAGGTCAAGCCGAAGTCGTACTTCATCTTCTCCTTCGACCACGGCACCCTCCCCGAACTCGGCGAGGCCGCGCTGCGGCGTCCGCCGGAGGAGATCATCCTCACCGGCGGCCCGTACGACCTGCGCCGCACCGTCGTCTCCGTGCGCGTGAACCCGTCCTCGCCGTACCGGGTCGCGGCCGACGAGGAGGGCGTGCTCGGCCTCTACCTCGACGGCAAGCGGATCGCCGACGTCGGGGTGCCGCCGATGCCGGAGTACTACCGGCACACCCTCGCCAACGGGAAGTCGGTGATGGAGGTGGCCCCGACCATCCAGTGGGGCTACCTGATCTACCTCACCGTCTTCCGGGTCTGCCAGTACTTCGGCGCCAAGGAGGAGTGCCAGTACTGCGACATCAACCACAACTGGCGCCAGCACAAGGCGGCCGGGCGCCCGTACACCGGGGTGAAGGACGTCGAGGAGGTCCTCGAAGCCCTGGAGATCATCGACCGGTACGACACCGCCAAGGCGTCCACCGCCTACACGCTCACCGGCGGCGCGATCACCAAGTCCGTCGCCGGACGCGACGAGGCCGACTTCTACGGCCACTACGCCAAGGCCATCGAGGAGCGCTTCCCGGGGCGGTGGATCGGCAAGGTCGTGGCCCAGGCGCTGCCGCGCGACGACGTGCAGCGCTTCAAGGACTACGGCGTGCAGATCTACCACCCCAACTACGAGGTGTGGGACGAGTACCTCTTCAAGATGTACTGCCCGGGCAAGGAGCGCTACGTCGGCCGGGACGTGTGGCACAAGAGGATCCTCGACTCGGCGGAGGTGTTCGGGGCACGCAACGTGATCCCCAACTTCGTCGCGGGCGTCGAGATGGCGGAGCCCTTCGGCTTCAAGACGGTCGACGAGGCGATCGCGTCGACCACCGAGGGCCTGCGGTTCTTCATGTCGCACGGGATCACGCCCCGCTTCACCACCTGGTGCCCGGAGCCGACCACCCCGCTCGGCAAGGCCAATCCGCAGGGCGCCCCGCTGGAGTACCACATCCGGCTGCTGCAGGCCTATCGCCGGACGATGGAGGACTTCGGCCTGTCCTCGCCCCCCGGCTACGGCCCGCCCGGCCCCGGCAACGCGGTGTTCTCGGTCAGCTCCTTCATGGACAGCCTCCCGGCGGTGGAGTCCCCGGCGGCGGAGGATTCCGCCACGGTGTAGTTGAGACAGACGGGGCCCGCGTCCGTACAAGTGGCTGGAGTTGTAGGGGCGCGCGGCCTGTCATGACATCTGAACACGACGCTTGTCAGTTGTGTTGAAGACGTGAAAGGCTCATGCCCTGCCGCGAGGTTCCCCCCAACTCCATTGCCAATATGGCGAGTTGACCTCGCATGTGGATGCAGGAGTCTCATGCCCGACCTGCCGACCCCCCAGGACGCCACCGAGGCAGCGCTGTTCTCCGAGTGCTGGGACGCCGTGCTGTCGTACTCCGACCTGTGCACGGCCGGCTCCACCGCGGCCAACCAGCTGGCCACGGAAGCGTTCTCGACCGGTATACGTGAGGCCCGCGACACCGAGGCCGGGTCCTTCCGGAGTGCCGGCCGTCGCCCGGCCCGGCTGCCCCGCGTCCCCCTGCTGCTGACCGCCGTACGCACCACGGCGGCCGCCTGGGAGGAGAGCGGACAGGGCCACAAGCTCGCCCCCGACCTGCGCCTGTGGCTCAACTCCGAGAAGGCCGACCGATACACCGGCCCCCCGCTCCAGCGCCCGCTCGCGCTGCGCGGACTGCGCGACATGCAGGAACCGGACGCGGCACTGCTGTGGCTGGCCGAGGTGGAGGGGCTGCCGCTGCACGTCGTGGCCCGCCGGCTCGGCCTCGACCCGGCCACCGTGTCCGACGAACTCAACCAGGTCCGCGTCCTGTTCAGGGACCGCTGCCAGCGCAACCAGCTCGACACCCCGATGGACGCACGGTGCCGCAGCTACGCCCGCCTCCTCGACGCCGTCACCCGCTCGACCGGCGCCGACGCCCCCGGCGACCTCTCCCGCCACCTCGCCACCTGCGTGCAGTGCGCCGAGGCCGCCGCCTGTCTGCGGCTGAACGGTTCCGGGCTGCCCGCGGCCCTCGCGGGCGGTGTCCTCGGCTGGGGCGGCCTCGCCTACCTGGAGCGCCGCCGCCGAGCCGCCGAGGTGCGGCTCGGCGCCGGACACCCCGACCCGGTGGACGCCGGCCCGCCGAACCCCGGCGCGCACAAGGCGCGCGTCGTGCGCAACGGCCTCCTCGTCGCCGCAGTCCTCGTCTCGGTGCTCGCCCTCGCGGTGTCGATCATGCCCGCCGGCTCCAGCGGCGACGGCGTGGCGACGGGCGGCGACCCCTCCGACCGCCAGCCGGTCGCCGACCCCGGCTTCACCCTGCCGGCCACGGCCGCGACCCAGCCCTCCGAGGGCTCCCCGGAGCCGTCGGACAGCGCCACGGACGCCGACGACTCGCCCGACCCGAAGAAGCCGGGCCCGGGGCCGCAGGGCACCACGTCGTCCACGGCCGGCGAGGACGACCCGGACCGGCCGGACCCCTCCGCGAGCGAGCCGGTGACCTGCAGCGTCGACTACGACCTGGTCAACGAATGGCCCGACGGCTTCCAGGCCACCATCACCGTCACCACCGAACGAGCCCTCGACGACTGGCACGTCGCCTGGTCCTTCCGCAACGGCCAGGAGGTCGGCCAGATGTGGGACGCGAGCTTCGCCCAGAACGGCTCCCGGGTCACCGCCACGGCCGCGGACTACAACAAGACGGTCCCCGCCGGCGGCGAGCTCGCCTTCGGGTTCCTCGCCTCCCGGGACGGCGAGAACTCCAAGGCGTACGACTTCACGCTGAACGGGCACGACTGCGCGTAAAACCGGTTGACGGGCCTTCGTGGGCCCGGGCTAGAGTGACGGAAGATCAGGGCGGTGGCCGGTGGCCGCCGCCGTCGAACGGACGTGAGTGAGGAGGTGTCGACCGATGGCTGTCTTTGCGACGAGCGCTGCCCGCATCCAGTTCATCAAGTCCACCTCCGTGGCCGCCGGCTGAACCACTCCTCTCTCCGCGTCTGACGGGCGCGGCTGCCGGGGCCACCCTTGTGAAGGGTCACCCGTTGACTTCCACCTCTACGTCCACCTCTGTTTTCTCCGCGTTGGCCCCCTACGGCTGGGACTCCGCCTGGGCCGACGCGTTCACCCCGTACGACGCCGAAGGGCTGCTGCCCGGACGGGTCGTGCGGGTCGACCGCGGGCAGTGCGACGTCGTCACCGCCGACGGTCCCGTACGGGCCGACACGGCGTTCGTCACCCCGCACGACCCGATGCGGGTCGTCTGCACGGGCGACTGGGTCGCCGTCGAACCGGCCGGGAACCCGCAGTACGTACGCGCGTATCTGCCGCGCCGTACCGCCTTCGTGCGCTCCACCTCCTCCAAGCGGTCCGAGGGGCAGATCCTCGCCGCGAACGTCGACCACGCCATCGTCGCCGTGTCGCTGGCCGTCGAACTCGACCTCGGGCGCATCGAGCGCTTCCTCGCGCTGGCGTGGGAGTCGGGCGCGCAGCCGCTCGTGGTCCTCACCAAGGCCGACCTCGTGCCGGACGCGGTGACGCTCTCGCATCTCGTCCAGGACGTGGAGACCACGGCGCCGGGTGTGCCGGTGCTGTCGGTCAGCGCGCTGGACGGGGCCGGGCTCGACGTCCTCGTCGCGGTCGTCTCCGGCGGTACGTCCGTGCTGCTCGGGGCGTCCGGCGCGGGCAAGTCGACGCTCGCGAACGCGCTGCTCGGCGAGGACGTGATGGAGGTCCAGGCCGCGCGCGACGTCGACGGCAAGGGCCGTCATACGACCACCACGCGCAACCTTCTCGCCCTGCCGGGCGGTGGCGTCCTGATCGACACCCCGGGGCTGCGCGGCGTCGGCCTCTGGGACGCCGAGACCGGGGTCGGCCAGGTGTTCTCGGAGATCGAGGCGCTGGCCGAGCGGTGCCGCTTCCACGACTGCGCGCACGACAGCGAGCCGGGGTGCGCGGTGCGCTCCGCGCTCGACGCCGGTGAGCTGCCCGAGCGGCGGCTGGAGAGCTACCGGAAGCTGGTGCGCGAGAACCAGCGGATCGTGGCCAAGACGGATGCGCGGCTGCGGGCCGAGATCAAGCGGGACTGGAAGCGGAAGGGAGCGGAAGGGCGAGCGGCGATGGAGGCGAAGAGGGGGCGCTGGCAGTGACGGTGCCGGTGTCCGTGGGGCTGTCGACGAGGGCTGCCGCCTCCGGGCCCCCGCTTCGGCCCTGAACGGGCCTCGTCCTCGAACGCCGGACGGGCTGGTGGGGCAGCGCCATGTCCGATTTCCGCCAGCCGGCCCTTCGGTCAGGGCGGACACTGGACGGTGTGATGGACGAAGACACCAGGTACGAGGCCGTGCGGAGCCGTGACGCCCGTTTCGACGGCGAGTTCTTCTTCGCCGTCGAAACGACCGGCATCTACTGCCGCCCCAGCTGCCCGGCGGTCACGCCGAAGCGGCGCAACGTGCGGTTCTTCGCTACGGCCGCCGCCGCGCAGGGCTCGGGATTCCGGGCCTGCCGGCGGTGCCGGCCGGACGCCGTTCCCGGGTCCGCCGAGTGGAACGTACGGGCCGACGCGGTCGGGCGGGCCATGCGGCTGATCGGCGACGGCGTCGTCGACCGGGAAGGCGTCGCCGGGCTCGCCACGCGGCTCGGCTACAGCGCCCGGCAGGTGCAGCGCCAGCTCACCGCCGAGCTGGGCGCCGGACCGGTGGCCCTCGCCCGCGCCCAGCGGGCGCACACCGCGCGCGTTCTGCTGCAGACCACCGAGCTGCCGATCACGGAGATCGCGTTCGCGGCCGGGTGGGCCAGTGTGCGGCAGTTCAACGACACGATCCGGGCCGTCTACGCCTCGACCCCGAGCGAGCTGCGCGCCGCCGCGCCGACGGGCGGCCGCCCTTCCCGGCGTACGGCCACCCCAGCGGCCGGGATCCCGCTGCGGCTCGCCCACCGGGGCCCCTACCAGGCCGGCGCCGTCTTCGACCTGCTGGCCCGCGAGGCCGTCCCGGGGATCGAGGACGTCTCGGGTCCACCGGGCCGCCGCACCTACCGCCGTACCCTCCGGCTGCCCCACGGCACCGCCATCGTCGCGGTGGAGGAACGGCCGGGCGGCGTGGGGAGGCGCGCGCGGGCGGCTCACCCCGGCGGCTGGCTCGACGCGCGGATACATCTCACCGATCCCCGCGACCTGACCACCTCCGTCCACCGGCTGCGGCGGCTGTTCGATCTGGACGCCGACCCGTACGCCGTCGACGAGCGGCTCGGCGCCGACCCCCGGCTCGCTCCGCTGGTCGCCGCGCGGCCGGGGCTGCGGTCGCCCGGGACCGCCGACGCCGAGGAAGTGGCCGTACGGACGCTGGTGGGGCCGGAGCGGGCCGAGGTGCTCGTGCGGCGGTACGGCAAGGTGCTCGACGCGCCCTGCGGGAGCCTCACCCATCTGTTCCCCGAGGCGGCCGTCCTCGCCGAGGCCGAGCCCCACGGCCCGCTGGGCGCGCTCACCGCCGCCCTCGCCGACGGCGCCGTACGGCTGGACCCGGGCGCCGACCGGGACGAGGCGGAGGAGGCGCTGTTCGCGCTGCCCGGACTCGACGCCCGTACCGTCGCGGGCATCCGCACCCGTGCCCTCGGCGATCCGGACGTCGCACCCCCCGGCGTCGACGCCCCTGACAGCTGGCGCCCCTGGCGCTCTTACGCCTCGCAACACCTGCGTGCAGCAGGGGAGTTGGAGTAACCATGATTGTCCCGACCACGCACTGGACCGAGGTCGACAGCCCTGTCGGCCCGCTCCTCCTCGCCGCCGACCCCGACACGGGCGCCCTGACCTCCCTCTCCGTGCCGGGCCAGAAGGGCGGTCGTACCGTCCAGGACGGCTGGCGGCGCGACCCCGCGCTCTTCCGCGCCGCCGAGGAACAGCTCGCCGCCTACTTCGCGGGCGAACTCAAGGAGTTCCAGCTGGAGTTGAGCACGGGCGGCAGCGAGTTCCGGGAGCGGGTCTGGGCCGCCCTCGACACCGTTCCCTACGGCGCGACCACGACGTACGGCGAGATCGCCGCCCGGATCGGCGCCTCCCGTGCCGCCGTGCGGGCCGTCGGCGGCGCGATCGGCGCCAACCCGCTGCTGATCGTCCGCCCCTGCCACCGGGTGATCGGGGCCGACGGCTCGATGACCGGGTACGCGGGCGGCCTCGAACGCAAGGTGCGGCTGCTCACGCTGGAGGGCAGGCTCCAGGGGCCGCCCCGTTCCTAGGGAGCCCCCAGCGCGGTACCTCCTCGTTCGGCCGCACCGGCGCGATCGTCAGGTCCGGGCGGTCGCCCCGCGCCGTGACCAGCGCCGAGTCGCCCCTCCGCAGGGCGATGCGGATCGCGCCCTCGCCGGCGTCGGAGTGGCGGAGCGGGCGGCCCCGTCCGTCCCGCACCTCGACCGGTCCCGCGATGCCGTGCCGCACGACGCAGGGCGCCCCCGCCTCACTGGTCAGCCGCACCCAGCGGGTGACCCCGCCCGCGCGGACCGCCGACAGCAGGAACGCGCCCTGCGTACGGAAGTCGTGCACCGTCAGGTCCGCCCAGGCGGCGGGGAGGGCCGGGAAGACGCGGATCACCCCGCCCCAGGACTGGCAGACCATGTCGTGCAGGGACTGGGCCGCCGACAGCGGTGTCTCGATGACCGGGCCCGACTCCTTGTACATGGTGTTGGGCTGGACGAAGCGGGACATCAGCTCGCCCAGGTACCGCAGCGCGTCCTCGCCCTTGCCCAGCAGCGCGGACATCGACGCCGCGCCGGTGAAGGTGTAGCCCTGGAGGGCGCCCTCGAAGCCCACCCAGTGGGCCGACGACCGCTCGATCAGGGCCCGTTCGTCGGCCGTGCGGCCGGTCGCGCGGCAGCGGCCCGAGCCGAGGAAGCCGTTGCCCAGGAAGGGGCCCTCGTACCAGGTCGTCGGCATCCGCTGCCAGACGAGGTCGGCGTCGTCGAGGACGCTGCCCAGGGGTCGGAGCGGGCGTCGTGGCCGGGGTTTCCCGTGGCTTCGGAGTCGGCCGCGCTCGCCTGTGCGGGGAGCCCGCCCGCGAGGACGGTCCCGCCGAGAGCGGATCCGGTGGCGAGCACGGTACGTCGGGACGGGCTGGGCATTGCGCCTCCATCTGAACGCCGAGTCATCGGAGCTATCCCGCGACGCAACGTAGAGAAGGGGGGAGGAGTCGTCAATATGGAGGAAGAGACCCGATGTATCGGCCCCAGGGTGCGAACTCCGGATCGTCAGCCCAGTTCGTCGGGCCAGTTCGTCAGCCCCAGACCACCGCACCCACCCACGCCCCCGCGATCAACTGGCATGTGAACAGCTCCGCCAGCACGCTCGACCCCCCCGACCGCATCGCCGTCCGCAGTGCGGCCCTCGCCTCACCGTGGCGGCCGAGCCGGAGCCGTTCGCCGAGGTAGGCGCCGGCCATGAAACCGGGGATCGAGCCGACCACGGGGATCAGGAAGAAGCCCAGGAAGGACCCCGCTCCGGCGTAGACCGTGACGCGGCGGCCGGCCCAGTTCGGGCGCAGTCGGCGGGGCGGCAGGGCCCAGCGCACCACCTGGGAGAGGAACAGCGCGACGGTGGCCCCGACCAGCACCCACCACGCGACCGGCTGGGGGTCCTTCAGCGCCCACCACATCACCGCGGCCCACACCAGCCACGACCCCGGCACACCGGGCACCAGCACTCCGCAGAGGCCGAGCAGGAGGACCAGGCCGACCAGCACGAGGTCCCACACTCCCATCTGACCAGAGTGCCGGAGGCCGCGAGAACGCGCAGATCAGGCTTGTCGGGGCGGGGACACCGCGGTCACCCCCCCCCGCCTCCGCCGCTCCCGCGCTCCCGTCACCCCTGCCGCTCCCGCGCCACCCACCCCCGCTCGTACGCATGCCACCCCAGCTGCAGCCGTGTCGTGACCCCGGTCAGCTCCATCAACCGCTTCACCCGGCGCTGTACGGTCCTCAGGCCCAGGTCCAGCTGCTTGGCCACGCTCGCGTCGGTCAGGCCGGCGAGGAGCAGGGAGAGCACCTCCAGGTCGGTGTCGTCGGGTCCGTCGGGCTGCTGCTCGGTGACGCCGGATGTGCCGAGACGCAGCGGCAGCGCCTCCTGCCACACCGACTCGAACAGTCCGGACAGCAGCTCCAGCAGCCCGCTCGCGTGGACGACGAGCGCGGCGGGCTCCGCGGTGTGCGAGGTGAGCGGCACCAGGGCGAGCGTCCGGTCGGCGATCACCAGCTTGGTCGGGACCCGGTCCACCACCCGTACCTGCTCCTCGCGGGCGAGGGCGGCGGACAGCTCGGTGATGCCGTCCGGCTGGTCGAGGACCGCCCGCTCCAGGACCACCCGGTAGCGGACGCCGCGATCGGCGGCCTGCTCCTCGGCGTCGTTCTCCATGCCGGTGACGGCGACCGGGTTGCCGGTGACCAGCGCGCACACCTCCTCGCTCGCCCCGAGCTGGAGCTGGAGGAAGCGCTGCGAGACGGCAGCCGCGCCGATCACCACCTCCACGAGATCGTGTACGGCGGGCTCGGCGGCCCCCGCCCGGTACTCCTCGGCGAGCATCGCGGCCGCCAGCTCCGCCTTCTCCAGCTCGTGCCGCCGCTGGGTGAGCAGCGCGCCCAGCGCCACCCCGGGCGGCGCGGCGACCCAGCGGCCGGGCCGGGCCGAGGACTGGGCCGCGAGTCCGTGCCGCTCCAGACGGCGCAGGGCGCGTTCGGTGTCGTACTCGCCGAGCATCAGCCGCCGCGCGAGGTCCGGCACGTCGGCGGCGCCCACGGACACCAGGGCCCGGTACGCCGACTCATGCGTCTCGTCGAGACCAATCACTCCCAGCATCGGGCCGCGCCCCTCCTCACAGAACACCGGTGTTCGGTCCGTGGCGGAAAACGGCCACGGCGCGAAACCGCCTCGGCACATCATCGCCGCACCACCGGTCACTCTGCCAAGGTGTCGCCACCGCAGCATCAACCACCGCATCGCCCCCCCTCATCGGCCGCCGCCCGAGCCGGTCACACTCAGGACCGTCCCGACCGATGCGAACGGTACGTCGATCACCCGGATCGTGATCCGGGCCCACACGCGCGCCGACGCGCGCGAAGGGGATCTGGGCCCGGGTCACTCGGCAGTCGCCGGGCGGTTCTCCCGTGGGGGGTGGGATCGCCCGGCGACCTGTTTCGCCTCTTGTTCCGCCCGGTGTATCGCAAGGCCGTTCCATGCCTCACCCGACAACGCCTTTCGAGGCGCTTCACCGGGTCGGATTTTCCTGATGCCCCGTTTTCATCCGGCCCGTGCGGTGGACAATTGGGGGCATGAGCCAGCAGGGGGGAAGGCCCACCGGTCACGAGGACGACTGGTGGGGGCAGCTGTACGGTGACTTCGCCGAGGACACGGGCCCCACGGCGGCGCCCGACTCACTGGACGACCGTTTCGCCTCCGCGGCGGGGGCGGTGAACCAGCGCTCGGGGGGAGGGGGCCCGGGAGCGGGCGCGGCTGTTCCGTCGCCGCGGGCCGACACCGATGCCGCACCGGGCCGGGCGACGTTCCCCCCGGGTCTGCCGAAGCCGCCGGGGTTCACGGTGGAGTCACCGCCGGCCGACGAGGGATCGCCCCCGCCCGACCCCACCC
>NZ_LGUR01000206.1 GCF_001270495.1 Streptomyces viridochromogenes
GCTGGGCCCGGTGCCCCGCCCCGGCCGGCACCGGCGCGAGGCGGGGCAAGGGGGGCCCGAGGGGGGGCCAACAGAAAGCCCGAGGAGAGGAAGAGGTGACCTCGGCATGCCCGGACACAGGACAAAGGGGTTCTGCGCGTCGGCCGCCGCACTCGTGCTCTGCGCGATGCTGGCCGGCTGTGGAGGATCCGGGGAGTCGGTCGGCGGCGGCAAGGTCGTGCTGCGCTACACGTGGTGGGGCAACCCCGACCGCGCGGAGCGCACCGAGCAGGCCGTCGCCCTGTTCGAGAAACAGCACCCGAACATCCGGGTGCAGACGTCGTTCTCGGCCTACGAGGCCTACAAGCAGAAGCTCGCCACGCAGGCCGCGGGCGGCGACGCCCCCGATGTGATGCAGCTCGACTACCGGCAGATCGACCAGTACGCCTCCGGCGGCGTCCTGCTCGACCTCGCCAAGGAGAAGGCCGTACTGCGCACCGGCGAGATCGACCCGGGTCTGCTCGCCACCGGCCGGCTGGAGGACACGCAGTACGCGATCCCCCAGGGCCGCGGCACCGAGACCGTCGCCTACGACGTCAAGGCATGGAAGGCGTCCGGCGTACCGCTCCCGGGCCGGAGCTGGACCTGGAGCGAGTGGGCCGACACCATGCGGGACCTGGCGGAGAAGACCGGCGAGCCCGGCGCCACCGACCCCGGCCAGAGCGAGGACTGCTTCGAGGTCTGGCTGCGCGGACAGGGCAAGTCCCTCTACACGAAGGACGGCGGGCTCGGCTTCACCGCCGACGACCTGACCCGCTGGTGGACCTTCACCGACAAGCTCCGGCGCGAGGGAGCCGTCTCGCCCGCCGAGCAGACCACCCAGCTCGACGGCTCCGTCGAGAACACCCCGCTCGGGCGCGGCGAGGCCACGGCCGACGCCAACTGGGACGCTCCGGCGAGCGGTTTCCTCGCCCTCATACCGAGCGGTGTCGCCCTCGCGCCGATGCCGTCGGGCGAGGACGGCACCCCCGGCCAGTACTTCAAGCCGTCGATGTTCCTGGGCGTCGGGGCCGGCACCGGGTACCCCGAGGAGGCGGCCCAGCTGGTCGACTTCCTCATCAACGACGCACAGGCGGCGAAGATCCTCGGTGCCACCCGGGGCATCCCCGTCAACGAGTCGATCCGCGAGGAGACCGAGTCGCAGCTCAAGGACTTCGACAAGACGATCGCCGACTACCAGTCCTCCCTGGAGGGCTCCCTCAAGGACCCGCCGCAGGCCCCGCCTTCGGGCGACAACGCCCTTCAGGCCACCTTCCAGCGCGACTACGACCAGGTGTCGTACGAGCGCATGTCGCCCCGCGAGGCGGCCGAGAACTACGTCACCGAGGCGAAGGCGGAGCTGAGGTCATGACCACCACCGACATCCCCGCGCCCGCCGCCAGGAAACCGGCGGCCACCAGGGCCCCGAAGCGCCGACCCAAGCGCGAAAGCCAGGGCCCCGCCTGGGTGTTCCTCTCCCCGTGGGTGCTCGGCGCGATCGTCCTGACGCTGCTGCCGATGGCCGTGTCGCTGTACCTGTCCTTCACCGACTACGACCTGTTCAACCCGCCGCGTTGGGTGGGCCTGCGCAACTACGTCCAGATGTTCACCGAGGACCCGCGCTACTGGCGGTCCGTGATGACGACCCTGACGTACGTCGTCATCGCCGTGCCCCTGCAACTCGCGCTCGCCCTCGCCGTCGCGCTCGCCCTGAAGTCCATGAAGCGGGGCAAGGGCTTCTACCGGTCGGCCTTCTACGCCCCCTCGCTGCTCGGCGCGTCCATGTCCATCGCCCTCGTCTGGCGCGCGGTCTTCAACGACGGCGGCACCGTGGACAACCTGCTCGGCACCGGCGGCTGGGTCAACAAGCCCGGCTGGGCGCTGCTCGCCGTGGCACTGCTGACGGTGTGGCAGTTCGGGGCGCCGATGGTCATCTTCCTCGCGGGACTCCAGCAGATTCCCGGCGAGCTGTACGAGGCGGCAGCCGTGGACGGGGCGGGCAAATGGCGGCAGTTCCTGTCCGTCACGGTGCCGATGCTGTCCCCGGTTCTGTTCTTCAACCTCGTACTGCAGACCATCCAGGCATTCCAGGTCTTCACACCCGCCTTCGCGCTCAGCGCCGGCAAGGGCGGCCCCGCCGACTCGACCCTCGTCTACACCCTCTACCTCTACGACCGCGGCTTCGTCGCCTCCCACATGGGCTACGCCTCCGCCATGGCCTGGGTCCTGCTGATCGCCATCGGCGCCGTCACGGCGGTGCTGTTCCGCACCTCGCGCTCCTGGGTCTTCTACGCCTCCGAGGGGGACCGATGACCACCACCACAACTCCGGTCGTCCGCAAGCCCGTTGCCTGGGGCCGGATCGCCCTGCACCTCGGCTGTCTGGCCGCGCTGCTGGTCATGCTGTATCCGCTGGCATGGCTGCTGGCGACCTCGCTCAAGCCCGCCGACGAGGTCATCGCGAGCCTCGACCTGCTGCCCGGCCATCTGGAGTGGTCGAACTACTCCACGGCCCTGGACGGCGTCAACGACGTCTCCATCTGGCGGCTGCTGTCCAACTCGCTCCTGATCGCGGGCGGCGCGGTCCTCGGCAACGTCATCAGCTGCTCGCTGGCCGCCTACGCCTTCGCGCGCCTGCGATTCCGCTTCCGGGGGCCGCTGTTCGCGTTCATGATCGCGACGATCATGCTGCCCCACCACGCCGTGCTGATCCCGCAGTACATCATCTTCAACCAGCTCGGCCTGGTGAACACCTACTGGCCGCTGATCCTGCCGAAGTTCCTCGCCACGGAAGCCTTCTTCGTCTTCCTCATCGTGCAGTTCATGCGCGGTCTGCCGCGCGAGCTGGAGGAGGCGGCCCGGATCGACGGCTGCGGACCGTTCCGGAGCTTCTTCAAGGTCGTCCTCCCCCTCACCCGCCCCGCCTTGATCACCACGGCGATCTTCACCTTCATCTGGACGTGGAACGACTTCTTCACCCAGCTCATCTACCTCTTCGACCCGGACAAGTTCACGCTCACGCTCGCCCTGCGGTCGTTCGTGGACGCGTCCAGCACCTCGGCCTTCGGGCCGATGTTCGCGATGTCCGTGATCGCGCTGCTGCCGATCGTGCTGTTCTTCCTCGCCTTCCAGCGGCTGCTGGTCGAGGGCATGGCCAGCTCCGGGCTCAAGGGGTGACCGGGATGGGAACGCGTGAGCCGGGCGAGGTCTTCGGGCCGCGGATGACCCTGTTCGCCGACGTGCTGAGCGTCGGCCTCGCCACGGCCCTGATGTCGCTGCCCCTGGTGACGATTCCGGCCTCCCTCTCGACCGCGTGCGCGGTGCTGCGGGGCGCGGGGGAGGGGCAACCCGCCACTGCGGGGCGGTACTTCGCGCTGCTGCGACGGCGGCTGCGGGCCGGGGACCTGGCGGCGGGCGTGGTCGCCCTCGCGGGGGCGCTGCTGTTCGCCGCCGACCTGGCGCTGGCTGGGGCCGGGCTGCCCGGGGCGCCGGTCTTCGCGGTCGTGGCCGCCGGGATCGGTGCGGCAGCCCTGCTGGTGGGTCTCCGAGCCTGTGCCCGCCCCGAGTCGCTCACCGACTGGACGGCCGCCCTGCGCACGGCCGCGCGGGACGCCGTACAGGATGTCGGCGGTAGTGCCCTGGTGCTGCTCGCGGTGGCGACCGCCGTCCTGTGCGGCTGGATGCTGCCGCCGCTGGCCTTCCTGGCTCCCGGACCGTTGGCGTTGGCGCTGACCGCCGTTCATATCCGACGGGGGGTCATATCCGAGAATTAAGCACGCATTTGCGCGCACGCGGTGTGAGGCGACGTTTGCGGTGTCAATCATCTTGACATGAACCTGCGACCCGACGGGCGGGTCGCAGCCTCATGGAGGTGTGGAAATGCGCCGCACACTCGCCACCGGTCTCGCCGCCTCAGCCCTGTCCCTCCTGACCGTCGTCGCCACCGCCTCGACGGCCGACGCCGCTCCCGCCGACAAGCCCCAGGTCCTCGCCAGTTGGACCCAGACCAGCGCGTCCAGCTACAACGCCTGGGCCGCCGCCCGCACCAACCAGTCCGCCTGGTCCGCCTACGCCTTCGACTGGTCCACCGACTACTGCTCCTCCTCGCCGGACAACCCGTTCGGGTTCCCGTTCTCCACGTCCTGCGCCCGGCACGACTTCGGCTACCGCAACTACAAGGCGCTGGGCGCGTTCGACGCCAACAAGTCGCGCCTGGACAGCGCCTTCTACGAGGACCTCAAGCGCGTGTGCGCCGGCTACGGCGGTGCGACGAAGTCCGCCTGCAACAGCACCGCCTGGACGTACTACCAGGCAGTGAGGGCCTTCGGCTGACAGGCCGTCGACCTGGCTGAGGGCGCCGCGTGTGCGGCGCCCTCAGTGCATCTCCGGGCGAGGAATCAGTCCGCGGCCCGGAACGAGCGCAGCCGCAGCGAGTTGCCGACGACGAAGACCGAGGAGAAGGCCATGGCCGCGCCGGCGATCATCGGGTTGAGCAGTCCGGCCGCGGCGAGCGGCAGGGCGGCGACGTTGTAGGCGAAGGCCCAGAACAGGTTCGACCGGATGGTGCCGAGCGTCTTGCGGGAGAGCCGGATGGCGTCGGCGGCTACCCGCAGGTCGCCCCGCACCAGGGTGAGGTCGCCGGCCTCGATCGCGGCGTCCGTGCCCGTGCCCATCGCCAGGCCCAGGTCGGCCTGGGCCAGTGCGGCCGCGTCGTTGACCCCGTCGCCCACCATCGCGACCGAACGGCCCTCGGCCTGGAGCCGTTTGACGACATCGGCCTTGTCCTGCGGCAGCACCTCGGCGATGACGTTCTCGGGCGCGATACCGACCTCGCGGGCGACGGACTCGGCCACCGCCCGGTTGTCGCCGGTCAGCAGGATCGGGGTGAGGCCGAGGCCGCGCAGCCGCCGGATCGCCTCAGGGCTGGTCTCCTTGACCGCGTCGGCCACCTCCAGCACCGCCCGCGCCTCGCCGTCCCAGGCGACCGCGATGGCGGTACGACCGGCCGCCTCGGCCTCGGACTTCGCGTGTGCGAGGGGAGCCGGCAGTGCCATGGCCCAGTCTTCGAGGAGCCGCTCCCGGCCCACCAGCACCGCGTGGCCGTCGACCACGCCCTGCACGCCGAGGCCGGGCACGTTCGCGAAGTCCTCCGGCGTGGGCAGCGAACCCAGCTTCTCCAGTGCCCCGTCGGCCACGGCGCGGGCGATGGGGTGTTCGGAGGCGTGCTCCAACGCACCCGCGAGGCGCAGGACTTCGGCCTCCTCGGCGTTGTCGGCGGTGTGCACGGCCAGCAGCCTCATCCGGCCGGTGGTCACGGTGCCCGTCTTGTCGAGGACGATCGTGTCCACCTCGCGCGTGGACTCCAGCACCTCCGGGCCCTTGATCAGGATCCCGAGCTGCGCGCCCCGCCCGGTGCCCACCATCAGCGCGGTCGGCGTGGCCAGGCCCAGGGCGCACGGGCAGGCGATGATCAGTACGGCGACCCCGGCGGTGAAGGCGGCGGCCGGCCCGGCACCGTTGCCCAGCCAGAAGCCGAGGGTGCCCAGCGCGAGGGCGATCACGACCGGCACGAACACCGCGGAGATCCGGTCCGCGAGCCGCTGCGCCGCGGCCTTGCCGTTCTGCGCGTCCTCCACCAGCCTGGCCATCCGGGCGAGTTGGGTGTCGGCGCCGATGCGGGTGGCCTCGACGACGAGACGGCCGCCCGCGTTGAGCGTGGCGCCGGTGACCGCGTCGCCCCGGGCCACCTCGACCGGCACGGACTCGCCGGTGAGCATCGACGCGTCCACGGCCGACGAGCCTTCGACGACCGTGCCGTCGGTGGCGATCTTCTCGCCGGGGCGCACGACAAAGCGGTCGCCGACCTTCAACTCCGAGACCGGTATGGTCCGTTCGTCACCGTGCGCGCCCAGCACGGTGACGTCCTTGGCGCCCAGCTCCAGCAGCGCCTTGAGCGCCGCGCCCGCCTTGCGCTTGGAACGGGCCTCGAAGTAGCGCCCGGCCAGGATGAAGGCGACGACACCGGCGGCCGCCTCCAGATAGATGTTCCCGGAACCGTCACCGCGGGCGATGGTCAGCTCGAAGGGGTGCGTCATCCCCGGCTCGCCCGCCGTGCCGAGGAACAGCGCCCACAGGGACCACAGGAACGCGGCCGACGTGCCGACCGAGATCAGCGTGTCCATGGTGGCCGCACCGTGCCGCAGGTTGGTGAACGCCGCCCTGTGGAAGGGCCAGGCGGCATACGTCACGACCGGCGCCGCCAGCGTGAGCGACAGCCACTGCCAGTACTCGAACTGGAGAGCCGGGATCATGGCCATCGCGACCACGGGCACGGCGAGCGTCACGGCTGTGATCAACCGCTCCCGGAGCGGGCGTAGTTCATCGTGGCCGCCGGTGCTCCCGGGCGTGTCCTGCGCGTCCTGGGCGTCCCGCACGGGCGGTGCGGGTTCCTGCGCGGTGTACCCGGTCGCCTCGACGGTGGCGATCAGGTCCTGGACGGAGACCTCCTCGCCGTAGCTGACCTTCGCCTTCTCGGTGGCGTAGTTGACGGTGGCGGTCACGCCGTCCATGCGGTTCAGCTTCTTCTCGATGCGCGCCGCGCACGAGGCGCAGGTCATGCCGCCGATGGCGAGCTCTACCTCGGCCGTGGGGTGGGACGCGGTGGTGGTCATCGCTGCTCCTCGTGCGGGGGCGGGGCGGGGGGGGGGGGGGTTCGGGCGGAGGCCGGTGGGGCCGGGCTCCGCCGGGTCGGGGGTGCGGGGGCCGGGTCAGGCCGCGCGGCCGGTCAGCTCGTAGCCGGCCTCGTCGACGACCTCGGCGATCAGGGCGTCGTCGGGCGCGGTGGCGCTGGTGACGGTGACCCGACCGGTCGCGAGGTCGACGCCGACCTCCGTGACGCCGTCCAGCTCGCCGATGACCTTGGTGAGGGTTGCCTTGCAGTGGCCGCAGGTCATCCCGGAGACGGCGTACGTGGTCGTGGACAGGGCGGACATGTGTTCCTCCTGAAGAGCGGGGGCTCGGTCGACCAGGATACGGGGTGGGGGTATCCTTGGCTGGTGTCCATGTATACCCCTAGGGGGTAGGTGAGGCAAGTGCTGAATCCGGGTTGACTTCATACCCCCCAGGGGTATGGTGAGGTGCAGTGAAGGAACGTATCCGGCCCCGACCCGTAGGAGACCGCCATGCATGCCGGACTGAGGATCACCGCGTTCGCCGCCGCGCTGGCCGCGACCTTCGGCACCGCCTACGGCGTGGGGGAGGCCGTCGACCCGGTCGTCGAGGACCCCGCGCCCGCCCGTCACGAGAGCCACGGCGAGGCGTCACCGACACCGGAGGAAGGCGGCGGGCACGGCGGGCATGAGGCCGAGCCGCCCGGCGGACTCCAGATCTCCGAGGGCGGCTACAGCCTCGACCTGCGGACGCAGCGCATCACGGCGGGCAAACGCTCCGACCTGAGCTTCGTCATCCGTGACCACGACGGCCGCGCCGTGACCGCCTACCAGCGCGAGCACGAGAAGGAACTCCACCTCATCGTCGCCTCACGCGACCTGGTCACCTACCGTCATCTGCACCCCACCCGCGCCGCCGACGGCACCTGGAGCATCCCCGTCGAACTGCCCCGCGCGGGCGGCTACCGCGTCTTCGCCGACTTCACCCCGGCGAAGAAGGGTGCCGAGAACCTCACCCTCGGCGCGGACCTGGCCGCCTCCGGGGCCTACGAGCCGCAGCGGCTGCCCGCCCCGAACACCACGGCCGAGATCCACGGCTACGACGTCCGGCTGGACGGCGGCCTGCGCCCGGGCAAGGAGGGCGAACTCAAGCTGAAGGTCTCGCGCGACGGCCGCCCCGTGACCGACCTCCAGCCCTACCTCGGTGCGTACGGGCACCTGGTGGCCCTGCGCTCCGGTGACCTCGCCTACCTCCACGTCCACCCGAACGGCGAACCCGGCGACGGCGCGACCAATCCCGGCCCGGAGATCTCGTTCACGGCGACGGCACCGAGCAGCGGCACATACCGGCTGTTCCTCGACTTCAAGCACGAAGGGGAGGTCCACACCGCCGCGTTCACGGTCCGGGCCGGTGCGGCGACCGCCGCTACGGGCGCGACCTCGGACGCGCCCTCCGGCTCGTCCTCAGCAGAGCACGAGGACGAGCCCGGTCACGGCCACTGACCTCAGATCCGCCCCGCCCGCCGCTGCCTGCGCAGCAGCAACCCCAGGTACACCCCGCCGACCACCGCGGTGACCACGCCGACCGGCAGCTGGGCCGACTCGTGGATGCGCTGGGAGACGAAGTCCGCGGTGACCACGAGGAAGGCGCCGGTGCAGGTGGCGGCGAGGAGGTTGGGGCCGGGTGCCCGGGTGAGCCGACGGGACAGCTGCGGGGCGATGAGGGCCACGAACGGGATGGGGCCGGCCGCGGCGGTGGCCACCGCGCAGGCGGCCGTGGCCAGTACGAGGATCACCAGCCGGGTCCGTTGGACCGGCACGCCGAGCCCGCCCGCGACATCGTCGCCCATCTCCAGGATCTTCAGCCGGCTCGCGGCGAGCGCCACCAGCGGCAGTACGACGAGCAGGCCGAGCGCGGCCGGGCGGACGTCCGCCCAACCCCGGCCGTTGAGGCTGCCGTTGAGCCACACCATCGCCTGCGCGGCCTGCGTGAAGCGGGCCTTGGCGAGGAGGTAGGCGTTCACCCCCTGGAGCAGGGCGCTCACTCCGATGCCGACCAGCACCAGCCGGTAGCCGTGGATGCCCTGCCGCCACGCCAGCAGATACACGAGGACGGCCGTCGCCAGGCCACCGCCCACCGCGCCGACGGCGATCTGCCCGCCGGTGCCGCCGACGAGCAGCACCACCAGCAGGCCGCCGGTGGCGGAGCCGTAGGTGAAGCCGACGATGTCGGGGCTGCCCAGCGGATTGCGGGTCAGGCTCTGGAAGAGGGCACCGCTCAGGCCGAGCGCCGCACCGACCAGGATGCCGGTGAGCAGGCGTGGCAGTCTGAGGTCGTTGACCACGAAGTCGGTGCGCGGGCTGCCGTTGCCCAGCAGCGTGCGGACCACGTCCGCCGGCGAGATCGCGTACGCGCCGGTGCCGAGCGCGAGGACGCCGACCCCGGCGGTGGTGGCCAGCACCAGCACGCAGACCGTCACGGCACGCACGTCCACCCGCAGGGAGAAGCGGTGCGAGCGGCTCCGTACGACATGCGAACGGGTGCGAGGGCCGGTGGCACGGCCCTGTACGGGGGCCGGCACTTGGGTCGTCATGCCGTCACCGCCCTGCGGTAGCGGACCAGGGCGATGAACACCGGGGCGCCGACCACCGCGGTGACCACGCCCGCGTCCAGTTCGTCAGGGCGTACCGCGACCCGGCCGAGGACGTCGGCGAAGAGCAGCAGGGCGGGCGCCAGCAGCAGGGACAGCGGGAGCGTCCAGCGCTGGTCGGCCCCGGCGATCATGCGGGCGATGTGCGGGACGGCGAGGCCCACGAAGACCAGCGGGCCGACGGCCGAGGTCGCCGCTCCGCACAGCAGGGTCATGGCCGCGAGGCCGAGGAAGCGGGTGCGGTCGACGTGCGCGCCCAGCGCGCGGGCGCCGTCGTCGCCCAGCGCGAGGGCGTTCAACGGACGGACCAGCGCCAGCGCGAGCACCAGGCCGACCGCGACGAACGGCGTGATCGTCGTCAGGGTCTCGTCGTCGGCGCGGGCGAGCGAACCCACGCTCCAGAACCGCAGTTGGTCCAGCGCCTGGGCGTCGAGCAGCATCAGGGTCTGGCTGATGCCGGTGAACACGGCGGCGATCACCGCACCGCCGAGAGCGAGCCGCTCCGGAGTGGCGCCGCCTCGACCGCCGGAGGCCAGCGAGTACACCAGCAGTCCCGCCACCACCGCGCCCACCATGGCGAACCACACCGAGGCCCACAGGCTCGTGATACCCAGCACGGTGATGGACAGCACCACTCCGGTGGCGGCGCCCGCGTTGATGCCGAGCAGGCCCGGATCGGCCAGCGGGTTGCGGGTGAGCGCCTGGATGAGCGCGCCCGCGACCCCGAGCGCGGCGCCGGCCGCGATGCCCGCCAGCGTGCGCGGCACCCGGACGTCCCAGATGACGGACGCCGCCGTCGACCCGTCGTCGTGCAGCAGCGCGTCCCACACGACGCCCGGCGACAGGGCGCGCGAGCCGACCGCGAGACTGAGCGTCGCCGCGGTGACCAGCAGGACCAGTGCGCCGAGCACGGCCAGCGTGCGGGTCGAGTTGCGGCGCCCGGGGGACTGCTTGGACTGCTTGCTCGTCTTGTCCGTCCGTACAAGAGGGGCCGAACCGGCCTCAGTTGCCACCGCTGCCCTCCGCGCGGAGGCGTTCGGCGATCAGCCGGCCGAGCGCCTTCTTGTCGATCTTGCCTACCGAGGTGCGGGGAAAGGCCTCGATGACCTCGACCTGGTCGGGGAGCTTGTACGCGGCGACCCCGCGCTCGGTGAGGAACGCGGCCAACTCCCGCTGGCCCGGGGCCTGTCCGCGCGGAACGAGGTACGCGCAGGTGCGCTCGCCCATCGTCTCGTCGGGCATGCCGACCACGGCCGCGTCGTGCACGCCGGGGTGCGCGAGGATGTGGTTCTCCAGTTCCTCGGCGGAGATCTTGTCGCCGCCCCGGTTGATCTGGTCCTTGGCCCGGCCCTCGACGACCAGATGGCCGGAGGGCAGGATCCGGACCAGGTCGCCGGTGCGGTAGTAGCCGTCGGTGGTGAAGGCACGGGAGTTGTGCTCGGCGGCCCGGTAGTAGCCGCGCAGGGTGTAGGGGCCGCGGGTGAGCAACTCGCCGCTCTCGCCCGGCGGTACGTCGCGGTCGTCCTCGTCGACCACGCGGACCTCGTCGGCGGGGGACATCGGGCGGCCCTGGCTGCCGATCACCAGCTCGGGCGGATCGTCGAGCCGGGTGTAGTTGAGCAGCCCCTCGGCCATGCCGAACACCTGCTGGAGCGTGCAGCCGAGGGCCGGTGCGACCCGGGCGGCCGGCTCGGCGCCCAGCTTGGAGCCGCCGACCTGGAGCAGGCTCAGCGAGGAGAGGTCGGCCTCCTCCCACTCCACCGCGTCCAGCCACAGCAGCGCGATCGGCGGGACCACGGCGGTGGCGGTGACCTTCTCCCGCTCGATCAGCGCGAAGGCGTCCTCGGGGCTCGGCGTGGGGGAGAGCACGACGGTGCCGCCCGCCATCAGCGTGCCCAGCAGGCCGGGGCAGGCCAGCGCGAAGTTGTGCGCCGTCGGCAGCACCACCAGATAGACGGTGTCGCGGCCGAAGCCGCAGACCTCGGCGCTCGCGCGGACGTTGTACGCGTAGTCGTCATGGGTGCGCGGAATGAGCTTCGGCTTGCCCGTCGTGCCGCCGGACAGCAGCAGTACGGCCACGTCGCCCGGATCGGGCACGGGCAGCGGGGCCGGGTCGGCGTCGAGTTCGGCGAGCGCGGTGAACTCGGCGGCGTCGCCCGTCACCAGGATGTGTTCGACGCCGGGCACCGCCTTGCGCAGGGCCCGGGCGAGCGCGCGGTGGTCGAAGCCGTCGTGCAGGTCCGGGATCGCGTAGGCCGTGGCGCCGGACACCTCGGCGACATGCACGATCTCGCTCTCGCGATGCGCGGGCAGGGTGAGCACCGGTATCGCGCCCGCCCTCAGCAACGCGAAGAACAGCACCACGAACGCGTCGGTGTTGGGGAGTTGGACGACCACCCGGTCGCCGCCCCCGATGCCGAGCCGCCGCAGCCCCGCCGCCATCCGGTCGGCGCGCAGATCGAGTTCGGCGTACGTCCATCGGTTGCCGTCGGCGTCGACGAGTGCGGTCCGCCCCGGCGCCCGCTCGGCGCTGTCCCTCAGCAGCCGGTCCAGTGGCCGGCCTTCCCAGTAGCCCTCTGCGCGGTACTTCTCGGCCAACGGCTCCGGCCAGGGCACCCAACCGTCGAGCATCCTCAACTCCCGCCTGCTGTTTAGGAAAGGCTTGCCTAATGATTCATCGGGGTCAAGCCTGGAGGTGTGATCTGGACGGCGCCGCGCTGCGGGGGCTAGGGTCTTAGTGAATTAGGTTAGGTTAACCTAAGTCCAGGGAGGTAGGTCCTTGCTGCGTTATCGGAGCGCGGAGACGGAACTGCCGGGAGACCCCGTCCAGTTGGCGGCAGGGCTGGCGGAGTCGGGCTTGTTCGACCAGTACGTGATCTACGAACAGAACGGCGACTTCTGGTTCGCCGGTGGGGCGCTCGGCGAGATCCTGGTCGGCCGCTCCGAGATCCGCCGCCGATGGCTGGACGAGGCGACCGCGACCCCGCTCGGGCCACACCCACTGCGCCAGGTCCACGAGGAACTGAACCGGATGGCCGTCGAGGGCTGGAACGCCTACGGCTGGATGGCGTTCGAGTTCTCCCATCTCCACGCCGGCCGCCCCGACCGGGCGGGCGAGGACGATCTGCTCCATCTGCTGGTCCCGCACAGCGAAGTGAGACTCAGCCGGAAGGGCGTCCTCATCCGTAGCGCGGACCAGGAGACGCTGGACGCGCTGACTCGGTTACTCCGGCCCACGGACGCGCACCGCACCGGCGATCACGGCACCGCCGTGCCCCGCACCACCGCACCCCGGCCCGTCGACGTCTCGGACGGCGAAGGCCGCTACCCGGACATGGTGGCGCAGGCCATCGAGGAGATACGGACGACCGAACTTCAGAAGGTCATCCTCTCCCGGACCGTGGACGTGCCCTTCCCGGTCGACTTCGTCGCCACCTACGTCCACGGCCGCTCGCACAACACCCCGGCCCGTTCCTTCCTGGTGGACCTCGGCGGCCGCCGGGTCGCCGGATTCAGCCCCGAGACCGTGGCCGAGGTCAGTGCGGACGGCGAGGTCGTCACCCAGCCCCTCGCCGGTACCCGCGCCCGCGGCTTCGGCGAGCAGGAGGACGAGCGCCTGCGCGCCGAACTCCTCGCCGATCCCAAGGAGATCTCCGAACACGTCCTGTCGGTCAAACTGGCCGAGGAGGAGATGGCCACCGTCTGCCGGCCGGGCACGGTCTCCGTGCGGGACCTGATGACCATCCGCCGGCGCGGCAGCGTGCAGCATCTCGGCTCCAGCGTGCACGGCCTGCTGGCCGAGTCCGCCACCGCCTGGGACGTCCTGCGCGCGGTGTTCCCCGCCGTGACCGCCTCCGGCATCCCCAAGGCCCCGGCGTACGACTCCATCGCCCGGCTGGAGAAGGAACCGCGCGGCATCTACAGCGGGGCGGTGCTGCGGGCCGGCAGTGACGGCGCCCTGGACGCGGCACTCGTCCTGCGCAGCATCTTCGAGGAGGACGGCCGCACCTGGCTGCGGGCGGGCGCCGGCATCCTCGCCGGGTCGACCCCGGCGCGGGAGCTGGAGGAGACCTGCGAGAAGCTCCGCAGCGTCGCCCCCTACGTCGTCCCGGCACGGGGTGAGGGGCGCGCGTGAAGCTGGGAGAAGTGGTCGTCGACGTAGCGCCGTTGCGCTCCAGCAGGGACTTCCGACTGATCTTCGCCACCCAGGCGATCTCCATGGTGGGCACCCACCTCACCTCGGTGGCGGCCAGCCTGCAGATCTACCACCTCACCGGATCATCGGTCCAAGTGGGCCTGATGAGCCTGGTGTTGGGCCTCTCGCTGCTGGTCGGTCTGGTCACGGGCGGGCTGCTCGCCGATCGGGTCGACCGACGCAAGGTCATGCTCGTCACCCGGGCCGTGACCGCGGTGGTGATCGCGGGGCTCGCGGTGAACGCGGCGCTGCCCGACCCGCAGGTGTGGTTCGTCTTCGTGGCCGCCGTACTCGCGGGCTTCACCGCCGGGCTGGGCGGTCCTGCCCTGATGGCCGCCACCCCTGCCCTGGTCGCGCCCGGGCAGCTGGCCGCGGCGGGCGCGCTGACGACCCTGACGGCCCAACTGGGCGGCATGGTCGGGCCGTCCCTCGCGGGTGTGATCGCGGCAGGGCCGGGCGTCGCCTGGTGCTTCGCGATCGACGCGGCCATATACGTCGTGGGGCTCGCCCTGCTCGCCCCGCTGCCGAAGCTCGCCCCCGAGGGGCCGGCCGAGGCGCAGCACCCGCTGAAGGCGATGGGGGAGGGGCTGCGCTTCCTGCGCGGCAACCAGGTCGTGGCCGGACTGCTGCTGATCGACGTGTGCGCGGTCGTCTTCGCGATGCCGTACGCGCTCTTCCCCGAACTCGGCACCGAGCACTTCGGCGGCGGCCCGTCCACCGTCGGGCTGCTCTACACCGCCCCCGCGGTGGGCTCCTTCTTCGGCGCGCTGACCAGCGGATGGACCGGTCGGGTGCACCACACCGGGCGGGCACTGATCGGGGCGGTCGCGGTGTGGGGCGTGGCGATCACCTGCTTCGGACTGAGCCCCGATCTGTGGCTCGCCCTGGCCTTCCTGGCGCTGGCAGGTCTCGGGGACACCGCCTCGGAGATCCTGCGCCGGGCCCTGCTCCAGCACTACACGCCGGACCGGCTCCAGGGCCGGGTCGGCAGCCTGTGGCTCGCCCAGGCCACCGCCGGCCCGTCCGTCGGCAACGTCGGGGCGGGCCTGGTGTCCAGGGCGCTCGGCTCGTCGAGCGGTGCCGTGGTGGTCGGAGGGCTGGTCTGTCTGGCGGGTGTCGGCGCGCTGGCCCTGGCCATGCCGGGGCTGCGGAAGGCCACGCTCAGCCGGCCTCCGGACGCCGACGGGGGCGGCCGGGCGACGCCCGCCGAGGCGTCTCCGGCAGCCGACTGACGCACCCCCCACGACAGGGCGGAGAACCATGCCGAGCGCGCGTATCAACGGAATCCGGCTCCACTACGAGGACGCCGGCGAGGGCGAGCCGGTGCTCCTGGTGATGGGCCAGGGCGCCGGAGGACGGGCCTGGCACCTCCATCAGGTCCCGGCGCTCGTCCACGCCGGCCATCGGGTCGTCACCTTCCACAACCGGGGCATTCCACCGACCGACGAGTGTCCGGAAGGCTTCACCATCGACGACCTGGTGGCCGACACGGCGGGCCTGGCCGAACACCTCGGGCTCGCGCCGTGCCGCTTCGTCGGCGTCTCCATGGGGGCGTACGTCGTCCAGGAGCTGATGCTGGCCCGGCCCGAACTCGTCCGGCAGGGCGTGCTGATGGCCACCCGCGGCCGCACGGACCTGCTGCGCGCCGCCATGGCCAAGGCCGAACGCGCCCTGTACGACAGCGGGTTGGAGCTGCCGCCCGCCTACACCGCCTGGATCCGCGTCCTGGAGAACCTCTCACCGGCCACCCTGGACGACGACCGGCAGACCCAGGACTGGCTGGAGCTCTTCGAGTTCTCGCCGCAGCCCAAAGGGCCCGGTGCGCGGGCCCAGTTGGACCTCCAGGTCCCGGACGGCCGGCTGGACGCCTACCGGGCCATCGAGGTGCCCTGCCTCGTCGTCGGCTTCGCGGACGACGTCATCCTGCCGCCGCACCTGGGGCGGGAGGTCGCCGACGCCATCCCCGGTGCCGTCTACCAGGAGATCAAGGGCTGTGGGCACTACGGCTACCTGGAGCGGCCCGACGAGGTGAACCGGGTGCTTCTGGAGTTCTTCCGCGCCCCTTCTTCCGCGCAGGTCCTTCCGCACCCGGCGACTGTTGATTTAGGTTAGCCTCACCTAAGTAATCTCCTCAGGGGGTCATGGTGCACCGCACCTTGCTGAACGGCAAGATCCACCGAGCCACCGTCACCCAGGCAGATCTGCACTACGTGGGGTCCCTGACGATCGATCAGGACCTCATGGAAGCCGCCGACATCGTCGAGGGCGAGGCCGTCCAGGTCGTCGACATCGACAACGGCGCCCGGCTCACCACCTACGCCATCACCGGCGAACGCGGCAGCGGCGTCATCGGGATCAACGGCGCCGCCGCCCATCTGGTCCACCCCGGTCACCTGGTGATCATCATGTCGTTCGCCGCACTCGACGAGTCCGAGCGCGCCGCCCACCGGCCCCGGGTCGTCCACGTCGACAAGGCCAACCGGGTCGTCGCGCTGGGCGCCGATCCCGCCGAACCGGTCCCGGGCGCGGCCGACCAGTTCACCGGAGCCTTCACCCACACCGCGCCACGTCAGTCCGGCGAGCAGGAGAGGAACTGAGCCATGGCCAACCCCTTCGACGACGAGAACGGCGTCTTCCGCGTCCTGGTCAACGACGAGGGCCAGCACTCCCTGTGGCCGGACTTCGCACCCGTACCCGAGGGCTGGTCGTCCGTGCACGGCCCCGACGACCGGGCCGCCTGTCTCGAGTACGTCGAGCGGAACTGGACGGACATGCGCCCGCGCAGCCTCGCCGAGGCCATGCGCCAGGCCGAGGGCTGATGGCCGGCCGCCCGGCCGTGGAGGACGTCCTCCCCCTGTCGCCCATGCAGGAGGGAATGGTCTTCCACGCGCTGTACGACGCACAGGGCCACGACGTCTACACCGGCCAGACGGCCCTCCGCCTCGAAGGGCCGCTGGACGCACCGCGCATGAGCACGGCCGTCGGGAAACTGCTCGCCCGGCACGCCAACCTGCGGGCCGCGTTCCGTACCCAGCGCTCCGGACGGCCCGTCCAGGTGATCAGGAGCGCGGTCAGGGTCCCCTGGCAGGTCACCGACCTGTCCGCCCTGCCGCCCGACGAGCGGGAGCCGGCCTTCCAGCGGCTGCTGGCGGAGGACCGGGCCGAGCGGTTCGACCTGGCCCGCCCGCCGCTGCTGCGGTTCGGGCTGGTCACGTTCGACGACCGGCACCACTGCCTGGTGATCTCCTCGCATCACCTGCTCTGGGACGGCTGGTCCGCGCCCGTCCTGGTGCGGGAACTCTTCCAGCTGTACGCCTCGGGCGGCGACCTCGACGCCCTGCCGCGCGTCCGGCCCTACCGCGACTACCTGGCCTGGCTGGCCCGCCAGGACCGGGCGGTCGCAGAACGGTCATGGCGGGCCGCCCTGTCGGGACTTGACGAACCGTCACTCATCGCGCCCGACGCCCGGGACCTTCCGGCCGAGGAGCCCGAGCGGCACGCCTGGGAACTCTCCGAGCAGGACACCGAGGCGCTCGCCGCCACCGCCCGGGCCCACGGGCTGACCGTCAGCACCGTGCTCCAGGGCCTGTGGGCGATCCTGCTCGGCAGACTGACCGGCCGCACGGACGTCGTCCTCGGCGCCACCGTTTCCGGCCGCGACGCCGACGTCCCCGGCATCGAGTCCATGGTCGGCCTCCTCATCAACACCCTGCCGGTCCGCGTACGGCTGCGTCCCGCGGAGCCGCTCGCGGACCTGCTCACCCGGCTCCAGTCCGAGCAGTCCGCCCTCCTCGACCACCGCCACCTCGGCCTCGCCGACATCCAGCGCGCCACCGGACACACCGTCCTCTTCGACACCCTGCTGGTCTTCGAGAGCTACCCCATCGACGACGAGGGCATCGCCCGGGCGCTCGGCACGGACGGCCCCCGCATGACCGGCGTATCGGTCCACGACGCCACCCACTACCCGTTGACGCTCACCGCCCTGCCCGGCGCCCGGCTGACCCTCACGCTCAGCCACCGGCCCTCCGCGCTGGACGGCCCGGCGGTGAGCCGTGTCGCGGCCCAACTGAACACTCTCATCGGGGAGTTCATCGAGCAGTCGACAACCCCGGTGGCCCGGCTCGGGCTTGCGCCGGTGCCGCAGCCGGTCGACGACCTGCCCGCCCCGGACGAACACCCCCTCCCGCATCCCACGGTCCGCGCTCTCTTCGAGGGCCAGGCGGCCCGCACCCCCGACGCCCCCGCCGTCCTCCATGGCGACACCACCCTGACCTTCGCCGAACTCGACGCCCGAGCCGACCGGTTGGCGGCCGCCCTCGTCGCGCGGGGGGCCGGTCCGGAGTCCGTGGTCGCCGTCGCCCTGAACCGCCGCCCCGACCTGGTCACCGCACTTCTCGCGGTACTGAAGGCCGGAGCCGCCTGCATGCCGGTCGACCCCGGCTACCCGCCCGACCGCATCGCGCTCATGCTCGACGAAGCCCAGCCCGAGCTGGTGATCTGCGATCCGGCGACAGCACAACAGCTCGGTATCGAACGGCAGTTGGTGTGCCCGCCGACCGCGGAGGCCGCCGTACCGCTGCGACAGCGACCGCACCTGTCGCCCGACCACCCGGCCTACGTCATCTTCACCTCCGGTTCCACCGGCCGTCCCAAGGGCGTCATCGGAACCCAGCTGGCCCTGGCCAACCGCCTCCACTGGGGCCGGGAGCTGGGCCACGACGACACGCCGGACCACCCACCCCATGACGCACCGGGCGTCCGCGTCTCGAAGAGCCCGCTGAGCTTCATCGACGGCCTCACCGAACTGCTCGGCGCCCTCGTCGCGGGCGACGCGGTGGCGCTCGCCGACGACGAGGCGACCGGCGACCCGACGGCCCTCGCCGCGCTGGCCGACCGCCACCGAGCCACGCTCCTCACGGCGGTCCCCAGCCTCTACACCACCCTCGTCGAAACGGCTCCGCCCGGCACCTTCTCCTCCGTCCGCACCTGGATCTCCAGCGGCGAAACCCTCCCCGGTGAACTGGCCGACGCCCTCACCCGACGCTGGCCCCAGGCCCGTCTGGTCAACCTCTACGGCTGCTCCGAGGCGGCCGGCGACAGCCTGACCCACCTCCACGACGGCGGCGAGGGCCCAGTACCCCTCGGCAGGCCGATCGCCCACACCCGCGTGCACGTCCTCGATCCGTTCCTGCGACCGTCCCCGCCCGGCGCGGTCGGCGAGCTGTACATCGCCGGCGACGGACTGGCCCGCGGCTACCTCGGTCAACCCGGCCGCACCGCCGAACGCTTCGTCGCCGACCCCTTCGGCCCCCCGGGCAGCCGCCTGTACCGCACCGGCGACCTGGCCAGGATCCGGCCGGACGGCTCGGTGGAGTTCCTCGGCCGGGCCGACGACCAGGTGAAGATCCGTGGCTTCCGGGTCGAACCCGGCGAGATCGAGGCCGCGATACGCGCGCTGCCCGATGTCGGCCGGGCCGCGGTCGTGGCCACGCAGGGCGGGCCCGCGGAGGACGGCTCGGCACCGCGACGCCTGGTCGCCTACGTCGTGGCAGACCCCGGTGCCGCACTCGACGCCCTCGCCCTGCGCCGCGCCCTCGCCGAACGGCTCCCCGCTCACCTGGTCCCGTGGGCGGTGGTGATCCTGAAGGAGCTGCCGCTCACCCCCAGCGGCAAACTCGACCGACGCGCCCTGCCCGCCCCCGACTTCACGGAAACGTCCACCTTCGAACCACCCCGCACCGAACCGGAGAAGGTGCTGTGCGGACTGTTCGGCGAGGTACTGGGGCTGGAACGGGTCGGCATCCACGACGACTTCTTCGAACGCGGCGGCGACAGCATCGTCTCCGTCCGCCTGGCCGACCGCGCCCGCAGAGCCGGACTCGCTCTCTCCCCCCGGGACGTCTTCACCCACCGCACCCCGGCCGGGCTCGCCCGCGCCCTGCCCGACGAAACCGCCCCCGCGCCCGAGGAGTTCACCCCGACCGGCGCCCCACTCGTGTCACTCAGCCAGTCGCAGCTCGACAACGTCAAGGCGAGGTGGAGGACTCGATGAGCAAGGCACCCGGGGACGACGGTTCCCTGGTCGAGGACGTCCTGCCGCTCTCCCCGCTCCAGCAGGGCCTGCTGTTCCACGCCCTGTTCGACGAGAGCGTCCAGGACGTCTACACCATGCAGTCCCTGGTGGAGATCGAGGGCCCCCTGCGCCCCGCCCTCCTGCGCACCGCCGCCGAGGAACTCTTCGCCCGCCACGCCAACCTCCGCAGCGCCTTCCTCCACGAGGACCTGGACGAACCGGTGCAGGTCGTGCTCAAGCAGGTCCCCGTGAACTGGGCCGAGGCGGACGCCACGGGAGCGGACGAGACGGCCCGCCTGATCGCCGAGGACGCCACCGCCCGCTTCGACCTCACCGACCCGCCCCTGCTGCGCCTGACGCTGGTCCGCCGCGCCACCGACCGCTGGCTGCTGATCATCACCAACCACCACCTCCTCCTGGACGGCTGGTCCATCCCCCTCCTCGTCCGCGAACTCCTCCAGCTCTACGCCGCCCAGCTCGCTCCCGGCACCACGGCCCCGCTGCCCGCCGTACGCCCCTACCGGGACTTCCTGGCCTGGCTCGCCTCCCGCGACCGCGAAGCCGCCGCCGACGCCTGGCGAAAGGCGCTGACCGGAGCGGCGCCGACGGTACTCGCACCCTCGGCGGCCGGGCCGGTCCCGGTGCCGCCCGAGCTGCACACGCTGCGGCTGACCGAGCAACTGACCGCTCAGCTCCAGGAGTTCGCGAGAGGCCGGGGTGTCACGGTCAACACGGTCGTGCAGGGCCTGTGGGCCTTGCTGCTGGCCCGACTGACCGGCCGGGACGACGTGGTCCTCGGCGCGACGGTGGCGGGACGCCCCGCCGAACTCGCCGGCGTGGAGTCCATGATCGGCCTGTTCATCAACACGGTGCCGGTCCGGGTGACCGTACCGCCGGGGGAAGGGGCGGGTGCCTACCTACGGCGCCTCCAGGACGAACAGTCGCGCCTGATGGACCACCAGCACCTGGGCCTCACCGAGATCCAGCGCCTCACCGGAGCGGGCGACCTCTTCGACACCCTGCTCGTCTTCGAGAACTACCCGATCGACGAGGCAGCGGTCGCCGAGGCGGAGACGTCGGCCGGGCTGCGGATCGTCGAGGTCAAGGGCTCGGGCGCCACCCACTACCCGCTGACCCTGGCCGTACTCGCCGAGCAGCGGCTCGGCATCGTCTTCGAGTTCCGCCCCGACTGCTACACCCGTACGGCGGTGGAGGAGCTGGCCGCCCGCTTCGAGCGCCTCGTGCGCACGGTGCCGGCCGACCCGGACGCCCCCTTGGCCACCCTGGACGTCCTCGCGCCCGAGGAGCGTGCCGCGCTGCTGACAGGCGGGGTGGGGGAGCTGCTGCCGACGCCGTCGTACCGCACGATGCCGGAGGTGTTCGAGGCGCAGGCGGCCCGCACGCCGGACGCGGTGGCGGTGGTCGGGGAGGGCAGGAGCCTGACGTTCGCGCAACTGAACGTCGCCGCGAACCAACTGGCCCGACTGCTCGTCGAGTTGGGGGCGGGGCCGGAGCAGATCGTAGCGTTCGCACTCCCGCCCACCCCTGACACGATGACAGCGCTCCTGGCGATCCAGAAGGCGGGCGCGGCGTATCTGCCCCTGGACCCGGCATGGCCGCAGGAGCGCATCGCCGGGATGCTGGCGGATGCAAGCCCGGTGGCACTCATCACCACGACGCCTGCAACGCCCCTTCAGGGGCGCGGGGCTGTGACATATGCGGCTCCGCCGCGTGGGCGCGACCAGCCACAGTCGGCCCGCAGCCACCATCCGGCGTTTCCACCCGAGCGCTCCGTCTTCCTGGACGCACCCGACACCCATCAGCGCCTCGCGAACACCCCCGCCTCCAACCTCACCGACACCGACCGCCTGGGCCCCCTGCTCCCAGAACACCCCGCCTACGTCATCTACACCTCCGGATCCACCGGCCGCCCCAAGGCCGTGGTTATCCCTCAGCGAGCCATAACCAACCTCTTCGCCGCCCACAACACCGCCCTGCACGGACCGGCCTCCACCGCGACCGGCGGAGCCCTCCGTGTCGGCCACGCCTGGCCGATCGCCTTCGACGCCTCCTGGCAACCCATGCTGTGGATGTTCGCCGGCCACGAACTGCACCTGGTCCCGGAGGACATCCGCCGCGACCCCACCGCCCTACGGGACTTCCTCGCCCGCCACCGCATCGAGTTCATCGAGCTCTCCCCGTCCCTGCTCGGCGAACTCGTCGCCCAGGGCGGCGACTGGCAGGCCGACCTGAAGGTGCTCGGCGTCGGCGGCGAGGCCGTACCACCCGACCTGTGGCGCATCCTGCGGGACACCGACGGACTCGTCGCGCACAACCTCTACGGCCCCACCGAATGCACCGTCGACTCGGCGGACTGCGACCTCGCCCTCACCGAGCGACCCGCCATCGGCCGCCCCGTGGCGGGCGGCACGCTCTACATCCTGGACGGGCACCTCAACCCCGTGCCGGTCGGCGTCGAGGGCGAGCTGTACGTGGCCGGCGCGGGCCTGGCCAGGGGCTACCTCGGCCAACCCGCCGCCACCGCGAGCCGCTTCGTCGCCGACCCCTTCTCCGAGAGCCCCGGCACACGCATGTACCGCACCGGCGACATCGCCCGCTGGACCGCCGACGGCCTGGTGGAGTGCCTGGGCCGGGTCGACGACCAGGTCAAGATCAGGGGCTACCGGATCGAACCCGGCGAGATCGAGGCGGTGCTGCTGGAACACGACCTGGTCGAACGGGCGGCGGTCGTCGTCCGCGAGGACACACCCGGCGTACGGCGCCTCGTCGCCTACGTCATCCTGGCGGGGTCCCCGTCCGAGCCGCCGGCCGAGGACACGGCGGAGTCGCTGCGCCGCGCCGTGGCCGCCGTACTGCCCGACTACATGGTCCCGTCGGCCTTCGTCCCGGTGGACGGCTTCCCCCTCACCCTCAACGGCAAGCTGGACACCGCCGCCCTCCCGGCGGCCTCCCGCTCCGCCGCCGGGCCGGCCGCGCAGCCGCCCCGGAACGCGGTCGAGGAACGGCTCGCCACACTGTTCGCCCAGGTGCTGGGGCTGGACTCGGTCGGCGTGCACGACAGCTTCTTCGCCCTCGGCGGCGACAGCATCGTGTCGATGAGGCTGGTCAGCCAGGCACGGGCGGCGGGGCTCGCGATCTCGCCCCGCGACGTCTTCGAGCGGCCCACGATCGCGGAACTCGCCGAACGCGCGGACACCACCGGACGCGCGGGGAGCACCCCCGAGCGCCGCGCCACCGACCCCGAGGCGGGAACCGGCGACATCCCCCTCACCCCCGTCCTGGCCTGGCTCACCGAACAGAACGGCCCCTTCCGCGCCCTCAGCCAGGCCCGCTTCCTGCGCACCCCGCCCGACCTGGACCTCGACGGCCTGCACCGCACCGTCCAGTCCGTCCTGGACCACCACGACCTGCTGCGCTCCACCTTCGCCCGCGCGGCGGACGGGCCCTGGCGCTTCCACGCCGCGCCCGCGGGCACGGTGCACGCCGCCGACTGCGTGCGCCGGATCGACGCCGAGCGCCTGGACCACACGGCGATCGGCACACTCGTCCCGGAGGCGATGGACGAGCTGGTCGCCGAACTCGACCCGGCCGCCGGGGCGATGGCCCGGTTCCTCTGGTTCGACGCCGGCGGGGGTCGCGAGGGCCGGCTTCTGGTCGTACTGCACCACCTGGTGACCGATGCCGCGTCCTGGGGCGTACTCGTCGCCGACCTGGCCGCCGCCTGGGAGGGCCGGGACCTGTCACCGATCGGCACCCCCTTCCGGGAGTGGGCGCGGGAGCTCCAGAAGCTGGCGCCGGGCCGATCGGCCGAACTCGCCCTCTGGCAGGGCGTGCTGGACCGACCCGAACCGCCTCTCGGAACCGGCCCTCTGGACCCCGCCCGGGACACCAGGGCCACCCTCCGCAGGCACTGGACCACCTTGGGTCCCGACCTCACCGAACCCCTGACCACCGCCTCCGTCCAGGACGTGCTGCTCACCGCGCTGGCACTCGCCGTACCGGCCTGGCGCGGCGCACCCGACCGCTCCCTGCTGGTCGCCCTGGAGGGCCACGGCCGCGAGGAGCACCTCGTGCCGGGCGCCGATCTCTCCAGCACCCTCGGCTGGTTCACCAGTGTCTTCCCGGTCCGGCTGGATCCCGGCCCACAACCCGGCGCGGACCAGGTGCGGCGGATCCGCGACCAGCTGGCCGCACTGCCCGACAAGGGCATCGGATACGGCCTGCTCCGCCACCTCGATCCGGACTCGGCCGCACGACTCTCCCAACTCCCCGAACCCCAGATCCAGTTCAACTACCTGGGCCGGATGGCGATGGGCGAGCGCCGTGAGGACCCCTTGTTCACCAGCGCACCCGAGACCGGCGCCATGGGCAACGGCGCCGACCCCGAGATGCCCGCCCCCTACACCCTCGTCGTCGATGCGGTGATCACCGGAACCGAACTCTCGGTGTGCTGGCAGTGGCCGGAACGGCTCTTCACGGAGCCGGAGATCGGGCGGCTCGCCGCGCTCTGGACCACGTCCCTCGAACTGCTCCTGAAAGGCGGAGACCAGTGACGGAGACCTCCACCGCCGACCTCGCGGCCCGCAAGCGCGAACTCCTGCGCCGCAGGCTGGAGAACGCCGGCCTGGCCAATACCGCCGCCCGTGCGGAGCGGATCCCACCACGGCCGCCGGAGCCGGCCCGGCTGCCGCTGTCGTACGCCCAGTCCCGGATGTGGCTGCTCCAGCAGCTCGACCCGGCCAGCCCCGCCTACAACGTCTGCCTCGCCATCCGCCTGCGCGGCCCCCTCGACCCGGCCGCCCTCCGCACCGCCTTACAGGGCCTGATCGACCGCCACGAGATTCTGCGCACCCGCTACCCGGCGACCGCCGACGGCACCCCGGAGCAGCTCGTCGACACCGAGGCGGAGGTGGAGTTCGCCACGGCGGACCTGCGCGCCCTGCCGGAGGACGAACAGGAGCGCCGGGCGACGGAACTGGCCCGAGCCGCCTCGGCCACCCCCTTCGCCCTCGCCGTCGAACACCCAGTGCGCACCCTGCTCATCCAGCGAGCGGAGCAGGATCACACCCTCGTCCTGACCGTCCATCACATTGCGTGGGACGGAGGGACGTTCAACGCCCTTTCCAACGACCTGTCCGCCCTCTACCGCGCGGCAGCCACCGGCGATTCCACCCGGCTCGAACAACTCCCGCTCCAGTACGGCGACTTCGCGCACTGGCAGCGCACCACGTGGACCGACGAGCGACTGGACGGGCACCTCGACCACTGGCGCACCGCCCTCGTCCCCCCGCCCCGCCCTCTCGCCCTGCCCACCGACGCCCCACGCGCCGCCGGCCCAACCACCCAGGGTGACCGCCGCTTCCGCACCTTCGACCCCGACGTCACCGACCGGCTCACCGCCTTCGCCCGCAACGCCGGCGCGACCCCCTTCATGGTGCTGTTCGCGGCACTGGCCGCCCTGCTGCACCGCACCACCGGCGCCACCGACATCCCCATCGGCTCGGCCGTCATGAACCGCGACCTCCCCGGCCTCGAGCAGCTGATCGGCAACTTCGGCAACACCCTCGCCCTGCGCGCCGACCTCGAAGGCGACCCGGGCTTCGCCGAACTCGTGGAGCGGGTCCGGCAGTTGTGCACCGACGGGTACGCCCACCAGGACATGCCGTTCGACAAACTGGTGGAGCAGCTGAAGCCGGAGCGGCAGCCGGGACGCGCCGTCTACTTCGACGTCATGCTCCTCTTCCTCACCCAGGGGCTCGAAGGACCGCGGTTGCCGGGGGTGACCGCCGAATGGGAGACCGTCCACAACGACACCACCCAGTTCGACCTCTCCCTGGAGGCGTTCCTCACCGGCGGCCGCCTGCGGATCGAGGCCACCTACCGCAGCGGTCTGTTCACCGCGGACACCGTCGACCGGCAGCTCCGGCACCTGGAGACGCTCCTCGCCTCAGCCCTCGCCGACCCCGAACTCGCCGTCTCACGGCTGCCGTTGATGACCGAGGCCGAGCGGCACCGGGTCCTGGAGGAGTGGAGCGCCACCGACCACCCCGTCCCCGTCACCCATCTCACCGACCTCCTCGCGCAGCAGGCCGCCCGCACCCCCGACGCGCCCGCCCTCGTCGCCGACGACGGCCGGCCGGCCCTCGACTACGCCGGCCTGCACGCCCGCGCCAACCGCCTCGCCCGGCTGCTGGTCTCCCACGGCGTGGGCCCCGAGCACCGCGTCGGCGTGGCCCTGGACCGCGGAACCGACCTGGTGGTGGCGCTGCTCGCGGTACTCAAGGCCGGTGCCGCCTACCTTCCGCTGGACACCGGATACCCGGTCGAGCGGCTGGCCTTCATGGTGGAGGACGCCGAGCCGACGCTCGTGCTGACCGCCCCGGACACGGCCCGGATCCTGCCGCCCGGAGTGCCCCTGATCCTGCTCGACACGGACACCACCGCCTTCGACGCCGCCGAGCTCACCGACGACGACCGGCTTCAGCCCCTGCGCCCCGAGCACCCGGCCTACGTCATCTACACCTCCGGCTCCACGGGCCGCCCCAAGGGGGCCGTCGTCCCGCACACCGGGATCGTCAACCGGCTGCTGTGGATGCAGGAGACGTACCGACTGGGCCCGGACGACCGGGTGTTGCAGAAGACGCCGGCCGGGTTCGACGTGTCCGTCTGGGAGTTCTTCTGGCCGCTGATCACCGGGGCCGTGCTCGTGCTCGCCCGCCCCGGCGGCCACCGCGACCCCGGCTACCTCGCCGAGCTGATCCGCGACCGCCGGGTCACGACCGCGCACTTCGTCCCCTCGATGCTGCGCGTCTTCCTCGACGACCCGGCTGCCGGGCGGGCGCGCGATGTGGTCCGCCGGCTGGTGTGCAGCGGAGAAGCCCTCCCCACCGAACTCGCCGAACGCGGCGCCGAGTTGCTGCCCGACACCGAGCTGCACAACCTGTACGGGCCCACCGAGGCCGCCGTGGACGTCACCGCCTGGCCGTGCGCCGAGGGGACGAGGTCCGCCGCTGGTTCCGTACCGATCGGCCGCCCGGTGTGGAACACCCGCACCCTCGTCCTGGACGAGCACCTGCGCCCGGTGCCGCCGGGCGTCACCGGCGAGCTCTACCTGGGCGGCGCCCAGCTCGCCCGCGGCTACCTCCGCCGCCCCGGCCTGACCGCGGGCCGCTTCGTCGCCGACCCCTACGGCCCGCCCGGCGCCCGCCTCTACCGCACCGGCGACCTGGTGCGCTGGAGCGCCCGGGGGGCGCTGGAGTTCCTCGGCCGGTCGGACGACCAGGTGAAGATCCGCGGCTTCCGCGTCGAGCCGGGCGAGACGGAGGCCGCCCTGGCCGCGCTGCCCGGCGTGTCCCAGGCGGCGGTGACGGTGCGTCAGGACCAGTCGGGTGAGCCGAGGCTGGTCGCCTACGCCGTAGCCCGGCCCGGCACCTCCCTGGGGCCGTTGCGGATCAGGCAGGACCTCGGCGAGACGCTCCCGGAGCACCTGGTGCCCGCCGCCGTCGTCCTTCTCGACGACCTGCCGCTCACCCCGAACGGCAAGCTCGACCGCGCGGCCCTGCCCGCCCCCGACCTCTCCGGCCTCACCACCGCCACCGTCCCCCGCACCCAGGCCGAGGCGACCCTGTGCGCGCTCTTCGCCGACCTGCTGGGTCTGCCCTCGGTAGGCATCCACGACGAGTTCTTCGCCCTCGGCGGCCACTCCGTCCTGGCCAACCGCCTGGTCGCCCGCATCCGGGCCGAACTCGGGGCCGTCGTCCCCCTGCGGGCGGTCTTCGACACGCCGACCGCCGCCGCGCTCGCACCACTCCTGGAGGCCCCGGCCGCCCAGCGGCGCCCCGCGCTGCGGTCGGCCGCCCGGCGCCCGGACCCGGTGCCGCTGTCCTCCGCACAGGCCAGGCTGTGGTTCCTGTACCGGCTGGAGGGGTCCAGCCCGACGTACAACATCCACACCGCCGTACGCCTGACAGGACCGCTCGACGCGGCCGCCCTGCGCACGGCCCTCCACGACGTGGTCGACCGCCACGAGGCGCTGCGCACGATCTACCCGGACGACGACGGCACGCCCTGCCAGCGGATCCTGGCGGACGCCGCCGTGCCCTTCGAGGTCGTACCGACCCGGGCCGGGGAAGTCGAGGCGCTGCTCAGCGAGGCCGCCGCGTACTCCTTCGCGCTGGATGCCGAGATCCCCGTACGGGTCACGCTGTACGCCCTCGCCCCCGACGAGCACGTTCTGCTGCTGCTCGTCCACCACATCGCCACCGACGGCTGGTCGGCGGAGCCACTGCTGCGCGACCTGGAGACGGCCTACGCGGCCAGGCTGCGCGGCACCCACCCCGCATGGCCACCGCTCGCCGTCCAGTACGCCGACTACACGCTGTGGCAGCTGAGGTCGCTCGACGACGGCGGCCTTGCCGACGCCGAACTGAACTACTGGACAGGGCAGTTGGAGGGGCTGCCCGAGGAACTCCAGCTTCCCGTCGACCGTCCGCGCCCGGCCGTCGCCGGATACCGGGCCGGTGCCGTGGACTTCACCCTCGACGCCGGGGTCCACCGCCTGCTGCGCGACCTGGCGGGGGAGGCGGGCGGCACCGTCTTCATGGCGCTCCAGGCCACCCTCGCGGTCCTGCTCCGCCGCCTGGGCGCCGGGGACGACATCCCGCTCGGCACCCCGGTCGCCGGCCGGGGCGACGCGGCCCTCGACGACCTCGTGGGCCTCTTCGTGAACACCCTGGTGCTGCGTACCGACGTCTCCGGCGACCCGACGTTCCGCACGCTGCTGGCCCGGGTGCGCGAGACGGACGTGGACGCGTACGCCCACCAGGACCTGCCGTTCGAGCGGCTCGTGGACGCGCTCGCCCCGGCCCGCTCGATGGGCCGGCATCCGCTGTTCCAGGTGATGCTCGCCCACCAGCAAGTCCCGGACAGGACAAGGGACTTCGTGGGACTGACGCTCAGTGAAACGCGCGTCGACCACTACACGGCGAAGACCGACCTCGCCTTCCACGTCTTCGAACGGCCGGGCGGCGACGGCATCACCGGCGCGCTCGTCTACAGCCGCGACCTGTACGACCACGAGACCGCCCAGGACATGGTCGAGCGGTTCGTGCGGCTGGCGGGCGACCTGGCCCGGCGCCCGGACCTGTCCGTGGCCCTCGCCGACGTCCTCACCCCGCGTGAGCGGGCCCTGATGCTGGGGGAGTGGAACGACACCGCGCACCCCATGCCCGCCACCACCCTCACCGCACTGGTCGAGGAGCAGGCGGCGCTAACTCCCGACCTCACGGCCGTGGAGTACGGCATCGAGGGCGGTACACGACTGACGTACGCCGAGCTCAACGCCCGCGCCAACGGCCTGGCCCAGCAGCTGACTTCGCTGGGCGTCGGGCCCGAGCGCCGCGTCGGCATCCATCTGGAACGCTCGGTGGAGATGGTCGTGGGCCTGCTCGCCGTGCTGAAGGCGGGCGGGGCGTTCGTGCCGCTGGAGCCCTCCTGGCCGGCGCGCCGGATCGCCGAGGTGTGCCGGAGCGCGGCGCTGACGGCGGTGCTGGGGAACCAGGGCGAGGGGGCGGCCCTCGGGGACGACGCCCCGCCGTTCGTCGAGGTGCGGCTGGACGGCCCGGTACGGCCGGAGAACCCGGACGTCCCGGTCGACCCCGAAGGACTCGCCTACGTGATCTACACCTCCGGATCCACCGGAGTCCCCAAGGGCGCCATGATCCGCCACCGGGCCATCGCGCACCGCCTGCTGTGGCAGCGGGGCCTGCTCGGCTTCGGCACCGAGGACGCGGCCCTGTTCAAGGCGCCGCTCGGCTTCGACATCTCCATCAACGAGATCTTCCTGCCGCTGGCGAACGGCGGCCGGGTGGTGATCGCCGAGCCGGGTGGCGAACGCGATGTCGACTACCTCCTCGACACCGTCGAACGTCACCGGGTCACCTTCACTTACCTCGTCTCCTCGATGCTCGACCTGCTCCTGGAGCTGGACGGCTTCGCCCGCAGGGCCCGCTCGCTCAAGCACGTGTGGTGCGGCGGCGAGGTGCTCACCCCCGAGCTGTTCGCCCGCTTCCGCGCCGCGAGCCCGGCCGTGATGTACCACGGGTACGGACCGGCCGAGGCCACCATCGGCGTCAGCCACGTCGTCTACCGCACCGGCGCCATCCGCAGCGCCGTCTCCATCGGGCGGCCCAACGGCAACACCCGGCTCCACGTCCTCGACGACCGGCTGCAGCCGGTGCCGGTCGGGGTGCCCGGCGAGCTGTACGCCGGCGGCGTCTACCTCGGCCGCGGCTATGTGAACGACCCACGCCGCACCGCCGACCACTGGGTGGCCGACCCCTTCGGCCCGCCCGGCGAACGGCTCTACCGCACCGGCGACCTGGTGCGGTGGCAGCGCGACGGCACCCTGGAGTTCCTCGGCCGGGCGGACAACCAGGTGAAGATCCGGGGCATGCGGGTCGAGCTGGAGGAGATCGAGGCGATCATCGAACAGCATCCCGGCGTCCGGCGCGGCGTGGTCGTCATCCGGGAGGACGCCCCCGGCGTCAAGCAGCTCGCCGGGTACTACCTGGCCGCCGACGGCCTCGCCGACCTGCACGGCTGGCTCCGGGAACGGCTGCCCGAACACATGGTGCCGCGCACGCTCACCGCCCTTGACGCCTTCCCGCTGCTGCCCTCCGGCAAGGTCGACCGCGGCTCCCTGCCGGCGCCCCAGGCCCCGGCCTCAGGCGCACCGACCCGCGCGCCCGCCGACGAACGCGAGCGCCGGCTGTGCGAGTTGTTCGCGTCCGTCCTCGGACTGGGCCGCGTCGACGTCGACGACAACTTCTTCGAGCTCGGCGGCGACAGCATCGTCTCCATCCGGCTGGTGACCCTGGCCCGCAAGGCGGGCCTCGCCCTGAGCCCCCGGCAGGTCTTCCAGACGCCGACCCCGGCCGGTCTGGCGGCGGCCGCCGCCGAGCACACCGAACCCACCCTCGTCGACGAGCCGACCGGCGAGGCGGAACTGACCCCGGTCATGCGCTGGACGGCAGGCCCCGACGGCTCCTACGGCGGCCTCGCCCAGGCCGTCCTGCTCGTGACCCCGCCGGATCTCACCCACGACGCCGCCGTCGGCGTACTCCAAGCGGTACTGGACCGGCACGACATGCTCCGCGCCCGGCTGACGGACCAGCTGGTGGTGCCCGCCGAGGGCGCGGTGCGAGCGAGTGACCTGCTGAGTGAGGTGCGGGACGCGGCACTCGACGACCAGCTGGCCGCCGCCGTGGCCCGGCTCGAACCGGCGGCCGGGCGCATGCTCCAGGCCGTCTGGTTCTCCGACGCCCGGCGGCTGCTCCTCGTCGCCCACCACCTGGTCGTCGACGGGGTGTCCTGGCGGATCATCACCGCCGACCTGGCGGAGGCATGGCGGTCGGGGCGAGCCCTCCCACGCACCGGCACCTCGTTCCGCACCTGGAGCAGGCTCCTGGGAGAGGAGGCCGGCAAACCTCACCGAGTGCGCGAACTCGCCTGGTGGAGCCGTGAGTTGGAAGGGGTACATCCCCTCCTGGAGCGCGACCCGGGCAGCACGGGAAGCCTGGGCGGACACACGCTCGTCCTGCCGGACGACGTCACCGCCGCTCTCCTGACCTCAGTCCCGGCGGCCTACCATGCCGCGGTCCCGGACGTCCTGCTCACCGCCCTCGCGCTCGCCGCCGCGGCCTGGCGGGAGCGGCGCGGTGACCTGACCGGCCGCTCGCTGCTCGTCGGCCTGGAAGGGCACGGGCGCGAGGAGGACATCGCCGAGGGCGTCGATCTCTCGGCGACGGTGGGCTGGTTCACCACGTTCCACCCGGTCGGCATCGACCCCGGCCCGCTGGACCTCGACGAGGCACTGTCCGGCGGACCCGCCGCGGCCACGGCGCTCAAGCGGATCAAGGAGCAGCTGCGTGCCGTACCGGACCACGGCCTCGGATACGGCCTCCTGCGCCACCTCAACCCCGACACCGCGCCCGCCCTGGAGAAACTGCCGCAGCCGCAGATCCTCTTCAACTACCTCGGCCGTTTCACCGCGTCCGCGGGCGAGCCCTGGGAGCTGGCCCCCGAGGCTCCGATGCTGCGGGTGCCGCAGGACAGCGGGCGCCCCCCGGCCTGCGGACTGGAGATCAACACCGTGGCCGTGGAACAGGCGGGCGGCGTCCAGCTGCACGTCTCCGCCTCCTGGCCGGACGTGTTCCTGACCGAGTCCGAGGCGGGAGACCTGCTCGCCCTCTGGGAGCGCGCCCTGCACGGCCTCGCCCGGCATGCCGACGACTCCCCGGCAGGTGGCCTCACCCCGTCGGACCTGCCCCTGGTCGAACTGACCCAGGAGGACATCGACGACTTCGAGAACGACTTCGACGACTTCTGAGCCACCACGGACGACTTCGGAGGAACCGGTGACGCAGCACCCCCCGACCGCGGACGAGCTGCTCCGTTCGGTCACCGACACATTCGGCTCGGAGGAACCCCCGAGCGATGACGACAGCCTCATCACCTGGGGCCTGGACTCGATCACCCTGATGAAGATCGCGGGCGGCTGGCGCCGGCGGGGCATCCCGATCAGCTTCGCCGAACTCGCCAAGGAACCGACGCTGCGCGCCTGGCGGGAACTGCTGCAAGCCCACGTCCCGGCCACCGCGCGGCCCGCCGAGCGGACACCGGCCGCGTCCCCGGCCCCGCCGGCCCCCGCCCGGCTCGACGCTGCCGTACGAGCCCTCGCGGCCCGCCACGGCATGCTGCGCGCCTGCTTCACCGACGACGGCCGCCAGCGGATCCTGCCCGACCTCACCCGGCCCGCGACGGTCGTCCACGACCTGCGGACGCTGGACGCCCGGACGGCGGCGGCCCGGCTGGAGGACCTCCGGCACTCCTCCTCACACGCTCGCCTGGACATCGCGGCCGGTGAGGTCTTCGCCGTACAGCTCTCGCTGCTGCCGGACGGCGGCAGCCGGCTGCACGTCGACGTCGACATGCTCGCCGCCGACGCGCTCAGCTACCGCGTACTGCTCTCCGATCTCGGCAAGCTCTACGAGGACCCCGGCACACCGCTCCCCTCCATCCGCACCAGCTACCCGGAATACCTCGCGGAGCGCGCGGACGTACGGCGGCTGAGCCGGGACCAGGCACAGCGGTGGTGGCAGCGGCGTATCCCCGAGCTGCCCAGCGCCCCCGAACTCCCCCTGGTGCCCGAGGCGGAGCGCACCGACCCGACCCGGGTGACCCGCCGCCACCACTGGCTGCCACCCGAGGAGAAGCGGCGCCTGACGGCCCGCGCCCACCAGCACGGGCTCACCCCGGCCATGGCGGTGGCGACCGCCTTCTCGGAGGTGCTGGCCGCCTGGAGCGGACAGCCGCGCTTCCTGCTGAACGTGCCGATGTTCGACCGCAGGGGCTCCCACCCCGACGTCGACCTGCTCGTCGGCGACTTCACCAGCTCGGTGCTGCTCGACGTCGACCTGACCGAAGCGGGCTCGTTCACCGAGCACGCACGGCGCCTCCAGGACCGTATGCACACCGACGCGGCGCATTCCGACTACTCCGGCGTCGAAGTCCTGCGGGACCTGTCCCGGCTGCGCGGCGAACAGGTCCTGGCGCCGGTGGTGTTCACCAGCGCGCTCAACCTCGGTGAGCTCTTCGACGCCGGTGTACGGCAGTCCTTCGGCAAGCCCGTGTGGATCATCTCCCAGGGCCCGCAGGTGCTCCTCGACGCCCAGGTGACCGAGGTCGACGGCGGTCTGCTGGTCAACTGGGACGTCCGCGAGGACGCCTTCCCGGCCGGCATGGTCGACGCGATGTTCGCCGCCTTCCACGGGCTCGTCACCCGGCTCGGAACCGACGACACGGTCTGGGAGCGGCCGTTGCCCGCCCTGCTGCCCGCGGGGCAGTCGGCGGTCCGCGCCAAGGTGAACTCCACCGAGGCTCCGCGCAACCACCGCCTGCTGCACCAAGGCTTCTTCGAACGCGCCGCCGGGCGACCGGAGGCTCCTGCCCTGCTGTGGACCGCCGAAGGAGCCCTGTCCTACGGCGAGTTGGCCGACCGCGCCCTGCGTACGGCCGCCGCCCTGGTGGAGCGTGGCGTGCGCCCCGGCGACACGGTCGCGGTCAGCCTCCCGAAGGGGCCCGACCAGATCACCGCCGTACTGGGGGTGCTGGCCGCGGGCGCCGCGTACGTGCCGATCGGCGTCGAGCAGCCGCCCGCCCGCCGCGACCGCATTCGCGCCACCGCCGGATTCCGGGTCGCGCTGACCGACGGACGCCCGGTCGAGGGCATCGGCCTCGACGCCCTCCCGGTCGCCGAGGCGGTGCGCACCGCACCGCTCGCGGAGCCGGTGCCGGTGGCCGAGGAGCAGGCCGCCTACGTGCTGTTCACCTCGGGCTCCACCGGTGAGCCCAAGGGCGTCGAAGTGCCGCACCGGGCAGCCATGAACACCATCGACGACCTCAACGACCGCTTCACGCTGGGCACTTCGGACCGCTGCCTCGCCCTGTCCGCCCTGGACTTCGACCTCTCCGTCTATGACGTCTTCGGGCTGCTGAGCGCGGGCGGCGCGGTGGTGCTCGTGGACGAGGACGACCGGCGCGAGGCCGGCCAATGGGCCGACCTCGTCCGCACCCACGCGGTGACGATCCTCAACTGCGTACCGCCGCTGCTCGACATGCTGCTGCTCGCCACCGGCCCCGGCGAACTCGGCGGTCTGCGGGCGGTGCTGCTCGGCGGTGACTGGGTCGGCACCGACCTGCCCGGGCGGCTGGCGGAGCGGGCCCCCGACTGCCGGTTCACCGGTCTGGGCGGGACCACGGAGACCGCCATCCACTCGACGGTCTGCGAGGTGACGGGCACTCAAGTTCCCGCCCACTGGCGGTCGGTGCCCTACGGCACGCCGCTGCGCAACGTGCGCTGCCGGGTCGTCGACGCCCACGGGCGGGACTGTCCGGACTGGGTGCCGGGCGAGCTGTGGATCGGCGGGGACGGGGTGGCGCTCGGCTACCGGGCCGATCCGTCCCGTACGGCCGAGAAGTTCACCGAGGCGGACGGGCTGCGCTGGTATCGCACCGGTGACCTCGCGCGGTACTGGCCGGACGGCACCCTGGAGTTCCTCGGGCGCCGCGACCACCAGGTCAAGCTGCGCGGCTTCCGGATCGAGCTGGGCGAGGTGGAGTCGGCGCTCGCCGGCCACCCCGCCGTACGGCGTGCTGTCGCCGGGCTGACCCGGGGGCAGGGCGTCCAGCTGGCGGCCGCGGTGGCCGCCGACGCGGGGACGGCCGAGGACGAGCTGCGGGACTGGGCGCGCTCCGTGCTGCCGCCGCACATGGTTCCGGCCCGGATCACCGTGGCCGAGGAGCTCCCGCTCACCTCCAACGGCAAGCTCGACCGCCGGGCCGTACAGGAGCTGTGGCAGGTGGCGGAGGCCGAACAGCACCGGGCGCCCGGAACCGCCCTGGAGACGGTCGTGGCCCGCGTCTGGCAGGACGTCCTCGGCGTCGACCGCGTCGGCCTCGACGACGGCTTCTTCGCCCTCGGCGGGGACTCGGTGCTCGCCACCGTGATCGTCGGCCGGCTGCGGGAGGCGCTGGACACCTCGGAAGTGTCCGTACGCGCCCTGTTCGCGACGCTCACGGCCGGCGGCATGGCCAAGCGGCTCGCCGCCGAGGAGCAGACGGCCGGGCGGCTGGAACAGGTCGCCTCGATCCACCTGGAGATCGAGGACATGTCGGCGGACGAGGTCGACTCCGCACTGCGGGACGTCTAGGAACGGGAGAAGGAGGGGCGGGGTGCCCGAAGGCGCCCCGCCCCCCCCTGCGCCCCCCTCGGGCGTCAGTCGAGCTTCTTGAAGCCGGCCTCCAGGTTGTCCAGCGCCCACGGGATGCCGAGCGCGGACGGGCTGCGGAGCTGGCTGATGGTGGCGACGTCGGTCACGACGTACCGGTCGTCCTTCACCGCGGACATGTTCTTCACCAGGTCACTGGACTCGAACGCCTTCTTCAGGTCCGGCGTGGTGAAGGCGATGACGACCAGATCGGCGTCGAGCTTGTCGAGCTGCTCGAAGGACAGCTCGCCGGTCGGGCTGCCGTTGACCGTCTTGATGTTCTTCACCGACGAGGTCAGGCCCATCCCGACCTGGCTCATCAGCTTGGCGGCGAAGTCGTCCTCGGAGGCGATGGTGAAGATCTTGGCCGGGGTGTTGCCGATGGACAGGCTGTAGGTCCTGCCCTGGAGCTTCGGGTGCTTCTCCTTCACCGCGGCGATGCTGTCCTCGGTCTCCTTGATGACCTGCTCGCCCCGCTCCTCCTTGCCGACGGCCTTGGCGACCACCTGCACGTGCTCCTGCCAGCTCTGCTGCCCCCAGGCCGTCTCGTAGCCGATGGTCGGCGCCACCGCGGCGAGCTTCTTGTAGTCCTTGTCCAGGGTGAAGTCGGAGGTGGCGAGGATCAGATCGGGCTGGAGGGACGCGACCTTCTCGTAGTCGACGGCCGTCAGCGTGTCGAGCAGCTCGGTCTTCTTGGTGTCGATCCTGTCCTTCAGCCAGGGGTAGACGCCGTCCTTGCTGAGGGCGTCCTTGGAGACGGCGACCGGCGTGACACCGAGGGCGTACAGCGCGTCGATGTCGTCGGTGCCGCCGTTGCCGATCACCACGATCCGCTCGGGCGCCTTGTCGATCTTCGTGGTGCCGAACTTGTGCTTGACGGACACCGGGAAGGCGGACGAGGAGTCCGCCTTCGCGTCGCCGGAGGCGTCGGAGGAGGTGTTCGAGTCGTCCTTGACGGAGCCGCAGGCTGCCAGGGCGGCTGCCAGGGTGACGGTGAGAAGGGTGCTGCGAAGCTTTCTCGACATGCGCGTCAGTAAAGCAAGGTAAGCCTTGCCTTAGCAACGCGTTTCGGACAACTTCTTTGTTTTGGGCGGTAGTTGACCTTGCTCGATCACGGGTGAGCGGTGAGATAGCCCCCCATCGTGCGGAAATAGTCGGTCGCCGCGTACTCCGTGCCGTCGTCGGTGCGCAGTCGCCGGATGAGCAGCCCCGGGTGGCGGCCGCTGTGCGCGTCCGCGCCGGCCACGATGACCACGCCGTCGCCCTCGGGGATGAAGACGCGGCCCGGAGTTCCGCCGTAGCGGCCCTCGGAGACGGCGGCCGAGACGATCCTGATCCGCTGCCCGCGATGGAACGTGTAGGCGTTGGGATACGGGTCCGACTGGGCCCGCACCAGGCGCTCCAGGCGCTCCGCGGGCCAGCTCCAGTCGATGCGGCTGTCCTCCGGGGACCGCTTGTGGAAGAAGCTCGCGCGGCTGCGGTCCTGGGGCTGCCACCGGGTGGCGGCCCGGCCGGACTCGATGAGGTCGAGCGACTCGCGCACGATGGGTGCGATCAGGTCGACCGTACGGTGGAACAGGTCCGTCGCGGTGTCGGTCGGTCCGACCAGCACCGAGCGCTGGACCAGGATGTCCCCGGCGTCCAGCTCGGCGTTCATGCGGTGCGCGGTGACGCCGACCCGCTCCTCGCCGTTGATGAGCGCCCAGATGATGGGGGAGAAGCCGGCGTACGTCGGCAGCAGCGAGTCGTGGACGTTGAGCGTGCCGTGCGGGGGCAGGTCGAAGATCTCCGGCGGCAGCCAGGTGCGCCAGTTGTTGGCCACGAGGATGTCGGGCCTGGCCTCGCGCACCGCGTCGAGCAGTTCGGGGTCGTCGGGTCGGTTGCGCAGGAGGACGGGGACGTCGTTCTTCTCGGCCAGCTCGGCGACGGAGTCGCCCCAGATCTTCTCGTAGGCGTGGTCGCTCTTCGGGTGGGTGACCACGAGGACGACCTCGTGATCGGAGTCCAGCAGGGCCTGGAGTGTGCGGTGACCCCAGGTCTGGTAGCCGAACATGGCGACGCGCATGCGGTTCTCCCCTTCGGCGGGCTCCATTGCAAGGTAAGGCTAACCTTATCTAACATGTGGCTGCCTGAGGGAGGCGATGCCACGGTGAAGTCACCGCTCACGGGATCGGACACCACCTACGACGTCCTCGGAATCGGCTTCGGGCCGTCAAATCTCGCCCTGGCCATAGCGATTGACGAACACAACGCGAAGCTTCCGGCGGACCGTCGGATCAACGCCCTTTTCCTGGAGCGCCAGTCGGGTTTCGGCTGGCACCGGGGCATGCTCATCGACGACGCCACGATGCAGGTGTCGTTTCTCAAGGACCTTGTCACGCTGCGCGATCCGGCCAGCGACTTCAGCTTCCTGTGCTTCCTGCGGGAACGCGGCCGGCTGATCGACTTCCTGAACCAGAAGACCCTCTTCCCGCTCCGCGTGGAGTTCCACGAGTACTTCGAGTGGGCCGCCGAACGGGTACGGCATCTCGTGGCGTACGACCACGTCGTGACCGCCGTCGACCCCGTGCGCGACGACACGGGCACGGTGACGCACTTCGACGTGGTCTGCCGTGACCCGGAGCGTCCAGGCCGCACCGTCACCCGCCGGGCCCGCGACATCAGCGTGGCGGTCGGCCTGGAACCCCATGTGCCGCCCGGTGTGGAACTCTCCGAACGCGTCTGGCACAACAGCCAGTTACTGCCCCGCGTGACCCAACTCGCCACCGCCGGAGAGCCGGTGCGCCGCGCGGTCGTCCTCGGTGCCGGGCAGAGCGCCGCGGAGACCGTCGACTATCTGCACCGCTCGTTCCCCGAGGCCGAGGTCTGCGCGGTGTTCGCCAAGTACGGCTACACCCCGGCCGACGACAGCCCGTTCGCCAACCGCATCTTCGACCCGGAGGCGGTGGACGTGTACTTCGGTGCGCCGTCCGAGGTCAAACAGTCCCTGTTCGACTACCACCGCTCCACCAACTACTCCGTGGTCGACATGGAGTTGATCGAGGCCCTGTACGCCCAGGCGTACCGGGAGAAGGTCACCGGCCGGGAGCGACTGCGCTTCCTCAACGTCTCCCGCATCCGCGATGTCAGGCAACGCGGCGACGGCGCGCTCGACGTGTCGGTGGAGTTCCTGCCGACCGGGGAGCGGCAGACCCTCCAGGCCGATGTGCTCGTCCACGCCACCGGCTACCGTCCCCGTGACCTCTCCGCCCTGCTCGGCGAGGCGGCGAAGGTCTGTCTCCGGGACGACGGGGACGAGATCCGGGTCTCCCGTGACCACCGCGTGGAGACCGCGAACGACGTCACCGCGGGGATCTACCTCCAGGGCGGCACCGAGCACACCCACGGACTCACCTCGACCCTGCTGTCCACCACCGCGATCCGGGCGGGGGAGATCCACCGCTCCCTGCTGGCCCGCCACGCGGCGTCCGTCTGAGCGGGTCGGGTCGAGCGGGTCCGGCCGAGCGCGTCCGGCCGAGTGGGTCAGACCGCTTCGGCCGCGGGCACGGCGGGGTCGAACACCGTCACCACGTCATCGGTGGACGTCACCGCCCCGCACGTGTCCGCGATCCACTCGAGCGCGAACTCATGGCTCCCGGCCGACGCGTCGGCGACGGCGTCCGCGACGACGAAGGGCTCCAGGTCCTGCACCCAGGCGTCGGCCGCGGTCATCAGCACACCGACCCGGGCGAACAGGCCCGCTATCACGACCTGATCCCGCTTCAGGTCACGTAACCGGCCGCCCAGCCGGGTCCGGGCGAACGCGCTGTGCTTCCGGGCGGTGAGCACGGCGTCCCCGGTGCGCGGTTCGACCTGCTCGGCGAAGGCGTCGCCGTCCCGGTCGGCCGGCGGGCCGGACTGCCGCACGTACCGGGCGGGTCCGCGTTCCCCGGCGGGCACGGAGTGGATGACGGGCACGCCCGCGGTATGGGCGGCGCTCACCAACCGGCTTGCGTTCGCGAGGAGTTGGGGGACCGGGGCGCCTTCCTGATCCAGTACGCGCACGAACCGCCTCTGCAGGTTGAGCACCACGAGCGCCGCCCGGCTCGGGTCGAGGGTCCACCCCGTGGTGTCGTCGGGCAGCATGGCGGGGGTCGGCATCACGTACGGGAAGATCGAGCCAGGCGTCATCTCGGGTTGCCCTTCGGTGAGTCGGGGCTGCATCGACATGCGGCTCCGCCGCGTCCCTGTTTAGGTTAGCCTCACCTAAGTTCGATGTCTTGTCGATGACCGGTGAACCGGTGAACTCCGGTCACCCCAGGGCGCGGTCCAGGTTGAAGGCCGCACTGATGAGGGCGAGATGTGTGAACGCCTGAGGGAAGTTGCCCTGTTGCTCGCCGGTGTGACTGATCTCCTCGGCGTACAGGCCCAGATGGTTGGCGTACGTCAGCATCTTCTCGAAGGCCAGCCGCGCCTCGTCGACCCGCCCCGCGCGGACCATGGCCTCGACGTACCAGAACGAGCAGATGGAGAACGTGCCCTCGTCCCCGCGCAGTCCGTCGGGGCTCTCCTGCGGGTCGTAGCGGTAGACCAGCGAGTCGGACACCAGGTCCTGGGTGAGGGCGTCCAGCGTGGACAGCCACTTGGGGTCGGTCGGCGCGATGAACTTCGTCAGCGGCATCATCAGCACGGCCGCGTCCAGTACGTCGCCGTCCTCGTGCTGGACGAAGGCCTGACGCCGCTCGGACCAGCCCCGGCTCATGATCCGCCGGTAGATCGTGTCCCGGCACGCCTGCCAGCGCGGCAGATCGGCGGGCAGCCCGCGCCGGTTGGCCATGCGGATGCCCCGCTCGATCGCCACCCAGCACATAAGCCGCGAGTACAGGAAGTTCTTGCGTCCGCCGCGGGTCTCCCAGACGCCCTCGTCGGGCTGGTCCCAGTGCTCGCACACCCAGTCCACCAGCGCGCACACGTCGTCCCACTGGTCGCTGGAGATCGGCCGCGCCCACTTGTCGTAGAGGTAGATCGAGTCGACCAGCGCGCCGTAGATGTCCAGCTGGAGCTGATGGGCGGCGGCGTTTCCGACGCGCACCGGGGCGGAGCCGCGGTGTCCCTCCAGATGGTCGAGTTCGCGCTCGGGCAGGTCGGCGCGGCCGTCGATGCCGTACATGATCTGCAGTGGTCCGGTGGGGCTGCCGTCGCCCCGGCTGACGTGCTCGGTCAGGAAGTTCATGAACGCCTCGGCCTCACCCGTGAAGCCCAGCCGCAGCATCGCGTACACACAGAAGGCGGCGTCGCGCACCCACACATAGCGGTAGTCCCAGTTGCGTTCGCCGCCGAGCTGCTCGGGCAGGCTCGTCGTCGGCGCGGCCACGATCGCGCCGGTGGGCGCGTAGGTCAGCAGCTTCAGGGTGAGGGCGGAGCGGTGCACCATCTCCCGCCAGCGGCCCCGGTACTTGGAGGCGGACAGCCACTGCCGCCAGTACGCCACCGTGCTGTTGAACTGTTCCTCGGCCTCGGTCCGCGCGCACCGGCGCAGGGTGACGTCTGCGCCGAGCTGGTCCAGCGCGAACACCGCCGACTCGCCCTGGGCGAGCTTGAAGTCGGCGCACACGTCCGGCCCGTCGACCTCCAGCGGCATGGTCGAGGTCAGCCCCAGCGACAGCTTCTCCGACTCGAACACCGCGACGTCGCCCACCATGCGGACGGTGTGCGGCCGGGTGCCGTAGTCGAAGCGCGGCGCGACCCGCGTACGGAACGGGATCGACCCGCGGACGCACACCACACGCCGGATCAGCCGGTGCCGTTCGGAATCGGCCGAGCTGCCGTCCACCGGCATGAAGTCCTGCACCTCGCCGACGCCGTCCTCGGTGAAGAACCTGGTGATCAGGACGTTCGTGTCGGGAAAGTAGAACTGCTTGGTCCTGGCCGGCACCGCCGCCGCCAGCTCGAAGCACCCGCCCCGCTCCGTGTCCAGGATGGCCGCGAAGACGCTCGGGGCGTCGAAGGCCGGGCAGCAGTACCAGTCGATCGTGCCGTCCGTCCCCACCAGGGCCACACTGCGCAGATCGCCGATCAGCCCGTGCTCGGCGATGGGCAGATAGCGCGACGCCGTGAGGGCGTCCGTCGCGCTGGGGGTAGTGCTCATCGCAGCCTCCCTGGCCCGTCGTCGCCCTGGCCCGCCGTGCGCCTCGCTCCCAGCGTAGGTGGAATCGGGCGGGCGAGTGCCGGGATCAGGGTCACGGACCGTGCGGGCTCAGACCGCGATGACCCGCAGACCCGCCTCCTCGAAGGACCGTACGGTGTCGGTGTCGGCCGCCGTGTCCGTGACCAGGGTGTCCACCGTGTCGGCCGCGCAGATCCGGGCGAACGCCCGCTGCCCCAGCTTGCTGGAGTCGGCGGCCACGACCACCCGCTCGGCGCGCTCGCACAGCAGCCGGTTGATCGCCGCCTCCGCCTCGTCGTGCGCGGCGGCACCGTGGGTGACGTCGAAGGCGACGACGCCGAGGACCGCCACGTCGATCGTGATCTGGGACAGCACCCCGTCCGCGAGCGGCCCGATCAGCTCGTACGACTGCGGGCGCGCGACCCCGCCGGTGACCACGATCTTGAACTGCGGGCGGACGGCCAGCTCATTGGCGATGTTGAGCGCGTTGGTGACGACGGTCAGCGCGGGCGTCCCGGACGTCAGATCGCCGCGCGTCGCCAGGGCGCGCGCCACCTCGGTGGTCGTCGTCCCGCCGGTCAGCCCGACCGCCTCCCCGGGCGCGATGAGGCCGGCCACCGCCTTGGCGATGCGCTGCTTCTCAGAGGCGTGCCGGGCCGTCTTGTAGCGCAGTGGCAGTTCGTACGACACCCCGTGCACGACCGCGCCGCCCCGCGTGCGGACGAGCATCTGCTGCTCGGCGAGCTGGTCGAAGTCGCGACGGATCGTGGCGGCCGAGACCTCCAGCTCGGCGGCCGCCTCCTCGACGTCCAGCCGGCCCCGCTCCACGAGCAGCTCCAGAAGCGCCTTCCAACGGGCGTCGCGCGACATCCGCCCTCCATTCCTCGACCATTCCCCGATCTCCGGCGACCTTAGCGCACCCTTCTCACCCGCAATGCTTGATTCTGCTCGAAAACTAGCGATATCTTGCAAGAATAATCACGAGCATCCGTGATGCTCATCGGGAGCCCGAAGGGTGGCGGCATGACGCATGTCGAGGACGAGCTCAACAGCCAACCCGCGTGCTGGACACGCGCCGCGGCCGAGGCGACCGGCCTGAGCGGGGCACTGCCGGAACCGGGGGAGCGGGTCGCGGTCGTCGGCTGCGGGACGTCGTACTTCATGGCGCAGTCGTTCGCCGCGCTGCGCGAGGGATCGGGGCGGGGTGAGACGGACGCCTTCGCCGCGTCGGAGTTCCCGCACGGACGCCGGTACGACCGTGTCCTCGCCCTCACCCGTTCCGGTACGACGACCGAAGTCCTCGATCTCCTGGGCGAGTTGAAGGGGCGGACGCGTACCACGGCGATCACCGCCGACCCGGACACACCCGTCATGACGGTCGCCGACGAGGTCGCCGTCCTCGACTACGCGGACGAACGGTCCGTCGTGCAGACCCGGTTCGCGACCACCGCCCTCACCCTGCTCCGCGCCCACCTGGGACTGCACACCGACGCGGTCGTGGCCGACGCCCGCACCGCACTCGGCACGGATCTGCCCGAAGGACTCGTGGAGTGCGGCCAGTTCACCTTCCTCGGCCGTGGCTGGACCGTGGGGCTGGCCAACGAGGCCGGGCTGAAGATGCGCGAGGCGTCGCTGTCCTGGACCGAGGCATACCCGGCCATGGAGTACCGGCACGGCCCGATCAGCATCACCACGAGCGGCTCCGCCACCTGGATGTTCGGCGAGGCACCCCAGGGGCTGGCCGAACAGGTCCGCGCCACCGGCGGACTGTGGATCGAGGGCCGCCTCGACCCCCTCGCCGAACTGGTCCGCGCCCAGCGGCTCGCGGTCGCCGTGGCCGCCGCCCGCGGCCTCGACCCGGACCGGCCGCGCCACCTCACCCGCTCGGTGATCCTCGCCCCCTGAAACCCAGGATTCCCGGAAGGAACAGGCCGTGCCCCTTGTCACCACCGGCGAACTCGTCACCCGGGCCGCCACAGCTCACTCCGCCGTCGCCGCGTTCAACATCATCACGCTCGAGCACGTCGAGGCGGTCATCGCCGGTGCGGAGTCGGTGCGTTCACCCGTGGTCCTCCAAGTCAGCGAGAACGCCGTCAAGTTCCGCTACGGACGGCTCCTCCCGCTGGCCCGCGCCGCCGTCACCGCCGCCGAGCGCGCGGCCGTCCCGGTCGCGCTGCACCTCGACCACATCCAGAGCGACAGCCTTCTGCGCCAGGCGCCGGAGGCCGGGTTCAGCTCCGTGATGTACGACGCGTCCCGCCTGCCGTACGCCGAGAACCTCGCCGCGACGAAGGCGGCCACCGACTGGGCGCACGCTCAGGGCCTCTGGATCGAGGCGGAGTTGGGAGAGGTCGCCGGCAAGGACGGCAAGCAGCCGCTGGACGCCCATGCGCCCGGCGCGCGTACCGACCCCGCCGAGGCCCGCGCCTTCGTCACCGACTCCGGCGTGGACGCGCTGGCCGTCGCCATCGGCAGCGTCCACGCGATGACCACCCGCACCGCCACGCTCGACCACGACCTCCTCAAACGCCTCACCGCCACGCTCGACGTGCCCCTGGTCCTGCACGGCTCCTCCGGCGTACCGGACGACGAACTGACCACCGCGATCGCGGGCGGCATCGCCAAGGTCAACGTCGGCACTGCCCTCAACCAGGCCATGACCGGCGCGATCAGGGAGTTCCTCGCCGCCCACCCCGAGGCCGTGGATTCCCGGAAGTACCTGAGCGTCGGGCGGGAGGCGATGGTGCGGACGGTGGCGGACATCCTCCGGACCGTCGCCCACCCGGCCGCCGCCACGCCATGACAGCCACTTCTCGACGGCTACTTCTTCACGGCTACTTCTTCACGGCCTTCAGCACCACGAACTTCGAGTCACTCGCGACCAGTTGACTGTTGCCGAACAGCCGCCGCAGCTTCACGTGGTAGCCGAGATGCCGGTTGCCGATCACCCACAGCTCACCGCCCGGCCGGAGCGCGCGCCGGGCCCCCGTGAACATCCGCCAGGCCGTCGCGTCGGTCGTCGCCTGGTGGGAGTGGAAGGGCGGGTTGTTGAGCACGAGGTCCACACTCCCGGCCGGCACCCCCGCCAGCCCGTCCCCGACCCGGAACTCGGCGTGCCCCGGCACCCCGTTCGCCTTGTACGTCGCCTCCGCCGAAGCCACGGCCTGGAAGGACTCGTCCACGAACAGCACCTCGGCCTCCGGGTCGGCCAGCGCCACCGCCGTACCGACGACGCCGTTGCCGCACCCCAGGTCCACCACCCGCCGGGGTCCCTTGCCACCGGGCAGATGCCCCAGGAAGAACCGCGTACCGATGTCGAGCCGGTCGGCACAGAAGACGCCCGCGTGATTGACGACCGTGCGCCCCGAGACCGCACCGATGCCGTTCGGGAGGTCGTAGGCGTACGGCCAGGGGTTCTCGGGGGGCTCCACGGACGGCTCCGGCGTGCAGAAGATCAGCCGGGCCTTCTTCTCGGCGAGCGAGGTGCGGGTCGGGCCGAGGATCCGCTCGAACAGCTGGAGCGTCGAGGTGTGGATCTCCTTCACCATCCCGGTGCCGACCACCACCGTGCCCTCGTGCACCGCGGGCGCCAGCCGCAGCAGCTGGTCCTCCAGCAGCGCCAGGCTCTTCGGCACCCGCACGAGCAGCACGTCGATGCGCTCCGGCGGCACGTCCTGCGTGGTGAGCAGGGGAACGGTGCCGGGTTCGGCGCCGCGCCGGGCGAGGTTGGCGCGGGTCGCCTCCTGCGCCAGGTAGGAATCCGTGATCTGCAGCGGCCCGTGCGCCGCGAGCGCCGTGACCAGGGCGCCCCAGCGGTCACCGACGACCACGACCGTGCCGGACAGCGGGACCTCCCGCTCCGCCAGGTGCCTCAGGAGGTACTCGTCGGAGGCGTCCCACGCGCGCAGCCTGTCGCGGGGGTCCTCGGGGAAACGGGTCAGTGCGAGCTCGCCCCAGGGCGTCGTCATACGGTCGTTCATCGTGCGTCAAGGCTAAGCGACCCCGGGCCCGCCGGCCGAGCCGCAGCTCACGGCCCGTGAGGGAGGATGGGAGGCATGGACGCCGAGCTGTTCCCCCGGGGCCGTACGGAGGTCGCGCCGGGTGCGGTGCACGTACCGGACTGGCTGGACCCGGGCCGCCAGCGTGAGCTGCTGGCGGCATGCCGTGCGTGGGCACGCCCACCGGCCGGCCTGCGCACGGTCCGCACTCCCGGTGGCGGCACCATGACCGCCCGGCAGGTCTGCCTCGGCTGGCACTGGTACCCGTACGCCTACGCCCGCACGGTCGTCGACGGCGACGGCGCCCCGGTGAAGCCGTTCCCCGGGTGGCTGGGTGACCTGGGGCGTCGCGCGGTGCGGGACGCACTCGGCCAACCGGCGACGCCGGACGAAGGGGAGACGCACTACGACATCGCCCTGATCAACTTCTACGACGCCGACGCCCGCATGGGCATGCACCGCGACAGCGACGAGAAGTCGGACGCGCCCGTGGTGTCCCTGAGCCTCGGCGACACCTGCGTCTTCCGCTTCGGCAACCCCGAGACCCGGACCCGGCCGTACACGGACGTCGAGCTGCGCAGCGGCGACCTGTTCGTGTTCGGCGGCCCGGCGCGGCTCGCCTACCACGGGGTGCCGAAGGTGCAGCCGGGCACCGCACCGCCGGAGTTGGGGCTGACCGGGCGGCTGAACATCACGCTCAGAGTGAGCGGCCTGTAGGCCGCCGCAGCTGCGGATCATGGGAGACTCGCCCTCATGAGCGGCAAGGCGGACCCCCGGACGGCGGGGGAAGGGACCACCTCGAGGACGCGGTTGGACCGGGGGCGCGGTGCGCTCGGACCCGCCTTGGAGCTCGTGCACACGGGGCGCGCCCCCACGCGTGCCGTCCTCACCGCCGAACTCGGGGTGACCCGGGCCACGGCGGGCGCGGTCGCCGCCGAGCTGGAGGCGCTCGGGCTGATCCGGGTCGACGCCCGGCCCGGCGCGGCGGCGGGTTCCCAGGGACGGCCCTCGCACCGGCTGGCGGTCGCCGAGGACGGCCCGGTCGTCCTCGCCGCCCAGGTGCACGCCGACGGGTTCCGGGCGGCGCTGGTCGGCCTGGGCGGCCGTATCGTCGCCACCGCGCCCGGCTGCGAGACGGTCGACGCCGATCCGGCGAAGGTCCTCGGCTCGGTGGTCGAGGCCGGCGCCGACCTGCTGCGCACGACGGGGCGACGCTGCGTCGGCGCGGGCCTCGCCGTCCCCTCCGCGGTCGCGGAACCGGACGGCCTGGCGCTGAACCCCCTCCACCTCGCCTGGCCCGTGGGCGCGCCCGTGCGCCGTATCTTCACGGAGTGCGTGCGTGCGGCCGGGATCACCGGACCGGCCTTCGCCGCCAACGACGTCAACCTCGCCGCCCTCGCCGAGCACCGGCACGGCGCGGGCCGCGGCGCCCGTGACCTGCTGTGCGTGGCCACCGGCCACCGGGGCGTCGGCGGCGCGCTCGTGCTGGACGGCCGCCTGCACACCGGCAGTTCGGGCCTGGCCCTGGAGGTCGGCCACCTCGCCGTGAACCCCGAGGGCAGACCCTGCCACTGCGGCGGCCGGGGCTGCCTGGACGTCGAGGCCGACCCGCTGGCGCTCCTCACGGCGGCCGGCCGTGAGCCCGGCCCCGACGGCTCTCTGGTCCAGCAGGCCAACGACCTGATCCGCACCCAGTACGACGACCCGACGGTCCGCACGGCCACCGAGGCCCTCATCGACCGACTCGGCCTGGGCCTGGCCGGCCTGGTCAACATCCTCAACCCGGACCGCATCATCCTCGGCGGCCTGCACCGCACCCTCCTCGACGCCGACCCCGACCGCCTGCGCGCCGTCGTCGCCGACCGCAGCCTGTGGGGCCAGAGCGGCGGCGTCCCGATCCTCGCCTGCACCCTCGACCACAACAGCCTCGTCGGCGCGGCCGAGTTGGCCTGGCAGCCGGTCCTGGACGATCCGCTGGGGGCCCTCGCCTAGCGGCCCCTCGCCTAGGGGCGCGTGGCGGCCGGGCACACTCCGGGAGCGGACGCGAGTACGCTTCATGCCATGCGGATCTCCGTCTCCTCGGACATGGACGAACCCGTCGCCCGCTTCCTCGTCACCGAGCTCAGCGGCCGCGGCCACGACGTGGTGACCCACGGAGCGCTGAGCCCCGGCGACGACCCCCAGTGGGCCGCCTGCTCCGAGGCGGCCGCCCGGGAGGTCGCCGACGGGACGGCGGACCAGGCGGTCGTGTGCTGCTGGACCGGCACGGGTGCGTCGATCGCCGCGAACAAGGTGCCGGGCGTACGGGCCGCCCTGTGCACGGACGCCTACACGGCGGACGGCGCCCGCCGCTGGAACGACGCCAATGTGCTCGCGCTCAGCCTGCGACTGACGTCCGAGCCGTTGCTCAAGGAGATCCTCGACGCCTGGTTCGCCGCCGAGGCGAGCGAGGACACCGAGGACCGCGAGAACGTGGCCCGCGTCGGACGCCTGGACCTCCGGCAGCCGTAAGGCTCCACACGGCGGCTGCCGTCATCCTCCCGATGATCCGGTGAGGGCGGGGGAATCCACGGGGGCGGGGGAGTCGGCGTACTGCGCCACTCCCTCGCCGAACGACCAGTTGATCGGCTCGTTCTCGATGAGGTTGACGAACACGTTCCGCGGCTCGGTCCCCGCGTAGGCGTGGGCGAGTTCCGCGATCCGTCGGTACAGCGCCTGCTTCTGCGCGGAGGTCCGCCCGGAGCGCAGGGTGATCGTGACGTACACGATGCCGTCGTCCCGGTGGATGCCGAGATAGTCGCTGTCGTAGCGCAGGGTGCTACGGGTGCCGTCGTGCCCGACCAGCACCTGGAACCGGTCGTCGGGCGGAATCCCGACGGCCTCCACCAGGGCGTCGTGCACGGCACGGCCGAGCGCGTCCAGCCGCTCGGGGTCGGCTCCCAGGGCGTCGATGCGGACGAAGGGCATTTGGGTCTCCTCGCTGTGAACGTCACGTACGGCGAGGTCTGGGGACCAGCTCGCCACCGCAGTTGGGACAGATGTCCCGCATCGCCTCGGTGCACGGCACGCAGAAGGTGCACTCGTACGAGCAGATACGGGCAGGCGCGTCGAACGGCAGCGCCGCGGTCTCGCAGCGCTCACATCGGTCGCGCATCTCCAGTGCCATGTGTCGTGTCCGCCTTCCGCGTCAGCCCGGCACCCGGTCGCGCCCCGGCGCGGACATGTGCAGCACCTCGTACAGGTCGCCGTCGGCCTCGGGCGTGTCGTTTCCCCAAAGGGAGAAGTGGATCAGCTCCCAACGGCTCGTGTCCACGGCCGATGCCGCGAGCACCACGCCGCCCTCGTCGGCCAACCGCTCGGTCTCCCGGGCCGCGTCGGCCCTGACATCGGCCAACAGCCCCCCGTCCGGCACCTGTTGGCGCCGCACAACCGCAACGCGCCCGGGGGAGTCGGCGGCGCCCCCCTCCTCGTACGCCAGCCCGGACCACTGCCGGACCGACGGGCGGCCGAAGTCGTCGACGATGCCCTGGAACGGGCCTCCCCAGAGGAAGGCGTTCATGCCCGCGCCGGTGTTCCACAGATAGAACGGCGCGTACTGGTTGACCGGCGATCCGTGCAGACCGCGCTCGCGCACCAGATAGGCCTTGAGGCCCAGTCCCTGCCAGTCGTCGAGCAGGTGCCCTCTGCTCGCCACGCGACGGCGGATGATCTCCATGTCGTAGTCGGCGGGCAGGGTGAGCTCGTACTGCATCGCGTGCATCGGGGCCGCCTTCCTGGTGCGGGTACTAGTGCGGTTCCTGGTGCGCGGCGAGGAGGGAGAGCAGGCCCCGCACGCCCACCTCGAAAGCCGCGGGCGAACCGGACGCACGGGCGAGAACGTAGCCGCCCTGGACCGTCGCGACGATCGTCGCCGCGATCGACTCGCCGTCGAGCCCGGCTGCGAACTGGCCCTGCTCCTTGCCCTCCTCGACGATCCCGGCGAGCCGCTCGCGCAGCCAGTCGAGCGTCTCGTCCACGGGCGCCCGCAGCGCGTCGCTGGCGATCACGTCCGGGTCCATCGTCAGCCGCCCGACGGGACAGCCGCGCAGCACATCGCGCTCGCGCCGCAGATACGCCTCGATGCGCTCGTACGGCGTGCCCGGCCCGTCGAGTACTCCCGCGGCGGTAGCCCGCATCTCCTCAGCGGTACGGCGGATCGCGGCCAGCGCCAGATCCGGCTTCCCCTTGAAGTGGTGGTACATGCTGCCCTGCCCGGCGCCCGCGCGCTCCAGGATCGCCTTGGGGCTGGTGCCCACATAGCCGCGTTCCCACAGCAGTTCGCGGGTGGACTCGATCAGGCGGTCCGAGGTGTCCGATGCGCTCATGCCCTCACTGTACATACTAGTAGTTACAGAAGTCGAGCCCTGACCGGTCCCTCCCGGAGCAGCGGAACCAGCCCCGCCTACTCCCCGCGAGGTACGCGCACTGCCGCTGGCCGTACGACGACCCGGACCCACCCCCGGCGCGAGCCTCGAAGCATCACCGAACGACCCATCCGAAACCCTCGGAACCGACTCGGGAGACGACCCAAGATGCAGACCCTGGCTCACTTCGCCGACGGCGGCCCCGGCCCGTGGATCCTCCTCTTCCCGCTGATCTGGGCGGCCGTCGTGATCGGCGGCATCACGCTGCTGCGCCGCACGGTGTGGCGCGGACGCCGCGCCCCCTGGCGGCCGGCCGCCGACGACGACTCACCCATCACCGTGCTCGGCCACCGCTTCGCCTCCGGCGAGATCGACGAGGACGAGTACTGGCGCCGCCTGTCCGTCCTGGACGAGCGGTTCGGCCGTACCGGCAAGGGCGGTGCGGCATGACGACCACGACCGTCACGACGACCGTGCCGACGGCCGCCCGCGTCGTCGACGCCGTGAAGGTGTACGGCACCGGCGACGCCAGCGTGAGGGCCCTGGCCGGGGTGAGCGTCGACTTCCCGGTCGGCCGCTTCACCGCGATCATGGGGCCCTCGGGCTCCGGCAAGTCCACGTTGATGCACTGCGCCGCCGGCCTCGACACCCTCACCTCGGGCACCGCCCACATCGGCGACACCGAGCTGAGCAGCCTCGACGACCGCCGTCTCACCCTCCTGCGACGCGACCGGGTCGGCTTCGTCTTCCAGGCCTTCAACCTGGTGCCGACGCTGACCGTCGCGGAGAACATCAGGCTGCCGCTGGACCTCGCGGGCGGCAAGGGCGACCTGGAGTGGATCGACGCGCTGATCGACGTCGTCGGCCTGCGCGACCGGCTCCACCACCGCCCCTCGGAGCTCTCCGGCGGCCAGCAGCAACGCGTCGCCGTGGCCCGGGCCTTCGCCGGTCAGCCGGACGTCGTCTTCGCCGACGAGCCGACCGGCAACCTCGACTCCCGTTCCGGCGAGGAGGTCCTCGGCCTGCTGGGCCGCGCGGTACGCCAGACGGCACGCACGGTCGTCATGGTCACCCACGACCCGGTGGCGGCCGCCCACGCCGACGAGGTCGTCTTCCTCGCGGACGGGCGCCTGGTCGACCGTATGGAATCCCCGACCGCCGACAAGGTCCTGGACCGCATGAAAGCCTTCGAGGTGCCCTCATGAAGGCCACGAACCCCATGAACCGGATGAACGCCGCCGTCCGACTGAGCGTGTCCTCCCTGCGCGCCCACAAGCGCCGCTTCGCCGGTACGTTCCTCGCGGTGTTCCTCGGCGTGGCCTTCCTCGCCGGGACCCTCGTCATGGGCGACACCCTGCGCGCCGGCTTCGACACCATGTTCGGCAACGCCACCAGCGGCACGGACGCGGTGGTCCGCAGCGCCGACTCCATCACCACCCCCGGTGAGAGCGAGGGCGTGCGCGAGCCGGTCGACACGGACCTGGTGACCGTGATCGAACAGCTCTCCGGCGTCGCGGCCGCCGCGCCCGACATCCAGGGCGCCGGCCAGCTCGTCGGCAGGAACGGCGACCCCATCGGCGGCCAGGGTCCGCCCACCCTCGCCGGCAACTGGATCACCGACCCCGGCCTCAACCCGTACCGCCTGGCCGAAGGCCGCGCCCCGGAGAAGTCCGGCGAGGTGGTCGTCAACAAGGGGACCGCCGAACGAGGCGACCTGAAGATCGGCGACACCACCACCCTGCGGACGCCCGACCCGGTCAAGGTGACCATCGTCGGCCTCGCGACCTTCGGCGGCGAGGACGGCATGGCCCAGGTGACCTTCACCGGTATGACCCGGGCCGACGCCGAGAAGTACCTCACGGCCCGCCCCGGCGAGGCCGCGAGCATCCAGGTGCGGGCCGGCCCCGGCATCAGCCAGCGGGAACTCGTCGACGAGCTGACGACCGTGCTGCCGGACGGTGTCGAGGCCATCACCGGCCAGGAGTCGGCCGAGGAGAACACCGACATGATCTCCAGCCAGTTCCTGACCGTCTTCACCACGTTCCTCCTGGTCTTCTCCGGCGTTGCCCTCCTGGTGGCGACCTTCTCCATCCACAACACCTTCGCGATCGTCGTGGCCCAACGCACCCGTGAGAACGCCCTGTTGCGCGCCCTCGGCGCTTCCCGCCGCCAGGTCACCGCGGCGACCCTCGTCGAGGCCACCGCCGTGGCCGTCACCGCGTCGCTGGCCGGCCTGGCGGGCGGCATCGGCATCGCGGCCGGCCTCCAAGCGCTCTTCCCGGCGATCGGATTCCCCTTCCCCGAGGGCGACCTGGTGCTGAAGACCCTCTCCATGACCCTGCCGCTCGCGGTCGGCGTCGTCGTCTGTCTCGGCTCCGCTCTGCTCCCCGCCCTCCGAGCCGGCCACACCGCGCCCCTGGCCGCCCTGCGCGAGACCGCCGTCGACTCCTCCGGCGCCTCCCGCGCCCGCGCCGTCACCGGCGTGGGCCTGCTCGCCCTGGCGATCGGCGTCACGCTCAGCGGGGTCCTGCTGACCCCGTCCCTCTGGCTGGCGGGCACCGGCGCCACCCTCGCCCTGGCCGCCTTCGTGGTCCTCGGCCCGGTCGCCTCCACGACGGCCGTACGGATCCTCGGCGGCCCCCTCGACCGACTGCGCGGCGTCACCGGCGCACTCGCCCGGCGCAACGCCCTGCGCAACCCGAAGCGAACGGCCGCCACCGCGAGCGCCCTGATGATCGGGGTCGCCGTCGTCTCCCTCTTCACGGTGTTCGGCGCCTCGCTGAAGGCGACGATGGACCAGACGGTGGCCCGGTCCTTCGCGGGCGACGTGGCCGTCAGCACCCCGTCGTTCGGCGCGGGCGGCAGCGGCCTGAGCCCGCACCTCGCCGACGCGGTCCAGCGACTGCCCGAGGTGGACACGGCCGTCGGACTCGGCCGCGGGGTCGCCGAAGTGGACGGCAGGGGACGGGCTCTGACGGTCACGGACCCGGTAGCCCTGGAACGCACCTTTGACCTCGGTACCGTCAACGGCTCCCTGCGCGACCTCGGCACGGACGGCATCGCCATCACCGAGAAGGAGGCCGACAAACAGCACCTGACGACCGGCGACAAGGCCCGCCTCACCTTCACCGACGGCCAGACACAGACCTTCACGGTCCGTGCGGTCTACGGTCAGTCCGAACTCGCCGGCGACTACGTCATCACCCGCGACGCCTGGGCCCCGCACCGCACCCAGGACGCCGACACCCTGCTCGCGGTCTCGTTCAAGGACGGCGTGAGCACGGACGTGGGCAAGGCCGCGGTGGAGAAGGTCGCGGACCAGTACGGCAACCCCGAGGTGCAGACGCGCGACGAGTACGCGCAATCAGCGGCCGGCGGCATCGACATGATGCTCACCCTCGTCTACGCGCTGCTCGCCCTCGCGGTGCTCATCGCGCTCCTCGGCATCGCCAACACCCTCACCCTGGCGATCCACGAGCGCACCCGCGAACTCGGCCTGCTGAGGGCCGTCGGCCAGACCCGCTCCCAACTGCGCGCGATGATCCGCTGGGAGTCGGTCCTGGTGGCCGCCTTCGGCACGGTCGGCGGCCTCGCCCTCGGTGGCTTCCTAGGCTGGGTGCTGGTCAGGGCCTCCGACGGAGCGAGCGACAGCGCCTTCGCCTTCGCGCTGCCGCCGCTGCAATTGCTGGTGGTCGCCCTGGTCGGCCTGACCGCCGGAGCCCTGGCAGGCCTACGCCCGGCGCGCCGCGCGGCACGCCTGGACGTACTGCGCGCCATAGCCGCCGAGTGACTCACGCCTCCCGAGGTCCGCCCTCTCGACACCGGCATATGGCGCCCCGAAGGCGACCGAACAATCCCATGGGTGACGACACCTTTGACCCCCTCACCGCCCGGTCAACCGGCAACGGCCGACCGGGCGGGAGCACGCTCGGGCCTGCGCAGATCAACCCGCGCCCCGACCTCCGCCAACTGCCGCGTGGGCTCCTCAACCGGCACCGCCACCGCGGCCACGGTCGCGGTCGCGCCCGCCATCCGCTGCGGCGACCGCGCGCCGGCGCTCCGCGCCACCACGGGCGTCGGCAGCGCGAACCACACGACCTTGCCGGACTCGCCGTCCGGCCGCACGCCCCAGCTCTCGCTGACTGCGGCCACCATCGCCAGCCCGCGCCCACAAGTGGCGAGCGAGTCGGCGTCCTTGGCGTCCTTGGCGTCCGCCACGACCGGAAGACGCGGGTCGTGGTCGCGCACCGAGACCATGAGCCGGTCGAGCAGCAGCTCGATCTCGACGGTGCACATCTTGTCCGGCTGGGCGTGCTGGTGAACGTTGGTCAGCAGCTCGGTCACGCCGAGCGCGGCGCGGTCTATCAAGGCGTCCAGATGCCAGTAGCGCAACTGCGCCGATACGATTCTGCGGACCTGGCCGATCCGCGACGGCAGGGCTTGGAGCTCCACCGTGCAGTGCCTGCTTGGGTAACTGATCACGGCTGCGACTCCCCGACTGAAGAGGTCCGGAAGAACACGGAGTACGGATCCAGCAGGGTGCTTGAAGAAAACGGCCGCCTGCTGTCGTGGCCGGCGGGCTGGTTCGCAGCGTTATCGCCGGTAAACCCAGAGTGACGTGAGACCAGCGTGACGCAGGGGGTGCGGTACCGCAACTCGCGGTGACTCAGCCCTTACGCCCCGCGGCCTTCCGTACGGCCTCTATGAACCGGCGCGCCGCAGGAGGTCCTGGTTCCCCGGGGGCGGGGTCGTGATCGCCCAGGGTGATCGAGTAGCGCTTGCCGTTGAGGTCCGCCAGCGCCCGGTCGTCCGAGAACCAGGGCTTGGACGCCCGGACCGCCTGCACCGGCGCGCTGTCGATCTCGCTGCCGTAGCTGGTGAGCAGCTGCACCCGGCCGTCGCTGATCCGCACCTGTCCGGCCCGGGTCAGTGAGCGCAGCCGCTTCCCGATCCGCACACCCGTGGCCCTGAACTCCGGCTCGGCCATGCCCCGCCCCCCTCGTGCGCGTCGGTGTGCCGGCTCGTTCCGCGAGGATGCCGGCTCTGGTCGTGATCCAGTGTGCACCCCGTTCGGGATCTCCGTCCCGTCCGGTGCAGTCTGCCCGCGTCCCGCGTCGAGCACCAGTACGCACGGCGTCTCTGGGCGGGGCTTTCGGAGCACTCGCGTGAATGCGCCCCCAGGGGCCGGGTGCAGTCATCGGTCCAGTGGTTCCTTTGAGGCTCTCAAAGGTGTGTTTATGCAGGTGAGAAGCGTGCGGAAGATGTTTATGCTCGAAGCGACGGCCGCGTCAGTCGCCGTTGCCGCACAGCATGAGGAGCAGCGCCGTGAGCACCGTCCAGCAGACCCCGTCCGGCGTGACCCTCGACGTCGACCGCAGCGACGCCGCCTATCGCACCTGGCTGAAAGAAGCCGTGCGCAAGGTCCAGGCCGACGCCAACCGTTCGGCCGACACCCATCTGCTGCGCTTCCCGCTGCCGGAGCAGTGGGGCATCGACCTGTACCTGAAGGACGAGTCGACCCACCCGACCGGCAGCCTCAAGCACCGGCTCGCCCGCTCGCTGTTCCTCTACGGCCTGTGCAATGGCTGGATCCGGCCGGGTCGCCCCGTGATCGAGGCGTCCAGCGGTTCGACGGCCGTCTCCGAGGCGTACTTCGCGAAGCTGATCGGGGTGCCCTTCATCGCGGTGATGCCGCGCACGACGAGCGCCGAGAAGATCCGTCTGATCGAGTTCCACGGCGGCCGGAGCCACTTCGTGGACGACTCGCGGAAGATGTACGAGGAGTCCGCCCGCCTCGCGGTGGAGACCGGCGGCCACTACATGGACCAGTTCACCTACGCCGAACGGGCCACGGACTGGCGCGGCAACAACAACATCGCCGAATCCGTCTTCCGCCAGCTGGAGTTGGAGCGGTTCCCGGAGCCCGCGTGGATCGTCGCCACGGCCGGCACCGGCGGCACCTCCGCGACCATCGCCCGGTACGTCCACTACATGCAGTACGACACCCGCATCTGTGTCGCCGATCCGGAGAACTCGTGTTTCTTCGAGGGCTGGACCACCGGCGATCCGGACGTCACCTGTGGCCGCGGCTCCCGCATCGAGGGCATCGGCCGGCCGCGCATGGAGCCGAGCTTCGTGCCCGGAGCCGTCGACCGGATGATGAAGGTGCCGGACGCGGCGAGCGTGGCCGCCGTACGGGCCCTGGAGCAGGCGATCGGCCGCAAGGCGGGCGGTTCCACCGGAACCGGGCTGTGGGGCGCGCTGAAGATCATCGCCGAAATGGTCGCCGAGGGGCGGCAGGGGAGTGTGGTGACGCTGCTGTGCGACCCGGGGGACCGGTACCTCGACAAGTACTACTCGGATGCCTGGCTTGCCGAGCAGGGCCTGGACATCGCGCCGTACGCGGCTGCCATCGAGCACCTGCTGGACACGGGCGTCTGGCCCGAGTGACCGGCGGATCGGGCCGACCCTGAGCTGTAAGGCTCAGCCCTCGACCGGCGACCGCGGTCTCATCCGCGCCGGCGGAGGTACGCCTCCAGCTCAGCGGCCCCGGTCAGCATGGCCCGCCCGCGATCGGACAGTCGGCTCTGCCAGTCGCACAGTGCGGCCTCCAGCGGTTCCAGCCCGCCGGCCGCCCGGACCTGGGCGATGAGCGGGCCGATCTGCTCCAGCGGATAGCCGCCCCGCCTGAGCTGGTGGGCCAGCCGGGCATCCCGTACGTCGGCCTCGTCGTAGACCCGGTATCCGGTCAGTGGGTCGCGGCGCGGGCGCACCAGCCCGACGCGCTCCCACTTGCGCAGCGTCGCGGGCCGGATTCCGAGCTTCCCTGCCAGTGGTCCGATGAACGTGCCACCGGGGTCGGGCTCGGGCGCGGTGCGGGGCTCCAGGTCGCGCAGCGCGCTCTCCACCGCCCGCAGGGTCCGCCGGTCGTCGAGGAGCTGGGCGTGACTCTCGTCGATGAGGCGGAAGGCGTCATCGACCGCGCCCCGGTTCACGGCCCGCATGATCGACGTCGCCGTCTGATGGCCATGGGCGGGCACCAGGGCGAGAAACGCGCGCAGAGCCCCGGCGTGCAGCGAGGTGTAGGTGCGGTAGCCGTGGGCTGTGCGACGGGCGGCCGGAAGGATGCCGGCCTCCTCGTAGTTCCTGACCGCCTGCGTGGACAGACCATGCCCGCGCGCCAGATCAACCGGCCTGAGCCGCTCACCGGTTTGAAGGTTTTGCTCCATGAACCCGACCCTATCGGGCATCCATCGTGCTCAAGTTTCAACCGAAGATTCAACGATACCGTTTAAGGCATGGCGACCGACATCAAGGACACCGCCCACACCGTCGAGGCTGCCGCCGTGATGAGGCTGCTCCCGGCCCGGCCTCGGCTGCTCGCCCTGGGCGAGCCCACACATGGGGAGGACACGCTGCTCGACCTGCGCAACGAGCTCTTTCGACAGCTCGTGGAGGAGGAGGGCTACCGGACGATCGCGATCGAGAGTGACTGCATGATGGGCCTGGTCGTGGACGACTACGTCACCACGGGCACCGGCAGTCTCGACGAGGTCATGGAGCAGGGATTCAGCCACGGTTGGGGCGCCTCGGCGGCCAACCGCGAACTCGTGCGCTGGATGCGCGCCTACAACGAGGACCGGCCCGCGTCCGAGCGGCTCCGCTTCGCCGGTTTCGACGGCCCGCTGGAGATCACAGGCGCCGCGAGCCCACGGCAGGCCCTCACCGCACTCCACGACTACCTCGCGACCTGGGTGGAGGCGGCCCTGCTCCCCTGCACGCGGGAAACGCTCGACCGCCTGCTCGGCGCCGACGACCGGTGGACCGATCCGGCCGCGATGACGGACCCGGCCCAGTCCGTGGGGCAGTCGGCCGAGGCCGGTCGGCTGAGGCTGCTCGCCGATGATCTGGTGGCGCTGCTCGACGCGCGGACACCGCACCTGATCACGGCGACCTCGCGCGACGACCGGGAGCGGGCGAGCCTGTACGGGCGCACCGCGACCGGTCTGCTGCGCTATCACCACTGGATGGCCGACACCTCACCGGCCCGCATGACCTGGCTGGTGGGCGTGCGGGACCAGATGATGGCCCACAACCTCCTCGCCGTCGCCGCTCGGGGCCCGGCACTGGCGCACGCGCACAACGGCCATCTCCAGCGGCAGAAGAGCACGATGCGGATGGGCGGGGCGCCGGTGGAGTGGTGGAGCGCCGGGGCGCTGGTGAGCAGCCGGCTCGGTGAGGAGTACGGCTTCGTCGCCACGGCCCTCGGCACGATCCGGCACCGGGGAGTGGACTCGCCGCCGTCCGACACCCTGGAGGGCCTCCTGTACGCCCTCCCGGAGGACCGCTGCCTCATCGACGCCCCACGGCTGGCCACCACCCTTGCCGACACGCCGCCCGCGCCCCGCGTGTCCCCTTGGTTCGGCTACTCCCCGATGGACCCGGTGCACCTGGCGGACAGTGACGGCCTCGTGTTCGTCAAGGACCTCCCGCAGAGTTGGACGCCGTCGGCAGTCCCCACTCCCAGGACACGCACCTAGGGCGTTTTGGCGGCCAGCCGCCGGTCGAGCGCCGTCACCGCGTCCCGGAACGCCCGGCCCAGACCGGGCCGGGCGAGGCCGAAGGCGAACCGGAAGGGGGCCGTGCCGTCCACCGCGAAGGTCCACTGCACCCGCGTGCCCGTCCCCGCCGGGGCGAGCCGCCACTCCTCGACCATGGCCCGGGCCCCCGGGGCGTTGGTGACGTCGACGCGGTAGGCGTACGTCTCGGGGCTCTTCGCCGCGAGGATCGTCTCCTCGAAGCGCGTACCGCCCTTGAGCCGGACCTCGCGCCGGGCGCCGTCGTCCAGTGGGCGGGCCAGCGTCACCGCCGAGAACCACTCCGTCCAGCCCGGCACGTCCTCGGCCAGCGCGCGGTGGACGATCGCCGGGGGAGCGGAGATCTCCCGTGCGAAGACATGCCGTACAGGCGCGGTCCCGACGAAGTCGAGCCCCACCTCACGCAGCAGGTGAGCCATGGACGAACCCCCCTATGGTGACGCGACGCCGGGCAGCGTCACCATAGCTGGCGCCCCGTCAGATGTCTGCACCCTCAGATGCCTGCACCTCAGATGTCTGCACTCTCATACGCCCGCACCGTCAGAGGTCCGCGTCCTCATCGGGCTCGCCCGCCACCACCAACCGTCGCAGCTGCTCCGAGATCTCCGAGCGCGCCCCGGAGTCGAGCCCGGCGTCCGTCACCAGGGTGTCGACCTGCTCCAGCGCCGCGAACGAACTCAGCCCCACCACACCCCACTTGGTGTGGTCGGCGACCACCACGACCCGGCGCGCCGACTGCACCAGACGCCGGTTGGTCTCGGCCTCCGCGAGGTTCGGGGTGGACAGGCCCGCCTCCACCGATATGCCGTGCACACCGAGGAACAGCACGTCGAAGTGGAGCGCCGCGATCGCCTGGTCGGCCACCGGGCCCACCAGCGAGTCGGACGGCGTGCGCACCCCGCCGGTCAGTACGACCGTGGCCGCGCCCTGCCGGGGGCCCGACGTGCGCTGGGCGGCGTGGAAGACGTCGGCCACCCGCACCGAGTTCGTGACCACCGTGAGGTCGGGCACGTCGACCAGCTGGTGCGCCAGCGCGTACGTCGTCGTACCGCCCGACAGCGCGATCGCGCTGCCCGGCGCGACCAGCTCGGCCGCGGCCCGCGCGATGTCCTCCTTGGCCGTCAGCTCCAGACCCGACTTGGCCTCGAAGCCCGGCTCGTGCGTGCTGGCCTCGACCACCGGGACCGCGCCGCCGTGCACCTTCTCCAGCACACCCTGCCGGGCGAGCGCGTCGAGATCGCGGCGCACGGTCATGTCCGACACGCCGAGCTTGCGGGTCAGCTCATTGACGCGCACCCCGCCTCGGCGCCGAACCTCGTCCAGGATCAGGGCGCGCCGCTGCTCCGCGAGGAGGTTCTGATTCTCACTCACGTACGCTCCGGTCCTTTCGCCTCAAGCTGTCCGCCACACCCTGCGCACCTGCTCTGATGAGGACATTCTCACCCCTCCCGGTGCGCGGGACGTCCCATCCTCGCACGGCTCCGCACCGGTCGCGCCACTGGCTGTCCCGACGCGCGCATGTCACTTCCCCATCTCCCGTTCCCCTCCCCGTCACACGGATCGGGGAGATTCCGTGACGAGAGGTGTAGGGACCTCTCTCCGGGGAGATCCTTGTGCCCGCACGGACAGAAGCCGAGGGCTCGTCACGGGGGAAGTGCCAACAGTGGAACGTGCGCAGAGACACGAAGGTGCCGGAATCGCCCTGGAACTCCTGGTACACGGGGTCGGCGGCACCACGCCGCAGGAAATGCTCGACGATCCGCGGACCGTGCGGATCACCGGCGACGACACGGCCGCCGTGTTCCGGCGGGCCGACGACGTCGACGCGGAGCACCGGCCGGACGACTACCGGGGCAGACCAGTGCCCGAGGCCTACGTCTGGTGCAACCTCACCTCGGGAAACAGCGCACGCGCCCTGTGGCTGCTGTTACTGCCGTTCATGGTCGTCAACCTCGCCCACTGGATGCGCCCCACCACACATGACCGCACACGCACCGTGCGTCTGTACGGCCTCCTCGTCCGGCTCGCCGGGCTGACCCTGACGGTGCTGCTCGTCGCGGCCGCCTGCGAGGTCGCTCTGGACCTCGCGGCCTGGCAGTGCGCCGGCACGCGCGCGTGCGCCGACCGGCACAGCTGGCTGGGCTTCCTGTCACCCACGGTCTCGGACGGCGGCTGGTGGAGCCGCCCCGGCCGCAGGCTCGCGCTCGCCGCCGTGGTGCCCGCCGCGCTGACCGGCCTGCTCTGGTACCTCTCCCGCCGCACCTGGAGCGCGTACGAGTCCCAGCAGCCGATGCCCCGCGAACCCGAACCCGACGAGGAGTCCGGCGGCACCTCCCTGGGTCGCCCCGGCTTCTGGTACGGACGCCGCCTGGTCGCCCGGCTGCGCGCCGCACACACCGCGGCCGGCTTGCTGACGGTGGCCGCGGCGGTCGCTTCGGCGGCGGCGCGCTTCGACCGCGGGCCCGGTGGCCCCGCGCTCCTCGACACGCTCGGGTGGCTCCTGGACGCGGCGCTCGTCGCCTGCGCCGCCGTCGTGGTGTGGGTGGTCTGCCGCCGGGGCCGCAGCGAGAACCGCCTCGACCAGGAACTCGACGAGCATCTCGTACGACGCCTGCCGCTCGCCGCCCTCGTCCTGCTGGTGCTCGCCCTGGTGTACGCCGGGTGGGAGCGGCCCGGCTGGCAGTCGGCCGGCCGACTGCCCGGCGACCCCACCTTCGGGGCGATCGCCTTCCTCCAGGGCCTGCTCGTCATCGTCCTCGCCGTCGTCGCCCACGTCCTCCACCGCACGCGGCCCGACCCGCGCGCCGCGATGCGCGGCCTGGGCGGGCCGGCCGTGGTGATGCTGGCCTGCGCCCTCGGCGGGGTGATGTCCGGCGGGGTCGCCCAGCGGGTGGCGGACTGGCTGGACGGCACGGGCGCGTCCATCGCGGGTCCTCCGGTCCTGCTGACCTGGCAGGCGTCCGTGATCCCACCGCTCCTGGTCCTCCTGCTGGCGCTCTGCGGCTGGCTGGCATGGCGGGCCTGGCTGCTGCGCCGCACCGAACTGGGCAGGGTGGAGCTCGACTACGCCGGCGAGCCCCGGGACACGGCCCGCACCGGCCGTATCGCGAGCACGCGCGCGATGGCGACGCTCACCGACCGCGCCCCTCTCCTCGTCGCCGTCACCTCCACGTCCACCCTGCTTCTGGGTGCCGGAGCCCTGGTCGGCGCCCTGACGACCGACGAGGCGCCGAGCGAGGCCGCAGACGGGGCGTACGCCTTCGTCCACGGCGCCGCCGAGACCGCGCAGGCGCTGGGTTCCTGGCTGATCGGCGTCGGCTTCATACTGTTCGTCACCTGGGGCAGGCGCGCCTACAAGGACGCCTCCGCACGGCGCACCATCGGCATCCTCTGGGACGTCGGCACCTTCTGGCCCCGTGCCGCCCACCCCTTCGCGCCGCCCTGCTACGCCGAGCGCGCGGTGCCCGACCTGACCTGGCGCATGGCGACCTGGACCCGCGCCGAGGACGACCGCCGGCTCGTGATCTCCGGGCACTCCCAGGGCAGTGTGCTCGCGGCCGCCGCGGCCTGGCAGCTGACACCCGCCGACCGCAGCCGGGTCGCGCTCCTCACCTACGGCTCCCCACTGGAGCGCCTCTACGGCCGCTGGTTCCCGGCCCACTTCGGCCCGGCCGCCCTCGCCTCCCTGCACGCCGAGGTCGACTGCTGGCGCAACCTGTACCGCCCGACCGACCCCATCGGCGGCCCGGTCCGCCTGCCCGGCAGCTGCACCCCCACGGTGGACCGCGAGGCCCTCAAGGACCCGTTGGCCTACGGCCGTACGCCCGACCATCCCCTGCCCGCCCCCATCCTCGGCCACGGCGACTACCAGGCGGACCCGGCGTTCGCGGAGGAGCGGGAGCGGCTGTTGAAGCGGCTTCGGCCGGAGGTGCCGGCCCAGCGGCCGGAGGCCGAGGCTCAGACTGATCCGACCGGCACCGGCCCCTGACCGAACCGGCCGCCTCAGGGCAGCTCCGGCAGGTCCTCCTCGTACAGCAGCGTCAGGTCGTCCGTGCTCGGCTCGTCGAGCTGGGCGACCCGGCTCGCGTGCCGCTCCACCATCGCCTCGAAGGTCTGGCGCGCCGTCCGGCCGTTGCCGAACGCCGGGCCCTTGGGGATCGCCGTGAAGTACTTCCGCAGGGCCTCGGCGACGCCCGGGCCGAGCCGGTACTCGTGCTCCTCGGCCTGCTGATCCACGATCCGCAGCAGTTCGTCGGGCCCGTAGTCGCTGAAGGTGATGGTCCGCGAGAAGCGGGACGCCACACCGGGGTTGACCGAGAGGAAGCGCTCCATCTCGGCGGTGTAACCCGCCACGATCACCACGACCGCGTCCCGGTGGTCCTCCATCAACTTCACCAGCGTGTCGATGGCCTCCTTGCCGAAGTCGCGGCCCGAGTCCTCCGGCGACAGCGCGTACGCCTCGTCGATGAACAGGACACCGCCGCGCGCCTTGTCGAACGCCTCCTGTGTGCGGATCGCGGTGGAGCCGATGTGCTCGCCGACCAGGTCGACGCGGGACACCTCGACCAGATGGCCCTTCTCCAGCACACCGAGGGAGGCGAGGATCTCGCCGTAGAGCCGGGCGACCGTCGTCTTGCCGGTGCCGGGGGAGCCGGTGAAGACCAGGTGGCGCTTGACCGACGCGGCCTTCAGGCCCGCCTGCTGGCGGCGCCGCCCCACCTCGATCATGTCGGTGAGGGCGCGCACCTCGCGCTTGACGCTCTCCAGGCCCACCAGCGCGTCCAGTTCGCCCAGGACGGCCTTGGAGGTCCGCGTCGGCTGCTCGGGCTCCGAGGCCGCGATCAGGGGCTCCTGCTCGGTACTGCGCTGGCCGGGGATCGCGCCGAGGAGCCCGGGGGACTGGCCCACCGTCTGCACGGCGGTCTCCGGCGCCGGGGCCGGAGACCTCAGGCCCGCACTCTCGTCGCTGGTGCAGTCCTCCACGTCGGGGCCCACTCCGGAGGTCGCGTCAGGGCCACCGTCCGCGAACTCGTACCCACCCCGCGCGCACCGCTCCGTACGGCACTTCTTCAGTGTCGTACGGCAACCGTCGATCACATGGAAGCCGTACCCGGCGCTGCCCCGCACCCGGCAGTTGAGGAAGGTGCCGCGGCCGCCCGCCGAGACGTAGAACCCTGCCTCCGCCGGGGACTCGACCGTGCAGCGCTCGATGGTGGGGTCGGCGCCCTTGGTGACGATCACGCCCGTCTGGTTGCCGTCCAGGGTGCAGTTGTTGAGGGTGCCGCCGCTGCCGTGGTCCCGGAACCAGGCACCCGTCGCCGCGTCCCGGATCCGGCAGTCGTCGAGCTGCGCGGTGGCGCCGTCGCTCACCGACACGGCCGTGTTGCGCACCTGGGACAGGTCGCTGTCGACGACGTCCGCGCGTGAACCGCGGTCGAGGACGAACAAGGCGTCCGGCACGTCGTGCACCCGGCAGGAGTCCAGCACCGCCGTGGCGCCGTCGCTGACCCACACCGCGGGGTAGTCGCCCGTGCTGTCGAAGATCTCGCACTGGTTGGCGTCCACGCGTGTGCCCGGATCCCACACCGAAAGGCCGTTGCGGCCGAACTGACGCACCGTCGTGCGGGTCAGGGTCAGCACCGAGCGGGAGCGCAGGTCGACCGCGTTCTCCGGGATGTCGTGGATACGGCAGTCGGCCAGGGTCAGCACCGCGTCCGTGTCGAGCGTGACACCGTCGGCGGTGGTGCGGTGCACATCGCAGTCGGTGAGGTGGGCGGTGGCCCGGCCGGAGATCTGGACGCCGGAGCCGCGGACCTCGTAGACCTCACAACCCACCGCTTCCAGCGCGGAGTTCTCACCGGTCGCCGTCAGCCCCGAACCCGAGGCATGGTGGACCCGGCAGCGCTCCAGCCGTGGGTGCGCGCCGCCGCGTACGGCGATGCCCGCCTGGCCGGCCGCGACGACCTCGCACTCCTCGAACACCCCGCCCCCGCCGTCGAGTACGGCGATGCCGATGCCCGCGGGGTTGTCGACGGTGCAGCGCCGCACCGTCGGCCGCGCGCCGCCCCGCACCTCGATCCCGGCCGCGGACCGCGTGACGATACGGACATCCGAAAGCTCCGGGGTGCCTTCCTCCACGAGCAGCGCGGGCGCCGCCGCGTCCTGGCCCTCCACATGCAGGTCCTGCACCACGGCCGAGGCACGCACCGTCAGCGGCACACCGTCGAGCGGCGCGATACGCACCGAGCCCGGAGAGCCCTCGGGGCCGCGCAGGGTCACCGCACGCTGGAGGACGAGGTTCTCCCGGTAGGTGCCGGGCGCGACGGTGAGGACGTCACCGTCGGCCGCGGCCTCCAGGGCGGCGGCGAGCGATGCGTACTCACCCGTGCGGCGCCGCCACCGCGAGGTGCCGGTGTGCGTCACCTGGACCGTGCCCTGTGCCATGGCGTTGATGTGCCCCCACCTCGTAGTACGCGGGTTTCGCTGCCGAAGAGTTCGGCCGGTCCACCGTAGCGTGCGCGCGGGCGGTGGGTTGACCAGAGCCGTAAGGCCGTCAACTGCCGGCGCCGGTGCGGCCCCAGTCCGGGCCGGCCTTGTCCCACTCCCGGTCCCAACGCGCGTACCGGCGACGGACCATGCGCCACACCACCAGCCGTCTGCCGCCCTCGATCAGGCCGACGGCCAGCAGGGCCGCGCCGAACCCGGCGAGCACGGCGTGCGTCGCCGCGGTCGCGGAGTCCAGTGGGCGGGCCACTGTCCGGCCCTGTTGGTCCGTCCATATCCTGAACCGGTCGCCGGTTTGCGGGGTGTCGAGGCTCGTGATGACGGAGCCCTGGTGCGCGGTGCCGTCCGGTGCGGTCCAGTGGGCCACGACCCGGGTGCGTATGTCCTGCCCGGTGGCTGCCTCGGGGTCGGCTTCCAGCGGAGAGCCGGCCGGCTTGCGGACCACGGTCGCCGTCACCACATGCCGGGACGTGCGCTGTTCACGCACGGACTCCTGCAGGGCGTCCTGAGCGAGGCCGCCGACCAGCGAGCCGACCAAGGGCGTGACGACAAGGATCAGCAGCAGGGCCGCGAGGGCGACCCAGGCCTCGACCAGATCGGTCGTACGGCGCAGCGGGTTGTCGCGCCAGCGCCAGAGTCCGCTGATCGCCCGCATCGTCGGTCACCCCCTTCCCCGCTCCGTGATAACCCCAGGCAGAGCCGTTCACCCGCGAGCCCGGCGAAGAGAGAGCGAAATCACCGCCACCGGGTCTCTCATGAACTTCTCACGAAATGCCCAACGCACGGGCCCCTGGCCCCGGTTCCCGCGCGCCGCGGCTTGTGGGGGTGGCTTCTCAGCCGAGGATCGTGACCGGATCGCCGACCCGGATCGTGCCGCGGGAGAGGGGCACCATGTTCTGCCCGAACACCAGCTTGCCGTCCAGGCGGCGGTGTCTGCCCAGGGTGTGCAGGGGCTCCCGGCCGCGCTCGGTGGTGGCCTGGTCGGTCGTGGTCACCACGCAGCGCCCGCACTTCTTGGGAACGCGGAAGGTGACCTCGCCGATCGCGATGCGGGACCAGTCGTCCTCGGCCCAGGCGGAGGTGCCCGAGACGACCACGTTCGGGCGGAAGCGGTTCATGGGCAGCGGGCCCTCGTCCGCGTGATCACCTCGCGCGATGAGGGAGTTGAGCGCGTCGAGGGAGGCTGTGGTGGTGACCAGCAGCGGGTAACCGTCGGCGAAGCTGACCGTCTCGCCCGGCAGCGCGTACTCCGGGTCTACGGGGCGACGGGTGCCGGGGTCGTCCATGTACACGAGGCGCGCGTCGATGCCGAGAAAGGCACTGCACCAGGCATGCGCGGCGTCGTCCCCGGCGAGGACCGCTTCGACCTTGTCGCGGAAGAGCTGCATCGGCACGGTGCCCGACCCGGTCGGCACAGGCACGGCCAGCGGGTCCATGCCGGGCGCGGACAACCGGACGCCGCCGCCGGGCAGGAGCTCGGCGGCGGCCAGCGCGAGGCGCGGTTGCTGGCGCTGCGTCACGACCTTTCCCCCGTCGTCGATCAGCGCCCAGCGTCGGTCTCCGGCCAGCCCCCAGGGCTCCACGACGGCCTCCCGGGGCGCTGTGCCCCGGAACGCCTTGACCGGATGAACATGTATCGACTTCAGCTGCGCGTGCTCCATGAGGCCATCGTGCCAGGTGGCGCCGACAGTCCGGGGGGAACGGGGTCAGTAGCCGCGATACTGCTGGTTGTTGTACGGGTCCTGGTAAGGAGCCGCGGCGGGGCGGGGAGCCGCGGGGCGCATCGCCTCGTAGCCCATACCGCCGGGTGCCACCGGCCGAGGCTGCTGCGCCTGCGGGCCCGGATAGCCGCGCGGCGCCGCCTGCTGCGGGATGTACGCCGCGGGCGCCTGCTGTAGCGGAGCGGGCTGCTGGGCCTGCGGATAGCCGTAGGAGGGCTGGGACGGGGCCGCCGGGAGGGCGGGCAGTGCCGACGGCAGCGCGGGCAGGTTGCTGCCCGGCATGTCATACGCGGCGGGGACCCGGATCGGGGCGATCTGCGGGGTGCCCCGCTCGGCCACGAGCGAGTCGTAGATCGGAGTGTCCGGGAAGGAGGCGGAGTAGTAGCCGCCGCCATAGGTGGAGCGGGGGGAGGTCATGGCGCATACGTTAAGCCCACGATGTGCTGGTTGGGGAGACCGATAAGAGGGTTGTTTTATGTGTCCGTAGTGACGCCGGATCCCCAATGCGAGCGAACTCGGCAAAAAGGGACGCCAATCGACGCTCGGATCCTGTAAATGCCGAGTTCCGGGCGGGTTACCGGCGGTTGACCGTCGGTGTTCCTGTACCCCTCATGGGCGTTCTCTGTCGCGGGGAATAGGTTGACCCTGTAGAACCCGATGAGCTGCCGGGACATGCCGGCGCGGTGACCCGTGATGGGGGCGGACATGTCAATGTCGAAAGGATCAAATGTTCCAGTGCCGACGACGGCACTCCGGGTCGAATTGGGCTGGCGCTCCGGACTGGGCGTACCCGACGCGGACGCCTCGGCGCTGCTACTGGTCGGCGGAAAGGTCCGTTCCGACGGGGACTTCGTCTTCTACAACCAGCCCGCGCACTCCTCCGGCGCCGTCCGGCACGAGGGTAAGCGGGACGCCGGCGGCCGGGTGACCGACAGTCTGCTCGTCGACCTCGCGCGCGTGGAGCCCGCTATCGAGACGGTCATCCTCGCCGCATCCTCGGACGGCGGGGCGTTCGGTCAGGTGCCGGACCTCTATATCGAAGTCAAGGACGCCGCCCAGGGAACCGTCGTCGCCCGATTCGACAGCACGGGCGCCACCGTGGAAACCGCTTTCGTGCTGGGTGAGTTCTACCGCCGTCAAGGCGCGTGGAAGTTCCGCGCCGTCGGCCAGGGTTATGGCAGCGGCCTCGAAGGTCTGGCCACCGATTACGGCATCACCGTCGACGAACCCCAGCAGGCGGCACCCACCACGCCGCCCGTGGCCCCGCCGGCCACGACTCCCATGGCCCCGCCTCCGCCCATGCAGCCGCCCGCCATGCCGCCGGTTCCCCCGTCCGTACCCCAGACGTCACCGGTCAGCCTCAGCAAGGTGACGCTCACCAAGGCGGCCCCCTCGGTCTCACTGACCAAGCAGGGCGGCACCTCGGGCGCCCTGCGCGTGAACCTCAACTGGCAGGTGCGCAAGCAGTTCTCGGGCTGGGCGAGCAAGCTGGGCCGCCCGGTCGCCATGCACAACGACCTCGACCTCGACCTGTGCGCCCTGTACGAACTCACCGACGGCCGCAAGGGGGTCATCCAGTCCCTCGGCAACGCTTTCGGCGCCCTGCACCAGCCCCCGTACATCCTCCTCGACGGCGACGACCGCACCGGCGCCGTGGCCAGTGGCGAGAACCTCACCGTCAACCTCGACCACCAGCGGTCCTTCCGGCGCATCCTGGTCTTCGTGACCATCTACGAAGGGGCGCGCTCCTTCGCCGACCTGAACGCCACGGTCACGCTCACGCCGCAGCACGGCGCGCCGGTCGACTTCTCGCTCGACGAGTGCACGGTGCCCTCGACGGTCTGCGCGCTCGCCCTGATCACCAACACCGGCAGCGACCTGGTCGTCCAGCGCGAGGCCCGCTATCTGGTCCCCGAGCGCGGGGTGAGCCCGCAGCGCACGGTCGACCACGCCTACGCGTGGGGCATGAACTGGACCCCCGGCCGCAAGTAGTCAGCCCTCGTCGGGCACCGCGTCCGGCCGCGTGTAGGTGCGGCCCTTCCAGGCCGCGCCGCGCCCCCTGTAGTGCTGCACCGCCGAGTCGACCGTCATCAGGAGATAGAGGAACGCGGTGAACGGCAGCAAGGGAGCGAGCCACAGCGGCTGGCGGTAGTAGCGGACCATCGGGACGTACGTTCCCGTCATCACCAGCCACGCCAGACCGCCGCCGACCGCCGTCGCGGTATCCCCGCCGAGCAGCCCCGCGACCAGGGTCACGGGCGGCACCAGATACACCAGCGTGAGCCCGGCGACCGTCCCGGCCAGCAGCACCGGGTTGTGCCGCAGCTGTGCGTACGCGCTGCGCGACACCATCCGCCACAGGTCGCGCAGCCGTGGATACGGGCGCACGCTGTCCACCTTCTCGGCCAGCCCCAGCCAGATGTGGCCACCGCCGCGCTTGACGGCCCGCGCGAGCGCCACGTCGTCGATGACGGCGTGCCGGATGGCGTCCGGAATCCGCGCCCGCTCCGCGGCCTCGGCGCGCAGCAGGACGCATCCGCCCGCCGCGGCTGCCGTACGTGCCCCCTTCTTGCCGATCCGGCGGAACGGATACAGCTGCGCGAAGAAGTACACGAAGGCCGGCACGACCAGCCGTTCCCACAGGCTCTCCACCCGCAGCCGGGCCATCTGCGAGACGGCGTCGAAACCCCCGGTGCGCGCCGCCGCGACCAGCTCCCGCAGGCTGTCGGGCGCATGCGCGATGTCGGCGTCCGTCAGGAGCAGGTACTCGGGGTCACGCGCGCGTGCCAGGCCGATGCCGTGGCGCACCGCCCACAGCTTGCCGGTCCAGCCCGCCGGTGGCTCACCGGGGGAGGCCACGGTCAGCGGCAGTCCGCCGTGCCGCCGCGCGAGCTCGCGCGCCAGCTCACCGGTGCCGTCCGAACTGCCGTCGTCGATCAGGAAGATCTCCGCGAGCCCCGGATAGTCCTGCGTGAGCAGCGACGGCAGGCTCGCGGGAAGTACCGGGGCCTCGTCACGTGCCGGGACAACGACGCAGACGGACGGCCACCGGTCCGGATCCGTCCGCCGCGGAAGCCGGATGTCCGTACGCCAGAAGAGGCCCTGGCAGAGCAGCAGCCACAGCCAGGCGGCGAGTGATCCGGCGGCGGTCCACACGATGGCGCTCACGCGCGCAGTCTGCCCCACCGCAGGGGCCGGCAAGGGCCCATCGTCTATCGTGGCCGGGTGAAGATCGCGCTGATGGACTCCGGAATCGGTTTGCTCGCGGCCACCGCAGCGGTACGGCGGCTGCGACCCGACGCAGATCTCGTGCTCTCACTCGACCCCGACGGCATGCCCTGGGGCCCGAGGACTCCCGAGGACTTCTCACGGCGCGCCGTGGCTGTCGCCGACGCCGCCGCGGCGCACCGGCCCGACGCCCTGATCATCGGCTGCAACACCGCGACCGTGCACGTCCTGCCCACCCTGCGCGCCCGCCTCGAACCGGGCATACCGGTCATCGGCACGGTCCCGGCGATCAAGCCGGCCGCGGCCGGCGGTGGCCCCTTCGCCATCTGGGCCACGCCCGCCACCACCGGAAGCCCCTATCAGCGCGGCCTCATCGAGGACTTCGCCGACGGCGTGAACGTCACTGAAGTGCCGTGCTTCGGGCTGGCCGAGGCGGTCGAGCACGCGGACCAGAACGCGATCGAGGCTGCCGTCGCCGCGGCCGCCGCGCTGACCCCCGACGACGTGACGACCGTCGTCCTGGGCTGTACGCACTACGAACTCGTGGCCGAGCGCATCCGCGCCGCCGTCCAGCGCCCCGGCTTCCCCCCGCTCGTCCTGCACGGCTCCGCCGGAGCGGTGGCCGCGCAGGCGCTCCGCCGACTGGGCGAGAAGCCGGCTCCCGCGGCGGAGGCGAACGGCACCATCACAGTGCTGCTGAGCGGCCGCGAGGGCACGCTCCCCGAGCCCGCCCTCGCCTACGAGGAAGGCCGGCTCCTGAAGGCGATCAGCCCCGCACGGTGACCTGGCGGTCACCAGACGGAGTGCATCGGTCCGCCATGGCCCGGTCGGCGCAGTCACCCTGTGCAGCGCGGTACCAGCGCAGCGAAACCTGAGTAACCTCATAGACATGAGGGACCACTCCCACGGCAGGAACCCGCACCCCGATGTCTGGACCGGGCGGGCGACCAACCGGGTCCAGTGGCTGCTGGCGCTCGTCGGCGCGGCCTGCATGGCGCTCGGCATCGAGCTGGCCATCGACTCTCCGTGGACCGAGGGCGTCGCCGCGCTCGTGATGGCCGTCGTCGGCTGCATCGCGGCCGGGCTGCTGGTCCTCTTCGGCACTCTGGCGTTCGTGCATGTCGCCCTGAAGGTCGACCAGGAGTGTCTTGAGGTGCGCTGCGGTCACCTCGGTGTGCCGCGCCGCCGTATCCCCCTGTCCGAGGTCGTGGGAGCCGACTTCGTCCCGCACGTCACGCCGCGCCACTGGGGTGGCTGGGGCTACCGATGGCGGCCCGAGAAGGGCACCGCGGTCGTCGTACGGCGTGGCGAGGGCCTGGTGCTGCGTCTGTGGGACGGCCACACGTTCACGGTCACCGTGGACGACGCGGAGGCGGCCGTACGGGTCATCAGGGACCGGCTGCGGACCCGGACGGCCGGCACGGCGCTCTGAGCGCTCCGTGTCATGGGCTCGGCCGATCGCTACGCGCGCGTACGTCGATTTCGCGCCGCGGTGATCCGTCGGCCATCGGGCGGGCCGTGGCCAGCCCGGCCAGCAGGCCCGCGCCCACCGACACCGCGGTGAAGCTGAGCGCGTTGCCGACCGCGGCGATCGCCGCCAGCGCCGTCAGGGCCGCACCCGCGGTGAGGGCGACCGGGGTGGGGCGCGTGGTGCGCCACAGCGCGAACAGCATCCAGCAGAAGGCGGCCGCCAGCAGCAGCACGCCGATGACTCCCTGTTCCGCCGCCTGCTGCAAGGGGGCCGAGTGGGGCTTGCCGTCGGACGGCAGCGTCGTGGTCGCCGTCGTACTGAACTCCCCGAAGCGTCCCGGGCCCACCCCCAGGGCGGGGTCCCGGCCCGCCATGGCCAGGGCGTCGTGCCAGAGCTCGATCCGGTGTCGCGTGAGCTGGGCCTCCAGCCAGGCGGCGAGTCCGTCGGGCATGGCGTTCCCGGCGACCGTCCAGGTCAGGCCGGTGACCGAGGTGGCGACCAGGGCCAGTCCCGCGATGCCCACGCCGCGATGGCGCAGGTGGCCCGCGGTGAGCGAGCACAGCAGGACGGCCGAACAGGACACGAAGCCTGTGGTCGAGCCCAGGACCACCGCGGTCACCGCGATCCCGGCGGCCAGCGCACGCAGGCCCAGGCGTAGGGCCGGCGCCGTGGTGGCCCAGGCGGCGCAGCACGCGGCGCCCGCCGAGAGGGTCAGTACGGCGGCGGTGGCCCCGGCGTGTCCCAGCGGCGCGACGATCTGGGGGCCGGGGGACAGGTGCGGAACGCTCAGTGTCAGGGCCACTCCGGCCAGCGCTCCGGCGCAGGGCGCGGCGACCGGCAGCAGTGCCCCGCTGATCCGCCCCGCGGCATAACCGGCCGCCACCGCGAGGATGGCGAGCAGAACACCCTCGGGCCGCCCGTCGTGCAAGGCGGCCGCGATCAGCGACCAGGCGGCGCAGGCCCCCAGCACCACTACGCCGGCCGCATCAGAAACGTTTCGTCTGTCGCTGTCCTCATCCGGACCTGCCGCAGACGTCATCCCCGTGACATCCACCCCGCCCCCCGAACCCGGTCCCCCGACCTGTGACGGGCCCCGGCCGCCCGGACCTGACCGGCCGGTACGACTGAGGCTCCGGCATACCGTAACGGCTGATAGGCGATTTGTGGACGTGTCGTGCAGGAACGATGCGCCGCCCTTGAGCGGTCAGGCAGCCGGCAGCCGACGAACTCCGCGCGCCGGACAGCCGATGCCCACTGTGCGCGGGCCCGGCCCTCCTGCCGCCGCCGGACCGCGCTGTCGGTGCCGAGGTCAGCCGCCGTACACTCCCGGAGTGACCGTCACTGCAACTTCCGTGGGCGAGTCGGACCAGCTGGCGTCGCAGACAGCGCCCGCCTCACGCGCGGCGCGGCTCGTGCGCCTGGTTCCGGCCCTCGCCGCTGCCCTCTCCGGAGTGCTGCTCTACGTCAGCTTCCCGCCGCGCACCCTGTGGTGGCTGGCCCTGCCGGCCTTCGCCGTCTTCGGTTGGGTGCTGCGCGGCCGCAGCTGGAAGGCGGGCCTCGGCCTCGGCTATCTCTTCGGCCTCGGCTTCCTGCTCCCGCTGCTGGTGTGGACCGGAGTGGAGGTCGGCCCCGGCCCCTGGCTCGCCCTCGTCGCCATCGAGGCGGTTTTCGTGGCGCTGGTGGGCGCGGGAGTCGCGGCGGTGTCCAAGCTGCCCGGCTGGCCCGTGTGGGCGGCGGCGCTGTGGATCGCCGGAGAGGCGGCACGCGCGCGTGCGCCCTTCAACGGCTTCCCCTGGGGCAAGATCGCCTTCGGTCAGGCCGACGGTGTCTTCCTGCCGCTCGCCGCGGTGGGCGGCACACCCGTGCTCGGCTTCGCGGTCGTCCTGAGCGGCTTCGGGTTGTACGAGGTCGTCCGCCTGGCCGTGGAGCGGCGGCGCACCCGGGCCGTCCAGAGGTCCGCCGCGGCCGTGGCCCTGCTGAGCGTGGCAGTACCGGTGGTGGGCGCCGTTGCCGCACGGCCGCTGGTCAGTGACAAGGCAGAGAACGGGACCGCGACCGTCGCGGTCATCCAGGGCAACGTGCCGCGCGCCGGACTGGACTTCAACTCCCAGCGGCGAGCCGTACTGGACTACCACGCGCGGGAGACAGAACGACTGGCCGCCGAGGTCAAGGCGGGCAAGGTCGCACAGCCCGACTTCGTGCTGTGGCCCGAGAACTCCTCCGACATCGACCCGTTCGCCAACGCCGACGCCCGCGCCGTCATCGACACGGCCGCCAAGGCGATCGGCGTGCCCATCTCCGTCGGCGGCGTCGTCGAGCGGGACGGCAAGCTGCTCAACGAGCAGATCCTGTGGGATCCGGCCAAGGGGCCGGTCGACACCTACGACAAGCGGCAGATCCAGCCGTTCGGCGAGTACCTGCCGCTGCGCTCGCTCGTCGGGGCGATCAACGAGAACTGGACCTCGATGGTCCGCCAGGACTTCAGCCGGGGCAGCGAACCGGGCGTGTTCACCATGGACGGCGCCAAGGTCGGCCTCGTGACCTGCTACGAGGCGGCTTTCGACTGGACCGTGCGCTCCGAGGTCACCGACGGCGCCCAGATGATCTCCGTGCCGAGCAACAACGCGACCTTCGACCGCAGCGAGATGACCTACCAGCAGCTCGCGATGTCCCGCGTCCGCGCGGTCGAGCACAGCCGGACCGTCACCGTCCCGGTGACCAGCGGTGTCAGCGCGATCATCATGCCGGACGGGACGATCACGCAGAAGACGGGCATGTTCGTGGCCGACTCGCTGGTCCAGAAGGTGCCGCTGCGCTCCAGCGAGACGCCCGCAACGAGGCTCGGCATCCTGCCGGAGATCGCGCTCCTGCTCGTCGCCGCGGGCGGTCTCGGCTGGGCGATCGGCGCCGGGCTGAAGGCGCGACGCGCGGGCGACCTGTAGCCGTACGCCGGTCGCACGTGCCCGTAAGTCACCGCCGGGGGCGTCGCCGACGGTCCGTTAGGGTCGGGGCCATGGCTACTCCTGACTTCATTCGTACGATCCGGGCCACCGCCGGGCACCAACTGCTGTGGCTCCCCGGGGTCAGCGCCGTCGTCTTCGACGACGAGGGGCGGGTCCTGCTGGGGCAGCGCGCGGACAACGGCAAGTGGACGGTGATCAACGGCATCCCGGACCCGGGCGAGCAGCCCGCGGTCGCCGCCGTACGGGAGGTGTACGAGGAGACGGGCGTCCGATGTGTCGCCGAGCGGCTCGTACTGGTCAGGTCAGGTGGTGAGGTCACCTATCCCAATGGTGACATGTGCCAGTTCATGGACATCACCTTCCGCTGCCGTGCCGTGGGTGGCGAGGCCCGCGTGAACGACGACGAATCGCTACAGGTGGGCTGGTACGAGGTGGATGCCCTGCCCGCGATGGACGAAAGTCAGCTGTTCCGGATCAAGCAGGCACAGTGCGATGAACCCACGTGGTTCGAACCCATGAGCTCGGACTGAAGTATGGGCTGTGACCATATGTGGCCTGGTGAGGGTGCTGTCTAGGGTCGAGCCATGACCCCGCGCAGTACTCTCCCGGCTCAAGGCTCGTCCTTGCCCGTCCCGCTCGACCTCGGCGGCCGCACCGCCCTTGTCACCGGCGCCGCCGGCGGCATCGGCCGGGCCTGCGCGCTACGGCTCGCAGCCGCGGGGGCCAAGGTGAGAGCGGTCGACCGGGACGCCGCGGGCCTGGAGGAGCTCGTCGAGCGGGCCGGGGGTCTCGCGGGCACCGTCGAACCGCACGTCCTCGACCTGAGCGACCTGGACGCCGCCGAACTCGCCGCCGCCGGCACCGACGTCCTGGTCAACAACGCCGGAATGCAGCTGGTGCGCCCCATCGAGGAGTTCCCGCCCGATGTCTTCCACACGGTGCTCACCGTGATGCTGGAGGCACCGTTCCGGCTCATCCGTGGAGCCCTGCCCCATATGTACGGGCAGGGCTGGGGTCGGATCGTGAATGTGTCCTCAGTACATGGGCTGCGCGCCTCGGCCTTCAAGTCTGCCTATGTGGCCGCCAAACACGGTCTGGAGGGACTCTCCAAGACCGCCGCCCTGGAGGGCGCACCCCATGGTGTCACCTCCAACTGTGTGAACCCCGCCTATGTGCGCACCCCACTGGTCGAGAAACAACTCGCCGACCAGGCCCGGGCACACGGCATTCCCGAGGAGCAGGTGCTGTCCGAGGTGCTGTTGCAGGACAGCGCGGTCAAGCGGCTCATCGAACCGGAGGACGTCGCCGAGGCCGTGGCGTATCTGTGCAGTCCGCACGCGTCCTTCGTTACCGGCACGTCGCTCGTGCTCGACGGCGGCTGGACCGCGCACTGATCGGCCGGGTCCGGCGGAATCTTCGAGTTATCCACAGGGCTGACGGGACGGCGGTGCGATGAGCAATCCTGTCGGCATGTCTCGCGATCACGTGCACCCCGCCGAGCGCTCCGCAGTCGCTGCCGGAGCGTCCCTGAGCAGCGCGGAGACGCCGTTCCTCGAGCTGCTGGCCCGGGGCGCGTCCGCCGACGCCTATGAGCAGCCGGTGCTGCTCGCCCGTGCCGAGGGCAGATCCACCGAGCGGATCGTCGCCCTCGAACAGGCCAAGCTGCTCGCGCTGCGCGTGCGCTCCGAGCTGGAAGGGCGGCGTCGGCGCGAGGCCGAGCTGTCCGCCCTGTTCGAGACGGCCCATGACCTGGCCGGCCTGCGGGACCTGGATGCCGTACTACAAGCGATCGTGCAGCGTGCCCGGTCGCTGCTCGGCACGGACATCGCCTACCTCAGCCTGAACGACCCGGCCAGGGGCGACACCTATATGCGGGTGACCGAGGGATCCGTCGCCGCCCGCTTCCAGCAGCTGCGGCTCGGCATGGGGGAGGGCCTGGGCGGCCTCGTCGCGCAGACCGCCCGCCCCTATGTCACCGACGACTACTTCAAGGACGACCGCTTCCAGCACACCCTCACCATCGACGCGGGTGTGCGCGACGAGGGGCTGGTCGCCATCCTCGGGGTGCCGTTGATGCTGGGACACCATGTCATCGGGGTCCTGTTCGCGGCGGACCGGCGTGCCCGGGTCTTCGAGCGGGAGCAGATCGCGCTGCTCGGCTCCTTCGCCGCCCTCGCCGCGGCCGCCATCGACACCGCGAACCTGCTCACCGAGACCCGTGCGGCCCTCGCCGACCTGGAGCGGGCCAACGAGATCATCCAGGACCGCAGCGGGGTCATCGAACGGGCCTCCGACGTGCACGACCGGCTCGCCGAACTCGTGCTGCGCGGCGGAGGAGTGCACGACGTCGCCGCCGCGGTCTCCGAAGTCCTCGACGGCACGGTCGAGTTCGCGGAGGCCACCGCGGCACCGGCCAAGGCCCTGGAGGTCTCCCGCGTCGAAGGCCACGCCGTACGACATGACGACGACTGGATCGCCGCCGTGACCGCGGGCGGAGAACTGCTCGGTGCGCTGGTGCTGCGCGGCCACCCCGGCCTCGACCCCGTCGACCAGCGCACTCTGGAGCGGGCCGCGATGGTCACCTCCCTCCTGCTGCTCGCCCGGCGCTCCGCCGCCGAGGCCGAACAGCGCGTGCGGGGCGAGCTGTTGGACGACCTGCTCGACGCCCGCGACCGTGACCCGCGGCTGCTGCGCGAGCGCGCGGCGCGGCTGGAAGCCGACCTCGACGCCGCTCACGTCGTCCTCGCCGCCCGCCTCGACGTCACCGCGGCCGACGCCGACCAGGAGGCGGCCGCCCGCAGACGTCTGTGGTCCGCCGCGTCCCACCTCGCCGCGACCCGACATGGGCTGGCGGCCGCCCGCGACGGCGGCACCGTCCTGCTCCTGCCGCTCGGAGTGGGAGACACGGCCACGGCCCTGGCCCGCAGCACCGCCCGCCACCTCGGCACGGCCGTCCACGAGGCCGTCACCGTCGGCGCCTCCGCACCGGTCGAGGACCTGGCCGCCCACCCGGACGCCGTGGCCGCCGCCTACGAGGAAGGCCGGCGCTGCCTCGACGCCATGCGACTGCTCGGCCGCTCCGGGGATGGCGCCGCCGCCGAGGACTTCGGTTTCGTGGGGCTGCTGCTGGCCGGGGACCGTGACATCGCAGGCTTCGTCGACCGTACGATCGGGCAGGTCGTCGCCTACGACGAACGGCGCGGCACCGACCTGCTGCGCACCCTCGACGCGTATTTCGCCTGCGGGATGAGCCCGGCCCGCACCAAGGACGAACTGCACGTCCACGTGAACACGGTGGCCCAGCGCCTGGAGCGCGTCGGCCGCCTCCTCGGCGACGACTGGCAGGGCCCCGCCCGTGCCCTGGAGATCCAGCTGGCCCTGCGGCTGCACCGGTTGTCTGCACCGGCACAGCGCTGACCCCCGTACCCGAAGCGTGTACGGGGGCCTGTTTGAGGGGGCCGTTGTGCTGGGCGGGTCAGACCGTGTGTGCGTCCGCCGCCCGGGCCGCTGCGGGCTTCGCGTCGGCCGAGGGTCCGATGTCGGCGAGGTCCCGGTGCCGGGTCTCCTGGGCCGCGCCGATCGCGATGACCGTCAGGACGGCCGCGGCGATGACGTACAGGGCGATCGGGGTGGAGCTGTCGTAGTCGGCCAGCAGCGCCGTGGCGATCAGCGGTGCGGGCGCGCCCGCCGCGACCGAGGCGAACTGGGCGCCGATCGAGGCGCCGGAGTAGCGCATCCGGGTCGCGAACATCTCGGAGAAGAAGGCGGCTTGGGGTGCGTACATCGCGCCGTGCAGCACCAGGCCCACGGTCACGGCGAGGAGCAGGTTGCCGAAGTCGCCGGTGTCGATGAGCGCGAAGAACGGGAACATCCACAGCCCGACACCGACGGCGCCCAGCAGGTAGACGGGACGACGCCCGATCCGGTCCGACAACGCGCCCCAGGCCGGAATGACGGCGAAGTGTACGGCGGAGGCGATGAGCACGGCGTTGAGGGCGGTCTGCTTGGACACGCCGGCCGACGTGGTGGCGTAGACGAGGATGAACGCGGTGATGACGTAGTAGCTGATGTTCTCCGCCATCCGCGCGCCCATCGCCACCAGCACATCACGCCAGTGATGGCGCAGTACGGAGACCAGGGGCAGCTTCTCGGTGTCGGCCACGTGCGTGACCTTGCGCGCCTCGGCCCGCGCCAACGCCTCCTTGAAGACGGGCGATTCATCGACAGACAGACGAACCCACAAACCGACGATGACGAGGACACCGGAGAGCAGGAAGGGGATGCGCCAGCCCCAGGTGCCGAAGGCGCTGTCCGACATCACGGCCGTCAGCAGGGACAGCACTCCGGTCGCCAGCAACTGGCCCGCGGGCGCGCCGGTCTGCGGCCACGAGGCCCAGAAGCCGCGCCGCCGCGCGTCCCCGTGTTCGGACACCAGCAGCACGGCCCCGCCCCACTCACCACCGAGCGCGAAACCCTGCACCAGGCGCAACACGGTCAGCAGCACGGGTGCCGCGGACCCGATGGTCGCGTGCGTCGGCAGCAGCCCGATCGCGAACGTCGCCCCGCCCATCAACAGCAGGCTCAGCACCAGCAGCTTCTTGCGGCCGAGCCGGTCCCCGTAGTGCCCGAAGACCAGCGCGCCCAGGGGGCGGGCGGCGAAACCGACGGCGTACGTCAGGAAGGACAGCAGCGTGCCGACGAGGGGATCGGAGTCCGGGAAGAACAGTTTGTTGAAGACCAGGGCGGCGGCGGAGCCGTAGAGGAAGAAGTCGTACCACTCGATGGTGGTGCCGATGAGGCTGGCGGCGACGATGCGCTTGAGGTTGCCGGGGGGTGGGGGAGCGGTGGTTCCGGAGGCCATGTGCGCCACTTCCTCGTGTGCGGTGGGGACGGGTAGGTTTCGGCACACGGTAGAAAAGCGCAGGTCAGGCGCACATGTGGTGGGGCAACATAGTTCTGAGTCAGGCTATGCGTGCAGGCTCCATGCCTCGTCGTGAAGCGGTGTGAAGCGGTGGTTCAGAGGCCCGCAGAGGAGGGAAGCGACTGCTGTCCGAGAGGCGTAGTTAGGGGCATTTGGGCGGCGCTGTGCTGACTCCCGTGCTGGTTTGGTGCTGACTAAAAGCCCACGTCATCACACGTCTTCGTCTCTCCCGTGCTGACTTGGTGCTGACTACGCTGAGTTGAACTTGGACATTTGGATGCGGATTGGTCATAGGAGCCCCGCTGATATGGCGGGCAGGACCGTTGCTGCGCCGCCGTGCTGCCGTGCAACCGGCCGAGCCGGGCGGTGGGACTGCTGCAGGGCTGGGTGACACCTGACCTGGCTTGCTGAGAAGCGGCCTGGAAGGATGTCGCAGTGCCCAAGCCGTATCCGAAGGAGTTCCGCGAGGACGTCGTGACGGTCGCGCGCAACCGCGAGCCCGGCGTCACGCTGGAACAGATCGCCGCCGACTTCGGGGTCCACCCGATCACGTTGTCGAAGTGGTTGCGCCGCGCCGAGACCGACGAGGGCGCCCGGCCCGCAACGACGCCGGGTGAGTCGGCCGAGCTGCGCGAGGCACGCAAGCGGATCCGGTTGCTGGAGCAGGAGAACGAGGTGCTCAGGAGGGCTGCGGCGTATCTGTCGCAGGCGAACCTGCCGGCAAAATGATGTACCCGCTCGTCCGTGAGCTGGCCGCCGCCGATGCCCCTTGCCGGGTGCCGGTGGCGGCGACGTGCCGGATGCTAGGGCTGCCCGCCAGCCCTACTACCGGTGGCTGGCCCGGCCTGCCACCGAGCCGAACTGACCCGGGCATACCGGGCCAACGCCCTGTTCGACGCGCACCGCGACGATCCCGAGTTCGGGCACCGCTTCCTTCTCGGCGAGGCCGCGCCGCCGGTGAGGCGATGGCCGAGCGGATTGCCTGGCGGATCTGCCGGGACAGCGGCTGGTGGAGTGCCTTCGGCAAACGCAGGGGCCGCGGGAAGAACGCCAAAGCCGGACCATCGGTCCACGATGACCTGGTGCGGCGGAACTTCACCGCGGACGGGCCGAACCGGTTGTGGCTCACGGACATTACCGAGCACGCGACCGGCGAGGGCAAGCTGTATCTGTGCGCGGTCAAGGACGTGTACTCCGGCCGCATCGTGGGCTGTTCCAGACGCCCAGATGAAGTCCCGCCTCGCGGTGGCCGTGCTGGAGTCCGCCGTCGCCCGCCGCGGCACCGCTGCGGGATGCATCGTGCACTCCGACCGCGGATCGCAATTCCGGTCCCGCAAGGTCGCCGCCGCCTCGCCCGGCACGGCCTGGTCGGCTCAATGGGCCGGGTCGGGGCCGCCGGCGACAACGCCGCAATGGAGAGCTTCTTCGCACTGCTGCAGAAGAACGCCCTCGACCGCCGTGTCTGGGCCACTCGCCAGGAGTTGCGGATCGCGATCGTCACCTGGATCGAGCGGACCTACCACAGGCGCCGACGGCAACGACGCCTGGGCCGATTGACCCCCGTCGAGTACGAGACCATCATGACCCCACCCGCAGCTCTGGCTGCATAAACCCCGCTGTCACCCGATCATGCAGCAGTCCCGTGTTCCAGGTCGCACCGAGGCCGACCGCCTGGGCGAGAACGGTGGCCTGGCCCATCCGGGCGACGCGATGCAGGGCCTCCTGGCCGCAGTGGAAGGCCGCGATGCCCAGGCGCTCGACGGCGGGCGTGAACTGATGCAGGCATCCCATCTTTTCGTCGCGGGTGAGCCGCGACAGAAGGTCGTCGATGCGCTTCGCGAAAGCCAGCTGTGAGCGCGGAACGGCGGTGGTGTGTGCGCCGTATGTGCAGACACATGGGATTCCCTTGAGATAGAGCGGAGAGTGCTTTCGAAGCGCTTCGATGCATGCCAGGGCACTAGGAGAGCGTCAAGAGATCGACACCGTTCATCAAGCAGGGAACATGGAGAACCTCCTCCAGTGCCTCGGAGGAATCTTTGAAGCGACCCTTGTGCGCCCATGGGCGTTCACTTAACCTCACAGCAACATCGAAGCGCTTCGACTGCGTATATGTCGACAGTGATGGGATGTCTGCTTTCAGCTCAGCTGGTTCAAGTCACGACACCGCGGCCGACGGCCCACCGCCGGGTGTCCGGGTGCGCCATGAAGGGTTGACGCAATGAAGCCGAACGCCGCCTCTGCCTCCGCCTCCTCAGGACCGAGCCGGAGAAGCTTCCTCGCCTCCACGGCGGTCGCCACCGCAGCGGTGGCCGGCGGGATGCCGCTGCTCACCGCCTGCAGCGGTTCGGACAGTGGCTCGCGAGAGGGTGCCACGTCGGGCAAGGCCGCAGACAAGCTGCTCCCGGCCTACGTCGCCAGCACGTTCGCCAAGCCGGACATTCCGGCGAAGAACGGCTCGGCGACCGGCTACACCGGCAAAGTCGATCTCGCGGCCCTTGCCGCTTCGGTCCCGGACAAGCTCGGCACCGGCGCTCCCCTCAAGATCATGGCCCCGCTCTGGGGCGCCCCGCCGAAAACCGGAAACCCCTACTACAAGACCCTCGACGAGGTCGCCGGCACCAAGATCACCTGGCAGAACCAGGACGGCAACACCTACGGTGAGAAGCTCGGCGCCGTCCTCGCCTCCAGCTCCATACCCGACGTGGTGGTCGTGCCCGACTGGGAACTGGTCGGCAAGATCTCGAGCGCGGTGACCGCGAAGTTCATGGACCTCGGCCCCTACCTGGCGGGCGACAAGGTCAAGAAGTACCCGAACCTGGCCGCGATCCCGTCCGACGCCTGGCGCGTGAGCATCTTCGGCGGCGCGCTGCGCGGCATCCCGATGCCCGCCGCCTCCGTGCCCAACATCGTGCCCTACTACCGCAAGGACATCTTCGACAAGAAGGGCTGGTCGGCCCCCAAGTCGCCGGACGAGTTCCTCAGCTGGGCCAAGGAGGCCACCAGTGTCCTCCCCGCCGGGCCGCTCGGCTGGAACATCGGGGACGACGGCAAGCTGACGTACCGCATCGAGCATCCTGAGTACCTCGAACATCTGGAGTGGGTCCGCAAGCTGTTCGCCGCCGGTGTGGTACATCCCGACGACAAGGCAAACACGGGCGTCCCCGGGCAGCGGTTCACCGCCGGGCAGGTCCTGGTCTACGACCAGAACATGTCCGACTGGTACGGCAAGACCACCGAACAGGCCCACTCCAACCCGGACTTCGTGATCGAGGGCATGGACTACTTCGGCGCCGACGGCGGCAACCCGACGCTGTACGCCGGCCAGCCCGCCACCATCTGGTCGATGATCCGCAAGGGCGCCTCCAAGGAGACGATCGAGAACGCGCTGGCCGCCGCCAACTTCGCGGCAGCGCCCTACGGCACCAAGGAGCGGATGTACGTCGACTACGGCGTCGAGGGCACCCACTACACGGTCGAGAACGGCGTCCCGGTCAAGAACGATCGGGGTATCCAGGAGGTGAACAACGCCTGGGTGCTGCTGGCGGCCCCGGCTCCCTACCTGGCCCACCCCGACCTCCCCGAGATCACCCGCAAGCAGGTCGAGTGGCAGCAGCGGCAGGGTGCCTTCGTGAAGAAGACGTCCACGTACGGCATGAACATCGTCGAGCCGAGCCGCTACGCCACTCTCCGGAGCCAGTTCGAGCAGCTGGAGATCGACTTCGTACGCGGCAACAAGAAGCTGTCCGACATTCAGCAGGCCATCTCCACCTGGAAGTCCTCCGGCGGCGACAAGCTGCGCGACTGGTACAAGCAGCTCATCGACAAGAACGGCAGTGGCAACTGATGTCTCTCACGGCCGGGAGCAGGCCCGACGGGACTCGTCCTCCCGCGGCCGTCGCGGAACCGACGGCCGCGGTCGCCGCAGCCACCGCGAAGGAGAGCGTGCCGCGCAGGGCGGGCAAGGCGGGCAAGGTTCCCTTCCGGGTCCGGTGGCGCCGCGACCGCGCGCTGATCCTGATGACCCTGCCCGTCATCCTCCTGCTCCTGATCTTCAACTACGTCCCGCTGCTCGGTAACGTCGTCGCCTTCCAGGACTACGACCCGTACGTCGCCGGCAACGGCATCACGGCGATCTTCCACAGCCCATGGGTGGGCGTGGAGCAGTTCTCGCGGATGCTCGACGACCCGCTGTTCTGGAGTGCCGCGGAGAACACCATCGTGCTGTTCGTGCTCCAACTGGTGCTGTTCTTCCCGATCCCCGTCGCCCTCGCGCTGCTCATCAACAGCGTGGTCCGGCCCCGGGTGCGGGCCGTGGCGCAG